>DASVGG010000118.1:0-208049 GCA_036379655.1 Pyrinomonadaceae bacterium
GCCGTGGGCCGTGAGGACGAAATCTCACGGCCCACGGCCAAACTTAGGGCATTGCAAAAACGCGACTCATCTCCCCGGCAGTAGTTCTCCAGTCCATTCTGTACCTTGAGCGCCGGGTCTATTGCCCGAAGCGTTGGCGATACTCGATGGAGGTGATGAACGCCTTGACCATCTCGGCGGCGATGTAGTCGCCGTCGTTATCGTTGAGCTTCTGGAGCCAGAAGTTATACCCCAGCCAGTTCGGGTCCGCCTCGCCGCGGAAGTCCGCCTCTTCAGGGTTGCGGCGCAGGTAGCCGAAGTATTGCATCAGCACGAACGCGCGCATGAACTCGGCCTTCGCGTAAGGCTCGTAGTCGGCCACGCGGCGCAACACTCCGGCCCGCGTCGCGGCGCCCGACTGAAGGTCTGTCACCAACTGCCCCCGCGTCCCGGCGTCGAACTCGACGCCCGTGTTCGCAATCAGCGCGTCCACGAATTGTTCGTCCGTGAGCGCGTCGTAGTGCGCGCGGAAGTCGGCGCGCTGCGCCCAATCTTCGACGAAGCGGCGCTGTTTCTCCGCGAGCTTCTCAGCCCAGCCGGTCGTGCCCACCACTATCCCCTCACTCACCTCCTGCGTGTCGCGTAGGAACTCGGCATAACGCGGCACCCTTTGGCCGGTCGCTTTCCCGAGCCGGTAGACGAGGTAGCCGGTCTGTTGGAACTCAATGGAGTGGAAGAAGGCCGCCGAGACGTTCACGCGGACACGCTCGACGCACTGCTGATCCGCGCCGCAGTTCTCAATCTGGGTCGTCCAGAATCGGAGGCCGTCCTCGTCCGGCGCGCGGTTGAGGAAGTCGGCGTAGTGCTGGCGGACGAAGAACCGGGCCTCGTCCGCGGGGTTGGAGCCCGCCGGCGACTGGTCGTTCCCCATGATCATGAGCGCCGCCGCATGCGGCGTGCTGAGTGAGCAACCGCCCGACGGGTTCGAGAGCGCGAGCATCAGGCCCTCGTCCTGTTCCGTGTAGGCGTCGTCGATGACGAGCACCCGCACCTGTTTCGTGGACTCGCCGGCGGCGAAGTGGAGGGTGCCGCGCGCCATGATGTAATCGTAGCCCTCGCGCGCCGTACCGTTCACGGTCGCGTAGTCCACGGCGGCCGGCTCGGCGAGGTTGCCCGTGCGCCTGACGGTGAGGGTCACGAAAGAGCTGTCTTCCTCAACCATCGTGTTATCACTCTCGAAGACGAAGGAGGACGGCTCGCCCGGCGTCGGCGAAGGCGATGGTTCGGGCGTGGGCGTCGGGCTCGGGGTTGGAGACGGCGTCGGCGTCGGGGTTGGCTCTGGAGTCGGTGTCGGAGTCAGCTCCGGTGTCGGAGTAGGCGTGGCTGAGCCACAGAGCCCCGGCCCTTCGGTTGTGCCACTGAGAATAAAAGGAGTGCCCCCGCCGTTGGAAGACTCCGGTATCACGGCAAACCGATAACAGCCGGGCTGTTCAATCCCGAGGCGGAATTGAACATTGATACTCGCACCCGGTGCTAAAGCGGTGCCGGCAGTTACCGAACTGACATTCCAGCTACTATTGAACCCGCCCCCGTTAGGCTGTGACGGCGGTTGCTCCAACGTCGTGCCGACAACAGAAACCGACGAAGTGCCAACCGTCACGGTGGAAGAGCTTGAATGTCGTGCTCTGAGATCGGCAGTCCCTGAAACGGCGAGAAACGTCGAAAGGTCTACGATGCGAAATCGCAGACGGGTGATGGCGCTCCCTGAATTATTCACGAAGGAGCGCCGAACCGTGACCGAGCCGAAGGTCGAATTATTGACCGGGTCGCTCGCGAAATCGCGTAACACGTTCGGCGCGGCCGTTTCGAGTTGACCGGGGTCGAGGGCGGCGTGCGCCAACGCCGATCCACCGCCGACCGGCGCGGATAAATTCTCAGGCCCGGGAGCGCCGAGCCGTTGACCGGCACCGAGGTCGGTGGCGTTAGTATCGACGAAGATAAAATCCGCCGCGTTATCGTCCGAATCCACCGGCACGCCGCCGGGCAAAGAGATCTTTCGACACCAACTGTAATCGACTGACAGAGCCCTGAGCGACCGCAGCCCTACCCCTTCTCTGTACAGCGTAGATACTTCGGACGACCCGACGGCATCGAGCCGGGTCATCGTGCTGAAATTCTGCGGGGCGGCCGTGTTGAATAGAGCAACGCCTGCGTTGTCGGGGATGTTCTGATCGAACGCGATGTTCCCCGCTCCGGACGGATATTGCGAAAGTCCGTAGCCCACACTGTTGACTCCGAGATAGTGTCCTCTCGGAGGAATGACGGTGCCGTTCGGAATGACAAATCTGGTCGCTCCGTCGGAGGCGACGACCGCGTAGCCCGATGAATTGTCCGTCGTTGCGATTGTCGCGGACTGGTCGCTGTTGTTGTAAATCTCCACGAACTCGTCGCTCGCACCGAAAGCGCCCCTTGAGCGAAATTCGCTGATCAACAGGCCGGCATCGCCGGGGTTCGGACTTGGGGTAGGTGTAGGTGACGCCGTGGGACTCGGGCTCGGGGAAGGCGTCGGACTGGGTGTCGGCGTCGGCGTCGGAGGCACGGCACATGGCGGCCCGGCGTCAGTGTTCCCGCTTAACAAGAACACTTCGCTGCCGCCCGAATTCGCTTCCGCTACAACGGCAAGACGATAACAACCCGCCTGTTCCACGCCAAACTGGAACTGCAAGTTGACGCCGGCACCCGCGACCAAAGGAGCGTTGGGGGTCACGCCTGTAACGGTCAAACTACTATTAATGCCGCCCCCGTTGTCCTGCCACGGCGGTTGTTCGAGTCGGGTTCCCAGCACGTTGCTCGTCGCGCCGCCGGTCAAACTCACATTGGTCGCATTGGACGTAATAACGCGCAGGTCCGCGGTGCCGGATGGCTGCGGGTAAGTCGTGAGGTCGATCACTCGAAAACGGAGGCGCGTAATACTGTCTCCCGTGTTGTTTGTGAACGTGCGTCGAATGCTCAGCGTCCCGAGGGTCGAATCGTTGACCGGATCGCTGGTCAGGTCGCGCACGACGTTCGGCGCGGCAGTCTCCGCTTGCGCGGGATCGAGTTTGCTGTGTCCGATGTTGCTGCCGTTGTCTTTCGGGGATGAGAGGTTCTCCGGCCCCGGCGCCCCCAGCCGTTGGCCTCCACCCAACGGCGTTGCGTTCGTATCCACCAGTATCAGGTCGGCGGCGTTATTGTCAGTATCCTGCGGCAGACCCGTCACCGTACTGACTTTCCTGACCCAGCAATAGTCAACGGAGTGAGTGATAAGGGCAGGGTACCCGACCCCCTCTCGATAGAGTTCGGAGGTGCCGGACGAGCCTACGGCATCAATCCTGTTCCCGGGCTGGAAGTTCTGCGCAAGGGCGCTGCTGAAAAGCCCCACTCCCGAATTATCGGGGATGTCATCGACGAACGTGGCGTCGCCGGTAGCCGTTGTTCCATTGCCTGCCGGATACTGCGTCGCCCTGTAACCTGTGTTGACACCCAGGAAGTGCCCTCTCGCCGGAATCACTGTCCCGTTCGGAATAACAAACCGCGCAACGCCGTTCGCTCCCACAACCGCATAGCCGACTGAACCGTCATTCGCGTTTACCACGTGGTCGGCATTGCTGTTGTTGTAGATCTCGACGTACTCGTCTCTTTCGTGGAACGGCCCGCGAAAACGAAACTCACTAATCAGCAACGGGATTGATGATTGATTGGCAACTCCCGGCGGCGCCGGGGCACTGCCGGACGGTTCAACCGAAGAAAGTTGGCGTGAACTATTAGTCGCGTAACCCATAACGAAAGCGTCACGAGGTACGGCGGAAATGAAGACAGAAATGACGATGAAGATTACCAGGGAACGGCGGGCGTGTCGGGGCAAGGTCATATCCTTTCGACGAGAGGGCGCAGTCTGGTCGAAAACCCTCTTGATGATTTTGGTAGTTTCGAAAACCGGAAGCTGAGCCGGAGTACTACCTGCAAGGCTCAAATCAGGGGAATTGGATTGGGGAACTTCATCTTAACAAGATATTTATCCGCGTCAATGGTACGAGTTGAAACATTCTACCTTTGCTTCGACTATATCAGGTTCAACTTCTTGCGCAGTACCTTGTAGGGCGTCTTACCGGCCAGCGCGCTGTGCGGGCAGTGATAGTTGTAGATGTTCTGCCACTCCTCCAGCTTCATGTTGAGATCGACCTTATTGAGTCGGCCGCCGGCTCACTCAGACCTTCCCATCCCGTCGGGCGAGGCTCGCCACTGCTTCTATCAACTCGCTGAGCTTGACCGGCTTCGGGACGTGCATCTGGAAGCCCGCCTCCACCGCCCGCCTCTCGTCATCCGCGCTGGCATAACCCGTCAGCGCCAGCGCCGGGATGAGTCCGCCGCGCTCCGGCTCACGCGCCCGCACCTCTCTGATCAGAGCGTAGCCGTCCTCGCCGGGCATTCCGATGTCGGACACCAGCACGTCAGGCGTCCATTGATCCAGTGTGTCGAGCGCGGCGCGGGCCGAGGCGTTGGGTCGAGGTGCTGCACCAGCACGAAGGCCATGCCGGTATCGATGGGGAGATGGTCAAGCAACTGGCGGAAGGCTTCGAGGCCGCCGGCGGAAGCGCCGACGCCGACCACCGGGAAAGAATCTTTCCCGGCCTCCCGACTCAGGGCGCGCTTTTCTTTAGTGGCAGACTTGGATGAGGACTGGCGAGCAGTTTTTCCGGAGGTCGCCCGCGCGGGTTTGCCGGATTTTCTCACAGGCGAATCCGCCTCGGCCGGTGAAGTGCGTCGCGTCCCCGCGGGCGATCTGGTCGGGGCCGATTTTTTTTGAGCCATGCCATCCCCTTCTGATCAATCGCCGCGCGAGAGCGGCGAGAGCCAGCAATTGACAAAAGGGCGGGTTTAAAAATTTAATTAACTTCTCTGCCTCTTGGTACATCCGCGAAACTGTCTGCCGGTGTTTTCAGCAATATACAGCATCCACCCCTAAACCCCGCGCCGAATCGGGCACAGCCAGCAAACCTATCGTCCTTTGTCACCGCTTCATCTGCTCGAATCCACGCGGGACTGAACGTCGCGGCACATTGGACGAGAGAGTACGTGTTGAATGAGTCGCCGTCTTCTTCACCGGTCGCGTCGTCACGGGGCGAAGTGCTCGCGCCCAGAGTGACGCGTAAAAGGCGTGTGTGCCCTGCGCCAACTCTGACTGTTGACGCCCACGGTGCGCCCGACTAAAGTAGGCCGCACTTCATTATTGCCGGAAAGAGTCCCTCGTGAATAACAACTTCGCTGACGATCTGGACGCCGTCTCCAGAATCGACGCCGTCCCGAGCATCCTTGAGGTCGTGTGCCGCACGACCGGCCTCGGCTTCGCCGCCGTGGCGCGTGTGACCGAGGATCGCTGGATCGCCTGCGCAGTGCGCGACGAGATCGCGTTCGGGCTTCAACCGGGCAGCGAGCTTCAGGTGGCGACCACCATCTGCGACGAGATACGCGACAGCGGCCAGCTAGTCGTCATCGATCACGCCTCGGAAGATCAGGCATTCTGTAACCACCCGACGCCGAAGATGTACGGCTTTCAAAGTTACATCTCGGTGCCGATACGCCGTCCCGACGGTCAATTCTTCGGCACCCTCTGCGCCATCGACCCCAGGCCGGCCCGCCTCAACACACCCGAGACGGTCGGCATGTTCAAGCTGTTCGCGGAGCTGATCTCCTTCCACCTCGACGCGCAGGAGCGCCTCCGGCTCAGCGAGTCCGCGCTGCTCGACGAACGGGAGACCGCGCAACTGCGCGAGCAGTTCATCGCCGTCCTGGGGCACGACCTTCGCAATCCGCTGGGCGCGGTACGCGGCGGCGCGGATTTGCTACTCAAGATGTCGCTCGGCGAGCAGGCCGCGCCTGTTATCGCGCTCATCCGAAGGAGCGCCGTGCGGATGGCCGGACTCGTCGATAACGTCATGGACTTCGCGCGCGGGCGGCTGGGTGGAGGTCTTTCTCTGACCAGAGCCGTCGATGCGGGATTGGAGGCGAAGCTGGAGCAGGTCATCGCCGAAGCGCGTATCGTCTGGCCGGGTCGCGCCGTCAAAAGTGAACTCGCGCTCGACAGTCCCGTCGCCTGCGACGGCGCGCGCATCGCGCAGATGTTCTCCAACCTGCTCGCCAACGCGCTCACCCACGGCGACCCCGCCGCACCGGTCTGGGTTCGCGCGCACAGCGACGCCGACAGCTTTGAACTCTCCGTCGCGAACCTCGGCGAGCCGATCCCTCCCGAGACCGTAGACTACCTGTTCCAGCCGTTCTCACGCGCATCCATCGAGCCCGGCCAGCAGGGACTTGGACTCGGCCTCTACATCGTGTCGGAGATCGCCCGCGCCCACGGAGGCACGCTGGAGGTCGCGTCCTCACCGGAGGAGACGCGTTTCACCTTCCGCATGCCGATGCCGGCTGAGTGAGCTTGCGTATAGATGTTTAAATACGACACCACGGCGCACTGGTCATAGGTGCACGCCTTCGGTGGCGCTGACGGCCTACGCCGGAACGGAAGACCGCACGCGGGCGCTCCTCGCCGGCTTCCGCACCAAAATGTACCGTCCTCATCGCCGAAGACACCGAAGATATTCGCCACTTGGTAAAGCTCATGTTGGAGCTGAAGGGGTGTCGGGTCTTGGAGGCCGTGCACGGCAAGGAAGCGATTGACCTGGCCCCGGAGCACAAGCCGGACCTGATCTTCATGGACTTGAGGATGCCCGTGCTCGACGGCTTCGAGGCTACCCGCCGCTTGCGTCAATTACCGGAGACGAGAGAGATACCGATCGTCGGGCTGTCGGCGCACTGTGGCAACGGCTGGCATGCAGAGGCGATAGCGGCGGGTTGTGACGACTGTATTATGAAACCGATAGAAGAGCGGGCGCTGGCCGAAATCCTGTCACGATTCCTCAAGCTATGACACCTCTTCAACTGGACGCGTATTTGAGTAACTGCCGGATCATCTTGTCGGCCGTCTCCGCGTAGTCGGATTCATACTTGGTAAGTAGTTCCTCCTTCGACGGCTCCTTGCCCTTCGCCTGGCCGTCCCACAGTACGGAGAGCGTGGCGTAGGGCGGGACGAGCAGCCCCACGGCGTTGAAGAAGTTGCAGAGGTTGCCGATGACGTGCTCCGCGCCGTCCGAGTCTCCGGTGATGACGATCCCGCCTACCTTCCCTTCGAGCCGCGAGGGCTTGCCCGCGAGCACCTCGTCGTGCAGTTCGTCGAGCCGTTCGATGACGCGCTGAATCTCCGACGACTGGTTGCCCCACCAGACGGGCGTCGCGAGGATGACCATCTCGGAGTCCAGCACCCGCCGGAGGATGTTGGGCCACTCGTCGCCCTCGCCCATGTCGGAGGACGTGCCGGGCAGAACCTCTCGCTCCACCAGCTTAATGATTTCAGTCCGGATGCCGCTCTTCTCCATCCTGCCGGAGAGGAACTCGCAGAGCGTCTCCGTGTTGGATAGTCCCGACTTCTTGAGCGTGCCGAGCAGTATGGTTGCTTTCATGCGCGATTCCTCCCCGCAGCGAGACAGCGATGGACACCCTTTGTAACTGTGGCCGGTGCCGTGCGGCCATTCTTAGTTCGCCCTGCACCGACGGTCCCGCCGCGCCTGACGGCGGCAGTGACGAGCCCGCCGGCCGCGAGCGCCAGACCCACGCCAGCCAAGACTTTCGGCAGCGGGTCGGGCACGGGCGGCGGCAGCGCGACGACGCCCGTCTCATCTGCGCGCGCAGACTCCCTCACGTAGCGGCCTTTACGCGGCGGCCGGAAGTTCGCCGCGAAGGCGCGAAACTCCTCCGCCACGCGCGGCCCCGTCATCGGAATGCCATGCCCGGCGCCGACCGGCTGATCTTCAATGCTCCATTCTGATTTCCTGTGCCTGAGCTTATACACACGCTGCCTCACGGCTTTCTGCCAGCGGTTTGTCAAATTGTTGGTAATCGATGCTGTCTCTTTGGAAGGAGGTGAGACCGCCGGGCCGCTAGCGCTCGGCGGGTTCAACGCCGGGGCTACGACCTTCGAATGTGAGCGCAATCGAATTGATGCAGTAGCGCAAGTGGTTCGGGCGTGGACCGTCGGGGAAGACGTGTCCGAGGTGAGAGTTACAGCGGCGGCATATGGCTTCTGTGCTCGTCTTACCTCCGACGGAATCGGTCTCGGTGTAGACGTGGGCAGGGGCGGCGGGGGCGGTGAAACTCGGCCAGCCGGTGTGCGAAGCGAATTTGTCGTCCGAACTGAAGAGTAGGAGGCCGCACGCCGCACAGTGATAAACGCCCTCTTCGTAATGATCCCAGTACGCGCCCGTGTAAGCCCTCTCCGAACCCTTCAGGCGCATCACGTAAAACTGCTGCTCGCTTAACACACGCCGCCATTCCTCGTCGCTCTTGATCACCCTGTCAGCCATCTCCACGCTTGTCGTCTCCAGAATAGTATTCGAGGCAGGAGTCAGCCGCGCATATAGAGTATTCATCGCCCGTCCCTACCATTCGACGCGCCGGCTCCCGTGCCTTGCTAAGGACTGATACCCGCCGCCCGCCGATTCATTCCCGCTGCGCTCACGAGCCCTTCGCCCACAGGCGAAACGTCAGGCCGACCGTCATAGTGCGCGGGTAGCCGGGCGTGCCGTGAATGCGTTCGAGAGCGGGCGCTCCCGGACTGAGGCGCGAGGTGAAATAATTTTGGGTCTCAAAGTAAGGTTTGTTCGTCAGATTGTCTATGGAGAAGTTGAGATCGACTTGCTTGAGGAGTCGTCTGGACATGCTGAAATCAAGCACGTCCAGACCGGAGGCGCGGAGCCGGGCGTCCCGGCCGTCGAGCCGGTAGTTACCTGTGTGCCGGTAACGAAGCGATGAGTTTAGTCCGTGAAAGTCTGAGAGGGTGAGACCCGCGTTGGCAACCGTGCGCGGCGCACCCTCCAGGTAAACTCGCGGACGGGTGCCGCGATAGAAGGCGTTCGACACCTGCGTGATGCTGCCTTGGAACGACAGGTGATGCGTCAATCGGAGCGAGGCTTTCGCCTCGTAACCGTTCGCGCGCGTAGGGCCTTTGAACTCGACGGTGCCGTCATCGGGGACGTAGACCTGCTCGTTCGAGCGGTCGATGAGAAAAAGGTCTGCGCTCAGCGAGAATCTTATGGTGTTGACGGCCGCGCCGAGTTGGTAGAAATCGGTGGTGGAGATTTTCGGGGCCGAAGGGCTGCGCGCGACGCCGCGCGCGTCCTGACTCGCGATGCCGCGCCCGTAGTTGAGATGGATGACTGCCGGGAAGCGGATGGAAGGGCGCACGGAGAGGCCCGCCTTGGGCTGAAAGCTGGCCGCGGTTTGCGCGCCGGAAAGCTCTGCGCTCACGCGGTCATCAACGTCGAAGCGGAAATAGTCGTAGCGCAGGCCACCTTCGAGCCGGAGGCGGTCTTCAAGTAAGAAGATGGTCTGCTGGATGAACCCGGCGTAGTTGTTGACGCGCGCGCGCGCGTCGGTCGTGACGGCGGAGGGTGCGCGGCCGGCCGAGCGGTAGAGCCCGACGTTGATTTGATTAGCGTTGAAGTTCCCCCCCGCGATAAGCAGCGAGGTCTGCCCGAAGATTTTCAGCGGGCGCAGATACTGGAGGTTCACGGCCTCCTGCAAGCGCGAGTCGTGCTGTTGAATCTCGTCGCCGTCCACCTCGTCCGCGAGGAAGAAGGTGAAGTTTGAGTAGAGGTCGAAGAGAGAACGGGAGAGGGTAGAGTCAATTTTGAAACTGCCGCCGCCCGCCGTCTCCACCGAGTAGTAGCCGCTCAACAGACCGGCCCGCACGCGCCCTCCTCCGTCGGGGTCGAGCGAGCCGAAGCGATCCAGTCGCCCGGCCGCGACCTCGTCCAGCGGCAACTGGCCGGAAGAGGAGAAGTCGTTGCGGTTCAGGTTGAGCTTAACCCCGAACGACCGTCGCCCGCCGAGGTGGCGCGTGTAATTGCCGGACAGGTTGTCGCGGCGATAGCGGAGCGGATTGAGGAATGGGCCGTCGGTGCGCGCGCCTTCGTAGGCGACGAGGGCGTCGGTCGCCTCAAGTGCGGGGCTGTAGGCGAGGAAGGCGCGCCGCGTGCCGAACGAGCCGCCCTGCACGCGCACGGTGAGCCGTTCGGGCAGCGACTCTTTCTGCCGGATGTGGACGACGCCGAGGCCGGAGAAGTCTCCGTACTGCGCGCTGAATGGGCCGTTCAGGATGTCCACGCCCGCGACCAGCTCCGGCGTCAGACTCTTCAGACTGCCGAGGTAGCCTTGCCCGTGCCCCTGCGTGGCCTGATTCTGCCCCACGCCGTCAACCAGAACTTTCAGGCCGCCGTTGACGCCGCCGTGGTCGAGGTTGTAGCCGAAGCGGCGAATCTCCAGAGACTTCCCACCGCCCTCGTGCTGCCCGGCGTTGATGCCCGCGCTCAGATTCTGAAACAACTGGTCGTCGCGCGAGAAGAGGCTGTTTTTATAGACAGAGTCGTCGCGCCGTTCAATGCCCGGCTCAAGCGTCGAATCCTCGATGACGACGCTCTCATGCACGGGCGGAATAACGTAGTCCACTCGCAGCCGGAGGTCTTCCGCCGGCTCGGCCCCGCCGACGGTCATTTGGGTCGTCGTGATGTTTTCGCCCTCGGCCCGGAGGGTCGCCGCCTCACCCACCGGAATCACCACGCGGAATCGACCTTCGCCATCACTCACCGCTCTCTGGCGGCCCG
Organism: Pyrinomonadaceae bacterium; assembly: GCA_036379655.1. Taxonomy (GTDB): domain Bacteria; phylum Acidobacteriota; class Blastocatellia; order Pyrinomonadales; family Pyrinomonadaceae; genus QHXN01. The sequence continues at coordinate 10,731 of DASVGG010000118.1, forward strand.
AAGCGTAAAGCACGTTTACGGCGACTCCGGGCACCACCTCGTCGCGCGGTGTGATGACCACTCCCGACACGACTCGCGTCGCACCCGCGTTCGCAGACTCCGGTCGGCTCGGGGTCTGCGCCGCGACAAGCGGGACGCAGAGCAGACAGACCGCCAGTGTCAGGAGACTATAGCGCCGCCGTTGCTTGTTCGTGTGCATGGCCGTCCTTATTCAGTGAGTCGGGCCGCGCCCTCGAATCAATCAAGAGTGGCGAGTCCTGGTTAATGTAGGAATCTGGTTGCGTCCGCCCGCGTCACGGCGCGGCGCGCGTGAGGTGAGCTAGAGAATGTTGACGGGGCGACCCGCGGCGCCGGCCGCCGCGACGACCTTCTGCGCGAACGCGCGCGTCTCGTCCGTCGGACGCAGGCTCAGGTCGTGCGACGCGAGCTCGGCGGCGCGCGCGTAGTTACCGGCTTCGAGTTCAAGCGTTGCGAGCAGGCGGAGGTAGCCGTCGTTACCGCTCTCGACTGCTTCCTCGCAGAAGTTACGCGCCTCGCCACGCAGCCGGTTTGATTCTTCCCTCTCGCCGCGACGTTCGAGGATTTTGGCGAGACTGAGCTTGGTCTGCGGGTCGTGTGGGCGCAGCCGAAGGATGCCGCGGTAGCCCGCCTCCGAGGCGGCGTAGTCGCCTTCCGCCAGATCGAGTTCCGCGAGATGTTCGAGCGCGAGCGGGTGATTCGGGCTTTTCGAGAGCGCCCACATGTATTGACGCCGCGCCTCCGCGTTGTGGCCGCGCTTCAACTCGATCTCGCCGAGGATGGCGCGCGCCCAGGCAAAGTGCGTGGGCGAGAGTGGGCGCGGGTAGCCCGCATCGATGGCTTTCGTCATCAGGCGCGCGGCCTCGTCGAAGTCGCCGCGCACCTCCGCGAGCTGCGACATGCGCGCCCATGGGCCGGCCCTGTTCGGCTGCACCTCGATGAGCTTGCGGTAGTGCTTCTCCGCGCCCACCAGGTCGCCCCACTGCAACGCGCCGTCGCCCGCGATGCCGAGCAGCTCGGTGTTCTCCGGCTCCCGCGCCAAGCCCTGCTCGGCGACCGTGCGCGCGTCCTTAAACATGTGGCGCGACAAGAGGACTGAAGCGCGCGCCTGATAAATTTCGATTGCGCCCGGGGCGAGCGCCTCGGACTGGTCAAGAGCTTGCAAGGCGCGGTCGTAATCCGCGCCGTCACCCGTCGCTTCGGCGCGCACCACGTAGGATGCGGCGAGTTTGCGGTAAGCGTCAGGGTCGTCCGACTGCTTCCGGACGCGCGCTTCGTGAAAAGCGACCAACTGAGCTTCCTTCGTAACGGACGCGACGGCCGTGGTCATGTGCGAACTGGCGAAGTAGAGCGCGCCGGCGAGAAGCGCCACAAGGATGACGGACGACATGATGATGAATGTTTTTTTCATGACTCTCCTCGTTTGGAAGTAGCGGGAGGGGCCTGGCCGAGCGAAACCCCTCCCGCGTGTTGATGTCCGAACGTGCCTACTTCTGGACGGGGAAGTTGCTCGTTCCCGCTTCACCCGGGACGGGGTTGGCGAAACCGAAGTACGGGAAGGCCGCCTGAAGCGCTCGCTCGTTGGAGACCTGATTGGCGACGTTGATGATGTCGAGCGGGTTCGACTCGATGAAGTCCGTGCCCTGAAGCACCGTGAAAATCCGCGAGTCTTCGCACGGCGCGAGCAAGGCCGGGCTGCTGGTCAAGCTGAGGCTGACGTTGAGCTGCTCGCAGCGCAGCGGGCGACGGGCGGGGTCTGTGTTGGGCTGGTAGCCCGGTAGCGGGTTGCCGCCGATGATGCTGCCGCCGAGCAGGACGTTCGGCCCGAACTGCACGTCCGTCAGCTCGCGCGCCATACGGAGGTAAATGTCCGTCACGTCGTCGGCCGGGCGGCGACCGTTCTGGTAGCCGTATTTGCCGATGGCGAGCGTCGCGGACGAGTTGCCGGCGGTGGCCGCGCCGGGGCGGACGCCGTCGGTCGGAATGTTGACGTTCAGGCGCATATAGTCAGGCCACGTCAGGTCTTTTTGCAGGTTACGGTTCTGGTTGGTGTTAAGGCCGATTTCCGGCAGCAGGAGCGGCACGCCCGTCACCGCGGGGGCCGTGAAGCCGGCGGCGGTCAGAAGCGTCTGACGGCCTTCGATGGTGTTGGTGAGCACGCTGAGAGGGCCTCCCGAGCGCAGCGAAGTCGGAGTGTAGCGGCGGAAAAGGGCGGCGTCGGTTTCGGGGCCGGTCGCGTTGTGCAGGTCTTTGAGCAACGCCGTGGTCATCAGCGCGGTGGCCACGCCCGGGATGTAGCCGGCGCCCAGCTCGGTGTTGGCGTCGGCGATACTCATCTGCGTCTCGTTCATGGGCACGCTGCTGAAGACCCAGACGGTGTTGGCGAGTTGTTGACCCATGCGCTCGAACTGCGTATAGGTCTCGGAGTGCTGGCTGTTGATGCCGTCGAACGTCTCCGACTCGGGGCGGCTGACGGTGCCCCACACGCCGATCAGGTCGGAGTTGCGCGCGCCGCCCTGAGAAACGTCGGCGATGCCGCTGCCGGTGAGCAGGTACTTCGGGATGGAGACGGAGACGGCCGAGGCGTTGTAGCCGCCGAAGCCGTCAGAGCCGCTCGTGCCGTCAGCGCGCAGCGGGCGGCCGCGCAACGGGCCGAATGAGGTGCTGGTGAAACCGCGGAACACGTCCTGTGTGTGCGTGAGCGCGTTCTCGGTGGTCGAGGCGTTGAGGCCGGTGCGGAACACGGCCTGCGCCACGTCCGTCTGGAACGAGTCGTCGGTGACGCCCGCGAAGCACTTGACGCCCGGCTCGTCGGCCACGCCGGCCGAGCTGCCGTTCAACGGGGCGATGGCGGGCAGAATGCCGGAGGGGACGATGAACTTGTCGCGATCCTCGATGGGGATGGCGGCGTTGGCGTTGTAGACGGCGTTGCCAGTACACAGCTTGCGAGCGTTGACCAGATGACGGTTGCCGCGCGGGCCGGTCGTGGCGGGCACGCCGAGCACCACTTCGTAGCTCTGCGGGCCGCGGCCGCCCTCGAAACTCACCTGCATGACGAGGTCTTCGCGCACATCCCCGCCATTATCGATCTTCATCTGGTAGAGGTACTCTTCGCTGAAGCGCTCGCTGGGGCCTTCGGCCGGGTTGGTGAACGGGTTGACGAGGAAAGAGAGCACGACGTTGTTGTTGTTCGCGGGATCGACGTAGGCGAACACGTCTGTGAAGTCGCCTTCGGCGAGGGCGTCAACGGCGAGCGAATCGCGGTGGTCGGCGGCACGGGCCGTCGGGACGCTTCCGAAGTTGGAAGCAATCATGCCAGCCGTGAGCACGGCAGACATCGCGCGGGCAGCGAATTTCTTTAATTTCACGGGCTTCTCCTCTGGGTGTTGAGTCGCCGCGGATTTCGCGCTATGATGCCGCCGTCCAGCGAGACACCTCGGCGCGAGATAAGCGACTGGGGTTTGTTTCACCAGGTCCCGTTCATTACTTGCAGGTAATGGGCGGGGCTTCTTTTTTTGCGTGGCAACTACGAGCGAGGTGAATCGTTTGCTGTTCGGCGGTGCGCTTGGGCCGCCTTCAAGTCCGGCACTCAGTCGGCGAACTTCCAATCGCCGCCTTCACGGACGAAGCGGTATCTTTCAATCTCCTCCGAGTCGGCCGCCTTCACGTCGAGGGTCGCGGTCTCACCCTGAAAGTGCGTCACGCCCGCCTGCGTTCGTTCGGGGCAGTTGATGTTGCCGATCAACTGCATCAGTAACTCGTCGGTGGACATGTTGCTGCGCGCGGCGAGGGCGCGCAGGTTCGACAACTTATCCCGGGACAGCGTCTCCTGATAGGCTCGTGTATCCTTGAGCCTCGCCGCCTCACAGGCCGCGGCGAGCGTTTCGGCCGGCTGCTTCGGGGCTCGACCGCACGCGCCCGACAAGAGCGCAAGCGTCACGAGAACGAGTAGGGACTGCTTTTTATGTATCATCTCCCGCCCCTGTCCAGAAGTGCTCGGCCTTACGTTATCTTCGACGAACGTCGCGGCCCTGACCCGTTTTTTTAGGAGCTTGTAAGCTGGCGCAGTTATCTCACGCGGGCGAAAAACAATCTACGAGAAGAATCAGAAAAGAAGGCGGGGGAATTCCCTCGTCCGGCAAGGGAATATATATACGCCGGCTGGGTATGCAGAGAGGAGCGAGGGGTGATGATGAGTCTTTAGTACGTTCGATTCACGCGCGGATGAGGCTTCGGCGCGGCAACGGCTTCACTGCTCCTGAAGCCAGCCGCGGTGCAACGCGTAGCGGACGAGTTCGACGCGATTCTTGAGGTCGAGTTTCTCCATAATCTTCGTCTTGTGCCCTTCGACGGTTTTGACGCTGATATTGAGCTGCGCGGCGATATCTTTGTTGCTGTGCCCCCAGGCGATGAGGCGCAGCACCTCTTCTTCCCGCTCGCTCAGGTCGCCGCGCCGCGCGGGCTCTCTGGAGGATTGCCTCCCGACGTAGTCGGTAACGATTTTGCTCGCCAACCGCGGGTCGATGTAGACGCCGCCCGAAGCCACGATTCGGATCGCGCGAATCAGCTCGGCAGTGGCGGAGCGCTTCAGCATGTATCCGGCCGCGCCCGCTTGCAGCACTTGTTGTAGGAAACCTTTGTCCTCGTGCGCCGTCAGGATTAACACTTTAACTTTCGGCGAGTCGCGGTTGATTCGCTCGGCCGACTGCACGCCGTTGAGGTCGGGCATCGTAATGTCGAGGACGAGTATGTCCGGCTGGACAGACTTGACCTTCTGCCACGCCTCGCGCCCGTCGCCCGCCTCGCCGACGACCTCCATGTCGGGCTGCCCGTTGATGAGTCCCTTGACGCCGTCACGGATCATCTCGTGGTCGTCGGCGAGCAGGATGCGTAGTTTATCCATCGCCAGACACCTCCATCATTCCAATCAAGATGGGCATGCGCACGAACACCGTCGTGCCCTGTCCGGGAGCGGACTCGATGTCGAGCGTGCCGCCCACGAGCGCGACACGCTCCTGCATCCCCAAGACCCCGAGACGCCGCTCGGCCACCGGCACCCGCCGCAACGCCTCCACGTCGAATCCCTTCCCGTCGTCTTCGACGATGACGAGCAGGTGGTCGAAACGTTGTTCGAGGATGACGCTGACGTGCCGCGCCCCGGCGTGGCGGACGATGTTGGTCAGTGCTTCCTGCGCGATGCGGTAGGCGGTCGTCTCGATCTGCGGCGGCAGTCTTTGTCGTGTGACCCCGCGACTGTGAAAGTCGGCGGGGATGCGGGCGCGCTCAGACCACTCATCAACGTAATTCGAGAGCGCGACGAGCAGGCCGAGGTCGTCCAGCACGGCCGGGCGCAGCTCCCATGCGAGCCGGTGCAGCTCTTTCCCGAGTTGCTCGACGGAATTGAGCAACTGCCCGACGCGCGTCAGCATCCGCGGCGGGAGCGGTTCAGAGTTAGTGAGCGACCCGAGGCCGAGCATGATGGCGGTCAGGTGCTGCCCCGTATGGTCGTGGAGTTCGCGCGCGATGCGGCGCCGCTCGTCCTCCTGAGCCGTCACGAGTTGCCGCATCCACTCGGCGCGCGCCTCTTCGGCACGCTTGCGCTCGGTGATGTCGCGCGAGGTGGAGAGCAGACGTTCGACCCTCCCCTCGGCGTCGGTGATCGGCGTGACCACTACGTCCCACCACTTGGGCGTGCCCTGCGTCGTCGGGCAGAAGCCCTGGAACGCGCCGACGCCGCCCGCCTTCGCCCTCGCAATGGCGTCGCGCGCGTGCTGCTGTTCCAGGTCGCCCCAGAAACTTACCCAGTCGCTGTTGACGTATCTTGAAAAGTCGCACATCTCAAGCAGCTTCTGCCCGTTCGGGTTGACGTAGAGAAGCCGCCCTTCGAGGTCGAGCACCTTGATGCAGTCGCTGCTGCTCTCGATGATTCTGGCGTTGAACTCCTCGCTCCGGCGCAGGGCCTTCTCCGTCCGCTGGCGTTCGGCCACCTCGGTCTGCAAGACCTGATTGGCGGCGGCGAGTGCGACAGTGCGCTCGGCGACGCGGGCCTCCAACTCTTCGTAAGCCCGTTTGAGCGCGGCTTCCGCGCTCTTGCGCTCCGTAATGTCGTGAATCACGGCAAGGACGCCGACGATCTCTCCCCTGGCGTCGCGCAACGGGCTGTACCTCGCCGATGTCCAACCCGTCCTGTCGGGATGAGGGAGCGAATACGCAACATCGGGCGGGCTGACCGTCTCCCCCCCCAGCGCGCGAAGAAGCAGAGGCTCAACCCCCTGCTCGCTGAGGAACGGGAACAGGTCGAAAGGTGACTTGCCCAAGACCTCGTCGGCGCGCAGTCCGGTTAATTCCTCCATATAAGGATTCCAGACAACGTATCTGAGTTCGCAGTCGTAGACGATGATGCCCTCACGCACGCTGGCGATAATCTGCCGGTTGAACTCGTTGGATTCCAGCAGCGCCTCTTCGGCGCGTTTGCGCGCGGAGATATCGCGGACGATGGCCTGGAGCTTACCCGTCTCGGTCATGCTGCCGCTAATTTCGACCGGCAGGAGCGTGCCGTCTTTGCGCCGCAGGCGGCGCTCGGTGATGAGCGTCATGCCCGCGCGCAAATCCTCGAAGCGGATCGGCGCGGCGGCGAGGTCCTGGGCGAGCATGAAGTCGCGCACGTTGAGGCGGAGCATTTCGTCGCGCGTATACCCGAGCATCTCGCAGAGCCTGGAGTTCACGTCGAGAAAGTGGCCGTCCAGGTCGTAAGTGTGGATGCCGTCCGACGCGTGCTCCACGAGCAGGCGATATTTATTCTCGTTCTGCTGTAACTCCTGCTCGACCCTGATCCGCTCGCTGATGTTCAGGTGTGAGACGACTATGCCGGCGGAGTGGCCGAACAGTGGCTCGACGGACATCAGGAACCATCGTTCCTCATCCGGCGCGTGACAGGGGTACTCAAGCGCAAAGCACGGCAACGACCCGTCGAGCACGGCCTGCATCCCGGCGAGCGCGGCCTGCGCTTCGGCGGCGTCCGCGCCCACCGCGCGGCGGCAGACCTCAAAGTAATCCGCGCCGACGCGCGCCGAAGAGCCCCCGTGCTCCTCGTCCAAGCGTCTCCACGCCTCGTTGGCGGCGACAATGCGGCCGCGCGCATCCAGCACGACGATCTGCGATTGGAGTGAGTTGAAGACAGCACGGTCGAAGCCGGCTCCCCCATCCGGCGCCAGACCTTCCTGTGACACCACTGCCACATCATTGTTCATAAGCGTCACCCAAACGGGGCGGGATGCACGTCAGGCGAGGTGGATGAGTTGACGATGTCTATATCAGGCGCGTCCCTCAAACGACCTCAGCCGAGAGAGACCTCTTCGCTTGATATACGGCCGGACGTGCGCGGTTTCGTCCGGATTGCTGCTCTTCCGACTTGCGGAATTTGTGAAGACTTGGGCGCCCGATCTTAAAACTCAATTATGATTCGGTAGAGTGAAGAAAATGTCTTTTATTCGTCGCGGGGTAATTTAAGATTTAACTCTATACCGCCCGGGCGTAAGCGTATCAGGCGTCGTGCTCGGCGCGCGCGATGTGCTCCTGAACGGACGGGGCGAAGGCGCGCGCCACGGCCAGATTGTCGGCCTCACTCAAATCCGAAACGACGAAGACGGCGTGGCGCGCGGTCTCGAAGCAGGAGACTTGAAATCCCTCGCTGCGCGAACACGCGATGACCTGTCCCCGCGCGTCCTGGGGCGGTGCGGCCTGTTCCGAGCGCGTCGCCGACTGCTCGTCCTGCTCCAACTCGGCGACGAGGAGGGAGACGACGTGCCCCTGATGTTTGAGCACGACGTGTGCGAAGCGGCGGCCTTTGAAGATGCACGCGTGTGATTCGATAAATTCAAACTGTCCCGTCAAATCCGCGCTACGGTTTTTAACGACGCTCGCCAGATTGATAAAGGCGCGGTCGTATTTGCGCCCCGCCTCTTCCAGATCAATCGGGGCTTCGGCAAGTCGGAACTTGATGGCGCAATCACGATGGTCTCCGGCGGCGGACTCACTTAAACGGAGACCGGCATTGCTAATGTGTGCATCCGGCGCCCCCTGATGCGGCGGCTGTGACTCTCGCCCGCCGGCTGCGGTCATCTCGTCGGGCGCAGGTTGTAAGCTTCGGCGCTGTTGCAGCGCGAAGAAGCTGAGTGCGACGACGATGAGCAGTGAGGCGGCCACAGCCGCCGGCCATCTGCCGACGCGCCCAAAGATGAACCGCGACTTCGCCGGTCTGAGTGCCTTCGCGCGCAAGTCGGTGCGGAGCCGCTCCGCGAATTCCGTCCGCGGTGCGAGCGCGGGGTCGCCGGAGAACGCGGTGCGCATCCGTGCGCGCAGGCCACGCCGGGCGGCGAGTTCGCGCCGGCAGGCCGCGCAACCTTCGAGGTGCTGAAGCACCTCGTGGTTGGTCTCGACCAGCAACTCGTCGCCGAGGTATGAATCGGCGATCTCGTAAAAATCACTGCACTCCATTGGGCCTAATCTCTCCTCACTCATCCTGAAAAGGGTGACGCCCGCACGTCCTTCTCGTCGCGAGCCCTCCCGATCCCGTGCGCGCTCGCGCAATTCGCCAACTCGCCGCGAAGTAGTTTCCGCCCGCGGTGCAGCCGCGACATGACCGTGCCGATGGGGACGCCGAGGACTTCGGAAATCTCTTTGTAAGTCATGTCCTCCACGTCCGACAGGATGACGACCTCCTGAAACTGGCCCGGCAGCGCGCGCAGGGCGACCAGGATATCTTCGTCGGTGATGCTCTGCGGCGTGGGCGGCGCGGAGGCCACCGCCGAGGCGAGCCGTTCCTCACCGTCACTCACCAGACGGAGCTTCGACCCGGCGCGCAGCCGCTTGCCGTTCATGTGGTACATGATAGAGACGAGCCACGCGCGACAGTTCGTGCCCGGCTCGAAGCGGTGAAACGATTCGAGCGCCTGCGTGAAAGTCTCCTGCACCAGGTCTTCGGCCTCGTTCCGGTCGCGCGCGAGCCACATCGCGATGCGAAACAGGTCGTCGAGGTAAGGCAGCGCTTCGCCCTCGAAGGCGGCCCACTGCTCCTCACGCCCTGCCTGTCGGGTGGACTTGAACATAAGTCTTAAACGAATCCGGCGACCAACTTAAACATCAGCAAATAGCTCGCACCCGAAGTATACCCGCACGCCCCGGACTTATTCCCGGCACGGAGGCTTTTGTTTTCCGGCGCGGCGCGAAAGTTATTCGAGAGCGGCGGGAATAAAAAGCGGCGCGGCCTGTATCACTGTTGCGGCAACACGAAGAAGGTCAAGACTCCGGCGCGACCACAACGTCCGAGTTATCGGCCCGACCGGCGGGCCGGAGTCTCGCCGTTGCTTGCGAGGGGCGACGCCGCTTGCCGCAAGTCGGAATTAAAACTTTAACCAACAACTTCGGAGGAGAACCATGAAGCACACACTACTCGGTCGGTTGACGCTGGTCGTCGCCATGTTTGCCCTGCTGGCCGTCGGCGTCAGCGCACAGGAGATGATGGGCGGCAAGATGGACGACAAGATGGGCAAGATGGACAAGATGGGTCACGCGAAGACCACGGTAGCGATCATCCGCGCCGACTGGTGCAGCGCGTGCCAGAAACTCGAACCCGCGATGGCGGAGCTTAGAGAGCAGTACAAGGATCGTATCAACTTCGTCGTTCTCGACGTGACGACTGACGAGTCAACGCGCGCGGCGGAGGCGACGGCGCGCAAGCACGGCCTCACCAAATTCTTCGCGGCGAACAAGAAGAAGACTTCCACCGTGGTCGTCCTCAATTCCAAAAACAAAATCCTCTTCAAGACGGATCACAACGACGACCGCGAAGCCTATGTGCGGGCCTTCGACGCCGCGATTGCCAAAGGCTAGGACGGGCGGATACAGCGCGGCCCCACCCGGGGCTGAAGACGGGGAGACGATGAACGACTTAGCCGCCAACTTACAGGAACATCTCGCCGCCGGGTCGCTGCTCGCGTACCCGGCGGCGTTTCTCGCCGGGCTGCTCATCAGCTTCACGCCGTGCGTCTATCCGGTAATTCCGATCCAGCTCGGCTTCATCGGCGGGCAGACGGCGACGGCGGGCGCGCCGGGAAAAGGTCGCGGCAGCAGCCGCGGCTTCGTGCTCTCGGCGCTGTTTGTGCTGGGGATGGCCGGCGTGTATGCCGCGCTCGGGGCGGCGGCCGCGCTGACCGGGACGCTGTTCGGCATCTGGGCGGCCAGCCCCTGGACGTTTCTGTTTGTGAGTCAGATTGTGCTTGCGCTCGGCCTCTCGATGCTCGACGTGTTTCAGTTGCCGTCGCCGCAGTTCTTGTCCCGCTGGAACCCGCGGCGCAGGGGCAAGGGCTACGTGTCCGCGCTCCTGATCGGCGCTTCTTCGGGACTGGTCGTCGGGCCTTGTACGGCCCCCGCGCTCGGCGCGGTTTTGGCCTACGTTGGAACGCAGGGGCGCGTCACCTTCGGCGCATCGCTGCTGTTCGTGTTCGCGCTCGGCATGGGCGCGCTGATGATCGTGCTGGGGACTTTCGGCGGCGCCCTGCTGGGGCTCCCGCGCTCCGGGGTGTGGATGGTCAAGATCAAAAAGGCGTTCGGCGTCGTGATGATTTTAATCGCCGAATACCTGCTCGTCGAAGCGGGGCGGAGATTCGTTTAGTCACGCTTTGCTCCGAAGGGCGGCGCACGAGTCTTGTCACGGTGAAGAAGGAATTGAAACGATGAATCGTTTGAGCACATGGGCGTTGCCGGCACTCGTTCTGCTGGCAGGTGTGAGTATGTCCGGCTGTTCGGCGGCCGGCGGCCGAACTGATGTCGTCGCGTCACCGCCAACGGTTACGACAGCGGACGCACGGCCGCAGACCGTGGTAGGCACGGCACTCGGCGAGACCGCGCCGGAGTTTCAACTCGCGCAGCAGGACGGCTCGCCGGTGTCGCCGCAGTTGTTACGGGGTCAACCGGCGGTGCTTGTCTTCTGGACGGCGTGGTGCCCTTCGTGCAAGGAAGAGGCGCCGCACGTCAACGAGCTTGCGGCGAAGTACGAGCCGCAGGGCGTGCGCGTGGTCGGCATCAACATACAGGACAGTCCGGCGCGTCTCGCGGGCGGCGTCAAAGATTTCGGTATCAAGTACGGGGTGGCGAGCGACGCGGATGCCTCGGTCGCGCGCCGCTACAAGGTCGTCGGCACACCCACCATCGTCTTCCTCGACAAGCAGGGAGTCGTCCAATACTTCGGCAACGAACTGCCGCAAGATTACGCCGCGCGGCTCGACGGGCTGCTCGCCAAATCGTAAGCCGCCGGGCGCGACGACTGAACTACCGAAGCGCGACACCAAATGACGCGGCCAGTCGGCTAATCCGACCGGCCGCGTCATTTCATTCTCTGAAGGTCAACTCTGCTTGCTGAACTTGAGCGAGACGGAGTTCATGCAGTAGCGCAGACCGGTCGGGCGCGGGCCGTCGGCGAAGAGGTGGCCGAGGTGTGCGCCGCAACGGCTGCACAGCACTTCAGTGCGCTCCATGCCGTAGGAATTATCAACCTCTTCGGTCACGTTCGCCGCCGCAATGGGCTGAAAGAAACTAGGCCAGCCGGTGCCCGACTCGAACTTCGCCTTCGAGTCGAAGAGGACGAGGCCGCACGCCGCGCAATGGTAAGCGCCTGTTTCGTGGTGGTCGTGGTACTCGCCGGTGAACGCGCGCTCAGTCCCCTTCTCGCGCATTACGTGAAACTGTTCGGCGGTTAGAACGGCGCGCCACTCGGCGTCGGTCTTCACTATCTTCTCCCCCTTGTACGTCGCCGGCGAAGCCGCCGCCCCTGTGCCCTCATCGCCCGCGCCTTCGGCCAGCAGCGCCTTGATGACTTTCTCCTGCACGTCGTAAGCCCCTTCGCCGACGTGCGTGTAGCGGATGCGACCTTCGCGGTCGAGGATGACGACGGTGGGCCAAGCCTCCACACCGTAGGCGCGCCACGTCACGTACTCGTTATCCATCACGACCGGGTATTTGATGCCGAGCGAGCGCACCTGCCGACGCACCGTCTCGACCTGCTTCTCGCTGTCGAACTCGGGCGTCTGCACGCCGATGAGAGTGAGCCCGCGCTCGCGGTAGCTCGTGTCGAGACGCTTGAGCGTGGGCAGCGTGTTGCGGCAGTTGTAGCAGCCGAACGTCCAGAAATCGACGAGGACGACGCGCCCGCGCAAGGCTTTGAGCGTGAGCGGCTCGGAATTGATCCACGACGTGCCCTCGACCAGCGGCGGGGCTTTGCCCGCACTCCGGGCCGAGATGAAAACGTCATGGGTGCCGGCGGGCACGTCCGCGCCGAGTGCCGCGCCGGTGTCGGCGTTGTCGCCTAAACTCGCGGGCGCGGCTGAGCGTGCGGCGTTGCGGGTCGCGCTGCCCCCGAACACTGCGACGGCGGCGACTGAGACGACGACGATACTCAACGCGATAAAAATATTTCTGCTCATGGTTAACTCCCTTTCACCCTCGGATGGCTCGGTTTGAAGAAATCGCAATTCACTACAACATTCGTTCGCTGTGAGGCTAATACCCACAACTGCGGGTATTATTCCCCACGAAAGATTGCCGGGAATAAAAACTGGGCGCGCCGGTATTATCCCGGTTAGGAAGTCAAGAAAACTCAGGCGGGGTGTGTCAGGTGAAGAAGCTGGAAAAGAAACATCCGCTGGCGATCCGGTGGCTCCATTGGCTCAATTTCCCGTTGCTCACGGTCATGATCTGGAGCGGGCTTCTGATCTACTGGTCGAATTCCGTCTACGGCATTCGGCTCTTCGGGCGCGAGTTGTTTCATTTCTTCCCGCAGGGGTTCTTCGAAGCCCTGGGCGTCCCGTTCCGGCTGGCCGAGGGCATGTCACTGCACTTCTTCTTCATGTGGTTCTTCTTTCTCAACGGCGTGCTCTACGTGCTCTACACCGCCGTCTCCGGCGAGTGGCGATATCTAGTCCCCGACCGCCGTTCGTTCAAGGAGGCTGTTCAGGTCACGCTCCACGACCTGCATCTGAGTAAGTATCATCCGCCGCGCAAAAAATTTAACGGCGCGCAGCAGATCGCTTACACGAGCGTCATCCTGATGGGCGTGGGCTCGGTGATGACGGGGATTGCCATCTACAAGCCGGTCTCCTTCGGCTGGCTCACGACGCTCCTCGGCGGTTACGAGTGGGCACGCTGGGAACACTTCTGGCTGACAATCGGCTACGTCCTGTTCTTCGTCGTCCACGTCATCCAGGTCGTCAAGGCGGGCTGGAACAACTTTCGCGCGATGGTCACGGGCTACGAGCTGGCGCCGGTCGAGGCCGCGCCTGTTCACGAAATTGCCGGCGACGCGCCTCCATCAAACCCGGTGGCGCAGGGAGGGGTGGCATGAGCGAGGGAGATCAGGACAAGTTAAAAGCAGCGCCCGCCGCCCCGCCTGTCGTTAAAGACGTTGACGGGAGCGCGCAGTCTCACGACTTACATCCCGATGCCGACCCGGCGGCACCCGGCGGCGCGGTCGTAGGCGATGACGCCCGGCGCGAAATGAATCGCCGCTCGCGGCGTAGCTTCCTCGTGATGGGCATCGCCGCGTTGGGCGGCGTGGCGGGCTGGCGCTGGCTGCAATCGAGTGCCGACGCCGACGGCATCCGCGCGCCCCTTCGTGCGTCCCACGAATTCAACGAGCGTCTGTCGGGCGCATACTTCAGCGACGCGCGGCTCGCTCCGACCTTCGCGCGCGAGCTGGCGCGCGAGCCGCGGGTCAACGGCGGCGAGGGACTGTCCGCAGATTTCGACCCGGCACTGTGGCGTCTGCAAGTGATCGGGCTGGCGAACCCAACCGCCTACCCGCAATATCGTGAAGATGTCGCCTACGAAACGACGACCGGCCATGACGGCGAGACGGACGAGCCCGTCAAGCAGGGTGATAGTAAAAACAGTAAAGAGGCGAAAGGCGGCGCGCCCGATGGTGCCGGCGACGAATCTGTTCCGCCTGCCGAGGGGTTTGAAGTTTACAAAGAGCCCGGCCTGCTGCTGACGCTCGACGACATCCGTGCCCTGCCCCGCGTCGAGATGACGACCGAGCTCAAGTGCATCGAGGGCTGGAGCACCGTCGTCAACTGGGCGGGCGCGCGCCTCTCTGACTTTGCCGCGCGCTACCAACCGCCGACGCGCGCGGGAGGAGCGCCCGACGTGCAAGCGCGACCGCAAGACCTCGTGCGCTACGTCGGGCTGGAGACGCCCGACGGCGGTTACTACGTCGGGATGGACATGCCGAGCGCGCTACATCCGCAGACCCTGCTCTGCTACGAGATGAACGGGCAGCCCCTGACGCCTGAGCACGGCGCGCCGCTCCGTCTGGTCACGCCGGTTAAATACGGCATCAAGCACATCAAGCGCATCGGCCGCATCACGTTCACCGACGAGCGCCCCACAGACTTCTGGGCCGAGCGCGGCTACGATTGGTACTCGGGCCATTAAAGCCTGACGGCTCCCAAGCTTCTTTCACCGGTGCGTGCCGAGCGCGTGCCGTTTATGCGAAAGGTCGTGTGATATGTCTCATCGTCTGACTCGTTATCTACGCCTGATGCCGGCCATCTTATTGCTCAACGCGACGCTCGCCTGCGGCGCGGCGACGGCCGCTGACGGGGCCGTCGCCGCCATCCCCGACCCGGCACTGGACGCTCCGCTGGCGCCGACGAAGGGCGAGCGAACGGTCGTCCTCGCCGGGGGCTGCTTCTGGGGCATCGAGGCCGTCTTTGAACACGTCAAGGGCGTGAACAATGTCGTCTCGGGCTACTCCGGCGGGAATTCCAGGAATCCCTCTTATGAGGAGATCAGTTCGGGAGAGACCGGGCACGCCGAGGCGGTACGCATCACCTACGACCCCTCGCAGATCACTTACGGCCGACTCCTCAAGGTCTTCTTCTCCGTCGCGCACGACCCGACGCAACTGAACCGGCAGGGGCCGGACACCGGAACACAGTATCGCTCCGCCGTCTTCTACGCCGACGCGGAACAGAAGCGCATTGCCGAAGGGTACGTCGCTCAACTGAATCAGGCCAACACCTTCGGCCGTCGGCTCGCTACGCAGGTCGCCGCGCTGAACGCCTTCTACCCGGCGGAGGATTACCATCAGGATTACGCCGCACATCATCCCGACCAACCTTACATCGTCGTCCACGACCTGCCGAAGGTAGACAACCTGCGCAAGCACTTTCCCGAACTGTACGTGGCCGGCGCGAAGAAATAGCTTTATAGAATGACGGCAGAGACCGTGCCAGCCCCACGGTCAGCCCCTTCCACACGCTCTCCTCGGCATGCCTACGCGCTACGTCTGGCATGCCCCCGCCCTTTCCGTAAAAGTTAACGCGCGCCTGACCGCCCCGCAGCGACTCTCGTCGCCCCGCATGAGACACGCGTCGGCGGCTCGCCGCCAAGACTAATGCCCTTGACGACGAGCCGCCGCGCGGTTTTATCACAGCCTCATCTCTCAGCGAGTGTCGAGGCTGCGCAGGAACGCGATCAGGTCGGCGCGTGCGCGCGTGTCCGAGAGGTAGAACGGATGCGGAGCCGTGGCCCCACGCCCCGGATCGAACAGGCTGTCCAGACTCTTCACCGTGTCGTCGTGCAGGAACACGGGCTTGCGCGCAAGGTCTAACAGGAGCGGCAGCGCGTTGCCGCGAATGTCCCCGCGGATCGAAGCATTGACCACGGCCATCTTGTCGTCGAAGAAGACCCCGGGCGTGTCCTCGACCGGATTGAGCGGCGGCATACGCTGCGCGAGCACCACGGGGTTGTCGCCCGGAAATATCGTCTTCATCTGAACGATGAAAGCGGGAACGGGCTTGCCCTGCTCCACGTTGTGGCACTTAGTGCAGCCCACGGTGCGGAACAACTCGCGCCCGCGCGCGACGACCTGCGCGTCCACGCCCGCCCCCTCCGGCGCGGGCAGGCTGGCCAGATATGCATTCAGGTCGAGCAATCTTTGGTTGTCCACCCGAATGCCGATTGGGGCGGCCAAGCTGCCGGGCTGTGGGTGCGGCGACGCTTTGACGAAAGGATAGCCCTTTACGTCAGTGTCCTTCAGAACCTTCACGTAGTCGTCGGCGATCTCGTCGCCTGCCGCGCCGCCGAGCTTGTGCAGGAATGCGCGCCCGCCGGGCGTGGTCAGGTTCGTCGGGTCGAAGAGCGCCGTGTAGACCAGATTGTTGAAGTCATCCAGCTTGTCGAAAGTTCCTTCGCTCCCGAACGGGGCCGCTAAATCCTGTCGGAAGAGCGGCGTGATGTGCATCGGGTCGCCGTTGCCGTCGGCGCTGTCGTCGAACATGCCCACGGGGTAATACAGCGGGTTCGAGAGATAGGCGTCCACGTCCTTCTCGGACGACTTCTCCGTCAGACCTTTCGGCGCACGCCCCAGGGTCTTACCGCCGTTGGCCGCGAGCGAGAGTTGCAAGACGGGATAGAAAGCGCGCGAGTTGGCGGCCGTCGCGAATATGGCGCCGACGTTCAAATTGTGATTGGTGCGCCCGTCCTGCCGGTGGCCGATTGAGCCGCCCGCCGGCAGGTTCAAGATTGCTCCGTCGGTCATCGTGTGGCAGATGGCACAACTGACGCCCACCTTGTCGCCTTTGGCCGCGTCCAGCTTCCCGTCGCCGTTGCTGTCCTTCACGACCAGACCAATGACGGCGTTGGCGTTGAGGAGCATGAGCGTCGTCTTCGGGTCGTTGAAGAGTTTCGACTTCGCCCCCGTCGGGTCGGCCTGCAACTCCTTCGCGACGGCCTGCTGTGTGGCGGCGTCGAGCGCATCCACGTCCACACTCAAACCCAGTTGGAGCGCCTTGAGCGGAGTCACCTTCGCCTTCACGACGCCCTGCGGGACGCGCGCGGCGTCCGTCCAGAAGCCTTCGTTGCCGAAAGTCTCGAAGCGGAAGACCTCGCGTCCGGCGGTCGCGTCTCCGTCCTGACGCGGGACGCGCGGCCCCTGATTCGCCGGCCCGTCGGACGGCGCGGTTCGGTTCTGTGCGCTGCTAAAGCTGTGACCGGCAAAGCCCACGACAAGTAGAACGACGCCGATAGCAGCAAGCTTGACGGCGTCGGAAGCTTTTTTCATCTATCCCTCCTTGAAATCTCAACGGTTGAAGTGAAACAGGGGAAGGGTCATGAGAGTCGCAAAGCGGCTGCTCCGGTTTTACTCGAAAGGCTTCCGCGAACGTTGCTCACAGTACGAGCGTGTGAGAAGACCACGACGACTTTTCGAGTGACTCCCGAAAGGTTGTTCTAAATTCGAGGGGGGTTGCCAGCTTAGTTACGGACAGGGAGGTAGAGACGGTTTGAAATTATTGTCCGACCCGGGTTAATTCGGGGGCGCGGATGAGGGGTTAGAGAGCCGAACCGAGCAGGTATTTGGGGCCCGTAGGCTTGCTTGAGCCGCCCGCCGGCTCAAGCGTGACGGCGAAGGCCGAAGCTTCGAGCGCGTCGGCGGCAAGCTGACCGTGCAGCATGGCACGACCGCCGGGCCCCGTGTTGAAGGTGCCGGCAGAGACAGGACTGCCGTCAATCAACAGCCACAGTTGATAGGTCTTGCCGGCGGGCGGTGAAGGCATGCCCGACACGACGAGTTCGATGACTCCCGTCCGCCGATTATAGGAGAGGCGGGCGCGCGCGCGCGCGGCCACGCCGGTCGCGGTGAGTTCGACGACGCGCGAGTCGTTCTCGGTTATTTCGGGAGGCGTGCCCGGTGTAGCGGGCACGCCGGGTTCACGCGGGTTGGTCGTTCCCGGCCGTTGGTTGTTGCGATTCGGGAGACGGTTAAGCTCCGCTTGCAGCTCTTCGTTATGCTTTGAAGTTCGCGCCAGTTCCGCTTGCAACTCGTCGTTACGTCGTGCGAGGCGAACCAACTCCGCCTGCATCTCGTCGTTACGGCTTGAGAGCCGCGCTAACTCCGCCCGCGTCGCACGGTCTCGATTCCAGAGCACGACGAGCACGACGACGAGCACGATAAGAATGAGTGCGGCGGCCATCGCTCCGAGGCGAGACTGTTGGCTCCATCGTCGCCACGCCTGCCACTGTGGCACAAAGCCGGAAGGCGTTGAAGCTTGTTCGCCTTCGTCCCTGCCTTTCGTCACCTCAAGACCCGGCATCCGCTCGGCCCTCGGCGTCGTGCGTGGGACATTCAGGATACGGGCCGTCAAGTCGGCCGCGGGCGCGACCGGTTCGGCATAGAACACGAGCATGGCCGCGGCGTCGCGCAACTCCGCCAGTTCCGCGCGGCATTCGTCGCACGTCGAGAGATGCACCTCAAGCGTGCGCACGTCCTCTCCCCCGAGCGCGTCGAGCGCCGCGAGTTCGAGCATCTCCCTGTACTCTTCGTGCTTCATCTACAACTTCACGTCACCGTGCTCACGCCGAACCGAATCGCCTTATTACGCCCGTCCCCTTCCGGCTCATTCTGAAAGCTTTCCCTTCATCTTTTTACGCAAGAGGTCGCGCAGCTTCCTCAGACCCTCCCGCGTGCGCGTCTTCACCGTGCCGAGGGGCGTCCCCGTCCGCTCCGCTATCTCCGATTGTGAGAGTCCCTCGAAGTAGGCGAGCAGCAGCGCGTCTCTCTGCCCTTCGGGGATCGTATCGAGAGCGTCCAGAAGTACTTCCCGCTGCTCCGTCTTAATCGCATCGTCCACCGCGTCAGCCACGTCCCCTTGCCGCTCTAGCGAGGCTTCGCCTTCCAAACGGCTGCGCGTGCCCTTCGCGCGCATCCTATCGACGGCGCGGCTGCGCGCGATGGTCGCCAGCCAGGTGAAGACGCGCCCGCGCGTCTCGTCGAAGTCGGCGGCGCGCTGCCAGACGTGGACGAAAACTTCCTGTAAAACGTCTTCGGCTTCGGGGAGACTGTCTAATATACGGATGAGGAACCCTAAAAGGGTGGAACTATATCGGCGGTAGAGGGAGGCGAATGCCTGCTCGTCACCACGCGCGATAGCGCGGACAAGCTCCGCGTCGGAGATTTGTACCTGTTCGGGGCCGGGAACCAATGCTTCAACCTATGAAATAATATGGCTCTTGCCGTTTAGGCAGGATGATACAGACTATCCGTCCGGAAAGAAATGTGGACGCTGAATCTCGGCAATTATCCTCGTGTGCCCAAGCCGGCGTTTTAACTTCCGCCTTAGTACACACAATCCGCCGCGCGGCCGGCGTCCGTACACTACGTTGTCTAACTCTTCCTGACATGTTCGGTCAACGCGTTCTCGTCACAGTGAGTACCCGAAGATATGACTCAAGCAGGCTGGGCCACGCGGGGCACGGGAATGTTTATTCGCTACGGGCGACGTTGCTCGCCTTCGTGTGCGTTCCGGTCGCCGTGCTCCTGCTCTTCGCTCAACCGGCCGGGGCGCAGAATCTGAGCTTCGAGGAGATTGAAAGGCTTCCCGCTTCTCCGGCCGACTATCGCATTGCATACGGTGACGAGACTTTGCAGTTCGGCGACCTGCGCCTGCCACCGGGCAAAGGCCCACACCCGGTCGTCATCGTGATTCACGGCGGGTGCTGGTACTCAGAGTACGACCTCAAACACGTCGCCGCCTTCAGCGCGGCGCTGACGCGCACGGCGGGCGTGGCGACGTGGAGCCTTGAATATCGCCGCGTCGGCGACACAGGAGGCGGCTGGCCCGGTACGTTTCAAGATGTCGCGCGCGGGGCCGATTACCTGCGCGTGCTCGCGCGCACCTACCCGCTCGACCTGCGCCGGGTCGTCGTCGTCGGGCACTCGGCCGGCGGACAACTGGCGCTCTGGCTGGCCGCACGCCAACGTCTGCCGAGAGACAGCCCGCTGTATTCAACCGACCCTCTGCCGTTGCTCGGCGTAGTCTCACTGGCGGGCATTACTGACCTGCGCGGGTACGGGTCGGGCTGCGGCGGTGCCGTCACGAAACTGCTCGGCGGCTCGCCGGATGAAGTGCCCCTTCGATACCGGCAAGCGTCGCCGATAGAGTTGCTGCCCCTGAGAGTCAAGCAACGCCTCATCCACGGCCTGCTGGATACAATAGTTCCGCCCGAGCAGAGCAGAGATTACGAAGTCGCGGCCCGACGCGCGGGGAATGACGTTAAGCTGGTCACAGTCGGTGAAGCGGGCCATTTCGACTTAGTCGCCCCGCAGGCTTCCGCCTGGCCCGCCGTGCGGGAAGCGATTCGGTCACTGTTAAAGTCGGGCTCCGGGCGGCGACGTTAAAGAGAGGTCTGGGCGTCGAAACTCAACGCCCAGACCTCCTCAACCATGCTCTTCCGACGACGATGCGTTGCCCGCGTCTCGCGTTAGCGGGACATGCCGGTCATCATGCCCTTCATGCTCGTCATCATGTCGCGCGCCATCTGCAAGTGCATCCGCACGGTGGGCAGCGTCTTCGAGGCGAACGCCTTCGCGTTCATGTCCTTGCCGCCCATCGACTCCTTCATGAAGAGCTTCTCCATGCCCTCGTGGCCTTTGACGCCCGCCTCCTTGACGTACATCATGTCGAACTCCATGCCCGAGAGCTTCTGCATCTTCATCATCATCGCCATCTGCTTGGCGTCCGGCTGGGCGGGCAGCGTGACGCCCTTCATCGAGGCGACCTGCATGAGTTCGTTGTTCGCGGCCGTGTGGTCGTCGATCATCTTCTGCGCGTACTGCTTGACCGCGTCATTGGAGGATTTCTCAAGAGCGAGGCGCGCCATCTCGACCTCGGCCATCCCGCCCGTCGCCGCCATCATCATGAACTTCCGGTCGTCGGACGACATCTTCATCATCCCGCCTTTCATGTCCGAGCCCATGCCGGCTTGCGAGTTCATGCCCTGCCCCATGCCGGAGTTCATGGACATTTTGTCCGTCATCATCCCCGGCATCAGCACCATGTCGATGGCGTGAATAACGCCGTTCGAGGCCATGATGTCGGCCTGTACGACGCGCGCGTTATCGACCATCACCATCCCGCCGTCCACCTTGACGCTGGCCGACGAGCCGCCCATCATCGGGGCCATCATCGTCCGCGCGTCGGCCGCCGTCACCCTCCCGCTCATCACGTGATACATCAGGACGCTCCTGAGCATCGCCTTGTCCTTCATCAGCATGTCGAGCTTGTCGGCAGGGACTTTGGCGAAGGCGTCGTCGGTCGGGGCGAACACGGTGAACGGGCCCGCGCCCTTCAGAGTATCGACCATGCCCGCCGCCTTGAGGGCCTTCACGAGCATCGAGAATCGCGCGTCCGCCATCGCCGTCTCGGCGATGTTTTTGCTGCCCATCGACATGCCGCCCTGCGCGACGGCGGACACACGCATCGTCATACACATCAGCGCGACGGCGGCCGCCACCCCGAACATTTTCAACCCGGTTTTCATCGTCTCTCCTCTTGTTCTGTAGTCGAAGATTTTCGACCCGGGCGAGAAACCTCCGGCCCGGATCGCCACGTCGAAGCCCCGCGCCGCCGACTTTCGGCGACACGTTGCCACGACCGTGTTCCCTCGGCGGGAGCACGCTCTACTGTCCACGGAACCGGATTTAAGTCAGGGATCGGCCAGCGGTTACCACTCTGGCGAGGTTCAGTTTGTGGGGGTGTACAAATTACGGATGGGAACTGCGGTTCGGATTGCTTCTATTACGCCTTTTTCCATCTTCCGAAGCCTTGATGCCGAACGCGCGGAGCGCGCCTTCGAGCCGCCGAAAGAAGCGCGTCCGGTTCAGCAGCGGGTTGAGCCAGCCGTTCGTAATCGCGTAGCTCGACTCGAAGGGAGCGGTGTGGTGCGCCCGGTGATGTTCGGGGCTGAGGATGATTCTCGCACGCTGAAGGACGCGGACGACGCGCGGGGGCGCGTCCTGATGCGCCCACTTGTGGAACTGGTTCGTGGCGACCGTCACGCCCACCGTCGCGGCGGCGGTGAAGACCGCGAAAGCTGCCGCGGCGGAAATCTCGCCGAACGCCGAGAGGACGACGAACAGTGTGAGCAGGGGCGCGGCGAGGATGCAGGTGTTGCCGATGGTCTCGACGATGCCGTGCTCGCAGATCTCCTGCGGGCGGACGTGGTGGACGCGGAACGGCCTGACGAGACTCTGCCCGATGACGGGCGTACTCTCCTCGCCGTACGTGTCCGCGGCCCAATGCACCAGCCCCGTGACGAAGTCCCCAAAGACCAGCCCGAGGAGCGCTCCCGGAACTGCCAGCCATCCGGTCCCGGTCTCCGAGAGTCGTTGGTATGACAGCGACAGGGCTGAGATGAAGAGAAGGGGGAACAGCACCGTGGCGGAGCGTTCCAGCAAGCGGTGGAGTGGCCCCGAAACGGCCCCGGAATCATCCCCTAGCAAAGAATGCGTCGGCAACGCCACCCGCACGTTCGATTCGTTGACAAGGTTGTTAGAGCGATTGAAAGAACCGCCAGAGGTATCACTTGAAAGTGACTTGAGTAAACAAAGATGCATGCCTGTCCCCGCCCTCGGTTCGTTCGCTTGTTAACTACCCGCGACTCCACGGACGCCGACCTCTAAACCGTTACAACTTAATGACTCGTGTCCGGCTTCTCCGCCAGGACGAAGACGTACTCCATCAACCCCATCTCGTACGCCTAATGCCCGACGCCGACAGCCGTGCCTCGAACATTTATCGCCGCCTATTTTGGCTGGGGGAGATTGTTCGCATACTTTACGGA
The DNA here is from genome assembly GCA_036379655.1 of Pyrinomonadaceae bacterium. Lineage (GTDB taxonomy): Bacteria > Acidobacteriota > Blastocatellia > Pyrinomonadales > Pyrinomonadaceae > QHXN01. The sequence goes on from DASVGG010000118.1 coordinate 33,423, forward strand.
CGCCGCGCCGCTTCGGATTGTCCTGACGTGGGAAGCCGGGTGGGAATATGACTTGGTTTCGCCGAGTGAGGTAGTCGCTCTGCTTCAGTCTGAAGAGTCAGTGTGAGAGGTCGCCCCGCCCTTGGCCGCCTCGGCCACGGCGGAGATGAGGGCCGCCGGCTCGATAGGCTTCGGCACATGCGCCTGGAAGCCGGCCGCGAGGGCGCGCTCGCGGTCCGCCTCCGAGGCGTACGCCGTCAGCGCCACGACCGGCAGGTCGTCGCCGAGCGCGCGCACCTCTTTGATTAACCAGTAGCCGTCCTCGCCGGGCATCCCGATGTCCGAGACCAGCACGTCGGGCCGCTCGCGCCGGAGCGCGGAGAGCGCCTCGACGGCCGAGCCGGAAGTCACCACTTCGGCGCCGTGCTGACGGAACAGGGCCGATAGTAACTCCCGCGTGTCCTCCCGGTCTTCGACGACGAGCACCCGCACGCCTTCGAGTGAGCGGGTGATCTCCCTCTGGCGAGTAGGTTGGCGCTCACCCGTCCTCGTCTGAACCGACCCGTCGGCGTTCGCCTTCAGGGCCGAGACCGGAAGCTCTATCGTGAAGGTCGAGCCCAGATTCTCTCCCTCGCTCTCGGCCGAGACGCGGCCGCCGTGCTGCTCGACGAGGTGGCGGACGACCGCGAGGCCGAGGCCGAGTCCGCCGTAGTGGCGCGTGGTCGAGCTGTCGGCCTGCCGGAAGCGGTCGAAGACGTGCGGGAGGAAGTCGGGCGCGATGCCGATGCCGTTGTCGCTCACCCTGATGCACACGTTCGAGTTCGCGCGCTCAAGCCTGACCTCGACCTTGCCCTCCTTGGGCGTGAACTTGATGGCGTTGGTGAGCAGGTTCCAGATCACCTGCTGGAGGCGCGTCGGGTCGGCGTAGACGAGGCCGGCCTCGGGGTCTGCGCCGACGGAGAGCTCGATGTTTTTAGCCTGCGCGGCAGGCCTGACCGCATCAACAGCCGCCTCGACGACGGGAACTAGCTCGACGGGGCTCGCGTCGAGGCGAAGCTTGCCCGTGATGATGCGCGAGACATCCAAGACCTCTTCGATGAGTTGCTGCTGCGCCTCCGCGTTGCGCTCGATGATTTCGAGCGCCCTTGCCGCCGTGGGCGCGTCCAGCTCCCCGCCGCTCAAGAGCCGTGTCCAGCCGAGGATGGCCGTCAGCGGCGTCCGCAGCTCGTGCGAGAGCGTGGCGAGGAACTCGTCCTTGAGACGGTTGGCCGCCTCGGCCTCCCTGCGCGCCCTCACCTGGTCGGTCACCTCCACCCCGTGGACGAAGATGCCGGAGACGGAGCGGTCGGCCTCGAAGATCGGCTGGTAGACGAAGTTCAGGAAGAGCTCGTCGAGCCTCCCCGCACGCCTGAGGCGGGTAAGCACCTCTTTGCCGACGTAGGGCTCGCCCGTGCGGTAGACCGCATCCAGCAGTTCAAAGAAACCCTGCCCCTCGACTTCGGGCACCGCCTCGCGCACGGGCTTCCCGACCACGTCGCGCCCGCCCATGAGCTGCCGGTAAAGAGGGTTGACGCGCTCGTAGATGTGCCCGGGGCCGCGAAGCACTGCGACGAAGGAGGGCGAGTGCTCGAAGATGTAGTCCATCCGCGAGCGTTCGAGCTTGAGCGACCGTAGGAGTTGCTCGCGCTCGCCCTCCGCCAGCTTGCGCTCCGTGATGTCCTGCGCCAGCGCGATGACGGCGTCGGCCCGCCCGCGCCCGTCGCCGAGCGGGGCGGCGTTGATGATGAACCAACGGCCGCCGACCTCCAGCTCGAAGTCGAGCGTCTCGCCCGCGAGCGCCCTCCGGTAATAAGGGGTCACGTATTCGACCGCCTCGGGGGGGAAGAGGTCTGCGAGCGTTTTCCCGACGAGCTTTTCGGTCGAAAGCCCCACGCTGGATAGCCCCTGCCCCTCGGCGAACAGGTAGCGGAGGTCTCTGTCGAAGACGCTGAGCGAACCGCCGGGGATGTTCTCGGTGAGGTGGCGGAGCAGTTGTTCACTCTCCCTGAGGGAGGTTTCGGCCTGCCTGCGCCGCGTGATGTCGCGCGTCGAGCCGGCGACCATCTCCACCGTCCCGTCGGGGGCGAAGACCGGGCGGAAGATGTACTCGTAGTAGCCGCCCGCACCCGTCGGGCTCGTGTACGGAGTCTCATCCGTCAGGCCCTGCCCGGTGTCGAAGACCTGCCGGATTTGCCGCTGGAGTTTCGCCGCAAGCTCGTCCGGATACCGGAGGTCGAAGAAGTTCTTCCCCGTGGCCTCTTCGAGACTCAGCCCCCACAGGTCGAGCAGCGCCCGGTTGACGTAAGCGAACCGCCCTTCGCGGTCGAAGACGTAGGCGAAGTCGGGGATGTGCGAGAGCGTCGTCTCCAGAAGGTGGACTCGCCGCGCCAGCCCGCGCGAGAGTTTCCCCTGATCCTCGACGCGCTCGCGCCTGTCATCGTAAGGCGGCTTTCCCGACGGTTGACTTGAGTCCATGAGTGCTCCGGAGCGGGCGAGGGCTTACTCCCAAATCATAAATCATCAAACGGCGAACAAGAACAACAGAAGTTACGGCTTCCCGCGTCGATGAAAACGCGCTATGGTCTCGACTTCATGAGCGCCGCGGCGACGGCCGCGAAGACGACGAACAGAATCAGAATCAGGGCCTTGTGTTTCATGCCTCTTTTATACCTCTCAATGAATGATCGTCGGCGCGGAAACTGTCGTCAGTTATGCCCGCCCGGCGTCGTCTGCGCGTCGTGCGTCCCGTGCATGGAGGCCATGTTCATCTTGCCGGGGCGGAGGCGGAAGAAGAGCTTCCACGAGACGGGCCGCTGGCCGTAGATGGCGTCGAGCGCCGCGGGCTTCGAGTAGAACGTCACGTCGCCGCCTAGCGCGAACGAGACTTTATCCGTGTTACACACGTCGCGCGCGAAGCCAGCGGTATAAGCGCCGATGCGGAACGAGGGGTGATGTTCGGTGATCCCTAGGAGGGCGCGGTCATCGTCTCGCAATAGCTCGTCCTTGTCCACCAGCTCCAGCCGCGTGTAGAGGTAGTTCCGGTCGAGGAAGTTGACCGTGGACTCCAGCGTGTAGCCGTTCAGGTTACGCACCTCGCCGTGCTCGGTGACGTGGTTGCGCCCCCAGACGAAGGCCGACGCCCAGTAGCCGCGGTCGAACTTACGGTTGTACTGCGCGGAGGCCGTCGTGCGCCGCACGTCCGCCTCGGGCTCCTGCCCCTCGGGGCTGCGGAGGAAGCCGTGGCTGAGCTGGAACGCCCAGTTCTTGTTAGGCATGAAGGAGAGCCGCGCCGAGCGCGAGTTCCACTTGTGCGCGTCGAAGTCGTAGCGGTTCTCGTCCGGCTCGCGGCCGTTGAAGATCGAGCCTTCGAGCTTGAACCAGCGGTAGGTGAAGCCGGTCGTCAGCACGCCGAACGAGATGTGCGTCGAGTCCTGAAGGTGGTGCGAAAGCGTCGCCGAAGGATTCTCCGAAGCGGATGCGCGGTGCATGAAGGCGACGGGGCCGAGTGCGGGCTCGCCCGGATAGCCGAAGTAGGTGAACCACGTCGCGCGCTCTCCGATAGGGTGAGTGTACTGCGCCGACAGCTCCATGAAGAGGTCGTGCGGGTGCTGGCGGTCAATCAGCGGCCGCCCCTTGTAAGTCTCGCCCGTCTGCAACAGGAGCGGCGAGCCGCCCGGCGGGAAGGTGAACGGCTCCAGGCTGAACATGCCGCGCAACTGAAGCGTGCCACGGCCTAGCTTGTGATACGCCATCGGCATGAACCAGTTCGCCGACTCGACCTGCGTCACGCCGCGCGGCCCGCCCTGATGGTTGACCGCGCCGACCAGGTTGAAGTGGAACATCAGCAGCCAGTCGCCCGCGACCTTGTGATACATGTTCATCGGCCCCGACGCGGGCTGCCACGTCGTGCCCGAGCCCATCGCGCCCATCGACATCAGGTTGCGCTCGCTCGAACCGACGCGGATGCTCATCTCGTCGCCGGACATCACCATCAGTGGCCCCATGTTCATCGTGCCCGCGCCCGGCATGTCCATCCCGCCCGCGGTCGGCTTTGAGCCGTGGTCATGACCGCCGGGCGGCATGTTCTCCATGCCGCCTGTGGCGGCCGGAGTCGTGGCGGGCGCGGGGCCGGTTTGCGGCGTCGGATGATGCATGTCCATCTTATGCTCGGGCGTCGGCGAGGCTTGCGGAGACGGTGACGGCGAAGCCGACGGCATCTGCATCCCCGGCATACTATTCGTGTCAGTATGCTGATGCTGCGGCGACGCCGACGGGGCCGGCGTGGGCGAGGCGGCGGGCATCTGCATCCCCGGCGTGTGCTCCATGCCGGAGTGCGCGGGAGCGCCCGAAGGCGTGCGCGTGCCGTTCATGTTCATCCCGCCCGTGGTCTGCTTCCGCGGGGCGGGGCGTGCGCCCTTCCTCCGCCGCGCGGCAGGTTTGGCCTTCGATCCGGTCTTCCGCTTCGGCTTAGTCTTTGGCTTCGACATCCGCATGTTCGACATGTCGTGCCCTTCGTGCTGTGCCCTGACGGGTGCTACAGCGCCCGCCAGTAACAGCGTCGCGACTAAGCCCCACGCCGTTACTCTCTTCTTGAACCCCAAAACCTCGATGCTAATCATAACTCCCCCTCAATAATTCCCTGCCCGCGAGACGCAAGGCGGCCCGCAAGACAAAACGCCTGATTGATCCTGAGATTGGCGGCGGCAGGACCGGGCGGTGCCGCGACGCAGAGGCGCCCGGCACACCCGTCAGGGGGTTTAGATCAGGAAGACGTTGATGAGGACGTGACGCGGGGTCGTAACGCCGGGAGGCCCGTGGGGCCTCGAAGAGACGAGCAGGTTCGTCGCGAGCGACGCCGGGATGAAGAACCTGTGAACCTGCGGCGGGGCGGAGGCCGCTTCCTTCCCGGAGCTATCCGGCGCGCCGAAGGTGACGGCCGGGGCAGTCGGCACCCCGGAGTGCGCCGCGCAGTGTGCGCAGTCCTCGACCTTCCGGTCGATTGCGGCGGCCGTGCCGTCGTGCCCGTCCCGCGCGTGCTCGGGGCTCGGCATCTCCGCGCCGCCCATCTCCATTCCGTGGTGATGAGCGGCCTGCTTGTGCTCTTCACCCGCGGCCGTCGTCGCGCAGCAGTCGTGCCCCCGCGCGCGCGGGCAGAAGGCCGCCGCGAGCACGGGGCTCCACCCGCTCGCGAAGAGCAGGCAGATCAGGCCGAAGATGGAAAGCCGTCGCATGATGAATTAACTTCCGATGATAATACTACAGGGGCGCCGGGATCGCTTCTCAACTGACTCCGGGTCGGCGGGCGCGGATGTTCAGGCGGCAGTAGTCGAGCGAGTATGGCGGGTCATCCGCGGCGGCCTGCTCTGTGAGTTCTTCGACGAAACGCCTGCGCAAGCGTCCTTCCGGCAGTCGCGCCAGGTGAGAGTGCATGTTCACGGTCGTGAGGAACTCGCGGAACTCGTCCGCGCCGGAGAGCAAGGTCGGGGCCGGTTCCAGCCCCGTCTCCACGTCGGCGAAGCCCGCCGCACGCAGCCTCTCCTCGGTCGTGAGGTCATCGGCGAACACCTTCGAGTCTTTCCAGCCTGAGAAGTAAGAGGCGTAAGGCTCGGTCACCATGAGCACCGACGCGCGTCGCATCAGCCGCGCGATGTTGGGGCCGCCGCCACACTGCGCGACGAGCCACCCTCCGGGCTTGAGACTTCCGTACAGGCTGCGGAACAGGCGCGGATGGTCGGGCACCCAGTGGAAGGCGGCGGTGCTGAAGACGCCGTCGAAACTTTCGCCGAAGGGGAGCCCGGCGAGGTCTGCCCTGACGAATCTTACCTGTCCGCCGAACCGCGGCCCGAGATGCGCGCGCGCCTCTTCGAGCATGTTCTGCGAGAGGTCTACGGCCGCGACGCGTCCGCGCGGCAGTTTCTCCAGAAGCATGGCCGTCAACCGCCCCGTGCCGCACCCGGCGTCCATGACGGTCTCATCCCCCGGAGCGATAGGCGTTCGAGCACCAGCCGGCCCCAGGAGAATTGCGGGGCCGAGAGGCGGTGGTATGAGGCGGCGTCCCACTCGCTACTCTTATCCTTCATAGACATCTCGCACGCAGGCCGGCGCACGCCTCACAGGCAACGCTCCCTGATGATGTTGACGTGACGCGGCTCGTGCCCCGCGATGTGGTACACCGCCGCGCGCACGCTCATCACGTTACCGCTCGCCATCTCGGCTCTCAGGAGAGGCTTCTCGTCGAGTCCCTCGAACAGGACGATGCCGTGAGCAGGAGTAGCGCGAGCAGAAGTAAGGACAGCTATGGCAGGATGTGGGTGGTAAGGCATTTTCATGGTTGGACGGATGTTATAGCTTGAGGAAGCGTGACAGGATTTCGGCCAGCACCCGGTCTTCTATCGGCTTCATAATACAGTCGTCACAACCCGCCGCTATCGCCTCTTCATGCCAGCCGTCGTTACAGTGTGCGGATAGTCCGACAATCGGTATTTCTCTCGTCTCTGGTATTTGGCGCAAGCGGCGGGTTGCCTCAAACCCGTCGAGCATCGGCATTCTCAAATCCATGAAGATTAAGTCCGGCTTGTGCTCCGGGGCCAGGTCAATCGCTTCCTTGCCGTGCGCGGCTTCCAACACCCGACACCCCTTCAGCTCTAACATGAACCTTACTTAAGTGGCGAATATCTTCGGTGTCTTCGGCAATGAGGACGGTACATTTAGGTGCGGGCATTGTGTCGGCATTCTATTCGGTTTCGTCCGACAATGAAAATAACCTACCATTCAGCTTCGTCCGCTTTGGGGTGCTCGTTAAAGAGCGTGTTAAAATTCTCCGCGACATAATCCACTTAAAATGGGCTAGAATGCCTTCCAATCGGTTTCAAATTGTGGAGTCCTGTTCGTGCGGCGATGAAGCCGTCTGGTTTGACTCTGTCAGATGCTTACCGAGCTAGGGAAGGCTCATCAGGCAAAGTCGGCAGTCCATATCCCCACCCCTCTGGAAAACTTTCTAATGGCTAAATCAAGTGGCCGTCTCGGGCCGACGAGAAACGAACTGCCGAAATCACCGACCGGAATTAAAGGTCTTGATGATGTCACGGGGGGCGGCCTGCCGAAGGGGCGGCCGTCCCTCGTCTGCGGCAGCGCGGGCTGCGGCAAGACGCTGTTCGCCCTGGAGTTCTTAGCGCGGGGGGCGCTCGACCATAACGAGCCGGGCGTCTTTATGGCTTTCGAGGAGACCGCCGAAGAGTTGACCCAGAACGTCGCCTCGCTCGGCATCGACCTGGATGACCTTGTCGCGCGCGGCAAGTTGGTCCTGGACCATGTACACATCGAGCGGAGCGAAATCCAGCAGACGGGCGAGTACGACCTCGACGGGTTGTTCATCCGTCTGGAACACGCGATTGATTCGGTGAAGGCCAAGCGCGTCGCCCTCGACACGGTCGAAGCCCTCTTCGCCGGGTTCCCCGACGAGATGATTCTGCGGGCTGAGCTGCGCCGCCTCTTCCGCTGGCTGAAGGAAAAGGGCGTGACGGCCGTCATCACCGCCGAGCGCGGCGAGGGGACACTCACACGCCACGGGATGGAAGAGTACGTGGCGGATTGCGTGATCCTGCTCGACCACCGGGTGAACGATCAGGTCTCGACCCGGCGGCTGCGGGTCGTCAAGTATCGCGGCTCGCTCCACGGCACGAACGAATACCCGTTCCTGATCGACGATGACGGCATCACGGTGATGCCCATCACTTCGCTGGGGCTCGACCACCCGGCCCCGACCGAGCGCGTCTCGACCGGCATCGAGCGGCTCGACTTCATGCTCGGCGGGAAGGGCTTCTATCGGGGCAGCAGCGTGCTGGTGACGGGCGGGGCGGGCACGGGCAAATCGAGCACGGGCGCGCTGTTCGTGGACGCCGCCTGCGGGCGCGGCGAGACCGCGCTCTACGTGGCTCTGGAAGAGTCGCCGCACCAGATCAAACGCAACATGGGTTCAATCGGGGTGAATCTGGGGCGCTGGGAGAAGAAGGGGCTGCTGCATTTCTTCGCGGCGCGTCCCACGGCCTACGGGCTGGAGATGCACGTGGCCGTCATTCAGAAAGCCATCGAGCAGTTGAACCCGCAGGTCGTCGTCATCGACCAGGTGACGAACCTTGAAGCGGTCGGCCCCACGCACGATGTCAAGCTGGCTCTCACGCGGATGATCGACTTCCTGAAGAGCCGGCGCATCACCGCCCTCTTCACGAGCCTCCTGCCGCTGGCCGACGAGATAGACCATACCGATGTTGGCATCTCGTCTTTGATGGACGTGTGGATCATGCTGCGCAACGTGGAGAGCGACGGCGAGCGCAACCGCACGATTTACATCCTGAAGTCTCGCGGGATGTCACACTCGAATCAGGCGCGCGAGTTCATCCTCTCGTCCAGAGGGGTCGAGCTGGCGGACGTGTATCTAGGCCCGGAGGGGGTGCTGACGGGAGCGGCGCGTGCGGCGCGGGTCGGCAGGGATAAGGCAGAAGCACTAACACGGCGGCAAGAGGTCGAGCGGAGGCGTCGGGAACTTGAGAGTAAACGCGCCGCGCTCAAGGCACAGGTCGTCGCCTTGCAGGCGGAGTTTGAGATCGAAGAGGCGGAGGTTTTGCAGAGCATTGAGGAGATGCAGTTGAAGGAGAGCGTCCTCGCGGAGGGGCGGTCAGAGATGGCGCGCCTGCGCGGGGCCGACCCCGACGGGCCGACGAACCGTCGACAGAGAAACGGTCAGGAGGGAGGGGCAAGTGAACAGAACCGCGAAAAAGCGGGCCGCGCCAAAGCGGGGCCAGGCCGACGCGCCGGCAGGTAAGCAGTGGGAGTTGCGGCTCTACGTCGCGGGGCAGACGCCGAAATGCCTGACGGCCTTCTCCAACCTCAAGAAGATTTGCGAGGAGCACATGGCGGGCCGGTATCGGATCGAGGTCATCGACCTCCTGAAGAACCCGCAACTGGCCCGCGGCGACCAGATTCTCGCCATCCCGACGCTCGTCAGGAAGCTGCCCGAGCCGGTGCGTAAAATCATCGGCGACCTTTCCGACACCGAGCGCGTGCTCGTCGGTCTTGATCTGCGCCCGCTGAAGCGAGGCTCATGAATCGGAAGCGCACGACCAAAAGTAAGAAAGAGACGAAGACGCCGACGGACTCGACCGCGCAGTACGAGCGTGCGCTCGCGGGGCGAGACAAACAGGTCTACGTCCTGCGGCTCTACATCAGCGGAGTCTCGCCGAAGTCGGTGCGCGCGCTCACGAACCTCAAAAAGTTTTGCGAAGAGCACCTGGCCGGGCGATACGAGCTGGAGGTCATCGACGTGTACCAGCAGCCCACGCTCGCCGCCGGGGAGCAGATCGTCGCCGTGCCGACCCTGATTAAAAAACTGCCCGCGCCGCTGCGCCGGATGATCGGGGACATGTCGGACGCCGAACGCATTCTGTTAGGGATAGATTTGAAACCCAAGAGATAGAGCAACCGTGGTGAGCAAGGGGAACAATCAAAAAGGGCTGCGCGCGCAGGTCGAGGAGCTACAGGCGAGGCTCGCGGAGGCCGAGGAGGTCTTGCGCGCCATCCGCAACGGTGAGGTGGACGCCCTCGTCGTCTCGGGGGAGGACGGCGAGCAAATCTTTACGCTACAGACGGCGGAGCGCCCCTACCGGCTGCTCATCGAGGCGATGAACGAGGGCGCGGTCACTCTCAGCAGCGACGGCACCATCCTCTACTGCAACCAGAGGTTCGCCGACATGCTCGGTCTGCCGCTCGAACGGGTGCTCGGCGCCGACTTCCCTCACTTCATCGCCCGCAACGATCTTCCTTTATTCGAGGCTTTACTGCGACAGGGGCGGGACCGGAACAGTAAAGGGGAAGTCAAGCTCTTGCACGGTGAGGGGCACCACGTGCCGGCCCACCTGTCTCTCAGCGCCCTGCCGTTAGACGAGGTGCAGGGCGTGAGCATCGTGGTCACGGACCTGACCGAGCAGAAGCGCCACGCCGAGATGATCGCGTCGGCGAACCTGACGCGCTCCATCCTGGAGCAGGCGGCGGAAGCGATGGTGGTCTGCGACGCGCAAGGGCGAATCATCCACGCCAGCCAAAGGGCTCACAAGCTCTGCAATCGTAATTTGATGTTGCAGCCGTTCGACGAGGTGTTTCCGCTTTCGCTCGCGCCGGCGCCGACTCCGCCGTCCCCGTCGGGCGAGGAGCACGGGGGCGGTGGCAAACTCTCTTTCTCCGAGATGCGGCGGGAAAAGGAACTCCAGGGCGTGGAAGTGATCTTCCGGCGCGCCGACGGCGAGACCTTCGATCTCCTGCTGAGCGCCGGGGCGGTCTCGGACGGCGACGGCGGGACGCTCGGCTGGGTCGTCAACCTGACCAGCATCACGGAACTCAAGCAGGCCGAGCACGAGCGCGAACGGCTGCTCGTCCGCGAGCGGGCGGCGCGCCAAGAGGCCGAGGAGTCGAGTCGTCTCAAGGACGAGTTCCTCGCCACCGTCTCACACGAGTTGCGCACGCCCCTGACGGCCGTGCTTGGCTGGGCGCACCTCCTGCGCGGCCGTCAGCTCGACGAACGGGCCGCCGCCCACGCCCTTGAGACCATCGAGCGCAACGCCCGCTCGCAGAATCAACTCATCGAAGACTTGCTCGACGTGTCCCGGATCATCACCGGCAACCTCCGCCTCGACGTGCGCCCGGTCAACCCCGCTTCGTTCATCGAATCCGCCATCGAGGCGGTGCGCCCGGCGGCCGAGGCCAAAGGGATTCGTCTGCAAAAGTTGCTGGACACGGGCGTGAGTTCGGTCTCGGGCGATCCGGCTCGGTTGCAGCAAATCATTTGGAATTTACTCTCCAACGCGATCAAGTTCACGCCGAAGGGCGGGCGCGTGCAGGTCAGGTTGGAGAGAATCAACTCGCACATCGAGGTCTCGGTGAGCGATAACGGCGACGGGATTAGTGCGGAGTTTCTGCCCTTCGTCTTCGACCGCTTCCGCCAGGCCGACGGGACGACCACGCGGCGGCACGGCGGCCTCGGCCTGGGGCTGTCGATTGTGCGCCATCTGGTCGAACTGCACGGCGGGACGGTTTCCGTCGAGAGCCCCGGCGAGGGGCAGGGCTCGATGTTCACCGTGAGGCTCCTGCTGATGCCCGTCTACCATCGTGAGGAGGGCGCGGAGCGTGTCCACCCGGCGGCGAGGGACGCACCTCTGGACTTCGAGTGTCCCGGCGATTTGAGTGGCTTGACCGTGCTGGTCGTGGACGACGAAGCCGACACGCTTGAGTTAATCAAAGTCTCACTCGGGCAGTGCGGCGCGGAGGTCATGACCGCCCGCTCGTCTGCGGAAGCACTGGCGTTACTGGAGGGCACAAAGCCGGACGTGATCGTCAGCGACATCGGGATGCCGGACGAGGACGGCTATGAGTTCATCCGGAGAGTGCGCGCGCTGCCGGTCAAGCGCGGGGGTAAGATTCCGGCGGTGGCCCTAACGGCCTACGCCCGCGCCGAGGACAGGCTGCGCGTCCTGCGCTCCGGCTACCAGATGCACGTCGCGAAGCCGGTGGAGCTGGCCGAGTTGGTGGCGATTGTGGCTAACGTGGTCGGCCGCACATGAGCGCTTAGAGCTCGATCCCGGCGCAGTTCCGCGTCACGACCTTGACGGCCTCTCGGCCACGCGCCGCATCCGCGGAGACGCGGGACCGCGTGCCGTGCCGGTCGTGGCCGTGTCCGGGCACGCGGCGGCCGAGGATCGGGCCGAGGCTCTGGCGGCTGGCTGCGACGGGTACGTGACGAAGCCGATAAATTTCGGGGAGTTGTACGACCTCGTCAGAAGTCTCTTGCCCTCGGCGCGGACGCAGGAACGGCTGCAAGCTAATGGGTTGCGAAACCGCATTCCCGCCACCCCCTTTTCGTGCTGTTCGAACTCGACGCTTCGGGGAAAGTCCTTTATTTCAAGCCCGAGAAGAAAGAAGCCTCCGACGCTGAGGTCGCGGAACTCGTCGGCCTTAACTTCTTCACCGACGTCCCGGCGGTCGCCGGGGCGGAAGAGCTTCGGGAGCGGTTCCACGGCTTCCGCCGGGGTCACGCCCCGGCGGGGAGTTTCATTTACAATTTCCCCGCGGAGCACTGGGGCGGGCGGGCGAAAGTCATGCTGGCGCGTGTCCACGAACAGTCAGTTCTAGGCAACGTTGATTCGATATTGGTCGACATCCGAGAGGCGGCCTAACTAAGCCATCTGCGCACCTCGCGGCCCCCGTTGAATTCCGGCTTCTTCTTTTCACCATCATAACTGGATACGCCGACGCTGGCCTGCTGGAGCAATAGATACAAGCTCATCAGTAGTGCCTACAGTTATTTCTTCGTGCTGCGTAATGACGATACGCTCTCTTACGCAGAGAAGGTTACGCTGCGCTTGTTCGACCGTCAGGGCAAGACGGTATTCGAGAAGACCGTGGACTTCTCGGATGACCCTATAAAGCCGGAGGCGGGTAGGCCATTCCTCATCGACACTCAGGCCGAGGGCCGCACTTCGAGCTTGAACACAAGGACGGTAAAATAGGGGGCAACACCGGCAAGTTCATCAGAGGCTGTAGCGGCCGGGAAAGGATAAGGGCGGGACTCAAAAACGTCTCATCTTGCCCGGCAGCTTCGTGGGCAGTTCTAAGCCGTCGTCGATTAACACGTCAACCCACACTCCCGCGGCCTGTGCATACCGCAGGAGTACCGGCAGCGGCGGCTCCCGCGTCCCGAGTTCGAAGGCCGAGATGTAATTCCGTCCGAACTCGTCGGCCAGCCCCAGGCGGCTGAGCATTTCATTCTGCGATATCCCGAGGGAGTAACGGATCGCGATCAGCTTTTCGGTGAGGCGCGCCGGGCGCGGACGCTTAGACTTCCCCATCAGGCACCCCTAACGGGAAACTCTCGCCCTCAGAAATGTTGATATTAGCTTTAATTAAAGCTAATATGCGGATAAGGCCGGGCACCGCCGGGAGGTTCCGCCCGAACTCCCGTGCGGCGTGAGTCACCTCAGTCGCCGCGCCCCTCGTTTCCACGTATGTCCCCGGAAGGATACCCCACTTCTCCGAGCCGGTGGGATAAGAAAAATGCCGAAGAGAATGTTTATTGATGTGGAGACGCTTCCGCCGGCGGAAGATACATGGGACTCGATCAACCCGGCGCTCGCTTTCAAGCTACAGAACAGGTACTGCGCCCCCCAAGATGGGTCTGACCTCGGATGCACGGAAGAGCAGTTCAGGCGGCTGGCCCTCCACGCCGAGTATGGGAGGGTGCTCTCCGTCGGGATGATAGTCGAGCAGGATGGCGAAGTCGTCTGCCGCGGTGTGCTCGGCCGCGAGCGACAGTCTATGAGGTTTCATCTCGACGAGGCGAGGACTCTTCGAGGGTTCTGGAATCAGCTCAAGGGGTTTGACGAAAAGCGGGACCTCATCATCGGCCACAACATCTACGACTTCGATCTGCCGTTCCTGTATAAGCGTTCGGTCATCCAGCGCGTGCGGCCGAGCGTCAGGCTCAGCTTCGCCCGCTACCGCTCGCGCCCCGTCTTCGACACGATGAAGGAGCGGGAGTTGTGGGCGTGGCGGCCGGGCATCAAGCTCGAAGAGTTGGCCGAGGTGCTTCAGCTCGGGATGACCAAGACCGAGGGGATGGACGGCGGGCGCGTCTACGACAGATTCCGCGAAGGGCGTCACGAGGAGATCGCAGACTACTGCGTGCGGGACGTGGAGCTGACGCGGGAGATTTATTACAGGCTGACTTTCGAGAAGCCTGCGGCCTCGACGGCTGATTGAGAATTGCGCAGGCCAGGAGTGGACGTCTGTCGTGGTCGGGCGGCCCGCGGCGAAGGTTTAAGAGTCTTTCGCCTTCTCCAGGTAGAGCACGCCGGCAACCTGTCCGTCAAGGTTGGCCGCCTTGGCTCTTGGCGTAACCTCGCCTGAGGAGTCGGTATACCTCTTCCCGCGATAGTGGCCTATGAACTCCCACCGCTTAGACCCGCGCTGAATAAAAATAGGTATGGGAGTTCCCTGCTCTACGAGCCTCCTGGCGGAGGAAACTCTTAACCTGCCGTGTCCGACCAAGACTTCGTCCGGGGCCTTCGGATTTAGGTCGGTTCTAAAGCACCCGCTAACGACATCACCACGATCCCGCGGGAGGTACGTCCAGGAGCTGCCGCCGAACATGCGTGAGATTTCCTCACGGCTGTAAAGCTCTCCTAGTTTAGGCTTTTCTGACTGACTCATAACTTTCACCCCAGCTGATTCTGAGGTGGGTCGTCAAAAACGGACGCCATGTGTGATGTTCACGCCGCCTGTTGCTGACGCGTGAACTGCTGCGTGTAAGCCGCCGGCGACAAGTAGCCGAGGCGCGCCTGCCGCCGCTGCCGGTTATAGAACAGGTCGATGTACTCGGTGATCTCGTGTGCAGCCTCGGCCCGCGTCCGGTACCGTCGGTGATGCACTAACTCGGTCTTCAACGTGCCGAAGAAACTCTCGACCGGCGCGTTGTCGTAGCAGTTGCCCTTGCGACTCATCGAGGCCCTCATCCCGTGGCGGCGCAGCAGCGCCTGATACTCGTGGCGGCAATACGGCGAGCCGCGATCCGAGTGATGAATGAGCCCCGCCGCGGGGCGGCGCGCCGCGACCGCCTGTGCGAGGGCGCGCGCCACCAACTCGGTCGTCATCCTCGCGCCGAGGCTGCGCCCGACGACCTCGCCCGCGAAGAGGTCCTTGATCGCGGCGACGTAGAGCCACCCCTCGTCGGTCGCGACGTAGGTGAGGTCTGAAGTCCAGACCTCGTCGGGGCGCTCGACGTGAAAGTCCTGCGCCAACAGGTTCGGGGCGACCGGCAGGGCGTGAGCGGAGTCGGTCGTCCGCACGCGGAAGCGCTTCTTTTGCTGCACGCAGCGCAGGCCGAGTTCGCGCCGCACCCGCTTGACGGTGCCGAGGCTGACGCGGAAGCCGTCGGCGGCCAACTCCTGCTGTAAGCGTCGCGCTCCGTAGGTCTGCCGCGTCCTGTGGTGCGCGGCCCGCGCCGCCAGCTTCAACCGCTCTCTGGAGCGCGCCCGCTGAGACGGCGCGCGCACCATCCAGGCGTGGAAGCCGCTCCTGGAGACCGCGAGCACGCGACACAGCAGCCGCACGGGGTAGTCTCTGCGCAGCTCTTTGATCACCGCGTACCGCGCCATGACTCGCTGGCGAAGTACGCCGCCGACTTTTTTAGGATGTCGCGCTCCATCCGCAGCTCGGCGTTCTCTCTCCGCAGGCGTGACAACTCGGCCTCAGCTTCCGTGACCTCGCGGCGCGGCGCCGGAGCCGCATCGGGTAGGCTGCCGTTCTTGGCACGCCTGACCCAGTTGGTCAAAGTCTTCGGCGAGAGCGCGAGGCGGCGCGAGGCTTCGGCGATGCCGAGGCCCTCGCGCGTGACTAGCTCGACGGCTTGCTGACGGAACTCTCTGGTGTAGACCTGGCGGGGTAGCTTCTCCATCGTGGACTCCTCCATTCCGTATGCTAAAAGCTGCGGTTGATGGCGTCCACTTTTTCTAGCCTACCTCACTACTTTCACCAAGTTATTTCCTAAAATGTAGTCGCAGCAGTTCCCTACACGGCCGCGGAGTTTTAAGGTGACCGCTCCCCTCAAAACAGACAACAGACAGACAGTCGCGGTATTAAGTAATCTATGTCTGTCTGTAACGGCGAAGTTCACAATTCGCCGCCGAGTCTGTCTTATGGCGGCGAAAGAGAACAGACAGACAAGCTATCCCCTAATACCCTGACTGTCTGTCTGTTGTCCTACTCGGCTAATCGAGCGGTCTAGCCAGCACAATTTGCCTCCTTCCGCGAAACTTTTACCGGGGAGTTAATGCGCGCGCCTCTCACCGTAGCCAGAAGGGATGACGCGCGGCGTGCAGACACAGAAGCACACCCGCCCTGTTAAGAGTCGCCGCCCGTTATAGGTTACTCGGGGGTTGCTGTTACGCTCCTTAGATGGCCTTTTTACAGAAAAACAAAATCATACGCGCGTGATAACATCAACTCTCACCCACCCCCGCCAGTTTTAAAAGCCCCCCTTTACATCTTGGCATCCGTTGAGTTCTCCCGCGGCCGTCATGCGTCTTTTTTGATGATGCTCTTGAGGCGCTTCTCAGGCGGTGTCCGTTTGCCGAAAAGTTTCTTGTGCCGGGCTTGGAGCATCTGCGAGAGCGTCTGACGTTTCAGCCCTAACCTCTCGGCGGCTCGCATGATATTACCGCCTTCCAGTTCCAAAGCCTGCTCTATCAGTCTGGCCTCTAACTCCTCAACCGCGCCGTAAAAGGTAAAGTTCCTGTCGTGTATCTGCATCCCCGAAAGGCGCTTTATGATTATTTGGGCGCAGGCCAGAAGCCTCTCCTTATCTTCGGCGTCCTGCGTGCCTTTTAGTAATTCGCTGGCGCGGCGGAATATGGCCGTCAACTCCGGCTGTGGCAGCCGCCAACCTGCTCCGTGTTCCTCTATCAGCACCAACGCGGCGTGTCCGGCCTGAGTGAGAGCGCCCGATTCCTGCGCCACTTTCATAGCCTCTCGCAGAATTTTAATCGAGCTATCGTATGCTCCTTGACGCGCCCAGATTATGCCCTGAATAGAAAGTGCATCCGCGAGCAAAGCCGACTCGCCGCCCTGCTCGAAGGTCTTAACCACGCCTCCGATGATGCGGTCAGCGTCACGGTATTTCTTCTCCGCGACTAGGACACGCGCCCGCGTCTCATCTACCTGTGCCAAGACGCCGGGGTCTTTCAGCTTCGTAAATATCAGTTGTGCCCGGTCAAGGTGTTCGTGCGCATCGCGGTATCTGCCTAGCTTGTAGAGTAGAAATGCAAGGTTGTTTAGGTTGATGCCGCAATATCTTTCGTGCTTCGCCTGTTCATAGTGGTAAATCGCGGCGGTGAACTCGATGATAGCCCGGTCGTAGTAATCGGGTTGCCCCTCTGCGGTGCCGAGCCTTCTTAGAACTAGCCCCTTCTGACCGTGCCATCGGCCTTTAAGCGCGTCACTTGCCCACTCGAAAATCGGCTCCGCTTCTTTCAGGACGTTCAGGGCGTCGTAATACTTATTCTCCCACAACTCGACTATCGAGCGCCTTATCAGGATTTTAGCTTTAAGCTCTAGGTCGGCGTCCGTCAGCGGCTTCAACGCATCACGGAAAATCACTCGCGCCTCGTCATGCTGGCCGAGCCACCAGTAGCACATGGCGAGGTGATATTGAGTCTCTGACACTTTCGCGTGCATCCCCTGAGCGTGGAACATCCGCGCCGCCTCAGAGAGCATGTCTTTGGCCTGTTCCTCCGCCCCAGCGATGTTTCTAACGTTGCCGAGCAGATGCGTTAGAGTGCCACACTGAAGCAGGACTTCGGCATCTACAGCGGATGGCAGATTCCTTACCGGCGGCCTCTGCCCGATGCCTAGCCACAACTCGCCTAGCCCCTCTTGCGCCGCTTCATACTGACCCTTGTGGATAAGGTCAGCCGCGACACAGCAGCGCAACAGAACGCGCTCTTCTTCGGTCAGGGAAGGGTTATCTAGTTCCTTAAGCCGCTCGTCTGCTAAATTCATGTGAGGCAAGCCTTTCTTTGCGGTGACAAATTTTTGTCAGACGCAGCAAAGCCGCCGTACCTCAACAAGATACGACGGCAACTTTGATTAACTCCCATCACCACGAAAGGGAAAGCGATGCGTAAGACTTTAGGAATCTGTCTGCTAGTTCTGCTCCTGACCGGCTCGGCCGTCGCGGGCGAAATCCCGAACGAATCGCCCGCGCCGCTTCCGGCGCAACCGACTACCGCCACGCAACAGCCGACGGGCGGCGTAATACCTAACGACAGGCCGGCTTTGAACGGCATCATGCCGAACCTTGCGCCCGACAGCCTAACGCAGACCGCGTTAGACCTGCTCGCGGTGCTGTCGTCGCTGCTCTAAGTAACTCGCCTTCACGGACGGGGCAAGCTGCCTAGTGGCGGCTAGGTAGTAGTGTGCCTGTATTTTCGTGAGAGTCTGAAACGTTCGCAGAGGCGACGCCCACGCGCGGGAGATTAAACCTCTGCCGATTTTATTGCAACAGAATTTTGCGCCATACTCCAAACAACGACGGCGAGCGACCCGCACAAGGACGCCCGCCATCAGGAACAGACAGATAGGTAACTCCTATAGGGGTGACTGTCTGTCTGTTCACCATGTCCTTAATTGCTCTTTCTTGGCAGGGGTTTCCGTTCTGATAAGCCTTACACTGGCGCATCCCGTTTGAGCGGTAGATAATAGAGAACCGCAAACCGGGAGGGCCGCCGAAACAGGCGAGCAAGAAGGGAAGCGGTAAGGGGTAAAGCAATAGAGCCGCCAAGCGGCGGCTCATAATGGCGCTCTCACTGAGAGCGAGTTGGCGCGAAAAGATAGATGTTTCGATAGATGGTAGGGAAGCGACTCTGCGGCCGAGGGGTAAGTTAGGGCAAATGAAAAGGGTTCTCTGATGGTCTTCATCAAAGAACCCCGCATCCACAGTCAGGCGCTCTAACCGACTGAGCTATGGCCGCCACGAAGGGAAGCGAACGAAAACCCATACTACCAACCGCCCACGGCACTGACAAGTTGCCCGCGCCGCCCGCCCGCCAACGATGCCCCCGGCTGGACTCGAACCAGCGACCCTCTGCTTAGAAGGCAGATGCTCTATCCGACTGAGCTACGGGAGCCTGTACGCCAGTCGAGGCCGAATGTTAACACGCGCCCCCACCCTGACAAAAATAGTGACAGCACCGCTAAAACGGGCTGCCCTGCGTGACAGGATTTTCAAAAAGCGAGGGCGCGGGGCTGTGGTAAAGTGTGCGGACTATGATGGAGTGGATGGAGTCGAGGAGTAAGCTGCTGCGCTGGCTCGTGCTGCTGGCGGTGACCTTGCTGGCGCTCTACCTGTGCTGGAAGATGCTGGAGCCCTTCCTGGAGGTCGTGCTCTGGGCCGTCGTCCTCGTCATCGTCTTCTTCCCCATCCACAGGCGCATCCTGGCGCGCGTCGGGAGCCCCGGCTGGAGCGCCCTGCTGTCCTGCCTGCTCGTCATCTTCGTCATCCTCGTCCCGCTGACACTGCTCATCATCGCCGTCGGCAACGAGCTGACGGACCTGGTGCGGATGCTTCAGCCGAAGCAGGACGGGACGGGCGGGGCATCGGCGTCGGCGGCGGGGCTGCTCGACCCGAATTCGCCGTACCTCGGGCCGGTCGTGCGCTGGGTGGGACAGTACTACGACGTGAGCAAGATCGTGTCGCAGGAGGCCATCGCCGAGCGCCTGAAGGGCGTAAGCGGAATCATCGCCTCGCGCACGCTCGGCGTCGTCGGCGGCGTCGTGGGTTTCATCGTCGAGGTCTTCTTCGTCATCTTCACGATGTACTACCTCTTCCGCGACGGCGAGCGGCTGCGCGCGGCGGCCTACGACATGGTGCCCCTCAGCGGGCCGCAGGCGCGCGAAATCTTCAACCGCACGGGCGAGGTCATCTCGGCGAGCGTCTACGGCGTGCTCGTCATCGCCACCATACAGGGCATACTCGGGGGCCTGGCCTTCTGGGCCCTGGGGCTGCCGTCGCCTTTGCTGTGGGGCGTCGTGATGATCTTCCTCTCGATGATTCCGATGCTCGGCGCCTTCATCGTCTGGGTGCCGGCGGCCATCTACCTTGCGCTGACCGGGGAGTGGGTGAAGGCAATCGGGCTCGCCGTGTGGGGCGGCCTCGTCATCGGGAGCGTGGACAACTTCCTGCGGCCGAAGCTCGTCGGCGAGCGGACGCGCCTGCACGAGTTGCTCGTCTTCTTCTCCGTGCTCGGCGGGCTTCAGGTCTTCGGCGTGCTCGGCATCGTGCTCGGCCCGGTCATCGTCGCCATCACCATCGCGCTCCTCGACGTGCTCCGGCAGGCCGACGGCGCCACACGCGAACCGCCCGAACTTGACACACTCATCGAGAAGCAGTCGGAACTGCGTGCCGCGCCCGGGGAGACCGCCTGACGTTCGCGGGGCGCGACATCCGGCCTCCAGGCAGCGTAAAAAAGTAGAAAGCCGCCAGACTCAAACTGGCGGCTTTCCGACATTTCTCAGGGCAAGTGCTGCGTACAGTGTAACTTACGCGGCGTTGTTGAAGGTTTCGGCGAAGACGCGGCGGCCGTTGAGCGCGTCGTCAATGATCTCGCGGACGGCGGCGACATCCGGGTTGACATCCATGCGGTCACAGGCGCGCAAATGGCGGATGATGCCCTCGGTCGCGATGTCCAGCGCGGGGCCGCCGAGTTTCGAGTAGCGGCGCGCCTGGATGTGGTCGATCATCTTCAGCCGTTCTGACAGCGGAAACTTCTCAGTAGCGATCACTTTTCGTCTGCTCCTTATGTTTTCGTGCCCCCGAAAACCCGATTCGGCGGTGGGCTCAGTATTAGTGACAATTTAGATGCATCCGGGGAGTTTCGGGATGCGAATCCGTTGCAATCCCCGAATTTTCACACAATCCAGCCCACTGTTTGTAAAGCACCACACCCTGTAGGGGATAAGGGGGCTAGAAGAAAAACGCATTCTACATTGAAATTATTTGAATTACCAGAATTTTTTTTGATGTGGTCAGACCGGAGGGGGGAGGGCGGCTACCCACAGGAAAAAATTGTTGCCTGAGGACTTAAGTCGTTTTACATGAAGGTGATGGGGTTTAGCATCTGGAGGTCAGAAAGAAGAGACGCCGGCGAAGTTGGAAGGCAAAAGTAGCCTGCCAAAACCCGCCGGCGGTCTTTTTCTGTATTCGAGAAGTATTCAGGAGTTGGTCGGACGCCGATTACTTCTTCGGGACGACGGCGTCCTTCAAACCCTTGCCGAGACGGAACTTGAGCGCCGTCTTGGCCGGAATCTGAATCGTCTCGCCCGTCTGAGGGTTGCGCCCCTCGCGCGCCTTGCGCTCGGAGAGAACGAGCTTGCCGAAGCCGGGGAGGACGAACTCGCCGCTCTCCTTGACCTCGTTGGTTGCCAGGTTCGCCAGCTCCTCGAAGAGCTCCTTCACCTGCGCGCGCTTCAGCTCGTATTTTTCGGCGAAGTGGTTGACCACTTCGGACTGTGACATGCGCTTCTTGCCTGCTTTCGTCGCCATTGGGTGGTGCACTGCCTCCTGCAAATTCGGGAAGAAATCAAAAAGCTTGCGTCAGGACATATATCACACGACGCGGCCCCGCGTCTCGCAAAAATGGCCGAAAATGCGAATTTTCTAAAAATTTTTAGGCGAAAGCCCCGACCCGCGCACCTTTTGACCGGCCACCGTGTCAATCGCGTACGCGGAAACCGCCCGACACGTTTTTACGCCGCAAGGTTTTGCCTCGCGCGGAATTCGGGAATAAACTGTCGGTTAACCGAATTCCAATAAAAGAGACGGGGAGGGAAGCCTTGACTCCATTTCGCGGGGAGAGCGCGCAGACCGTCCCGACGCGGCCCTTCGAGGGGCAGCGCCCGGGCACCTCGGGCTTGCGGAAGAAGACGCGGGTCTTCATGCAGCCCGGATACCTTGAGAACTTCGTCCAGTCGGTCTTCGACGCCGTCCGCACAGACGCGCCCGACGGCTTCGGCGCGGAGACCCTCGTCGTCGGCGGCGACGGCCGCTACTACAACCGCGAGGCCGTCCAGACGATCATCCGCATGGCGGCGGCCAACGGCTTCGGGCGCCTGCTCGTGGGGCGCGGCGGCATCCTCTCGACGCCGGCCGTCTCGGCCGTCATCCGCCGACGCGGGGCGATGGGCGGGCTTGTGCTCTCGGCCAGCCACAACCCCGGCGGCATCGACGAGGACTTCGGCATCAAGTACAACACGCGCAACGGCGGCCCCGCGCCCGAGTCGGTCACCGAGCGCGTCTACGCGGGGACGCAGTCCATCGAACGCTACCTCACCACCGAGCACCCGGACGTTGACCTCGAACAGACCGGGAGCGTCCGCGTCGCGGGGACTGAGGTTGTCGTCATCGACCCGCTCGAAGACTACACGGCGGTGATGGAGGAGCTGTTCGACTTCGAACGCCTGCGCGCATACTTCTCGACGGGCCACCGTATGCTCTTCGACGCGATGAGCGCGGTGACCGGCCCTTACGCCACGCGGATCATCGAGGGGCGTCTCGGCGCGCCCGCCGGGACCGTGCTGAACGGGACGCCGCTGCCAGACTTCGGCGGGCACCACCCCGACCCGAACCTCGTCCACGCGGCGGAACTCGTCCGGCGCATGAGCGGCGAGGGGGCGCCCGACTTCGGCGCCGCCTGCGACGGCGACGGCGACCGCAACCTGATTCTCGGCCGCGACTTCTTCGTCACGCCCGGCGACTCCCTGGCCGTCATCGCGGAGCACGCGAAGGACTGCATCCCGGGCTACCGCGAAGGGCTCGCGGGCGTCGCGCGCTCGATGCCGACGAGTACGGCCGTTGACCGCGTGGCCGAGGCGCTCGGAATCCGTTGTTACGAGACGCCGACGGGTTGGAAGTTCTTCGGCAACCTCCTCGACGCGGGGCTCGCGACCATGTGTGGCGAGGAGAGCTTCGGCACGGGCTCGAACCACGTGCGCGAGAAGGACGGGCTGTGGGCCGTGCTGTGCTGGCTCTCGATACTGGCCGTGACGGGCAAGTCGGTCGAAGAGGTCGTGCGCGACCACTGGCGCAGGTTCGGGCGGAGCTATTACCAGCGCCACGACTACGAAGGGCTCGACGCGGCGGCGGCGGCCGAGATGATGGCGGAGTTGAGCGGCGGTCTTAACACCCTCCCGGGGACTTCGCTCGCCGGCAGCCGCGTGGAGCGCGCCGACGAGTTCGGCTACACGGACCCGGTGGACGGCAGCACGACCTCGCGGCAGGGCGTGCGCCTCTTCCTCGAAGACGGCTCGCGCGCGGTGTTGCGTCTGTCGGGCACGGGCACGGCGGGCGCGACGCTCCGCATCTACATCGAGCGTTACCGCGACGATGCCGGCGCGAGCGACATCGAAGAAGTCCTCGGCTCGCTCAAGCAAGGCGTCACGGAACTGCTCCGCCTCCGCGAACGCTTCGGCACCGACGAGGCAACCGTCGTCACGTAAACAGTCGGAACGATGAAGTAGGAACGTTGAACGATGAACTGAAAGTCACTTGACCTCAGTTCAGCGTTCAGCGTTCCTACTTCATCGTTTCAGTGAAGCTTTTGTCCCACAATCTTCAAGGAGAGGGCACACAGCCCCGCCGCGTCGCGTAGTACATTTCTTAATCTTATGGAGAGTCATTCTGTGTCTGAGAGCGCGCCGACGCTCGTGATGTCTTCGCGCAGGCGTTTGGCGGTGACGCTCGGCGTCATCACGGGTATGTTTTTGGCGGCGCTGGAGGCGACCGTCGTCGGGACGGCGATGCCGACCGTCATCGCCTCGCTCGGGGGGTTGAACCATTACAGTTGGGTCTTCTCGGCCTACCTCATCACCTCGACCATCACGGTGCCGGTCTGGGGCAAGCTGTCGGACCTGTACGGCCGCAGGCTTCTCTTCCAACTCGGCATCGCGGTCTTTCTGCTCGGCTCGGTGCTGTCGGGGATGGCGGGGACGATGACGCAACTCATCGCCTATCGCGCGGTGCAGGGCTTAGGGGCGGGCGCGCTCGTGCCGCTCGCGATGACCATCATCGGCGACGTGTACACGGTCGAGGAGCGCGCGCGGATGCAGGCGTTCTTCAGCGGAGTGTGGGGGCTTTCAAGCGTGGTCGGCCCCATCGTCGGCGGGTTCATCACCGACCAGCTCTCCTGGCGTTGGGTCTTCTACATCAACGTGCCGTTCGGCATCCTCGCCGCCATCATCATGCAACTCTCTTTGAAGGAGCCGAAGCGGCGCGAGCGGCCTTCAATCGACTACGCGGGCGCGACGCTGCTGATGGCTTCGATCACGCTCCTCATGCTCGCGCTCGTCGAGGGCGGGGCGACGCTGCGCGAGTTCGCGTCGGCGCGCAACCTCGGGTTGCTGTTCGTCGCCGCGCTCCTCGGCGCGCTCTTCATCTACGTCGAGCGGCGCGCGCGCGACCCCATCGTGCCGCTCGAACTCTTCCGCAACCGCGTCGTGACGGTGTCGGTGACGGCCGGGTTCCTCGCGGGCGTGGCGATGTTCGGAGCCATCTCGTTCGTGCCTTTGTTCGCGCAGGGCGCGCTGGGCTCGACGGCGACCGAGGCCGGCTCGCTGCTGACGCCGCTGATGCTGAGTTGGGTCGGGCTCTCGGTCGTGGGCGGGCGGCTTCTGCTGAAGGTCGGCTACAGGCCGACGACGTTGGCCGGTCTCTTCCTGCTGACGCTCGGCTTCGCGTTGCTGTCGAGCTATCAGCGGACGACGCCGCGCGTGTGGCTCTACGTCGATCTCGTGCTCATCGGGGCCGGGCTCGGCTTGACGATGCTGACGCTGCTCATCGCCGTGCAACAGTCGGTCGGGCGCGCGCAGTTGGGGATCGCGACTTCGCTCAACCAGTTCTCGCGTTCGATAGGCGGCGCGGTCGGCGTCGCCATCATGGGCGCGGTGCTCTCGGCGGGTCTGGCTTCGCACCTGCAAAGGGTCGCGCGCTCGGGCGCGGGGCCGCTCACGCCCGAGCGCGCCGCCGAACTCGCTTCCAACCCGAACGCCCTCATCGACCCGCAGGCGAGCGCGGCGCTCCCGCCCGAAGTGCTCGACGAACTGCGGGAGGCTCTGGCGGCCTCGATACACAACGTCTTCTGGACGGGCACGGCGCTGGCGGGCCTCGCGCTGCTCGTCGCCTTCTGGCTCCCGCGACACGGCGACGCCTCGGTCGCCCCGCCCGACGAAGAGTCCTGCTGCGCCGAGACCGGCGAGCGCATGGTCATGGCAGAGTTCACCACCCTCGAACCCGAAGACGAGCCCGTGGCCTCGAAAGGCAGTAGCTGATTGATGAAGTAAATAGGGAAGGAAATCGGGGCGGAGGGATTCGAACCCCCGGTCTCTCGGCCCCAAACCGAGCGCGATACCAGACTTCGCTACGCCCCGTAGTCTTGAACACTTAAAAGAACTCGTCGCACGAACGTCGGCATTCTAACAGACCGTTTCGCTTAAGGGTCAAGTATAACGCTCGCGGAGGTGGCGGGCGGCCTGTTGCAGGGCGCGGGCGCGGTGGCTGAGGGTGTGTTTGAGTTCGGCGGGGAGTTCGCCGAAGGTTCGGTCGTGGCCGTCGGGGATGAAGAGCGGGTCGTAGCCGAAGCCGCCGGTGCCGCGTGGGGCGTGGGCGATGCGCCCTTCGCAGGTTCCTTCGAAGATGTGGAGCGTGTCGGTCAAGGGGTCGGCGACGGCGATGACGCAGACGAAGCGCGCGCGGCGGTCGGCGTCGCCGGTCGCGTCGAGTTCGCCGATGAGTTTCGACATGCGCTCGGCGTAGGTCGCGTCGCGGCCGGCGTAGCGTGCCGAGTAGACGCCGGGCGCGCCGCCGAGCGCGTCCACGGCGAGGCCGGAGTCGTCCGAGAGCGACAGCAGTCTGCTCCGCGCGGAGTAGTGGAGCGCCTTGATGGTCGCGTTCTCGGCGAAGGTCTCGCCCGTCTCTTCCGCCTCTACGATGTCTGGGAACTCGCCGAGCAGGCGCAGGCGGAGGGGGAAGTCGGAGAGGAGTTGCGAAAGCTCCCCGACCTTACCCTTGTTGTTGGTGGCGACCAGAAGCTCCGTGTGTTCGCGCATGTGTTGACCTTCAGAGACGAAATACTTTGCCGCTCGCGGCTTTCCTGTTTAGAATCGTTCGGGGCCTAGCCGGCCCTTTTCTCCCAAGCTCTCGCAGTCATTTTGGAATCCGCCCGCGCGGCCGGCACGCGCGCCGACGGGCTCGCACAAGAGCGTAGCAACTTGTCCCAACAACTCACACCCGCTGAAGCATTGTCGCCGGCGCAAGAGCTGGCCGTGTGGCTGCGCGCGCTGCGCAGCTTCTTCAACGCGGCCAACCACCCGCTGACCGACGCCGAGCGAGGCGCGCTCGGCGAGCGCAGCTTCAAGTGCGAGACGGGCGTCGTGCGCGACGCGCTCGTGCGCTGCCTCCACTTGCTCTCGAACCTCGCGCGCGGCGAAACTTCTGAGGAGGGCGCGGCGAAGACACACGCGGCCGGCGACCTCGGACTCGTCGGCGCGAAGGAGTCTTTGAGCGACCTCGGCGAAGTCTTCAAGGACGTGTCCCGTCTGAGCGACGCGCTGCTCGAATCGAGTTCGGTCAACTTCGTCGCTTGGTCGAGTCTGGGCAGCGTCCTCGAACGCGAGCTGAAGCGGTCGGAGGCCGCCGGGCTCATCCTCGCCTCGGGGCAGGCGGCCGGCGCCGCCGAGTTGCAGGAGCGGCTCGTCGGCCTCGCGCAGGGGTTGACGCCCGAAGACCTCGGCGAAGACCTGCTCGAAATCTTCCAAGCCTTCTCGCGGCTGCTCACGCTGCTGCGCTTCGTCGAAGTCTCGCTCAAAGGGGACGCGCAGCTCAAGCGTCTGCTGCCGGTCTTTACGCTCGTCAACGAGGAGACGCGCGCTCTGCTCGACTTCATCGAGGGTCGCGCGCTGCGCGTCGAGGGCGTCGGGCGCGGCGCGAGCGAGATACTCGACGGCACGGCCTACGCCGTGCGGATGGAACTGCGCAAGGCGTTCGAGCACGAGCTGACCGGCCTCTGTTCTGTGCGGCAGCCGCCGCAACTCTTCGCCAAGGTCGAGAACGCGACCGGCCTTCTGCGCGACTGTTATCAACAGTCGGTCGTCGCGCTCGCGCAGAGCTTCGAGCCGGGGCTCGACGGCGGGGCGCTGTTCGGTTCCTTCACGACGAAGCTTGAACAGTCAATCGAACTGCGGCGCGAGTTATGGAAACTCGTCATGCTCGTCGCGCGCGCCTCGGCCGACGGGCACGCGCCGCCCGCGACGCACGTGCTCGAAACGCTCAACTCCTTCGCGGAGGGCGCGCAGCGCTACCTGATGTACAAGGACTGGGACGCGCTCGAACGCTTCGCCGAGGAGATCGACGCGGCGCGCGACGCGGGCGAGTTGTCGCGGACGCTCCACCGCTTCGAGGCGTATCTTGAAACCCTCTTCGGCCAGGTCAACATGCGCGCCGTCCTCGCCGACCGCCCCTTCGACCCGAAATCACCCGACAGATAAACGATGAAGTATGAACGCTGAACGATGAACTGAAGGCACCTTGTCTTTCAGTTCATCGTTCATCGTTCATACTTCATGGTTCTCAACGCGGGGCCGCGCGCGCGACGACCTCGCCGAAGAGGCCGAAGGCGGAGCGCGTTCGCTTCTCGACGCCGTCTTCGGCGAGCTGCGTCTCGGAGACGGCGTAGGTGTGCCGCGCGAGCGCCGCTTCGAGCCCCGCCGCGTCGCCGCGCCGAGGGAAGCGTGAGAGCACGGCGCGCGCCGACTCGCGCTCGTCCGTGAGCGTCCGCACCAACGCCGCGCGCGATGAAAACTCCAACGTCCCGTTCTTCAAGGGCTCTGCGCCGCCGCGCGCCTGATTCTCCGCGTGCGCGCGCACGCAGCGACGCACGTCCTCCTCCGGGCCGGTCACGATGAAGTCGCCGACGAAGGCCGCCGCGCCGTGGTCGGGGTCTTGCGAGATGAGGAGTTCAGTCGCGCCGTCGCGCTCGACCTTCGCGCCACGGCCGAGGTAGGCGAGCGCCTGCTCGCGCAACGCAGCCCTGTCACCAACGACCGCGACGAGCACCTTGCCCTCGCTCGTCGCTTCGAGCCGCGCGGTCGCGACCTCTCCTTTGCACGCGCGGAAGAAGTCGCGCGGGTTCTCGATGCCGTAGGGCTTGACGAGTGCTTCGAGCCCGAGCGTGATGATGGTGGCGCGCGTGATGTCGGTCTGCGAAGAGAGCCCCGCGTTCAATCCGCGCCACGCGAGGTCCGGGCTCCGCACGTCGTAGAAGGATGCCTGGTAGGTCTCGCCCGGCAGCACGCGCGTCGCCGCGTACGAAGGCTGTTCGGCCGGCGCGAGCGGTCCGCTCAGGCGGCGCGCGAGGTCGGCCGGCACGCTCAATAAGTAACGGTCTTCGAGCACGCCGTCGTTCACGCGCGCGCTCCAGCCGGCGGCGCCGAGCGTCTGGTTGATGAACTGCGGGAGGAAGGTCGCCAGCACGCTCTGCACCTGCGGCTCCCGCGACATGCCGCCGACGAAGGCGGGCGCGAAGACTTCGACGGCCTTCGCCGCGCTCCCGCGCGGAGCATATCCAAAAGCAAGTGTGCCGTCGCCGCCGAGCCGCGCGCGCATCTCCTTCAACTGCTCGTCGCCCGCGAGGCTCGGGCGCGCGCCGCGACGCACGTCGAGGCATGCGCGCACGGCCGCCTCGTCATTGCCGACGACGGCGACGCTCTCGTCAACCGCCGCCACGATCGTCCGCCGCGCGCCCGCCTGCTCGACCCAAGTGTAGAAGGGAACGCCGTCAACCTCTTTGCGCTCGAACGACTGTCGCTCGAACGACCTGCGCGCGAAGTCGCCGACGAGTTTCTCGACGGCCGCGCGCACGCGCCAGCCGGGGCTGTGCGTCTCGGCCACGAGCGCCGCGCGCGGCGTGAACCTGAGCGTGGTGTCAGACTCTTCGGCCGCCTGAAACCCGAGCACGGTGACGGCGACCTGCGCGCGCGCGAGGACGACCGCGTCGCTCGGGCCGATGCCCGTGAAGGAGAGGAACGAGGGCAGCCAGCCCGTCCAGCCCTGCCGCGCCTCGACGCCCGCGGCCGGCGCAAGCTCCTTCCACGCGTCGGTCGAAGTGAAGGCGTCGATGATCGCCGGCAGGCTGTCGGCCTCCGCGTAGACAAGTGCGTCGGCGGGGGCGTAAGCGGCCATCTCAACCTTCTGCGGGCGCGTCAGCCACAGCCACCCGAAGGCGGCCACTGCCAGCAGCAGAACGGCGACGAGCGCCCTCCGAACGTTAACCATATGCCCCATCCTAACTTTCGTCCCGAGCCCGAAGCAAGAATGTCAGCCTCCGTGTCTTCGCGTTGAACCGCCTGCTTAACCGAGAAATAAGTCCGAAAAATTTCTGGAAAAGTGCTCGAAACAATCCAGGAAAGCCATTTAAACTAAGAAATATCATGGGTTAAACTAGGCAAAATACTGGTTGACACGGTTTGGCCGTGTGGCTTATAGTCTTTGTGGAAGGCGTTCCGCCCATTTCCGCCGTGTGCGGACAGTGTGGCCGGGGCGCCCTTGAGAAGTAGCGGCCGGTCGCGGGAGCGGGTCGAAGAACCCTTCCGGGGCCGCCTTTGAAACTCAACCGAGAAAGGCACACCACGCGCGAGCGTGGGCCGCAAAGCCGACGGGAGTCGAATCGTTGTAGCTTCGACTCGGCCGGGTTGCCGAAGGGGAGATTCTTTGAGCCGCAGCGGAGCCACTCCCGAGCCCGCGTCAACGCCCGCGACGCAATCCCGCCTTCGGACGCACACAGCTTCAGCCATAACGGCAGCAGTAAAACCCCTCCTCAAACTCCCGCGCGCATGCACGGCGCGCAGCGTAACCCGCGAGATATGAAGTCCGACACACAGCACACGCAGGCGCCGCCGTGGCGCACGACGCACGCGAGGGTCCTGCGCGCACGCGCGCGCCTCCGCCAACTCCACCGACAGCGACAGGTTAAGTCTTCGAGGAACGGATAGGCTATGTTTAGAAAGAAACTTGGCAACAAGGGCCTCGTGGGCCTGGACATCGGTTCGAGCTCGGTCAAGGCGGTCGAACTGGCCGGCAAGTCGGGCGCGCTCTCGCTCGTCAACCTCGGCTTTGAGGGGCTCCAGCCCGACACGGTCGTGGACGGCCAGATCATGGAGCTGAACGACGTGTCCGGCGTCATCTCGGGCGTCTTCTCGCGTCACCAGTTCAAGACCGACCGCGTGGCCGCCGGCGTCTCCGGCAGCTCGGTCATCGTCAAGAACATCATCGTGCCGCAGATGACGCGCGAGGAGCTGGAAGGCTCCATCGACTGGCACGCGGAGGAGCACATCCCGTTCGAGATTTCCGACGTGAGCCTCGACTATCAGGTCGTCGGCTCGGGCGCGGACTCGCTGCACGTTTTGATGGCCGCCTGCAAGCGCGACTTCGTCGCCAACCTCAAGCAGGCCATCCAGCTCGCGGGCAAGCAGCCGGCCGTCATCGACGTGGACGCCTTCGCGTTGCAGAACTGCTACGAGGTGAACTACCAGCCGGCGGCGAACCTCGTCGTGGCGTTGCTGAACGTCGGCGCCTCGACGATGAACATCAACATCCTGCGCGGCGTGCGCTCGGTCTTCACGCGCGACGTTTCGGTCGGCGGCAACCAGTACACGTCGCTCTTGCAGAAGGAGCTGGGTCTCACGTACGAGCAGGCCGAGGCCGTCAAGCGCGGCGGCGAGGTGCCGGCGAACGTGCAGGCCGAACAGGTCGAGGGCGCGCTTGAGTCTGTCTCGGACATGCTCGCGCTCGAAATCTCGAAGACCTTCGACTTCTACCGCGCGACGGCCGACGACAACGACGGCAGCGTCCAGAAGATTCTGATCTCGGGCGGCGGCTCGAAGCTGCGGGGGCTCCCCGAGTTCCTCTCGAACCGCTTCGAGATGCCGGTCGAGCGGCTCGACCCCTTCCGCAACATCAAGGTGGACGCGCGCCGCTTCGACCCCGAGTACATGCGCGAGGTCGTGCCCGAGATGGCGGTTGCCGTCGGGCTCGCCCTGAGAGGAGTGGATGCCTAAATGATCAAGGTCAACCTTTTAGATTCCGTCACCGAGCGCCAGTCGAGCGCGGCCGTCGTCGAGGCGAAGGTCGCCAACCCGGCCGCGCGCTTCTGGATGCTCGGCGGGGCGGTCGCCGTCCTGATGGGGCTCGCGATGGTCTTCGACTACTACAGCGCCGCGGCCTCGCAGAAGAAGGCGAAGGCCGAGTTGGAGAAGCAGCAGCAGATCGCCGCGCAGATGGCCGCCGTCAACAAGGAGCAGGCCGACCTTGAGAAGAAGCTCAAGGACATCCAGGCGCGCATCGAGGTCATCAAGCGGCTCCGCAGCGCGCAGCAGGGTCCGGTCTCGCTCCTCTCGGACCTCAACGCGCGGCTGCCGCAGGACTCCGACTTCCGTCTCGAATCGATCGAGCAGAAGGGCGGCGAGCTGATCATCATGGGGCAGTCGCCCAACGAGGTCTCGGTGACGCAGTTCGGCCGCAGCCTCGAATTCTCCGACAACCTCTTCCAGAACGTGAGCATCGAGGCCGAGCGCAAGCCGGTCGAGATCAACCGGGAGGACTACACCGCGGCCGACGGCCCCATCGACGAGACGTTCAAGCCCGAGGTCTTCACCTTCACCGTCAAGTGCCGGTACGGCCCGAACCAGCCGCCGCCCGACCAGAAGGCCGAGCCCAAGAAGGGTAACAAGAAGAAGTAGCAGCCGAGGCTGTAGGCCGGAAGGAAAAGAACGATGTTCAAACTCGACGCCCTCCAAGAGAAACCCTGGTACCTGCAACTCGCCGTCTTCGGCGTGGCCGCGCTCGCCGTCTACGGCGGCTTCTGGTACCTCGTCACCAGCTCGACGCGCGCCGAGACGCGCGAGGTCGAGACGAAGGTCGAGAGCCTTTTGCGCGCCAACGCCGGGGCGGTCGTCGCCTCGCAGCGCCTCAACGAGTTCAAGGCCAACTACGAGCGCGCCAGGGCCGACTACGAAGACTTGAAGCTCCTCCTGCCCGAGCAGCGCGAGCTGACGATGGTCTTGCAGAACGTGCAGGACCGCGCCCGTGGGCGCCTGACGCTCACGAAGTTCACGCCGCAGGAAGAGGTCCAGCAGGACTTCTACACGGGCAAGCCCGTCCAGATCGAGGTCAAGGGCAACTACAACAGCCTCGGCCAGTTCTTCGCGCAGATGGCCTCCTACCAGCGCATCGTCTCGATCACGGACTTCAAGGTCACGAAGATGAAGCCGAAGGTGCCCGGGGTGAAGACGAACGAGACGGTCACGGCCGAGTTCCTCGTCACGGCCTACTACGTCCCGCCCGAGAAGTTGCAGGCCCCGCCGCCCGTCGAGGAGAAGGGCAAGAAGGAGAAGGGCAAGAAGGGGAAGGACGCGAAGGCGCCGAAGGCCGAGTCCGCCGAATAAGAGGGTGAGGGCCGACGCCGAGCGCGCGGCCCCCGGAACGAGCAGCAGTCGCAGACCGCAACGCAGGAAGAGTTTATGAAGAACAGACACACGCCCAGCACGCTCAAGGGACTCATCGCGGCCGCGCTCGTCGCCGCCGCCGCGGTCGCGGCGCCCGCGCAGACCGCGAGCAGCGCCTACCGCGCCACGGCGCGCGACCCCTTCGCCAAGTTCAAGCCCGCCGTCAAGCGCAAGGTTGATAAGAAGGTCGCCACGCCCGTCGCCGTCCCGGCCATCCAGGCACGCATCGACAACTACAAGGCGCAGAAGCTGGCGGCGATGAACCTCCAGCAGGCGGCGCCGAAGCCGACCACGGCGCTCTTGCTTTCGGAGGTGCAGGTCAAGGGCATCTTCCGCACGCCGCGCGGCTACGCCGCGATGGTCGAGGCGACGCCCATCAAGCTCTCCTACGTCGTCTACCCCGGCGAGCAGTTCTACGACGGGATGCTGGTCGCCATCGAAGAGTCGCGCCTCGTCTTCCGCAAGCAGACGAAGTTCACGGACGGCAAGACCGTGGTCGCCGTCGAGACCAAGGCGCTCGTCCAGCCCACGGCCGCCGACCAACTGACCGCGCAGCGCGAGACGCAGGCGACGGCGCCCGCGGCCGAAGAGAAGAAGTCCGAAGTGGTCCAACTCCTTGAGGCGATCAAGGCGCTCGCGGCCGGCGCCTCGCAGCAGCAGAGCGGCACCGGCGCCGCCGGCACGCAGCCCGCCTCGGATCAGCCCCAACTGGCCCGGCCGGCGACGGTGCAAGCCGACCCCCTGCTCTTTAAGCCGGAGGGGAAACCCTAACTCCACGCATCGACCGTCCCGCCAGTCCCGACGCCTCGTCCCGCCTGAACCCGAACGGAGGTACAGAACTTTTCAAGAGGGCCGCGCCCTGCGGCGTTTCACTTTGACAACCTGGCCGTGCGGCTCCCGCGTTGTGCGGCGCGCGCTTTAAAGGGTCGGCCCCCAAGTCCGGCCCCGACGAGCGTTAGCGCGTGGCGGAAGAGTCCGTGGCGGCCATTGTCTCCGAAGGATGAAGAACATGGCACACACCAAAAAATTACCCGTGGCTGCGGCAAGAGGCACGCTCGTCCTCATGCTCGTCGTCGCGTTGGGCCAACTGGCACTCGGCAGCAGCCCCGTCGGCGCGGGCGTTGCGAAGCCGCCTGTTGCCACCTCCGTGCGCTCGTCCATCGACGGCCCGGCCACGCTCATCACCATCGAGGGGACGGCCCCGATGCCCTACACCGTCCGGCGCCCCGACGCGCTCCACGTCGTCGTCGAACTGCCCGGCGTTGACGGCTCGCAGCTCTCGCCGAAGTACGGCGTCACGTCGCCTCTGGTCGAGGGACTGACCGTCAGCCACTCGTTGCGCGAGGGCGAGCACGTCGCCAGTCTTAACGTCATCCTGCGCGCGCCCGCGCGCGACCGCTCGCGCCTCGAAGGCACACACCTCGTCCTCGAACTCCTGCCCGGCGACGCTCCGAACGCCGCCGCTTCGAGCGCACAGGCCGGCGCGGCGCAGACGCGCCCGACGCCCGCCCCTTCCACCAACGGCGCGGCCCCGCAGGCGACGCAGGGCTCGCAGTACGGCCAGCCCGGCTTCGTCGGCGAGCCCATCAACCTCAACGTCGTCAACGCGGACATCCGCGACATCCTCAACTACATCACCGAGCAGTACGGCGTGAACTTCGTCGTGGACGCCTCGGTGCGCGGCGTGCCCGTCACCATCAACGTGACGGACGTGCCCTGGAACTTCGCGCTCAACTCGATCCTGAAGGCCAACCGTCTCGGCGTCGAGGTCAACGGCAACATCCTGCGCGTGGCGACGCTGCAAGTCCTGAAGGACGAGGCGAAGATTCGCGCGGAGGAGGAGTCGGCGCGCACGGCTTTGCGCGACGCGCAGCTTCTCAACCAGCCGCTCTACACGGAGTTCATCCGCCTCAACTACGCGCGCGCCTCGGGCTCTCTGGCCTCGGC
Organism: Pyrinomonadaceae bacterium; assembly: GCA_036379655.1. Classification (GTDB taxonomy): domain Bacteria; phylum Acidobacteriota; class Blastocatellia; order Pyrinomonadales; family Pyrinomonadaceae; genus QHXN01. The sequence goes on from DASVGG010000118.1 coordinate 67,533, forward strand.
GAGCGCCGGCGCCGACTCGTTCACGGGCGGCGGCGCGTCGGGCGCGGGCGCGGGGAGTGGCGGCGACGCCGGCATCCTCCCCATCATCAAGCGCAGGCTCTCGACGCGCGGCAGCATCGAGGTCGATTCGCGCAGCAACACGCTCATCGTGACGGACGTGCGCGAGAACCTCGAAGCCGTCCGCCGTCTCATCACGCTCCTCGACCAGCCCGAGCCGCAGGTCGAGATCGAGACGCGCATCGTCGTCGCCAACCGCAGCTTCAGCCGCGATCTCGGCGTCCAGCTCTCGGCCGCGGTCTTCAACACGCGTCGCGGCGGCGGGGTCACGTTCGAGAACTTCACGAACACACAGTCCGGCCTTCAGCCGAACAGCCTGCCCGGCGGGTTGGGCAACACGCCGCCGCCGTCGCCCGGTCTCGGCGCGACGAGCCCGACGACCGTCATCGGCCTGACGACCGGCATCTTCGGCACCGCGCAGATCGGCGCGCTCATCACGGCGGCCGAGACCAAGGGTCAGGCGAAGGTCGTCGCCACGCCGCGCGTCACGGCGCTCAACAACCGCTCGGCGCAGATCGAGAGCGGCGCGCAGATTCCCGTCATCACCCCGCAGACCGGCACGGGCGGCGGCACGAACGTCTTCACGACGACCTTCGTCTCGGTCCCGCTGCGCCTCTCCATCACGCCGCAGATTACGGACGCGGGCACGGTCATCCTCCGCGTGACGATGGAGAACAACACGGTCAACCGCACGCTCGTCAACGCGCTCGGCACGCCCGGCATCGACACGCAGCGCATGCAGACCGAAGTGCTCGTGCCCGACGGCGGGACGACGGTCGTTGGTGGCGTCCTCAACGACCGCGAGACCGACACGCAGAACCGCACGCCGGGGCTCGCCAGTCTCCCCGTGCTCGGCAACCTCTTCAAGCGCAAGGCCATCACGCGCAACACCGACGAGATTCTCTTCTTCATCACGCCGCGCATCTACCGCCCCGACTACCAGGGCCGCCGCATCGACACGGAGCCGGCGACGACGACGCGCTCGGTGACGCTGCCGCAACCCGTCCCGATGGGCAACCCCGAGACGAACACGCCCGCCACGTCCGTCCCCGCCGGCCCCAACTCGCAGCAGCAGTCGCCCGTGCCCTCGCTGACGCAACCCGTCTACGTCACGCCGCCGGCCACGACGACGAGCGAGCCGCAGCCCGCGACCACGCCCCGCCCGTAAAGGAGGAGACCGCAGAGATGTTCAAGCAGGCACTCACGGAGATAGTCGAACGCACCGAGGGCGCGACCGGCGCGCTCATCATGGGCATGGACGGCATCGCGGTCGAGCGCGTGCTCCTGCCCGAGGGGAGCGACGCCAACATGGACGTGGCGGCGGCCGAGGTCACCTCGCTCGTCCGTGGCGCCATGCGCGCCGGCACCAACACGGGACTGGGCGCGCCGCAGGAGCTGTTCGTCAGCTTCGAGGGCGCCCGCGTCCTCGCCCGCCTCTTCTCGCCCGAGTACTTCGTCGTGCTCGCCATGAAGCCCGACGGCAACCTCGGACGCGGCCGCTACGAACTCCGCAAGGCCGAACTGCTACTCGCGCGCGAGTTCGCTCTGTAAGTGAGCGGTAAGCAGTAAGCGGTGAGCAGTAAAAACGAAGGCAGCCGAGCGTTGATGCCCGGCTGCCTTCGTTTTTACTGCTCACCGCTTACGGTCTCAACACTGTGGAATCTTCACCGAGTTGATGCCGCGCAGGAGGACGCGCTGGCGGCGTTGGACGCGGCGGGGGTTCTTCTGCGGGTTGAAGATGTTGAGCGGGGAGGGAATCATCGCGGCGAGGTAGGCCGCCTCCTGCGGCGAGAGGCTGGCGGCCGGTTTGCGGAAGTAGGTCTGCGCGGCGGCCTCGGCGCCGTAGATGCCGTCGCCCCACTCGATGACGTTGAGGTAGATTTCCAGGATGCGGCACTTCGAGAGCGAGCGTTCGAGGAAGTAGGTGATGGCCGCCTCCTTCACCTTGCGCGCCGCCGTGCGCTCCGACGAAAGATAGAGGTTCTTCGCGAGCTGCTGCGAGATGGTCGAGCCGCCACGGCGGAACTTGCTGAGGTCGGGAATCCAGTCCGAAGGGTCGTTGTCGCCCTCCTGCTTCGCCTCCTTCTCGGCCTCCTTCTGCCCCGCCTCCCAAGCCTTCTGGATGGCCTCGTAGTCGAAGCCGTTGTGCGCGACGAAGTTCGTGTCCTCGCCCGCGAGCACGGCGCGCTGGAGGTTGACCGAGATGCGCGAGAGCGGCACCCACTGCTGCATGCGGCGCGGCTCGCGCCCCGCCTCGCGCGCCTCCTTCAGGCGCGTCTCGATCATGCTCGTCGTCTTCGGGTCTTCCGTCTGGAGGTCCGACACGCGCGGGAACGTGAAGACCTGATAGACGACGAAGAGCGTAAAGAGCGCGAGCAGGACGAGCGCGCCCTTCTTGATGATGTTCCAAATGACTCTCAACATGCGGGAGCGGATTATATGTTGTTGGCTACCGGATTGAAAATCTCTTTCGCCGCGCGGATGGTGTTGCAGTGTATCTCGACGGTGTCGTTGATGTCCGCGGCGTAGCCGCCCGACATGACGGTGGTGACGGGGACGCCGCGACTTCGGCACTCGCCGAGCACCATCTCGTCGCGCGCGCGCAGGCCCGCGAAGGTGAGCGAGAGGCGGCCGAGCTTGTCGCCTTGATACGGGTCGGCGCCGCCGAGGTAGAAGACGAGGTCGGGGCCGTGCTCGAAGACGCGCGGCAGTTTGTTTGAGAGAGTCTCAAGGTACTCTTCGTCGGCCGTGCCGTCTGCCAGTTCCACGTCGAGCGACGAGGGGAGCTTGAAGAGCGGGTAGTTCTTCGCCCCGTGCATCGAGAAGGTGAAGACCGAGTCGTCGCCCGCGAAGACGTGCGCCGTCCCGTTGCCCTGATGCACGTCGAGGTCAACGACCGCGAACCGCCGGGCCTCGCCGTCGCGTTGCAGCACGCGCACGGCGACGGCCACGTCGTTGAGCACGCAGAAGCCTTCGCCGTGGTCCGGGAAGGCGTGGTGCGTCCCGCCCGCGAGGTTCGCCCCGACCCCTTCGTTAAGAGCGAACCGCGCCGCCGCGCACGTTCCAGCCGTCGCGAGGAACGAACGGCGCACGAGCGCCTTCGACCACGGCAGCCCGAGCCGCCTGACCTCCCTCTGCGTCAAAGAGCCCGCGCGCAGGCGCGTCACGTAGTCGTCCGTGTGCACGAGCAGCACGTCCGCGACCGGCGCCTCGCGCGGCTCATAGATGTCGGCGGGCGCGAGCGTCCCCTCGGCGACGAGGCGGTCGCGCACCAGTTCAAACTTGCGGATGGGGAAGACGTGCCCTTCGCCGATGTCCGCGTAATAACGCGGCGTGTAACAGACCCTCATGTCGGTCCGTGGATTGTAGAGTTTCGGCGCGGCCTTCGGCAATCAGACCTGCGCGGGCGGGCGGCGCGCGGCCTCTTCGACCTTGATGAGGTAGAGCAGGGGGTCGTTGAAGTGCAACTCGTCGAGGTATTCCGGCGGCGGGACGATAGGCGGGCCTTCGATGGGGATGGGCATGATGTCGGGCGGGGTCGCGTCGTTGCCGCCCTTCTGGCACAGCGCGTAAGCGACCTCGCGCACCACCCACGGCGAGTTCTTCGCCGCCTCCGACCAGAAGAGGTAGAAGATGTCGCTCTCGTCGATGTAGTGATAGATGTTGGCCTCCCACTGCTCGCCCGGCCTGAACGTCAGTATGTCCATGAAGCACTCGATGCCCGTGGCCTGGAGCATCTGCACGCGCTTCGCGACCTCGGGGCGGTTCTCAGAGGCGTAGGAGATGAAGGCCCTCTTGTGCGGGACGTAACTCTGCCTCGACGCGCGCGCGGATGTTTGCGCGGGGGCGGCGGCTTGCGGCGCGTCGGCGGCGTTGACCTTGAACATGAACTTGAGGTGGCCGACGGGGACGCGCGCGCCCTCCGCGTTCATGACGGCGACGACGACCCTGCTGACGATGGTCTTCGGCTTGAAGTCAGCGGGGACTGTGACGCCGTAGGCGACGCACTCGATCTCGCCGTTCCAGATGATCGACTGCGTCGCCTCGTCGATCTCAAGGCCGGACATCTGGAGGGTTAAAAAAAGTTCGCGGCCGTGCTCGATGGTCTCGCGCAGCTTCTCCGAGACGTAGCGCCGCGCGGTCGGGTCCGGGCAGACGGCGAGCGCGTCCAAGTCGTCGGCCTGCTCTTTGAGGTGTGCGAAGACCTGCACCAGGAAGCTGTTGTCTGGCTGCGCCGACGCGGGCGCGTACGCGGTGCAGTAGACCTCGTCGGCCTGATTCGTCGCGCCGGCCGCCGCCGCGAGCGACGTTGCGGACGGGGCGGCGACGTTCACGGCCACGGCCCCTCCCGCCAGGTAGAGCGCGAGCATGTAGCCGCCCACGGCGACCGTGACGACGCCCCCGAGCAGGAGCCAGGGCAGGTACGACCCTTCTTTCACGTCGGCGAGCATTTGCTTCGAGACCCACGGCGGGGCGGGCTTCGGGGTCGGCGTCGTCTCAACCGCGACCGGGTCGGGCGAAGGCGTTGGGGAAGGGGTGGGCGTGGGCGTCGGGGGCGGCGTCGCGGTCGGTCTCAGCGTGAGGGCGACGGAGCCGGCCGAAGAGGCGACGAGTATGACGTTCGACTCCTGTCGCTGGAACCTTTCGGCGCTGACCTCGACGCGGTACGCGCCGGGCGTCCAGCCGCCGCTCGCGTAGAGGCCGCGCGCGTCCGTCTCGGCCTGACCGCCGAGCAGGCCGCCGGCCCCGAAGACGTTGATGCGCGCGCGCGGCACGGGGCGGCCGTCGCGCGCGCTCTTCACGGAGACACTGAGGGTCGCGAGTCGCGGGTCGCCGCGCGCGACGGGCACCTCCGCGACGCACGTGGCGCTGCAACGCGGGCCGTAGCCGCCGACCTCGACCGTCGCGAGAATCGAGCCGCCCTCCAAACCCTTCGCGTCGATGAGTATCTCGCGCGTGCCCTGACCTTCCGCGACCTCTCCGGCCGAGACCTTCCAGTTGAAGGAGGGCGTGACGCCGCCCGTCTCGCGGAGCGTGGCGTTGAACGGCCCGAGCAGCCCACGACGCACGGAGGCGTGGCAGCAGAGAGCGATGTTGGGGCAGGGACGAATCGTGTCCGACGCTGCGCGGACGACCGGCGCGCGGCGCTGTTCGGCCTGATTCTGTGCCCGGAGCGCGGCCGGCGCCCACATGCAGAGAAGGAGATGGGTCGCGACGAGTAGGAGGCGAGCGATTCTTATGTTGCCGCGACGCGGCACTTCTTGTAAGCGGGATTGTGAGTTTAGCCGGCGCATAAGAGAAGAGGGGTGGCCGGACCGTTGGTTGAGTCGGGTAAAGAGCGACGACGCGGCAGAGTCTAATCCAGCCGCGCGCGTATGTAAAGATTTTCGGAATGCGGAAGTCGGGTCAGCGTTTGCGCTGGCGCGGGTCGAGGTATTCGCGCAGGCCGTCGCCGAGGAAGTTGAAGGCGAGGACCGTGAGCGCGATGGCGAGCCCCGGCGCGAGCATCGCGTGCGGCGCGCGCGCGAGCGTTGAGAGGTCGCGCGCCTCTTCGAGCATCACGCCCCAAGAGGGCGCGGGCGGCGGGACGCCCAACCCGAGGAACGAGAGCGACGCCTCCGACAGCACCGCGCCGGCCATGCCGAGGCTCGCCTGCACGATGAGCGGCTGCACCGCGTTCGGCAGCACGTGGAAGAGAAGTATCCGCCAGTCGCGCGCGCCCAGCGCACGCGCGGCCTGCACGAAGTCGTACTCGCGCACCTTCAAGACCTGCCCGCGCATCACGCGCGCGTACCCGACCCAGCCGATGATGCACAACGCGAAGATGAGCTTGTTCAGCCCTTGCCCGAGAAACGCGACAATCGCGATGGCGAGCAGCAGACCGGGGAAGGCGAGGAAGACGTTGATGACGTAACCCGACACGACGCGGTCGATCCACCCGCCATAGTAGCCCGCGAGCGCGCCGATGATGGTCCCCACCGTGGCCGAGACGGCGACCACCACCAGCCCCACCTGCAAAGAGATTCGCGCTCCGTAGACCACGCGCGAGAACACGTCGCGCCCCGTCGCGTCGGTCCCCAGCCAGTGCGCCGCCGAAGGCGGCTTGTACCGCGCCAGCAGGTCCGTGGTGCCCACCTGGTGCGTCGCGATGAGCGGCGCGCACAGCGCCACCAGCACCAGCAACACGATGAAGACGAGTCCGAAGTAGGCCAGCCGGTTCATGAGACTCTGATTCGCGGGTCGAGCCGACGGTAAAGTAGGTCGGTCAGCGTGTTCGCCAGGATGTACGTGACGCTGATGACGAGGACGCAGCCCTGCACCAGACGATAGTCGCGCTTGTTGATGCCGTCCTCGACGAGGAGGAGGCCGATGCCGGGCCAGTTGAAAATCTTCTCGGTGATGATGGCGCCCGCCAGGAGCACGCCGAGTTGCAGGCCGAGGACGGTGACGACGGGGATGAGCCCGTTCTTCAGGACGTGCTTGTAGACGACCGTGCGCTCGTTCAAGCCCTTCGCGCGCGCCGTGCGGACGTAGTCTTCGCTCATCTCCTCGATGACCGATGAGCGCACCATGCGCGTCAGCAGCGCCGAGAGCGCCGCGCCGAGCGTGACGGCCGGCAGGATGATGCTCGACCAGCCGAAGCGCCCCGAAGGATCGACCCAGCCGAGCCACACGGCGAAGACGTAGATGAGCAGCGGCCCCACGACGAAGCTCGGCAGACTGATGCCGACGAGCGCGATGACCGAGAGCGCGTTGTCCAACAAGTTCCCACGGTTCGTCCCCGCCACCACTCCCAGAGGCACGGCGATGGCGACCGCGACGAGCAGCGCCGCGACGGCGAGCTGTATCGTCGCGCCGTAGCGCGAGAGGATCAGCTCGCGCACGGGCCGGTCGGTGCGGAACGAGTTGCCCATGTCGCCGCGCAGGATGCCGCGCCAGTAATCGACGTAGCGGTTGTCGGCGCCGTTCCACTTGAAGCGGCGCGGCCCGCCCTCTTCGTTCGCGGTGTAGGAGAAGAAGAAGGCCGGGCGGTCGAGCCCGTGCTTCTCCCTGAACTGCGTGAGCGCCTCGGGCGTCGCCTGGTCGCCGAGGATGGCGGTCGCGGGGTCGCCCGGGACGAGTTCGATGAGAATCGTCACGAGGCTCACCACCGTCCACACGACGAGCAGCAGGATGAGCAGGCGGCGCGCGATGTCGAGCAGCTTGCGCTTCATCTAAATCAACTTAGAAGGGAAGTCGGATTGCGGAGTGATGATAGCAAATAAACCTAGCCCGACGAACTCAAATCCTCGACGGCGGCCCCGACAACCACCAAAGAGGCTGAATTCGCCGGGCTAGTTCAACGGCCGCGACACTTGCGAGGTGCGGCCAAGCCCTTGATTTCAACCGACGCGGGTGCCCGTGTGCAGCGCGGCGATCCCGCCCGTCAGATTCTTATAAGCGACCCCTTCGAAGCCCTCCTCGCGCATCAACTCGGCCAGACGCTTCTGGTCCGGGAAGCGCGACACTGAGTCGGGCAAGTACTCGTACGCCCCGCGCGAGCCGCTCACCCAACCACCGATGCGGGGCAGCACGCGCGTAAAGTAAAAACGGAACAGCGCGCGGAAGCCCGGCAGGACGGGGCTCGAAAATTCGAGGACGGCCAGACGGCCACCCGGCCTCAAGACTCTCCGCAACTCGCGCAGGCCCTCGCTGACGCCCGCAAGGTTCCGCAGCCCGAAGGCGATGGTAACGGCGTCGAACGTCTCGTCCGCGAACGGGAGGCTCAGCGCGTCGCCCTCGACGAACGGAACCGCGCGGGAATCGGTCTCGGCCTTACGCCGCGCGACCTCAAGCATCGGGCGACAGAAGTCCAACCCGACGACTCGCCCCGCGCCCGCGTCGGCGAGCACGAACGAGAGATCGCCTGTCCCGCAGGCGACATCGAGGACGCGCGCTTCACCAATGAGCGAAGAACGTAAACTGCGCGCGACCTCGCGTCGCCAACGTTTGTCAACGTTCCCCGAAAGCAGGTGGTTCAAAAGGTCGTAGCGGCCGGCAATCCCGGCAAACATCGCCCGCACGCGTCGCGCGTGCTCGACCTTCGAATCGACTGTTTCAGGGGAATTACGCAACTAGATTAAGTGAAGGCGCGCGGTCGTTGGTTGCAGTTAACTTGCGGTTTCTTTGCGAGTTGGGGGCGACTGGTACGCCCCCTTGAGAGTTGTTTCAACTCAGGGCCGTTTCAGTTGGAGCGTCGGCTGTTGAGGCTTGGGCGTCGGCTGCGGTTGAGGCGGCTTCGCCGCCGCCTCGCCGAAGACCTCGACCGTGCCGACGCGCGCAAGCTCCGTCCGCAACTGCGCCGCGTCGCCGAGCGCGACCGTCGCGACGGGCGTGTGCAGGAAGAGTCGCGCGGCGACGCGTTGAGCATCACCCGTCGAGAGCGCCCGCGCCGCGCGCGCGAGTGAGCCCGCCGTCGCGGCGGAGTTCTTGTACGTGTGTTCGTCGAGCCACGCGGAGGCCGTGGCCTCGTCGCCCGTGGCGTTGGCGCCGAGAGCTTCGGCGGCCGCCTGCTTCGCCGCTTCAAGCTCCGTGGCCGTCGGCGCGTTGGTCGAAAGGTCCGCCAGAACTTTGCGCGCGGTTTCGAGCGCCTTCGCGGCCTCGGCCGGCGACTTGAGCGTCGCGCCCATGCGGAAGATACCGTTCTCGCGGTACGGATCGTGACGCGCGAAGGCCGCGCGTTCCTTAAGCTCGGGCATCGCGGCGAGCCAGCGCGAGCGCGTGACGGCGGCCACGACCTGCGCGGCCGGCGAGTCGATGTCGGTGCGCGCGAAGCCGCGCAGCGCGAGTCGCAGCTCGACCGTGGCAGAGTCCGCCTGGTTGACGACCAGCGTGCGCTCGTCGGGCGGGTCTGGGAGTTTGAAGGTCGCGGGGATGGGGCGGTCGCTCTTGCGCCAGCCGCCGAAGGCTTCGCGCATCGAGCGCATGACGCGCTTCGGCTCGAAGCCGCCGACGATGACGAGCGTCGTGTTGTCCGGGTTCAGGAAACGCTCGCGCAGGAGCAGGAGGTCGGCGCGCTCCGCGCGCGCGACGGAGTCGGGCGTGCCCGTCGTGACGCGACCGTAAGGGTATGTGCCGAAGAGGCGCGCGGCCGAAGCGCGGTCGGCCGCCTCCGCCGCCGTCGGCGGCTTCTCGCGCAGAGACTTTGCGCGCGCGGCGCGGACGCGCTCGAAGACCTCGGGCGTGAGCTGCGGGTTGATGACGGCGTTGCGCGCGAGTTCGAGCAGGCGGTCGAAGTCCGTCGCGCGTCCCGAGAGAGTGATGTCGATGGTGTCGTAGCCGAGCGCCACGTCGAGGCGCCCGCCCAACTCATCCGCGACGTAGTCGCGCGTCTGCTGGTCGAACATGGTGTCAACCAGCGCCGCCATCAGTCCCTCCTTGCCCGCGAGGTCGAAGGCGGCGCCGCTGTGCACGCGCAGCTTGACGAGCACGTTCTGGTCGGCCGGGCGGCTCCAGAGAATAATCCGCAGCCCGTTCAAGAGCTGTTCGCGGCGCGGCTCCGGGTTCACCTGGGCCGGCGCGACGACCCACACGGAGCAGAGCAGGAGGAGCGCGGTCAGGGCTCGCAGCCGAATCTTTCGGATTTTCATAGCTTAAATGCGACGTGAACGTGCAAACGGGTCAGAACCGCCTTACAAAAATGTACGGCAACGGGGAGCAGTTCTCGGAAATCTTAGATGCAGGCGCGGGAGGCGTCAAATGCCTCGGGGCGGGGCGCGCGGGCTGTATTTTTTCCGGGCGGCGCCGCGCGGCATGGCAGCGATTCCGGCGGGCGGGGCATCAAAAGCTGTTCAGAGAGCTCCTTGCGGACGACCCGCCGCACGCACGCCGCACGCAAGGCTCCGCTCCGGGGCTTGAATGGTTCGCAAAAAGTTTGTACTTTGGGTACAGCACGGGCTACCCTTTCCCCGCGTGGTTCGACGGGAGGTTCCTTAGAAAATGAAACAGTGTCCTACGTGCCAAGAGGAGTTCGCCGATAAGTTCGGTTTCTGCCCGGTGGACGGTACGCCCCTGGGCGCCCCCGGCGTACGCCCCGTGGCCCCCCAGGCGTCGGACGAATCGGTCGTCACCGAGACTTCGACTTCAGTCCATTCGGCCCCCCCCGCGGACGCGGGCGACGACGGCTGGACGGAAGCCACCGTGGCCGCCGCGAGCGTCCCCCCGACCCCTAACGGCCGCGAAGAGTACCACCTGACCATGCTTCAGGACGAGGGGCTCACGCGCCGCCTCGTCAAGGAGATAAAGAACGTCGGGCACGACGCGGAACTGACGTGGCCCGAGTTCAAGCGCGACCCAGCGGGCTTCACCGGCCGCATGCTCGTCGCGTACGGTGGTGCGGCCGAGAGGTTCATCAAACAGGACAACACGATTCCCGCCATCGTCGCGCCCTTCATCGTCGCGGTCATCGTGGCCGGCGCGTGGGCGGGCATCGTCTTCCGCTGCAACTTCATGAGCCTCATGGGGAGGCCGTGCGTCGAGACGGTGGCCGAGAATCCCAACGAGAACCTTGAGCTGGTCGGCTTCGTCGAGAACGAGATTCCGAAGGAGCAGCCGACGCCGGACAAGGGACCCGCCGGCACGAACGAAGGCAAGGGCGGCGGCTCGAAGCCGAAGTACGAGAAGCCGGCGGGCGGCGGCGGCGGCGGCCGGCAGGACCAGACCCCTGCCTCGGCGGGCAAGCTCCCGACGGCGCAGCTCGAAGTGCCGCCGATCCTGACGGCGAACCCGAAGCCTCCTCCGCCGAACCCGCACCTGCCGACGCCTGTCACGATGCAGGTTGACCCGCTGCTGGTGAAGGCCGACCCGCGCGACATCCCCTACGGCCTGCCCGGCTCGACGGCGACCGTGCCCTCCTCCGGCCCCGGCCGTGGGGGTGGCATGGGCGACGGGACGGGTGGCGGCATGGGCACGGGCGAAGGCACGGGCCTCGGCCCCGGTCGCGGCGGCAACACGGGCGGCGGCGACCGTAACGACGGCGGCGGCGGACCCGGCGGCGGTGGAGGCGGCGGCGTTGACTATTCGCGCCCCTTCAAGCAGGCCGAGGTGACGCGCAAGGCGGTCATCACCTTCAAGCCCGAGCCCGGCTTCACCGAAGAGGCGCGCAAGAACAACGTGACCGGCGTCGTGCGGCTCCGCGCCGTCCTCCACGCCAACGGCGGCATCCAGGGCATCAGCGTCGTCAAGGGCCTGCCCGACGGCCTGACCGAGAAGGCCATCGCCGCCGCGCGCCAGATACGCTTCACCCCGGCCGAGAAGGACGGGCGCACCGTCTCGCAGTACGTGGTGCTTGAATACAACTTCAACATCTACTAGTGAGCAGTAAGCAGTAGGAAGAAAGTTAGCCGTAAAAAGTAGAAGGCAGCCGAGTCATTGACGACTGGCTGCCTTCTACTTTTTACGGTTTACCGCTCACCGACTGCTGCTATACTCTCCCGCGAAAGCCCTATCCCTACATGAAGGAGTCGCGTTTGACTGAAGCGTCCCAGAGGGCGGTGAAAATCGTCTGCGTGGCGAGCCATTTCAAGGGCGCGGACTTCCTGCGCGAGTGCAAGCAGCAGGGGGCGCGCGTCGAACTGCTGACGCGCGAGCGCACGCGGCACGAGCCCTGGCCGCACGAGTCGCTCGACGCCTTCCATTATCTGCCGGACGACGCGGGCGCCGAGTTGTTCGTCCACGCCGCCGCGTACCTCGCGCGCGAGCAGAAGATAGACGCGCTCGTCGCGCTCGAAGAGTTCGACGTGGTCACGACGGCGCTCGCGCGCGAGCACCTGCGCCTGCCGGGCTTCGACAGCGCGCGCGCGCGCCTGTTCCGCGACAAGCTCGCCATGCGCCAGAGCGCGCGCGACGCGGGCCTGCGCGTCCCGGACTTCGTGCCGCTCTTCAACTACCAGGAGGTCGGCGAGTACATGGACCGCGTGCCGCCACCGTGGGTCGTCAAGCCGCGCTCGGACGTGTCGTCGTCCGGCATCCGCAGGCTCGAAGAGTCCGAGCACGTCTGGCGCGCCATCGACGCGCTCGACGCGCGCGCGGCCTTGCAGGACAGGTCGTCATACTACCTGCTTGAGAAGTTCGTGGCCGGCGAAGTCTTTCACGTCGATTCGATCATGGAAGACGGCGAGGTCATCTTCTCCGGCGCGAGCCGCTACGGCCGCCCGCCGCTCGAAGTGGCGCAGGGCGGCGGCGTCTTCACGACCCACACGCTCGACTACGACTCGCAAGAGTACGCGGAGTTGACGCGACGCAACTCGGAATTGCTGCGCGTGCTCGGGCTCAACCGTGGGGCGGCGCACGCGGAGTTTATAAGAGGCGCTGAGGACGGCGAGTTCTACTTTCTCGAAGTGGCCGCGCGCGTCGGCGGCGCCTACATCGCGGATACACTGGAGGCGGCGACCGGCCACAACCTCTGGCGCGAGTGGGCGCGCGTCGAGGTGGCGCACGCGCGGGGCGAACGTATCGGCAAGCTTGAGCCGCGACGCGAGCACGGCGGCATCGCCCTCTCGCTCGCGCGGCAGGAGCGCCCCGACACCTCGGCCTATGACGACCCCGAGATCGTCTTCCGCGTGGACAAGCCGCACCACGTCGGCCTCGTCGTCCGCTCCCCGGACCTCGCGCGCGTGCGCCGGCTGCTCGAAGACTACGCGGCGCGCTTCGCACGAGACTTCAGCGCCACCGTCCCGCCGCCCGAGCGCCGTGGAGTTAATTTATGAGTTCGGAGGAGAATGAATGACTCAGCCTCATGTCGCGCCTTACGGTTCGTGGAAGTCGCCGGTCACGTCCGACCTCATCGTGTCGGCGACGGTCGGGCTCGGGCAGATCGCGCTCGACGGCGCGGACACGTACTGGATTGAGCTGCGGCCGTCGGAGGGCGGGCGCAACTGCATCGTGCGCCGGACGCCCGACGGCAACGTCTCGGACGTGACGCCGCAGGGCTTCAACGCGCGCACGCGCGTGCATGAGTACGGCGGGGGCGACTTCGCCGTCCATGAAGGCACGGTCTACTTCACGAACTTCGCAGACCAGCGCGTCTACCGCCAACAGACGGAGACCGCGCCGCAAGCCTTAACGCCCGAGGGCAAGTTCCGCTATAGCGACCTGGTCATCGACGCCGCGCGCGGCCGTCTCTACGCCGTGCGCGAAGACCACACGGAGGAGGGAAGCGAGGCCGTCAACACCGTCGTCGTGCTCGACGCGGAAGGGATGAACGAGGACGGCGGGCGCGTCGTCGTCTCCGGCAGCGACTTCTACTCGACGCCGCGTCTGAGCCCTTCGGGGCGGCGGCTCGCGTGGCTCGCGTGGAACCACCCGAACCTGCCTTGGGACGGATGCGAGCTGTGGGTCGGCGAGTTGAACGACGACGGCACGCTCGGCGCGTCGCGCCGCGTCGCGGGCGGCGAGAAGGAGTCGGTCTTCCAGCCCGAGTGGTCGCCGGGGGGCACGCTCTACTTCGTCTCCGACCGGAACAACTGGTGGAACATCTATCGTCTGAACGAGGACGGCGAGACTGAAGCCGTCTACGAGTCGGAGGCGGAGTTCGGGCTGCCGCAGTGGCTCTTCGCGATGTCCACCTACGCCTTCGCCTCGGACGAGACCATCGTCTGCGCCTACGCGCAACGCGGCGACTGGAGCCTCGGCCTGCTCGACACGCGCGGCAAGACGCTTGAGCGCGTCGAACTGCCCTACACGGATGTCACGTACGTCCGCGCCGACCCGACGCGCGCCGTCTGCCGCGCGGGCTCGCCCACGATGCGCGCGGCCGTCGTCGAACTAGACCTTGAGACGCGCGAGGCGAAAGTGCTTCGCCGCTCAAGCGAGGTCGAAGTCAACCCCGCGTACCTCTCGACGCCGCGCGCCGTCGAGTTCCCGACCGAGGGCGGGCTCACCGCGCACGCCTTCTACTACCCGCCGCGCAACGCGGACTTCGACGCGCCTGGGGGCGAGCGCCCGCCGCTGCTCGTCAAGTGTCACGGCGGCCCGACCTCCGCGGCCTCTTCGACCCTGCGGCTTGAGACGCAGTACTGGACGAGCCGCGGCGTCGCCGTCCTCGACGTGAACTACGGCGGGAGCACGGGCTACGGGCGCGAGTACCGCCTGCGTCTCAACGGCGAGTGGGGCGTGGTGGACGTGGACGATTGCGTCAACGGCGCGAAGTTCCTGATCGAGCAGGGCGAGGTTGACCCCGCGCGCTGCGTCATCACGGGCGGGAGCGCGGGCGGCTACACGACCTTGAACGCGCTCACCTTCCGCGACACGTTCCGCGCGGGCGCGAGCCACTTCGGCGTGAGCGACCTGACGGTCTTCGTCGGCGACACGCACAAGTTCGAGTCGCGCTACCTCGAACGGCTCATCGGCCCCTACCCCGAGCGCAAAGACCTCTACTACGAACGCTCGTCCATTAACTTCACAGAGCAGCTTTCGTGCCCGGTCATCTTCTTCCAGGGGTTGGAGGACAAGATCGTACCGCCGAAACAGGCCGAGCTGATGGTCGAGGCGTTGCGGAAGAAGCGGCTGCCCGTCGCCTACATCGCCTTCCCCGGCGAGCAGCACGGCTTCCGCAAGGCCGAGAACATCAAGCGCGCGCTCGACGGCGAGCTCTACTTCTACTCGCGCGTCTTCGGCTTCCCGCTCGCGGACGAGGTCGAGCCGGTGGAGATAGAGAACCTTTAAGTCAGCGTCATCCCAAAAGGAACGCGGCCGGCGTCTCGAAGGACGCCGGCCGCGTTGTTTCTAACTCCCGGGCTGTTTAGCTGCGGGGGCGCATCGGGCGCGACTTGCGCTTGTTGCGCTTGCGCGCGAGCGCGGACTTGAGCTTGGCCTTCTGGCCGCGAGACATGAAGAAGGCGTGCTTCTTCGCGTCCTTGATGATCTCCTCGGACATCACCTTGCGCTTGAAGCGGCGCAGCGCGCTCTCGATGGACTCGCCCTGGTTGACGACGACTGTTGCCATTACATTTCTCCGTTCAAAAACTGATGAAACCACGCGCGGGCACTCGCGCCCGGCGAAACTTGCGACTTCGGTCTATGTTCTTTCTTAAACTCTATCCGTTAAATCTAGCAACACCCGCCTCTCGGTCGCGAACTGCGACGACAAAAGCAACGGCTATTTTGCCTGCCGAATCGCGTTCTGGCAAGCGGCTGGGCGGCAACGTTAAGAGCCTTTGACTGTGGGGTCGGTGATGATGACGAAGTCGCCGAGGCGGCCGAGGTCCGCGTCGAAGTTGGGAAAGGTGTCGGCGGGGACGATGGTGACGACGACGGCGCGGGCCTTGGAGCGGTAGCGCGCGAGTTGCTCGGGGACGCCCATGCGCTCCTCGCTGTGGAAGGTGCCGTTGACCTGCACGACCAGCGGGTCGCGCCCGCGCTTGAGGTATTCGGAGATGGCGTAGGCCATCGAGGCGTCGCGCAGCGTCTGCGCTTCGAGCAGGTGGAGGCCGCCGTGCGCGCTCGCCTGCGAGGCCGCCCCGCCGCCCATGAAGCGGTTGAACTTCGCCGCGTACCCTTCGGACGCGACGGGGAACGGCAGCGGCGGCAGCCACGACTTGACGGCGATTTGCGGGAGCGACTTCAGCGAGTCCGGCCCCTGGCTCGACACGCGCGAGACGTAGCGCGCGGGCGCGTTGGCCGCGATGACGGGCAGGCGGCGCGCGCGCGCGTACTCGACGAGCGGCCTGTAGTCCGTCTCGTAGTTCCTCCACGGACGGCTACTCAAAAGGAAGTGGCGTTCCGTGATGAGGCCCGCGAGGTACTCGTCCAAAACCGTCTGCACGTCGCGCTCGAACATCTCCAGGGAGAGCGCGACCGCGCGCCGCTTCGGCGAGGCGGGGCCGTAAGCCTCGTCGGCGCGGCGCAGCAGTTCCGCCTCAACCAGGTGCGCGACCGCGTTGTCGTGCGTCTCGCCGACGAAGAGCACGTCGGCGCGTTCGAGCGCGTCGATAATGTTTTGAAGCGTGACGGCGTTGCCCTGCTTGTCGAAGGCGCGGTAGTGCGTCGCGGGCGCCTGTTGGGCCGTGGCGAGTTGTGCCGCGAGCGCCGCCAAAAGTAGTATGCTCGCAAGACGCCTCACTCCGTGCTTCAGCATGTTTGACCTTTTAGCACGCCGCGACGAACGGCGGCAACGACCGCGGCCGCGCGCCCCGATGACGGCGGTCACGCGCGCGGGCCTTGTCGAGCCAGAGGAGGGAATCGATTTGGAAATTTACGTCAGCACTGACGTTGAGACGGACGGGCCGATCCCCGGCGTCTACTCGATGCTGAGCATCGGGTCGGCGGCCTACCTGCCGGACAAGACGCTCCACGGCGGGTTCACCGCTAACCTTGAGACGCTGCCCGGCGCCGCGCAGCACCCCGAGACGATGAAGTGGTGGAAGACGCAGCCCGACGCCTGGGCCGCGTGCCGGCAGGACGTGCAGTCGCCCGAGACGGCCATGCTGCGTTACGTCGAATGGATCAAGTCTCTGCCGGGCGAGCCGGTCTTCGTCGCCTACCCGGCGGCCTTCGACTTCATGTTCGTCTGCTGGTACCTCAACCGCTTCGCGGGCGAGAACCCCTTCGGCTGGCACGCCCTCGACATCAAGACCTTCGCGATGGCGCTCACGGGCCGCGACTTCCTCAACACCGTCAAGCGCAACATGCCGCGCGACTGGTTCGACGACCTCCCCTACACGCACAAGGCGCTCGACGACGCCGTCTCGCAGGGCGCGCTCTTCTGCAACATGCTAGCCGAGCACAAGCGTCGCCTGAAGGATGGCGGCTGAGCGCGAGGCCGCCGGAAAAAGTTCGTTGACAGCGGCCGGGTGCGCCACTATCTTTTCCGCATCAGTCCAGCGCCGGAGGCGAACCATGAGAACACTGCTGCTCCTGCCGCTCCTGTTAACGCCGGTCTCACCCTTTCAGAATGGCGCGGGCGAAGGCGCGCCGTTGAACGTCGTCAACGCCAGGTGGACGAAGACGCGGCAGAAGGTGGAGATGCCCGACACGCGCGGCTCGACGCCCGCCGCCGCCATCACCCCGGCGGACAAGAACTTCGCGCGCAACCGGCGCATCAACGACCCCGCCGGAGTCCGTGACCCCAACGCCGACACCATCGACGCGCGCAGCGCCGCGATGGATAAGGCGGTGCGCGAATCGCGCGGGCAGTCCGTCGAGGTCGAGGGCTACGCCTACCGCGTCAAGCTCCAGAACGCTTCGCGGAAGAGCGTCGATGTCGTCTTCTGGGAGTACCAGTTCGAGGAGGCGGCGAACCCTTCGAACCTCACGCGCCGGCAGTTCCTCTGCGGCATCCAGATCAAGGGCGGCAAGGAGAAGGAGCTGCAAGCCTTCGGCGGCTCCGGCCCGGCGGGCGTCGTCAGCGCCGAGAGCCTCGCCAAAGGTGCGCCCAACCCCTTCGCCGAGCGCGTCGTCATCAACCGCATCGAGTACGCCGACGGCTCCATCTGGCAGCGCAAGAGCTGGAACTACAGCGAGGTGCGCGACTCCATCCAACGCGCCGTCTCGACGCCGTGGGGCGCCGAGATGTGCCGCGCGCTCTGAGCAGAACGGGGCCGCAAAATTTTTCGGTTGACGCGGCGCGCGGCGTCGCGTAGAAGTGTAAACGGTCGTACGGGCGCGGCCTCCAACGCGGGCCGCGCCACCCTTCCTCGGAGAACCCGATGAACAGAACGCGCGTCCTCCTTCAGACGATGATCACGCTTGCCTCGGCCTCGCTCGGGCTGGTGGCCGCGCTCGCTTGGAACGAGGCCATCAAGGCTCTCATCAAGAAGTTTCTGGGCGAGGACGACAGCCTCGCGGGACTCTTCACCTACGCCATCCTGGCGACGCTCATCGCCGTCGTCGTGCTCCTCATCCTCGGCCGCGCCGCCGCGCGCGTCGGCGGCGACGCCGTCATCAACCGCGAGGCCGAGGGCTAAGCCGATTCACAACTAAACGAGAACAGTCTGACTGAGTGCGCCGACGCCTTCCCCGGTCCGGCACCGGCGCGCGCACATCAACCCGACAACGCATGTACGTCACACCGCAGCCGCCACAGCCGCCTTGCGTCGCTCCTTTGATACCCGAGGGCGAGTTCCGCAAGCACACGGAGTTTCGCTCGAAGTTCCTGCCGGACGCGCGCGACGTGCTCGTCTACCTGCCGCCCGGCTACGACGCGGACGCGACGCGGCGCTACCCCGTCCTCTACCTGCACGACGGGCAGAACCTCTTCGACGGCGCGACCTCCTACATCCCTGGGCAGGACTGGCGCGTCGGGCAGACGGCCGGCGCGCTCATCCGCCGGCAGGCCATCGAGCCCGTCATCGTCGTCGGTATCTACAACACCGGACACACGCGCGTCGAGGAGTACACGCCGAGCGCCTGCCCACGGCTCAAGGTCGGGGGCAAGGCAGACCTCTACGGGCGTCTCATCGTTGAAGAGTTGAAGCCGTTCATCGATTCGCACTACCGCACGCGCGCGGGCGTGTGCGACACGGGTCTGGGCGGGTCGAGCCTGGGCGGGTTGGTGACGGCATACCTGGGCCTGCGGCACCCGTGCGTCTTCGGCAAGCTCGCGGTCGTCTCGCCGTCGGTCTGGTGGGACGGCCGGCGCATCCTGAGTGAAGTGAAGTCGATAAGCTCCAAAACGGAGGCGCGCATCTGGCTCGACATGGGGACCGACGAGGGCGTGCGCGCCATCTCCGACGCGCGCCTGCTGCGCGACGCGCTCGTCGCCAAGGGCTGGCACCTCGACCGCGACCTCCACTACCACGAAGCGCAAGGCGCCCGCCACACCGAAACCGCATGGGCGCAACGCGTCGAGCCGATACTCAGATACTTGTACCCTAAGCAGTAAGTCCTTAAGGTTAAAGGCCGCGCTCCCGGCATCATCTCGCCTTCTTCTTTCTCTTCGACCGACGGAACTTCTTCATCCCTTCTTCGACCAACTCGCGCGCGCGTTCGGGGCCGAAGCGGCCGAGGGGCTTGAAGACCTTGCCCTTAATTTGGTTGTAGGAGACGAAGAAGTGCTCGATCTCTTCGAGGAGCGCGGGGCCGAGGTCTTCGAGCGCGCGGACGCGGGTGTGGAGGCGGGCGTCGGCGGCGACGCCGACGAGGCGGTCGTTGCGCGTCGTCTCGCCGTCGCGCTCGGTCTGCTCGGCCTCGATGACGCCGACGAGGCGCGTGCGGACGAGGCAGCCCGCGAACGCCGGCTCGTCCATCAGCACCAGCACGTCGAGCGGGTCGCCGTCGCCGCCCACCGTCGAGGGCACGAAGCCGAAGTCGAAAGGGAACGACGCCCCCGACGGCAGCACCCCGCCGAGCTTGAAGAGCCGAAGCTTCTCGTCGTACGTGTACTTGTTGCGGCTCCCCTTCGGCGTCTCGATGACGACGTTCAACTCCTCGTCGTCGTGAAACACTTCGAGGTTGAGAAGACTGGTCCCCGCCATCCTCACCACCCTTGCTGAATCTCCCAGCGGTCAACGACGCGCGAGCCTTCGAGCACGTGATAGTGCGTGTGCTGCGCGGCGGAGAGGCAGGAGTGGTTGGCGAGCACGCGGACGCGCGCGCCGACGTGGAGCGTGTCGAGCAGCCCTTCGTCATCCACCTGCACCTCGCCGTGCTCCTGCGAGAGCCCGCCGACGCGCAGGCCCGTCTCCGCGCCTTCGAGGTCGAGCACGCGGCCGTAGCCGCACGAAGGGTCTAACCCGACGGGGCCTCGGTCCTTCGAGAGCGCGATGGCGCCCGCGTCGAGCACGACCCGGCGGCGCGCGCGGTCGCGGTGGACGACCGCCGCGAGCACCGTCAGCGCGCAGTCCTCGAACGAGCAACTGCCGAGCGTGGCCTGGAAGGCGTCAAAGAAGATGTAGTTGCCGGGCCGCGCTTCGTTCACGCCTTCGAGGTGGTCGTAATGCGTCGCGGTCGGGGTCGAGCCGACGCTGACCACTGGGACTTCGACGCCGTCCGAACGCAGGCGCGCGGCGAACTCCGTCATCACGTCGCGCTCGTGTCGCGCGAGCGCGAGCAGCTCTTCGTGCGAGCGCGCGTTGTAGGCGTGGCCGGCGTGCGTGAGTATGCCCGCGAAGCGGAGGTTACTTGCGGCGTCGATGCGGCGCGGGATTTCGAGCGCCTCGGGTTGGTCGGGCTCGACGCCGCAGCGGTGGTAGCCGCAATCGACCTTCATGAACAGGTCGAGCGTCAGCCCCGCGCGCCGCGCCGCTTCGTCGAGTTGCGGCGGAATATCTATGTCGTCCGTGATGAGCGCGAGGCGTTCGCAGAGCCGCGACAGCTCAATCGCTTCGTCGAACTTTCCCGGCTCGACGGGGACGGCGTAGGTGATGTCTTTGAAGCCGTGCGCGGCGAAGGCGCGCGCCTCGGCGAGCGTCGAGACGGTGATGCCGCCCGCGTGCCCCTCGGTCTGGATGCGCGCCACTTCAACGCACTTGTGCGTCTTGACGTGCGGGCGCAGCGCGGCGCCGAAGCGCCTGACGCGCTCGGACATCTTCTCCGCGTTGCGCCGCACGCGCTCCACGTCGAGTACGAGGGAAGGCGTCTTGATGTCGTGTAAGTTCATACGCGTTAGAAGTGAGGATGAATATAACACTAACGCGCTATCGCTTCATTGCACGGTGATGAAGACGCCGGTGCGGCTGGTCGAGCCGTCGGCGGTGGTGACGACGACGGCGGCCGGACCTGTGACGCCGTCGGGGATGACGGCGTTGAGTTGGTCGAGTCCGTTGAAGCCGCCGGAGGGGCCGGCGTAGTTGACCTTCGCCGACTTGCCGCCGATCCGCACCGTGACGGGCAGCGAGTTGCGCCAGCCCGTGCCGAAGAGCGCGACCTCGGACGCCGCGTTGCCCGTGCGCGCGGGGAAGGGCGCGTTCGTGTGGAACATGCCGGAGACGAGCAGCGCGACGGCCTCGCCCGCGCCGGTTCGTGGGACGGTGAAGAGGCCGGGGTTGGCTGTGACGAAGGACGCGTCGTCGGCCGCCGTCACGTTACCGTTGACAATGATGACGACGGAGCCAAAGCCCGTCCCGAGCGCCTGCGGAACGTGGACGTGGACGCTTGCGTCGTCGAAGGAGAGGACGGGGACTTCGAGCCCTTCGACGGTCACGCGGACGCCGCGCGTTGCGGCATCGGATTGCGTCGCGCCGTTCAGGCCGCGCGTCAGCCCCGTGCCTTTGATGGTCGCGAGGCCGTCCGCGGTCGGGTCGCCTTGCAGGCTCGCGCTGTTGGTCACGCTCAGTCGCGCGACGGGCGGGAGCACGGTCTCGACGCCGAAGGCGAGTCCGGAGTAAGCCTGCGTGAACTCGTCGTCGGCAAGGACGAAGGCGTCGCCGTCGCGCAGCACGCCGTTGAGCGCGGGGTCGGGGAAGGCGTAGACGTGCGGGATGCCGCCGTTGCCTCCGTCGTCCGCGAGGTCGCTCTCGCCCAACGCGTCCTGTATGACGAAGACCGTGCCTTCGCGCGAGACGGTCAGGCCGTGGAGGACGAGGTTGTTGTCTATTGAGAGACCTTCGACGCAGACGAAGTCCTCGTCGGCGTCGCCGTCGCCGTCCGTGTCGTAGAGGGCGAGCATGTACGTGTCGTTGCCCGTCGAGTGCGTGAAGACGACGCCGCGCGAGTTGGCCGCCACGTCGAGCGGCGCGTCCGTGTCGAAGGGGAACGAGTAGAAGGGCGTCGCGTCGAGCGTGTCGGGCACGCCGTCGCCGTTGGTGTCGCGGACAACGCGCAACTCGTTCGACTGGAAGTCAGCAACAAGTAGATCGCCGTCGGGCAGGAGCGCGAGGGCGTTGGCGTTGAAGAGACGGTCGTCGCCGACCTCGACGAGCGCGCGCGAGCGCGTGGAGTCGAAGCCGCCGGTCGCGGGGTCGCGCACGAGCAGGACGACGCCGGGCGACTCTTCGTTGTTGGGGTCGTTGGGGTCTTCGGTGTTGTAGTAGCCGCTGGAAGAGACGACGACGAACTCGCGTCCGGTCTTCGAAGTGCCGGCGACGACCGCGACGGCCGAGGGGAGGTTGAAGTCGCGGCCGAGGTCGTAGGTCGATGAAGCGTCGCGCACGTAGTCGCCGTTGGTGTCGTTGGCGAGGACGAGGATGCCGGTCGCAACGTCGTCGTTGGTCGTCGAGGTGCCACGGTCGTCGATGGCTGTGAAGACTTCGTAGCGCGCGCCGGTGCGCCCGACGGCGATGTCGTAGGAGCCGCCGCCCGCGTCGAAGGTGGCGCGGTCGTCGGCGAGCAGGTCGCCGTCGCGGTCCACAAACTCCTCGTGCGTGCCTTCGGCGGAGACGAGGCTCAGTTGCGAGACGTGCAGCACGCGGCTCAAAGACGTGCCCGGTGCGATGGCGGCCGACGGAGTTGTGCGTGATGTTTGAGTTGAAGCAGTTGCTTTGTCCCTCTCAACCTTATTTGAAGGACGTGCGGGCGGGCGTCGCTTTGAATCAACACCAAGGTTCGACGGACGCGTGCGCGTCTGTCGGTCTGTGCGTTTGTGTCGAGGGAGGTATGCGTCGGGGCGCGTCGGTGCGGCGCCGATGCGTGTGCGTGCCGACAGGGCGCGGCCGAGGTCGGGTCTGTATCGCTTCGCGGAGGGCGCCTGCGCGCCGCCCGCGCGCGGGAGCGTTGCGGCGACGGCGAAGAGCGACAGGGCTGAAACGAGTGCGACGAGGCGTGAGCGGGCGCGCATCTGGAATCCTTTCGGCTGTGGTCCGGAGAGAGCGCGGCTGGAAGGGGTAACAGTAGGCAGAAGGCAGATGGCAGTAGGCAGTTGAGAGCCACGCCGTCGGGTAATACTGAATCAACCCTTCAACTGACTTAACGTGGAGCGACTGCCTACTGCCATCTGCCTTCTGCCTACTGATATTTCTGCGGCGGCGGAACACCGGCGGCGAGTTGCGTCGGTCGTGTCCGCGCGGTGTTCCGCCGCAGCCAAGCGGAGGTGCAAGGCCCCGTCTCGCGCCTCCGACTCTCGGGTTAACTAACGGTTGTCCGGCCGCTGTTTCCTGTGCGGCGTGTCGGGGTCGCGCGGGCGCGGAGCATCCTGTTTAGGGGCTTCGCGACGCGGCGCCTCCTGACGCGGCGGATCGTTGCGAGGTGCTTCCTGACGCGGCGGCGGGTTGTAGCGCGGTGCCTCCTGACGCGGCTGTTCGCGTCGAGGCTCGGGGCGTGGTGCCTCGCGTCTCGGCTCGGGCGCGTCGTTACGCGGGGCGGGCGCCTCGCGCGGCGCTCTGCGTTCGGGCGTGTAGGTGGGCGGCGTTTCGCGTCGCGGCGAGGGCTGCTCCTCGCGTCGCGCGGGAGCAGATGAACCGCCGCCGTCTTCGTCGCGCGGCCTGATGCGCGGCTCGTAGCGCGGGCGGTAGACGGGGCTTGAGCCGTCGTCGCGCGGTTGCGCCTGACGCGGCGCTTCGGCGGGCGGCTGTTCGCCCGACGGCTGCGTCGGTCGGACGCGCGGCTCGCCCGTGTCGCGCGCGCGCCGCTTGGGCGACATGGCGTCGTCGCCGGTCGGCGTCGAGTCGGCGGGCACGTCGGGGCGCGTGGGCCGCGCGCGCACGGGCTGCGCGGAGTCGCCGCCGGAGCCGTCGGACGGTCTGCCGTAAGCGCGCGGGCGCGCGACCGCGCCGGTGCCCGTGTTGTCGCCACCCGAGGAGCCGGGAGTGCTGTTGCCGCCGCTCGCGTCGGGCGACGAAGGCAAGCGCGGCTCGCGGTTGTTGAAGACGCGCGTGCGGCGCAGTTCGCCATCGAGCGAGACGCCGGGCGTGCGCGCGGCGGCGCCGGTCGGGCGGTCCGCGATGGCGCGCGGAGGCAGGACGGGCGTCGGGCGGTTGATGCTCAACGTGTCGCGCCCCTGCGCGCCGGTGGGCCTCGCCGCTCCCTGCGTCGTCCCCACGCGCGGCGCGGCGCGCATCGTGCCACGCTCGATGGGCAGTTGCCCGCGCAAGGGCTCGCTCGACAGAGCGCGGTGCGCGAGGTCGCCGGCCGCCGGTCTCGCACGGAGTCCGCGTTCGCCGAACTCACGCGCGGGCACGGTCGAGACCGCGCGCAGCCAGTGCGGGTTCTGCCTGCGTATGTGGTCGAGGTCGCGACCGCGCAACGGCGACAGACGGTCGTGGTCGCGCCTCCAGTGGCGTCCGCGCGGGTCGCGCTGGCCGTACGTGAGCGGATACCAGCAGACCTGACGGTCGCGGCCGAAGTCCAGAGTGACGAACACCACCAACGCAGGTCTCCACCAGGCGCGACGGTAGTTGTAGCCGTAGCCGCGCGGCGCCCAGCACCAGCGGCCGTTGACGTAGACCCAACGGCCGTAATGGTACGGCGCCCAGCCCCAGGGCTCGGCCGCGACCCACGTCCAGCCGTACGGCGCGCACCAGTCCCAACGGCCGTAGCGGTAGGGCGCCCAGTCGTTGTAGACGTTGACGACCGTCGTGTGCGGGCGCCAGATGTAGCCGTAGTCGTTGTGATAGGACCAGTCGCCGTACGAGTCCAACTCCTCGGCGCCGTACACGTCGGCGTCGTAGTAGCGGTCGCGCCCGTCGTAGCGCAGGCGCTCCGCGAGGTATCGCTCGCGCTCGTCGTTCCACGAGTCCCACTCGTCGAAGCCAGCGGCGGCCGTGAACTCCCAGTCACTCTCGCCCGAGCCGTCGGGCGCGAGCCGCGCCGTGCGGTTGGTGCGCAGGACGAAGCCGGAGTTCTGCGAGTAGATGCGCGCGCGCCCGTCTTCGCGGACGGTGACGCGCACGCCGCCGTCGCGCTCGACATCGACGCGGTACTGGCCGACGCGCTCGGGAGCGACGGTCACGCCCGGCGCGTCGAGTTCAAAGTATTCCTTCGATTTGTCGAGGCGCGCGAGGCGGAAGGTGGCCGTGCCTTCGGAGAGGCTCAGCGCGATGCCTTCGTCGCGCAGCGTGACGACGCGGATGACGGAGTCGGGTCCGACGCGGACGAAGTTGCGCGCGTCGGCCTGTATCTCAAGCCGCGCGTCGCGGCCCGTCGCGAGCACGTCGCCCTCGACGAGCGGCGAGTTCAGTCGCGCGTCCTCCCACTCGTCGTTGCCGGCGCGCTTGACGCTGACCTCGCCCTTGAGGAGGCTGACGCGCAGGACGCGCGCGCGCTCCTCGTACTCGTCATCGTCGTAGTAAGTGTCGTCGGCGGCGCGGGCCGCCGTGCACAGGAGTAAGAGGGTGGAGAGAAGAAAGAGGAGAGCGGACGGCGCAGAGAGACGAGAACGCATACTTGACGCTCCTTCGTTGCGAACGAAACGGGCTCTGCTTGGGGGCAGGCTCGGGGCGGACGAAGCCTCACTCCCCGAAAGGGAAGAGCACTTGCGGGTGGCTTTCGTCCTTTGCCCGCGGCCGGTGCAAAGCACGTGCCCGTGGCCGCAAAACGGGCGCTGGATGAGGCTTGTTCAAACAATCTCACAAAAACGCGGCCCGCGCGCCGCCGCGCCTATGCCAGATGGTGCAGGCCGAGCACTATTTGGTGTGAGACGCGCCGGCCGCTTTCGCTTTGACCTTCTCAATGTCGGCGAAGCTCAGGTTCAAAATCGGATACTGGCGCCAGTCTTTGAAGTCGTAGTGCCACCACTCGGGCTCGTAGGGGGCGAAGCCTTCGGCCTCCATCGCGGCGCGGAGGAGGTCGCGGAGGCGGCGCTGTTCGGGGGTGCCGCCCGCGTAGTTGATGTGCGAACGCTCCGACATCTCGTCGTACTCGCCGGGCATGGAGACCTGGCGGCCGGTCTTGAGGTCGTGGAGCGTGAGGTCAACGGCGCAGCCGCGATTGTGGCGCGAGCCCTTCGCGGGGTCGGCGACGAACTGCTTCTTGTCGGCGGGCGTGATCTCCCAGAAGAGCTTCGTCACGGACCAAGGGCGGTAGCCGTCGAAGACCGTGAGCCCGTAACCCTTCTTCCCGAGCGCGCGGCTCACGCGCGCGAGCGCCTCGGCCGCCGGGCGCTGTAGGAACGCGCGCGCCTCCGCGTAGACCGCGCGCCCCGCGAAGTTGTTCGCCGTCGCGTAACGCACGTCGAGCTTGATGGCGCGGTCGAGCTTTATCAGTTCAACTAAGTCCGGCGCGCGGAACGTGCCCGTCTCTTTGGGCGGCCCCTCGACGGCGGCCCGCGCCTGTTGCCCGAAGGCGCGGGCGGGCGCGGAGAGGAGGGCGAGCGCGCACAGCAGCGCGCAGAGCGTCCGCCGCGCGCGCATGAAGGTCGTCGTGTTTCTCATCGGCCTGTTCACTGCGACCAGGGTTTCGGCTTGCGCTCCCAGCGGTGTGGGCGCAGCGTTTCGAGCAGTTCGTTGTCGAGCGGGCCGGCGTCGCTCGCGGCGGCGTTCGACTCGACGTTCTTGAGCTTGCGCATGCCGGGGATGATGGTCGAGACCGTCGGGTTCGAGAGGATGAAGCGCAGCGCCATCTCCGGCAACGTTAAGCCCGCGCGCTCGGCGACGGACTTGAGGGCGTCGGCGCGCTCGACGCTAGGGATGAGGTTCTCCGGGACGAAGTAAGTGTTACGCCAGTCGCCCTCGGGCCAGGTGCTCTCTTTAGTAAGCGTGCCGGTCAGAGTCCCTTCGTCGAAGGGGACGCGCGCGATGACGGCAACGTCCATGTCCCGACAAGCGGGGAAGAGGTCGTCCTCCGGGTTCTGGTCGAAGATGTTGTAGATGACCTGCACGGCGTCGATGAGGCCGGAGCGGACGGAGCGCACGCCGTTCCAGGGCTCCCAGCGATTGATGCTGATGCCGACCGCGCCGACGAGACCCTGCGAGCGCAACTCGTCCATCTTCTTCGCCCAGCGGTCGTCTTCGACCCAGTCGTCCTCCCAGACGTGGAACTGCATCAGGTCGAACTTCTCAAGGCCCGAGTTCTCCAGACTGCTGTGGACGTACTGCTCGATGTGTTCGGGCGGGAAGGTCTCGTCGAGCGTGAAGCCGCGCTGGCTCGGCCACTTAAAATTCCTGGGCGGAATTTTAGAGGCCGTGTAGAGCCGCTTGTCCGGGTTCGCGCGGACGAGCTGACCCAAAAGCGCCTCGCTGTGCCCCTCGCCGTAACCCCACGCCGTGTCGAAGAAGTTAACGCCGAGCTCGACCGCGCGCTGGAGCGAGCGCAGAGACTCTTCGTCGTCCGAGCCGCTCCAACCGCCCATGCCCCACATGCCGTAGCCGACCTCGCTCACATCCCAACCCGTCCGCCCGAATCTTCTATACCTCATCGTCCCTCCGTGGTTGATATTGTCCGCGATTTCGTCCCCGCCATCGTCCCGTTCGTCACGCCGTGCACGCCGTCCGTCCCAGGCCGGGTAGTTTCGTCACAATTCCGTTGAGACACTGAGCCGCGACGCCGCATCCTTACGCGTTAATAAGGTCGGGGGTGCGCCGCCGCGCGCCGCCGAAAAAAAGGAACCGGCCGCGAAGTTTTTTTGAAACCTACTGTCGGGCCGCGACACTAACAGTGACGAGAACGGCCGAGCCCGAGAGCGTCGCCTGACGCGAGAACGAACCGGGGAAGCGGCCCGCGCGTTTAAAGCCATGAACTCTTATTGGTGAACGCCGGGCGACATTGTAAGCCAAAAAAAGTTGCCACGAAATCCGGGCGGGTGGTGTTTCGGGGATAGTTAGAGCCGATAGCTTTTGAGGCTGATGTAAGTCGGAGGCCGCGTGGCCTCCTGAAAAAGGCGGGTTGGTTATGAAGCACAGATCAGTCATCGCGTTCGTCATCGTCGCCGCGGCGCTCTTCTCGCTGCCGCAACTGTCGCACGACCTCAAGGCGCTGAAGGGCGCGGTCGGCGCGCGGCTGCACCGCGAACTCCTGCACGCGTTCCTGAATCTGCCCACGGGCGAGCCCTCGGCGGCCGCCCCCGTCGCGCGCGCGGCCGAGCCGCTGCTCGCCTCCTGCCCGCGAGAGAAGTCGGGCGCGACGTGGAAGGCGAGCAGGGCCGGGGCGTCCGCCCGCGCCGAAGTCCGCACCGGCGGCAAGGACTTCGAGCAGAACGCGATGATCGGCGACCCCGCGCGCGACCCCATCAACCAGGGCAAGCACGACGAGATCAAGGAAGTCGCCGAAGCGTTCGTCGCGTCGCTGTCGGCGGTCGAGGCGGAGGTCGCCATGATCACCCCGCCCAGCAACAGCATCGAACCGCCCAGGGCCGCGCCCACGGCGGGCGGCGGGGCGCGCGTGGATGCGGACAGGCTCCGCGTCGAGGCCGACGGCATGCGCGTCGCCTACGCCACGGCCGTACGCTTCGAGGC
Organism: Pyrinomonadaceae bacterium; assembly: GCA_036379655.1. GTDB lineage: Bacteria > Acidobacteriota > Blastocatellia > Pyrinomonadales > Pyrinomonadaceae > QHXN01. The sequence continues at coordinate 95,828 of DASVGG010000118.1, forward strand.
GAACGGCACCGAGTTGCGGAAGGCCCTTGATGAAGCAACGCGCAAACTCAACGCGTCCGCGCCGGGCGCCTACGAGTTCCGCGTCGTGCGCGACGGCGCGAAGACGAAGGTGCTGAAGTTCAAGTGCAACGAATGCCCCGCGTCCGCGCCGCGCGTGACGCGCCTGCCCCGGCAGGTCGCGGTGAACATAGAACTGCCGGAGCCGGTCGCGGCCGTCGGCACGTTGGGCGAATAAGTCTTCAAAGGGGTGAGGCGTCCTCGCGCTTCACCCTTAACAACTCTCTGCCGGCGCCGCTCAAGCGTCGTGACGAGCTTCGGGGCGGCGCCCTTCAAGGCCCGCGCCATCGAACACGCGGGACGGAAGGCCGGGACGACTTAAACCCCTCCGCATCGCTCCCGGACTATACAGAACAACCTGAAGGCGGATACGTCCGCGACGGCGCGGGCCGAGTCGGAGACCTCCGTGTGTGAGGCCCGGGCGGCGATGTGTCGCGCCGCGACTGCCGGAACCGGAAAGAAGCCCATGAACAATCTTCAGAGAGTCGCGCTGCTGTGCGTCTTCGTCTTCACGCTGACGGCCACGGCGCCCGCGCAGTCGCCCGCCGCCGCCCCGACGCCGCAGTTAGCCAAAGCGACCTCGCCGACGCCCGCCCCGACCCCTTCGCCCACGGCTTCCCCTTCGACGACGCCCGCGCCCGCCGCCGCCGTGCCGGCCCCGAAGACGGTCGGGAAGGGCGTGCCGGCGCTCCCGCCCGAGAAGGCGCAGCCAGTCCGCATCGCGCGCTTCGACAAGGCGCCCGTCATCGACGGCAAGCTCGACGACGAGATTTGGAAGACGGCGGCCGTGCTCAAGGACTTCTACCAGATCAACCCCGGCGACAACATCGCGCCGTCGAAGCCGACCGAGACGCGCATCGGCTTCGACGCGAAGTTCCTCTACATCGCGTTCCATTGCTTCGACGAGCCGGATAAGGTGCGCGCCACCCTCCCCAAGCGCGACGACGTGATGGCTAACGACGACAGCGTCCGCATCATGCTCGACACCTTCAACGACCGGCGCAAGGCGTACGTGCTCGTCTTCAACCCGCTCGGCGTGCAGCAGGACGGCATTCGCACCGAAGGCACGGGCGCCGACTTCAGCGTGGACATCGTCATGGAGTCGAAGGGCACGATCACCTCGGACGGCTGGGTCGTCGAGGTGGCGGTGCCCTTCAAGTCGCTGCGCTACGAGGCGGGCAAGGACAAGCTATGGGGCGTGAATGTCTTCCGCATCATCCAGCGCCTCAACGGCGAGCAGGACTCGTGGATGCCCATCTCGCGCGATGTGACGGGGCTGCTCAATCAGGCCGGGTATATCACCGGCCTCGAAGACATCTCGGCCGAGCGCACGCTCGAACTCATCCCGAGCTTCATCGTCTCCGAGACCGGCAAGCACGTCCGCTCGATGAGCAGGGAGCAGGCCAGGGCGCTCGGCGTGGCCGACAACGGCGTCTTCGTCAACCAGCCCGTCCTCTTCGACCCGAGCCTGACGGCCAAGTTCGTCGCCTCTTCGGCGCTGACCCTGGACCTCGCCATCAACCCGGACTTCGCGCAGGTCGAGGCCGACGCCACGGTCGTCACGGCCAACCAGCGTTTCCCCATCTTCTTCGAGGAGAAGCGGCCCTTTTTCCTCGAAGGCATCGAGATTTTCCGCACGCAGATCGCGGCCGTTCACACGCGCACCATCTCCGACCCGGACGTGGCGGCGAAGGTGACGGGGCGCAAGGGCAAGTACACTTACGGCCTGCTCTACGCCTCGGACAACGCGCCCGGCAACTACGAGGACGACATCCGCTACGACCCGGAGAATTTGCCGGCGGGCTTCGCGCGCCTCAACGAGCAGAACTCGAAGGTCGGCATCCTGCGCGTCAAGCGCGACTTCGGCAAGGAGAACTTCTTCGGCTTCCTCGGCACGTCCTACAACTTCGCGAACAAGAGCAACTACGTCGGCGGCTTCGACGCGCGCATCAAGTTCGACAAGCAGACCTCGCTCGACGTGCAAGTGCTCGGCACCAACGCGCGCCTCTGCTCGTTCGCCAAGACCGAAGACAAGGACCAGTGTCAGACGCAGAACGGTTTCGTCTACGCCTACAACTTCAACAAGAACAGCCGGCACCACTACTTCAACGTCAACGGCGTCGGGCGCACGGCCGGCTACGTCGCGCTCGTCGGCTTCACGCGCCGCGTCAACACGAACGGGCACAACTTCAACTTCGGCTACTTCACCGAGCCGAAGCCGAAGGCGAAGATCACTTCGTGGGAGACGAACCACTACGCGGGCGGCAGCTTCGACTGGCAGGGCCGTTCGCAGAACTGGACGTACGAGGGGCAGTTCGGGCCGAACCTCCAGCGCCAGTCCTTCGTCCGCGTCGGCTACAACACCGGCTACGAGCGCGTCTTCGCCTCTGAGTTCGGCGTGACGCAGTTCGCCAACAGCCTGAAGGAGGTCTCCGACACCTCGAAGAACGTCTTCGCCTACGCCGGCTCGACGCCGACCAAGCGCATCACCTTCTTCTACTTCTTTGGCTACCGTTGGGGGCAGCTCGACTACGACTTCGGCGCGGGCCGGCGCTTCCCGCGCGTGAGCCCCTCGGCCGTCGCGCAGCGCCTGGCGGCGGCCGACAACCTCTGCATCGAGAAGGAGGGCTACGTGCCGCCCGACGCCTGCCTCGGCCTCAAGCAGCCGGGCGCGGGCGGCTTCCTCTACACGAACGGCAACGTGACCTACAAGGCGTCGAAAGACCTCAACATGACGCTGACGTTCTCGAAGAACCGGCTGGTGCGCGAGGACACGGGGCTTGTTGCCTTCGACTCGAACATCGCGAGCCTGAAGACGACCTACCAGTTCACCCGCTTCGCCTTCGCGCGCGCGCGCATCGACTACAGCTCGACGGCGTCGAGCTATCGTGGGCAGTTCCTCTTCGGCTGGACGCCCAACCCGGGCACGGCCTTCTACGTCGGCTACAACGACGACCTCAACCGCAACTTCTACAACACCTACTCGGGCCAGGCCGAGCAGGGCTTAGCCCGCAACACCCGCACCTTCTTCATCAAAGCCTCCTACCTCTTCCGCCGCAGCTTCTGAAGACTGTAGGGTCAAGGGTCAAGGGGAAGGGGGAAGGGACTGAAATCCTTTCCCCCTTCCCCTTTACCCTTTAAACCTCCTCGCCCGACGGTGACAGGGACGGCGGGGCGATGTATGATTCGTCGCCCGACGTTTGAAGCGGGGCGGCGGCCTCGCCGGAATCGGAGCCGCCCCGCAACCTTCTGACAGTTTTTTCGTATAACATCAACGAACAGCGCCGTGGTCGTCGGTCCGGGAGGGGCCAAAGGTTTTCGGTTGCCGGCCGCGGTGTTACAGGCGTTAAAAGTGAGCGCCATTCTCATCATCTCAGTCTTCCTGCTCTTCGTAGCCTCCTTCGCAATCCTCCGCACGAAACGCTCTTCGTCCAGAGGCGACGCGCCCGAGCTTCCTGCGGGCGTCAGCCCGCGCAGTCTCTTCGACGCGGCCCCCGAGGACGACGAAACTCCCAAAGAAAGCCCCGAGCAGATCAGGCGCGGCGAACTGCGCGAGCGCGCGGAACGCGGCGACCTGTCGGCGCTCGCCGACGCGCACGCGTCGGGCGACGCGGCGCTCTACCGCTTCGTCCTCGACGGACTGGTCGGGCGCGCTTCGGGCGACGCCGCGCGCGTGCGCGAGCTGGCCGCGCACATCGCGGGCGGCCGGAGCTTGCGCGCCTCGCCCGAGTTGGCCGAGATGCTGCTCGGCTCCTGGCGCGAGGGGCCGACGCCGCTCTCGACGGCCGAGTTGCTCCGCGTCTCGGCGCTCTCGGACGACGCCGGCACGTTCGGCCGCGCCGTCTCCGAGGTCTTACAACTTTGGGAGGGGGGCGGACTCGCCGCGCTCGGCGCGGAGGATTTGCGCGCGCTCTTCGAGGCCGAGTACTGGCTGCTCTCCTCGGAGGCCAAGCGCTCGGGGGCGGGCTTCGTCCTCAAGCAGAAACTCGCGGACGTGCGCCGGAGGCTGAACGCCGGGGCGAGACAGGACGTTCAGGTTGAGCCGGGCGGGCACGTCCTCGAAGAGGAGCGGCCGCCGCCTTAAAGGCTGACGCGAACTTGTTAGCCCGTGTCGCGGTCGAACTCTTCCAGCAAACGGTCGAAGACAGAAGTTCGGGAGTCCAAATGAACAACATCGATCTATTCAGCTACGTTCCCTACATCGTGTTGATCGGCATCGCGCTGATCGTCCTGCTCGTCATCCTGGGCAAGATTCTCGTCAACGTCGGCGCGCGCGAAATCGCCATCAAGGAGCGGCGCTACGTCGGCCGCAAGATGCCGCCGGGACGCGTCGTCGCCACCGAGGGCGAGGTCGGCATCCAGGCCGACGTGCTGAAGCCCGGCCTCCACTTCGTCAAGTGGCCCTTCGAGAAGGTCGTGCGCAAGGTGCCGCTCATCGAGATCGGTCCGGACGAGTTGGGCGTCGTCGAGGCCATCGACGGCGAGCCGATGCCCCCGGGACGTAACTTCGCGCCCGACCGCGCGCAGAACGCGCACAACAACTTCCAGGACCCCATCGCCTTCATCAAGCAGGGTGGCGTCAAGGGCATCCAGCTCCGGACACTGCCGCCGGGCTTGTGGCCGATTCACCCTTACCTCTTTCGCATCTCGGTCTCGAAGATGACGGTCATCCCCCCGGGCAAGGTCGGCATCGTCACCGCCTCCGACGGCGACCAGCTCGACGCCGGTCGCCTGCACGGCAAGGCCGTCCAGGGCCACCGCAACTACCAGGACGCCGAGGCGTTCGTCGCCAACCGTGGGCAGAAGGGGCCGCAGGTCGAAATCCTGACGCCGGGCACCTACCGCATCCACACACAGTCGGTGCCGCTCGAAGGCGGAGACCCGAAGCCGGGCCTCTTCTTCATCCGCCTCTTCGACGCGACCGTCATCAACGAGAACAACATCGGCCTCGTCGAGGCGCTCGACGGCGCGCCGCTCGACCCGCGCGACTACGTCGCGACGACCGTCCAGGGGCACGACAACTTCCAGGACTGCAACGAGTTCATCTCGAAGGGCGGCCAGCGCGGGCCGCAGCGCGACATCCTCCTGCCCGGCACCTACTACATCAACCCGCTCGTCTTCAAGGTCATCCCCGAGACGGCGCGCGAGGTCAAGCCGGGCGAGGTCGCCGTCATCGTCTCGAACGTCGGCAAGGACCCGACCGAGGAGATACGGCGCGAGATGGCGAACAAGGTGCGCGAGCGGCTTGAGAAGGAGGAGCACGAGCAGGTGACGAAGGCCGTCCAGCGCCTCGACCAGCTCGACGGCGAGACCCGGCAAATCTCCGAGCTACAGGAAGAGTTGCTCGCCAGCGACCCGGCCGACGCGCGGCTCGACCAGGGCGCGCACGAGGCGTACGTCGTCCCCGAGGGCTTTCGCGGCATACAGGAGTCGGTCGTCGGCCCCGGCAAGTACTACGTCAACACCCTGGCGATGACGCCCATCATCATCCCGACCACGAACATGACGGTCGAGTGGACGGCGGAAGAAGTTGACAACACCTTCGACCCCTTCGAGGTCATCTCGAAGGACGGCTTCACGATGAAGCTCGAAGTGCGCGTCGTCTTCCGCGTCAAGCCCGAGGACGCGCCCTTCATGGTCGCCAAGATCGGCAACACCGACAAACTCATCCAGAACGTGATGCACCCGCTCATCGACTCGATCTTCCGCAACCAGGCGTCCGAGTCGTCGGCGATGGCGTATCTGCAAAATCGCCACGAAGAGCAGGAACGCGCCGAGGCGCGCGTCCGCATGCACCTCTTGAAGTATCACGTCGATGTCGTCAACGTCCTCATCTGCCACATCCACCTGCCGGAAGAGCTGATGAAGACGCAGACCGAGAAGATTCTCGCCGAGCAGCGCCAGAACATGTACAACGCGCAGCGCGAGGCCGAGGAGAAGCGCATCCAGCTTGAGAAGACGCGCGCCCACGCCGACAACCAGAAGGACCTGATGGCCGCGACAGTCGGCGTCGAAATCTCCTCGCGCCGCTCCGAGCAGCGTAAGGCGGAGGCCGACGGCGAGGCGCACTACATCCTCGCCACCGGCAAGGCCGAGGCCGAGAAGGTGCGCCTGATGGGCGAGGCGCAGGGCGTCGCCTATCACGAGCAGGTCAACGCGCTCGGGTCGCAGGGCGTCGCGCTCGTCGAGACCCTCAAGGTCATCGGCGAGAAGGGCGTCCGCATCACCCCCGACATCCTCGCCTCCGGCGGCACGGGCGACGGCTCGGGCGGCATCGGCACGCTGCTGCTGCTCAGCCTCTTCAAGGACCGGCTCGGCATCGACGGCAACACGCCCTCGGGCAACGGCTCGAAGGTCGTGACGAAGTAGTCGCGGCGATGCGCCGGGCGCGCGTCGGCGTGCAAGGGCATGCGCGCGCGCCCGGCTTCCACCTTCCCGAATCTTACCGAGAGAAACAGAGTTGACAGACTTCTTCGCCAGCGTCAGCGCCCTGACGATCTTCATCGCCATCGCCGCGGTCGGCCTGGTCTTCCTTGTCATCTCGTTGCTCTTCGGCGAGCTGCTTAGCGACTTCGGCTTCGGCGCGGACGGGGGCGGCGGCCCCGACGGCCACGGCTTCATCGACACGCGCTCGGTTGCGGTCTTCATCACGGCCTTCGGCGGCTTCGGCGCCATCGGCGTCGGCTCGGGGATGGGCGTCGTCCCGAGCGCGCTGATGGGGCTCGCGAGCGGCCTCGTTCTCGGCGGAGCGGTCGCGCTCTTCGCACGCTTCCTCCTGTCGCAGCAGTCAACGAGTTCCGTCAGCGGGTCGCAACTCGTCGGCCGCACCGCGCAGGTGACGGTCACCATCCCGGCGGGCGGCGTCGGACAGATAAGCTGCCGCGTCGGCGAGGAGCGCGTCGAGAAGATCGCGCGCTCGCGCGACGGCGTCGAGCTGAAGAACGGCGCGCTCGTCCGCATCGAAGAGTTTACCGGCGACTCGGTCATCGTCAGCCCGGGCGCCGAGTCCGAGACTTACAGGCAGCGTCTGACTGAGTAGCCCGCGCCCGCGGCTACCAACGGAGTAAAGCATGAACATCACGCAGGACATTCTCGTCGTCGCCGCCATCCTGGCGGTCGCGCTGGCGGTCATCATCGCCTTCTGGCTGCTCAGCCGTAACTACATCAAGGTTCCGCCCAACGTGGCGGCGGTCATCTCGGGCCGCTCGCGCAAGCTCTCGGACGGGACGATGGTCGGCTACCGGCTCGTTCGCGGCGGCGCGACCCTCATCGTCCCGTTCCTGGAGAAGGTTGACTACCTCAACCTCAACGTCCTGACCGTCCCGCTCGCCACCTCGCGCGCCTACACGGGGCAGGGCGTCCCCGTCTCGGTGAAGGCGGTCGCCAACGTCAAGATTAAGGGGGACGACGAATCCTTGCGCGCCGCCTCCGAGCGATTCCTCGGCATGAAGCCCGAGGAGTTCCACCGTCTCGTCTTCCAGACTTTGGAAGGCCACCTGCGCGCCATCCTCGGCACGCTCACCGTCGAGGAGATCAACAACGACCGGCAGAGCTTCGCGCAGAAGTTGGCGAGCGAGGCCGCCGGCGACCTTGAGAAGATGGGCATCGGCCTGGACGCCCTCACCATTCAGGAGATCAGCGACGACGAGGGCTATCTCGACGCGCTCGGTAAGAAGCGCACCGCCGAGGTGCGCCGCGACGCCGAGATCGGCGAGGCCGAGGCCACGCGCGACTCCAAGATTAAAGCCTCGCTCGCCATGCAGGAGGGCGAGAAGGTGAGGCTCGAATCCGAAGCCCTCATCGCCGCCTCGACCCGCCAGACCGAAGTGCAGCGCGCGCAGTACACCGCCGAAATCCTCCGCGAGAAGGCCAAGTCCGACCAGGCCGGCCCGCTCGCCGACGCCAAGGCCCGCCAGGAGGTCGTCGCCGAAGAGGTCCGCATCGAGCGCATCCGCACGCAGGAGCAGATCGCCGTGCAGGAGCAGGAGGTGCTGCGCAGGGAGAAGGAACTCGAAGCCACGGTCGTCAAGAAGGCCGAGGCCGAGCGCCGCGCCGCCGTCCTGCGCGCGCAGGGCGAGCAGGAGGCCGCCATCCTCGCCGCCGAGGGTCGCAAGCAGGCCGTCATCGCCACCGCCGAGGCCGAGAGCGAGAAGCTCCAGCGCGAGGGCAAGGGGCGCGCCTCGGCCGTCCAGGCGGAGGGTCTGGCCGAGGCCGAAAGAATCAAGGCACTCGGTCTGGCCGAGGCCGAGAAGATTCAGGCGCAGGGCCTCGCCGAGGCTAAGTCCATCGAGGCGCGGGGTCTCGCCGAGGCCACGGCCATCAAGGAGAAGGCCGCCGCCTGGCGCGAGTTCAACGACGCGGCGCGGCTCCAGACCATCCTCGAAAAGCTCCCGTCCATCATCGAGGCCACGGCCCCGGCCCTGCGCGCCGTCTCCGAGCCGCTCGGCAACATCGACAAGATCGTGATGATCGACCAGGGCGGCTCCGACGGCAACGGCCACGGCTCGGGCGGCATCAACCGCTTCGCGCAGACCGGCCCGACCCTCATCTTCGGCCTCCTCCAACAGTTGCAGGCGCTCGGCCTCAACGTGCCGGAGATGCTCTCCCAACTCGGCGTCAAGTCTAACGGCGAGGCCGCGAACAAACCGACGGCCCCGCCGGTCATCAACGTTCCGGCGGTCGAGGCCGAGAACGGCAAGGTGCTCGAAGACTAAAACCCCCTGCCGCCGGGAAGGCGGCGGGGAGCTTGGCCTCGAAGTTACGGGCGTCGGGTGAATACAGACCCGGCGCCCGAAATTTTTTTGAAACCTATGCTTGACCCGTCCCGTACTCTGTGTCACTGTATTAGTTGACTGATACAGTGACGGTCGGGGGCAGCGTTGTTCATAAACATCGACCCGTCGAGCGGTCTGCCGATATATCTACAGATTGCTCAGCAGATTAAGACGGCCGTGGCGATGGGGCGGCTTCAGCCGGAGGACCCTTTGCCGTCGGTGCGGCAGCTTGCGGTGGAGCTGGCGGTCAACCCGAACACAGTGGCGCGCGCCTATCTCGACCTTGAAATCGAGGGCGTCATCTACAAGCGGCAGGGCGCGGGCACGTTCGTCTCGGGGCAGGGCGTCGAGATGTCGAAGGGCGAGCGGCGCCGGGTCCTGAACGAGCTGCTTGAGAAGGCCCTGGTCGAGGGCGTCAACCTCGGTCTCTCGGAGCGCGAGCTGCGCGACGCGTTCGAGCGCGTGCTCGAAAAGATTTTGCAGGCACGCGCCCCAGAGATGGTCGGCAAGTAAGCGGGCGGCAGACGGAACAAGAGTGAGACATGAGTCCAGACTTCGATAACATCCTCGGCGATAACGCCATCGAGACGCGGAACCTCGGGCGCAAGTTCGGGAAGTTCGAGGCGGTGAAGAACGTGAGCCTGGCGGTGCCGAAGGGCACGGTCTTCGGCCTGCTCGGCGTGAACGGGGCGGGGAAGTCCACCATCATCAAGATGGTCATGGGCCACCTGCGGCCGACGACGGGCGACATCCGCGTGCTCGGCCGCGCGCTCGGCGAAGACCTGCTCGGCATCCGCCGCCGCGTCGCGTACGTCTCCGAGAACCGCTACCTCTACGAGTGGATGACGGTCGAGGAGAGCGTGCGCTTCACGAAGGCTTTCCACGAGACGTGGGACGACAAGAAGGCCAGCGACCTCTTAAAGAGGTTCAGCCTGCCGCCCGAGAAGAAGGTGCGCCAGCTCTCGCGCGGCAACCGCGCGCGGCTGTGTTTGCTGCTCGCGCTCTCGTTCAGCCCCGAACTCATCATCCTCGACGAGCCGACCTCGGGGCTCGACCCCATCGTCCGCCGCGACTTCATCGAGAACATCGTCGCCGAGATCGCCGAGGAGGGGAAGACCGTGCTCTTCTCGTCGCACATCGTCGAAGAGGTCGAGCGCGTGGCGGACTACGTCGGCATCATGGACGAGGGCGCGCTGCTGATGGTCTCGACGATTGACGACATCAAGCTCTCATACAAGCGCGTCCGCTACGCGACGAACGGCACGCGCCCCGAGGTGGCGAGCGTGCCCGGCGTGGTGATGGTTGAGAACGGGCGGCACGAGCAGGTTCTGACCGTCCACGGCTTCGGCGACGAGACGCTGCGGACGCTGGGCGAGCGCGGCGTGAAGAACCCCGAGGTGCTGCCCATCTCTCTGGAAGATATTTTCGTGAACACGGTGCGCGCGGAGCGCGAGCGGAGGGCGAACTCGTGACGAAGTCAATCATGAAGGCGATGCTGTGGAAGGAGTGGCGCGAGACGCGCTGGAAGTGGCTGGCGTTCGCGTGCGCGTTCCACATTCCGCTCTTCATCGCGGGGCTGACGTTCTCGCTCCAGCCGGAGGCGCGGTTCGACCTCTACGCGCTGTCGGACGCGGTCGCGGGACAGGTGTTAGAGGTCGCGCTCGTCGCGCAGTCGGGCTTTCTGATTACGGCTGGGCTGTTCCTGCTCGCCTTCTTCGCGGTCGGCTCCATCGGCGCGGAGCTGGACAACCGCAGCATGTTCTTCCTCTTCGAGCGGCCCGTGCGGCGCTGGCAGGTGCTGCTCTTCAAGTACACCGTGGGCGCGTTGCAGACGACGACGTGCGTGGGGCTGTCGCTGCTTTCGACGCTGACGGTCGTCTACCTCTTGATGGCCGCGTCGGCGACGAACGTCAGCCTGGCGGGCTCGTGGGACGCGTTCATGCTGATCGTGTCGAACGGCGTGCGCGGGGCGGTGTGGACAACGGTCATCGCGCTGATGGTCTACTCGGCGACGTTCCTCTTCTCAGTCTGGTTCGAGAAGTGGTGGATCGCGGTCATCGCCGGGGCGGTCTCGCTCGTCCTGATGTTCTACTACTTCGGCAGCAACCTGATCGACTGGGTCATCAGCCGCGCGGCGCGCACTTCCGAAGGCCCCGCCGACGGCGGCATCAACCTCGAATTCTACAGCCGGCTCGAACCACTGCCGATTCTGGCAATGCTGTTGATTTCGGCCGGCCTCTACCTGGCGTCGCAGTACGTCTTCGCGCGGAAGGAAATGAGATAGGAACTATGAACGAGGAACGTTGAACGATGAACTCAATACAAATGCTTTAGTTCATCGTTCAGCATTCATACTTCATCGTTTGTTCTATTACGGAGGTTCATCGTGGAAAAACTGAAAAGCAAAAGTTTCATCCTGTTTGCGGTGGCGGTGCTCGTGCTGGCCGGGGTAGCGGTGGCGCAGTTGGCGCGGCCGACGAAGGCCGAGAATCCGCGTCTGGAGCGTCTGCTGCCGGCCGACACGGTCGGCTTCGTCGAGGTCACGGACCTGCGCGCGCAGGCGCTCAAGGTCATCGAGTCCGAGGCGTGGCGCGAGTTCTCGAAGGAGAACTCGGCGGCCAGCTCGCTCTTCATGATCGGCGCGAACCACGCGGGCGCGCTCGACGCGAGCTACGCCATCGCGCTGCTCGGCGTGGAGAAGACCGAGGACGGCAAGCCCGAGCCGCAGTTCGCCATCGTCGCGCAGTTCGACGGCTGGGAGACGCGGCGCCACTTCGAGAACCGCGTGCTGCGCTTCGTGACCGAGGGGCAGAAGAACGGCATCGAGACGAAGACCGAGGAGTACGAGAAGGCGAAGCTCAACGTCGTGACGAAGCAGGGTAAGCAGGGCTTCAGTTACGCGTACGCGAACGAGCTGCTCGTCTTCTCGAACAGGACGGAGGCCGTCCGGCGCGTGCTCGACGTGCGCGCGGGCAAGCAGCCGTCGCTCGACACCAACGAGACTTTCAAGAGAGCGCGCGCGGCCTCGAAGGGCATTGACGGCATGTTCGGCTTCCTCGACGGCGCGGCGCTGACGCACATCGTTGACGGCGCGCAGGTCGAAGGCGCGGATGAAAAACTCGCGGTCTTCCGTCAGCTCTTCCACGGCCTCGGCGCGGCGAGCGTCCAGTCGGCCTCGTTCACCTCGACGTTCGAGGACGGCCGCGTCGTCGAGCGTTTCGGCGTCGTCGCGCCGAAGCGTGAAGGCGTGCTCGCCACGGTCGCGTCGAACCCGCCGACCGAAGGCGCGCTGCTCGCGCTCGTGCCCGAGACGGCGGTGCAGGCGTTCGATGCGTCGGTCGCGAACGCGCCGCAGACCTTCGACCAGATGTTCGCGCTCGCCTCGCAGCTCTCGAACCAGGCGGGCAAGAGAGGCCCCGAGGAGGGCTTGGCGCAGTTCACGGAGAAGACCGGCGTTGACCTCCGCAACGAGATCGTCGGCGCGGTCGGCACCGAAGTCTGCGCGGCGCAGTTGACCGCGGTCGGCTCCGAGGAGGGGCCGAGCGCCGTCATCCTCGTCAACCTGAAGGACGAGGCGTCGTTCGCGGGCGCGCTCGCGAAGTTCGCGGAGAAGCACGGGCGCGAGACGACCGAGCGCGAGTACAAGGGCGTCAAGGTGCGCCGCATCGCGGGCGAGAAGGGCGGCGGGTTGGAGTACGCTTTCGTAAACGGCAACTTCGTCGGGAGCAGCAAGGGCTCGGCCGTCGAGCGCGTCATCGACACGGCGCAGGGCGGGCGCTCGCTGAAGGAGAGCGCGGCCTACCGCGAGGCCGCGTCGCGTTTGCAGGGGCCGGCGCAGTTCGTCTACTTCAACTCGAACGCAGACTACCTCAACCGCCTCGGCCGCACGCTCCAGGGCGGCGAGCAGACGTTCAAGACCGATGGGCAGCGCGCCAATCTCCGCCCGAGCTTCGCCTTCGGCGTCACGCGCGAGGACGGCTTCTACGTCGAGAGCCGCACGCCGCTCGGCACCTTCCCGCGCCTGCTGACGGCCGTCACGTCCAAGCTCGGCGGCGAGAAGAAGGACGGCGGCGAGAAGAAGGACGGCGGCGCGGAGTAAGTCTCTCGCCCGATTCATCAACAAAAAGGCCGGCGCGTGGACGAAACACGCGTCGGCCTTTCCTTTACAGTCCCCGGCCAATCCAACCCTCGCGGCCTTCGCCCTCATCTGAGCACAAAATTTTCGCGGCGCGTGGGCCAACCGAAACGGGCGCCGCCGTGTCTTTTCCTGTGAGCCCGCAAGAGTGGGCTCGCCCGGGGACTCTAACCGTTGACCAGCGAGAACGAACTGATCCGGCGCGCGCAGGGCGGCGACCTCGAAGCCTTCTGCCGCCTGGCGCGAGAGTACGAGCGGCGCGTCTACGCCCTCGCGCTCCACTACTGCCGCCGACCGGAAGACGCCGAAGACCTCTCGCAGGAGGTCTGGCTCAAGGCGTTCCGCGCGCTCAAAGGGTTCCGCTTTGAGTCGAGCTTCCACACGTGGCTGCGGCGCATCATGGTCAACGCTTTTCTCAACCACAGGCGGGCCGAGACGGTGACGCGCGACGAGGTGAAGACGACGATCAAACTCGACAGCCTCGAAGAACTCCTCGAAGAGCAGACGCTCGCAAGGGGGCTGTCTGATGAAGGTGCCGAGGACAGTTATCACAAGCGCATCATGGCCGGGCGCGTCATGCGCGCGCTCGGCGAGCTGACCGAGCAGCAACGGCTCATCTTTCTCCTCAAGCACCGCGAGGGGATGACGAGCCAGGAGATCGCGGACGAGTTGGGCTGCTCGGCGGGCACGGTGAAGAAGTCCCTGTTCCGCTCCATCGAAAAGCTGCGCGCCTCTCTGGGCGTGGGCGAGGAACTGCCGCTTGGGGCGGGCGGCAAGAGTTAGTTTTTGCGATGAGACACGATTGCCAGGCGACCGAAGAGTCACTCGTCGAACTCGTGTTCGGCGAGGTGGAGGGCGGCGCGAAAGAGGCGCTGCTCGAAGAGGTCGTGCGCTGCGAGCGCTGCGCCGCTCGGTATCGAGGGATGGCCGAGACGCTGCGCGTCTTCGACGAGGCCGCCGAAACGTCTCTCCCGGCGGAAAGTTTCTGGGACGGCTACGAAGAAAGATTGAGGCGACGTATGGCACAAGAGATTCGGACAGACTTCTGGGGGCGGCCCGAGTTCGCGCGCGGCGAATACCGCCTGACCTTCGTCGAGGACGAAGGGCTGACGCGCAGGCTCGCGAGAGAGTTGAAGTCGGTCGGGCGCGAGGCGGGGCTCACCATGCCCGAGTTCCAACGCGACCCCTTCGGCTTCACGTGGCGCTCAATCGAGGCGTACGGCCGCGCGGGCTGGGGCTTCTTCTCGCAGCGCAACGTCGCGCTGGCGACGATGAGCGCGTTCGTCTTCGTCACGCTGCTGTTGGGAACCGTCTTCGCGCTTGAGCGGATGCGCGCGCGCCATCTCGCGGCCGTCAATCCCAACGAAGACCTTGAGTTCATCGGTATGATTAACGACATCCCGCGCGAACAGCCGACGCCGGACAGAGGCTCGGCGGGCACGAACGAGGGGCGGGGCGGCGGCTCGAAGCAGAAGTACGAGAGGCCGGGTGGCGGCGGTGGCGGCGGTCGCGGCGAAGCGGCGCCCGCGTCGCACGGCAAGCTCCCGACGGCGCAGCTCGAAGTGCCGCCGATCCTGACGGCGAACCCGAAGCCCGCCCCGCCGAACCCGCACCTCGCGGTGCCGCCGACGATGCAGGTGGACCCGCTGCTCGTGAAGACCGACCCGCGCGACATCCCTTACGGCCTGCCCGACTCGATGGCGACGGCGCCCTCTTCCGGCCCCGGCAAGGGCGGCGGCATGGGTGAAGGCACCGGCGGCGGCATGGGCACGGGCGAGGGCACGGGCCTCGGCCCCGGTCGCGGCGCCAACACGGGCGGCGGTGAACGTAACGACGGCGGCGGCGGACCCGGCGGCGGCGGCGGCGGCCGGCTCGATTACACGCGCCCCTTCAAGCAGAACGACGTGTCGGTTCGCGCCATCATCACCTTCAAGCCCGAGCCCGGCTTCACCGAAGAGGCGCGCAAGAACAACGTGACCGGCACGGTCAGGCTCCGCGCAGTCCTCTCCGCCAGCGGCGAGGTGACGAGCATCAGCATCGTCAAGGGCCTGCCCGACGGCCTCACCGAGAAGGCCATCGCCGCCGCCCGCCAGATCAAGTTCCGCCCCGCCCAGAAGGACGGCCACACCGTCTCGCAGTACGTGGTGCTGGAATACAACTTCAACATCTACTGAGGCGAGTAGGCAGTAGGCAGACGGCAGCATGCAGTTAAGGCAAAACGCCTCTCTCAATAATCTGCCTTAACGCAGCGGAGGCGGCGAGGTTATCAACTCGCCGCCTCCGCTTGTTGTGCGTGCTTCTCTTGTTCTAACTGCCTACTGCCTACTGCCATCTGCCTACTGCCTACTGCCTCTCCGCGTACTTCTCGGCCACGCGGCGGATGCGGCGGATGCCCTCTTCGATTCTCTCCAACGAGGTGGCGTAGGAGACGCGGACGTAGCCTTCGCAGCCGAAGCCCGCGCCGTCGGTGACGACGGTGTGCGCCTCGCGCAGGAGGCGGTCGGCGAAGTCGGCCGAGGTCTTGATCTCGCCGCCGAGGCAGCCGCGCACGGAGGGGAAGACGTAGAAGGCGCCTTCGGGCCGCGCACAGTCGATGCCGGGAATCTCTTCGATGGCGCCGACGAGCCAGTCGCGGCGGCGCCGGTACTCGGCCAGCATCTCGCCGACGCAGTCCTGAGATGACTCGAAGGCGTGGATGGCCGCGGCCTGCGAGATGGAACTGGGGTTACTCGTCGAGTGGCTCTGCACCTTCGCCATCTCGCGCGTCCACGCGGCGGGCGCGATGGTGTAGCCGATGCGCCAGCCCGTCATCGCGTAGGTCTTCGAGAAAGACCCTGCGATGCAGAGGCGTTCGCGCAACTCCGGCCCGAGCGTCGCCGCGCTGAAGACCTCGGCCGGCTCGTAGACGAACTTCAAATAACACTCGTCCGAGACGACGTAGACGCCGCGCGCGGCGGCGACGCGCAGGATGCGCTCGAACTCTTCGGGCGGGATGACGCGCCCCGAGGGGTTCGAGGGCGAGTTGATGATGATGAGCTTCGTCGTCGGCGTGATGGCCGACTCGACCTGCTCGGCCGTGAGTTGAAAGCCAGTCTCTTCGGTCTCGATGAAGACGGGTCGCGCGCCGGCGAAGGTGACGATCTCGGGGAAGGTGACCCAGTAGGGTTTGGGGACGAGCACGTCGTCGCCGGGGCCGCAGAGCGTGACGACGGCGTTGAAGATGCCCTGCTTGCCGCCCGCCGTCGCCATCACCTCCGAGGGGTTGACGCGCGCGCCGAACTCGCGGTCGTAGTAGGCGGCGACCGACTCCTGAAACTTCTTCGTGCCGCCGGTCGGCGTGTACTTGGTCTGGCCGGCCTGCATGGCGCGGGCGGCGGCCTCCTTGATGTGCGCGGGCGTATCGAAGTCTGGCTCGCCGGGGCCGAAGTCAACCACGTCGTGCCCCTCGTTGCGCAGGGCGATGGCCGCCTGCATCGCCGCCAACGTCGAAGAGGGATGCATCCGCGCGACGTTCGGCGCGACGGGGAACGGAATCTTACGTGCGGTCTCTGTCATCCTTGTGCCTGCGCTTTCAGAACTGTGATGAACGTAAGATGCGATGGTATCCGCATTCACACGCGTGCGCAACAGCACAGGGAGTTAGCCACGGAGACACAGGAGGCACGGCTTTAAGTCTTAAAGCCGTGCCTCCGTGTCTCCGTGATTGATGCCTATCTGACGGTCAGCCCTTCTTCGCTCCGCCCTTCTTGCTTGCGCCTTTCTTACTGCCGCCCTTTTTCGCTCCGCCCTTCTTACTTCCAGCCTTCTTACTCGCGCCCTTCTTACTCGCGCCCTTCCTGGCGCCGGCTTTGGAAGCCTTGCCGCCCTTCTTGCCGCCCTTCTTGTAGGGCTCCTTGTTCTCCTTCTTGCCGCGGCCGGAGCCGCTCTTCTTGCCGCCGCCCGAGGCTTTGTTGACCGTGGCCCAGGCGCGGCGTTCGGCCTCCTCCTCGGAGAGGCCGCGCTTCTCGTAGCCCTCTTCGATGTGCTCGGCCTGACGCTTCTGCTTGTCGGTGTAGGCGCCTTTGTCACCTCTCGGCATACTACTTCGCTCCTCCTTGATGGTTGAAAGTGATGGGGGGTGAACGCGCGTGAGTATAGCACCGGGGGGCGCGGGCGGATTTCACTTTTTGCCGATCTTGACGCGCATGCGCTCCTCGACCGTGGCGGGGACTAAGCCCTCGATGGTGCCGCCGAGCGAGTAGACCTCTTTGACGAGGCGCGAGCTGACGTAAGAGTAAGACTCGGCCGCGAGCATGAAGACGGTCTCGATGCCGGGCTCCTGCCGCCGGTTCATCAGGGCCATCTGCAACTCGTACTCGTAGTCCGAGATGGCGCGGATGCCGCGCACGACGGCGTTGGCCTGCTGCTCGACGGCGTAGCGCATCAGCAGCCCCTGGAACGAGCCGACGCGGAGGCGGCAGTTGCCGCTCTCGATGAGCTTCAAGACCTCTTCGAGTATCTCGACGCGCTCCTCGACCGTGAAGAGCGCGCGCTTCTCGGGGTTGACGAGGACGGCGATGATGATCTCGTCGAAGAGCTTCGAGCCACGCTCGATGATGTCGAGGTGGCCGTTCGTCACTGGGTCGAAGGAGCCGGGATAGATTGCGCGTCGCATACGTGATTCGGAAAGGAAGAACCGGCAGGCAAGTTAGCACAACGCGCGCTCGTAGGACAACGAATAACTCAAAGGGTTGACAGTCATAGCACGTGGTGTTTCAATACCAATGCAAACGTGGTGAGTTAAAGCGACTTGCGGCCACGTAAAATAACCGCTAAACAGCTCGGCGCACTTCCCGGAAGAGGCCCGGACAAAAAGGCTTTCGATAGTGAGCCCCGCGTTGTTTGGCGCGGGGCTTTTTCTGAGTGCAGAGCTTCAAGACATGAGTGAATTTCTTAAGACATTAAAAGAGCGCGTCGTTATCTTCGACGGGGCGATGGGGACGAACTTGCAGGTGCAGAACCTGTCGGTGGACGACTACGGCGGCCCGCAGTTCGAGGGCTGCCCCGAGTACCTGCTCGTCAGCAAGCCCGAGGCCGTCGAGCGCGTCCACGCGGCCTTCTTCGAGGTCGGCTGCGACGTGGTCGAGACCGACTCGTTCGGCGGCATCCCCTACGTCCTCGACGAGTACGGCATCGGCCACATGGCCTACGACCTCAACGTCAAGGCCGCGCAACTCGCGCGCCGCATCGCCTTGGACTTCTCGACGAAGGAGCGCCCGCGCTGGGTCGCCGGGTCGATGGGGCCGGGGACCAAGTCGCCCACGCTCGGCCACATCAGCTATAAGGGCGTGAAGGACGCCTACGCCGTGCAGGCGCGCGGACTGCTCGACGGCGGCTGCGACCTGCTCATCGTCGAGACCTGCCAGGACTTGTTGCAGACGAAGGCGACGCTGGCCGCCATCTTCGAGGAGTTCAAACGCCGTGGCGCGCGCGTCCCAGTCTTAGCGCAGGTGACGATTGAGCCGTGGGGCACGATGCTCCCCGGCACGGAGATCAACGCGGCGCTGACGGCGTTGGAGCCGTTCCCGATTGATGTCATCGGCATGAACTGCGGCACGGGGCCGCGCAACATGTCCGAGAGTTTGCGCTACCTCTGTGAGAACGCGACGATGCCCGTCTCGGTGCTCCCGAACGCCGGCCTGCCCGAGGTCAAGGACGGGAAGATGCACTACGACGAGACCGCCGAGTCGTTCGCCACGCAGGTCGAGCACTTCGCGAAGGACTTCGGCGCGAGCGTCGTCGGCGGCTGCTGCGGCACGACGCCCGAGCACCTCAAGCTCCTCGTCGAGCGCGTCTGGGGTCTGGCGCCGAAGGAGCGCGGCGGGCGCGTGCTGCCAGCGGCCTCTTCCATCTTCATCCAGCAGCCGTACGTGCAGGACGCGTCGTTCCTCATCGTCGGCGAGCGCGTCAACGCGTCGGGCTCGAAGAAGATGCGCGACCTGCTCAACGCGGAGAACTGGGACGGCCTCACTTCGCTCGCGCGCGAGCAGGAGCGCGAGGGCGCGCACGTCCTCGACGTTAATGTCGATTTCGTCGGCCGCGACGGCGTGCGCGACATGCACGAGCTGGCGTCGCGCCTGGTGACGCAGGTCAAAGTCCCGCTCATGTTCGACTCGACCGAGTGGGAGAAGATGGAGGCCGGGCTCCAGCACGCGGGCGGCAAGTCCATCCTGAACTCGACGAACTACGAGGACGGCGAGCCGCGCTTCAAGAAGGTCATCGGGCTCGCGCAGGAGTTCGGCGCCGCCGTCGTCGTCGGCACCATCGACGAGGAGGGCATGGCGCGCGCGGCCGAAGGCAAGCTCAAGATTGCGAAGCGCGCCTACGAGCAGGCGACACAGGAACTCGGCTTCCCCGCGCACGACATCTTCTTCGACCCGCTGGCGCTGCCCATCTCGACCGGCATCGAGGAGGATCGCCGCAACGCCGCCGAGACCGTCGAGTCGCTGCGCAGGATTAAGAGCGAGCTGCCCGGCTGCTACACCATCCTCGGCGTCTCGAACATCTCGTTCGGCCTCAACGCCGTCTCGCGCGTCGTCCTCAACTCGGTCTTCCTGCACGAGGCGGTCGAAGCGGGCTTGGACGCGGCCATCGTCAACGCGTCGAAGATCGTCCCGCTCAACCGCATCCCCGAGCGCGAGCGCGAGGTCGCGCGCCAGCTCATCTACGACGAGCGTAAGTTCGACGGCGACGTGTGCACCTACGACCCGCTCGCGGAGTTCACGAAGCTCTTCGAGGGCGCCAAGGCGAAGAAGGAGCACAAGGTTGACGACAACCTGCCGGTCGAAGAGCGCCTGAAGCAGCACATTATCGACGGCGAGAAGGTCGGGCTCGAAGACAACCTCAAGCTCGCCCTCGAAAGCCACCCGGCGCTCGACATCATCAACAACGTCCTGCTCGACGGCATGAAGGTGGTCGGCGAACTCTTCGGCAGCGGGCAGATGCAGTTGCCGTTCGTCCTTCAGTCGGCGGAGGTGATGAAGGCCGCCGTGCGCTTCCTCGAACCGTTCATGGAGAAGAAGGGCGGCGCGACGGCGAAGGGGACGATGGTGCTCGCGACCGTCAAGGGCGACGTGCACGACATCGGCAAGAACCTCGTGGACATCATCCTGACGAACAACGGCTACAAGGTCGTCAACCTCGGCATCAAGCAGCCCATCGAGGCCATTCTTCAATCGTCCGAGGAGCACAAGGCCGACGCCATCGGCATGTCCGGCCTGCTGGTCAAGTCCACGCTCATCATGCGCGAGAACCTTGAGCTGATGAACGAGCGCGGCATCAACGTGCCGGTCGTGCTCGGCGGCGCGGCCCTGACGCGCCGTTACGTCGAAGAGGATTTGGAGTCGCTCTACGCGGGGCGCCTCTTCTACGCGCGCGACGCCTTCGACGGCCTGCACACGATGGACCTGCTGACCGGCTCCGGCGCGCACGCCGAACCGTCCGACCGGGCCAAAGCGGCGAAGGCCGAGGCGGGGAACGGCTCAACTACAGAAACGCCCGAAGACGACGCGGAGGAGTTGGTCGGCGAGGACGCGAAGCTCGGCGTGCGCGCGGCGCGCGCGCGACCGCGCGGCGTGCTCAAGTCGCGCGAGGCGGCCTCGCACACCGAGCGTTCGGACGTGAACCCGGACGCGCCCATCCCGACCGCGCCCTTCTACGGCTCGCGCGTCGTCGAGCACGTCCCGCTCGAAAGAGTCTTCAAGTTCGTCAACGAGACGGCGCTCTTCAAGGGGCAGTGGCAGTTCAAGCAGGGGCGCAAGTCGGCCGAGGAGTACCGCGCCTTCGTCGCGGAGAAGGTGCGCCCCGTCTACGACGAGTTGAAGCTCCACTCGGAGCGCGAGAACCTGCTCGTGCCGCAGGTGACTTACGGCTACTTCCCCTGCCAGTCCGAAGGGAACGACCTCGTCGTCTACCACGACGACGAGCGCACGGAGCGAGCGCGGTTCAACTTCCCGCGTCAGCCCGGCGGGCGCCGTCTGTGCCTCGCCGACTTCTTCGCGTCGAAGGCTTCGGGGCGCGTGGACGTGGTCGCCTTCCAACTCGTCACCGTCGGCCAGCGCGCGAGCGAATACGCGCATGAGCTGTTTAGCTCGGACAACTATTCCGACTATCTCTTCTTCCACGGCCTCTCGGTCGAGTCGGCCGAGGCGCTCGCCGAACTCTGGCACAAGCACGTCCGCGAGGAACTCGGCATCGACGGCCGCGACGCGGCGGAACTCGCGAAACTCTTCCACCAGGGTTATCAGGGCTCGCGCTTCAGCTTCGGCTACCCGGCCTGTCCCGACCTCGAAGAACAGACGAAGCTCTTCGAGTTGCTACAGCCCGAGCGCATCGGCGTCGAGCTGTCGGAGGAGTTCCAACTCGTCCCAGAGCAGTCCACCTCCGCCATCATCGTCCACCACGAGGAGGCAAGGTATTTTTCGATTGACTAACGGCCGCCGCAACGTCCGCTGCCGAACGGAAGCGTCGGGACGTTTCGGTTAAGGTGGATTGAGTGTCCCCTTACAGGGACGCAGGGCGCTGTGGCTACCTCGCGAGCCGCGCGCCCTTTTTCTTTGGTGGAGCGGTAGGGCGGGAGGCCCTCGCCAGACACGGTCATTCGCCGCTTGCACGTCTTCACCTTGTCTATTAACTTTGAACCTCCGACGACGAAGGTTCAGATGGACGCGACCGACGAAACAAACGACCCCGAGGAGACGACCGCCCCCGCGCCGACGCGCGAGGAGTTGGCCGTGCTGTCGCCGTTCGAGCGCCTCGCGTTCCGTCTGACGTGGCGGATGAACCGTGGCGCGTGGAAGCGTTTCTGGACGCTCTGCCAGCGGACGCTCGGCGCGGGCTGGATACACGTCTCGACCTATAACCTGATGCGCGTGAGCGGGCTCGAACACATCGAGGCGGCGGAGCGCGCGCGCCCGCTGCTGCTCGTCGCCAACCACCGCTCGTTCTTCGACATGTACGTCGTCTCGACCGTGCTCTTCCGAAATACGAAGTGGAGAAAACAACTCTTCTTCCCAGTGCGGGGGCGCTTCTTCTACGACACGGTCGCGGGTCTCTTCGTCAATCTCATAATGGGCTGGTGGTCGATGTTCCCGCCCTTCTTCGCGGGCGGCGACAACCCGAAGACGGAGCAGCGCGAGTTCGACAAGTTCTCGATGCGGCTGCTCGCGCACCTCTGCCGCGAGGGCGCGGGCAACGTCATCGGCTTCCACCCGGAGGGCACGCGCAACAAGGGTGCAGACCCCTACTCCTATCTCCGCCCGCAGCCCGGCGTCGGCAAGCTCATCAAGGACGCGCGCCCGCAGGTCATCCCCGTCTTCATCGCGGGGCTCGGCAACGACCTTCCTAAACAGGTCTTAGGCAACTGGCGCGGCGGCGAAGCGGTGCGCGTCCGCTTCGGCCCCGTGCTCGAACTGTCAGACTTCTACGCTAAGCGCGACTCCGCGCGGACGTACGTGGAGATTGCCGCCTTCGTCATGTCGAAGATCGCCGAACTCGGCGAGGAGGACCGCGCGCAGTTCGCACTCGAAGCACGGCGCGACGCGCTCACCCCTTCGATTGATGTCACGCGCGCCAGTTCTTAAACGAGCATGTCAACGCTTCCGCTCATCATCGTGAATCCCGCGTCGGCGTCCGGCGCGACGGGGAAGGCTTGGCCGGGCGTAGCAAGCGCGGTGCGTCAGCACTTCGGCCCGTTCGAGGTGGCTTTGACGAAGACGGCGGGCGAGGCCGTCGAGATTGCGGAGCGCGAGGCGCGCGCCGGGCGACGGCTCGTCATCGCCTGCGGCGGCGACGGCACCATCAACGAGGTTGTGAACGGACTGCTGCGCGCGGAGTCGGAAACAGAACTCGGGATAATCCCGAGCGGGACCGGCGGCGACTTTCGACGCACGCTCGACATCCCGCAACGCACGGCCGACGCCGCGCGCGCGCTGCGCGAGGGCGAGACGCGCGTGATGGACGCGGGGCGCGTCACGTTCACGAACGAGCGCGGGGAAGAGGAGTCGAGGTTCTTCGTCAACGTCGCCTCGTTCGGCATGGGCGGCGACGTGATTAAGCGCGTGAAGTCGCGCGAGGGTCTGCCGGCGGGCGCGGCCCGCATCCTGGGCGGCCGGCTCTCCTTCGCCGCCGCGGCCTTGCAGGCGGCCCTCATCTTCGAGAAACCCCTGGTGCGCGTCTCGCTCGACGACGGGGCCGAATCACACGTCACGGTCGCAAACTTCTGCGTCGCCAACGCGCGTTACTTCGGCGGCGGGATGAAGATCGCGCCCAACGCGAAGGTTGACGACGGACGCTTCGACGTGGTCGCGGTCGGAGACGTGTCCGCCCTCACGGTGCTCGCCAACTCCTACCGCCTCTACCTCGGCACGCACCTCGGGATGCAGGAGGTGCGCCACGCACTCGCCCGCCGCGTCCGCGCCGCGTCAACCGACGGCTCCGTCGTTAAGTTGGAAGTTGACGGCGAGTTGGCCGGTCGCCTCCCGGCCGAGTTTGAAATCCTGCCCGGCGCCCTCCGCGTCCGCTGCCCGCACTAAACCTTTCCAACGCGCGAAGAGCGTGCGCGCCCCCGCGCACATAATTCGCGTTTATGCGCACGCCATGCGCATAAACGCGACCATCATGCGCACGCCCGCGCATAACGTGCGCACGCCTGCGCACACCATTCTCACGCGTGCGCACGTCATGCGCGGGCGTGCGCACACCGTTCTCAAGCCTGCGCACGCCATGCGCATGCGTGCGCACGGCGTTCTCACGCGTGCGCATGCCATGCGCAGACGTGCGCACGTTATGCGCGCGACTGCGCGGACTCGTCGCAGGCGTGCGCATGATGTGCGCGCGCTCGGCGTGTCTGTTCACATTGCGGTGCGGAAGGCGGCGTTGCCGAGGAAGTTTTCGCGGACGTATGTGACCGTGTCGAGCAGCGTCTCCTGCGGGTCGCGCGGGTCGAAGCCGAGGTCGGCGCGCGCCTTCGACGCGTCGAGATACCAGAAGTATCCGGCCATCTCGATCTCGGACGGCTCGACGGGCGGCGCGAGCTTCCAGTGTTTGTAGAGCGAACTGATGCCGCGCGCGCCCGCGAGCGTCAGCTTCGACGGGAGAGAGAGGAACGGCGCGGGCACCTTCGTGATGCGCTCCAGGCGGCCGAAGAACTTGTCGAACGTCCAGTTGGCCGAGCCCAACAGGTAACGCTCGCCGTGCGCGCCGCGCTCCATCGCCGCGCGGAAGGCTTGCGCGGCGTCGCGCGCGTCCACGAAGCTCAAGCCGCCCTTCGGCACCGTCGGAATCTTGCGCGCGAGGAAGTCGAGCACGACCTTTGTCGAACTCAGGCGCTCGTCGCCGGGGCCGAGCAGCAGGGAGGGGTTCATCATGACGAGCCGCCGACCCTTGCCGCTGAAATTCTCTAACGCCACGCGCTCCTGGTAGACCTTGCTCGCGTAGTAGGGCCAGCGCGAGACGATGTCCAGAGGCGTCGGCCACTCCTCGTCCGGCAACACGCCGCCGTCTTCGGTCACCGCCACCGTCCCGCTCGTCGAAGCCATCACGATTGATTTGACGCCCGCCTCCGCCGCCGCCTCGCACAGCACGCGCGTCCCGTCCACGTGCAACTTGTACATCAGGTGCGCGTCCTCGGGCTCGCGCGAGACGCGCCCCGCGAGGTGATAGACCTCGGCCGCGCCCTCGACCGCGCGCCGCGCGTCCTCCGGCGAAGTGATGGAACCCACGACCGTCTCGACGCCCAACTCTTCGAGCCACGCCGGGGCGGAGGTCGAGAGCACGCGCAGACTCCGCGCGCCCTCCTCCACCAGAAGCCTCACGAGGTGCGAGCCCAGAAACCCCGTCCCGCCCGTTACGAGCGTGACCGGCTTCGCCCTCCGCGCGAGCGTCGTCGTCTTCGGCGCGTCGGCCTCGGCCTTCTTCGCCTTCGTGGACCTCTTGGTCGCTGTCTTCTTCGTCGTTGCCATGTTTGGAACGATGAACTGTGAACAATGAACGATGAACTGAAGACAACGGTCTTACAGTTCATCGTTCATCGTTCACAGTTCATACTTTCATTCAGTCTCCCGTCGTCGCCATCTCGCTCTCGTCCTGTGTTTCGTGGCGGCGTTCGGCCCGCCAGCGGCGGCGGAGCGCCGTGGCGTCGAAGGCGTGGCGCGTGCCGTCGCGCAGGTTCTCGATCTCGTGGCGGACGAGCGCGGCGACAAGGCGATACGCCTCCGCGCGGGGCATGCCCTTGGTCAACTCTTCCAGCTCTTCGATGCCGAGGTAACGGCCGATGCGCGCGCCCACGTCGCGCCCCTTGAGGAAGGTCGAGCCCTTCGGGAACGCCTCGTACGTGCCCCACAGGTACGCGGGCAGAATCCCCGTGCGCGTGTTCAGCGCGAGGTAGGCGAAGCCCGACTTGAACTCCGCCATCTGCCCCGTCATCGAGCGCGTGCCCTCGGGGAAGATGAGCGCCGTGTAGCCGCGCTCCAGGAACGAGCGCGCGTGGCGAAGCGACTGCCTTAACGAACCCGAACGCTCGATGGGCACGATGTTCGTGAAGTTGTTCATGTAGGCGCGCTTGTACTTGTTGTCGAAGAAGTAGTCGGCCGCCGCGAGCGCCACCATGTCGCGGCCGTACTCGCCGAGCGCGTACTTGATCAACCCCGTGTCGAGGTGCGACGTGTGGTTCGTCGCCGCGATGAAGTTGGTGTGCGTCGGAATGTTCGACTGCCCCTCGACGTGCGCGTGCAGGACGTTCTCGTAGAGCGCGCGCTGCGCCGCGTCGATGACGCGGTTGCCGGTCGTGCGCAGCACGGACGGGACGTAAATCTCCTTCTCCGACTGCCGCGCATCCTCCTCCGCGCGCGCTTCGGCCGCGCGCTTGTTGGCGGCCGTCTCGCGCCGCTTGACGACCGAGTACAACTCGCGCACGTCTACTACTTCATTAAGCGTGTCGGGCGAGACGAGCGCGCCGCCCGCCTGCTCGATGGCCGAGGCCAACTCGACGAACATGAGACTGTCGAAGCCCAACTCCGCCAGTCGCGAATCCAACGTGACCTGCGCGCGCGGGCGCGACGAGACGTGCGCGATGATGCCGAGCAGCCAGTCCGCGTCGTGGTGCTGCTCGCGCGGCGCCGTCTTCTCGGTGATGCCCGCGCGCTTCGACTCTTCGAGCTGTTGGATGAGCTTGACGACCTCGCGCCGCTTCACCTTGCGCGTCGCCGTGCGCGGCAACTCCTCTTCGGCGAAGTAGAGCGACTTGACGCGCTTGTAGAAGGGGAGCGAAGACGACACCTCGCGGAAGTGGTTCTCGACGCGGCGCTGCACCTCTTCGCGCTGGAGCGAGATGTCGTGGTCGTAGTCGGGGAAGACCAGCGCCGCGACCTTCTCGCCGATGCCGTCGGGCAGGCCGACGACGCCGATCTCCTTAACGTAGGGCGAGTCTTTGTAGAGTTCTTCTATCTCGTCGGGGTAGACGTTCTTGCCGTTCGTATCGACGATGATCTCTTTGGAGCGGCCGACCAGATAGAGGTTGCCGTCCTCGTCGATGCGGCCGAGGTCTCCGGTGTGGAGCCAGCGCGAGACGATGGCCGACTGCGTCGCCGACTCGTTCTGATAGTAGCCGAGCATCACGTTCGGGCCGCGCGCGATGACCTCGCCGATGCCGAAGGCGTCCGGGTCCGCGATGCGCAGCTCGACGCCGGGCAGCGGCCGCCCCACGCTCGTCGCGTTCAGAGCGTTCTGCGGGCGCGTCACGGTCAGCACGGGCGACGCTTCGGTCAACCCATAGCCTTCGAGGATGGTGAAGCCGAGGCCGTGCATGTCGCGCTTGACCTTCTCGTTCAGGGCCGAGCCGCCGCTGATGAGGTAGCGTATGTTGCCGCCGAGCCCCGAATGAATCGGGCGGAAGATGACCGAGCCGAGGTTGAACGGCGTGCGGTCGCGCAGGCGGCTGTTGAACTTGATGAGCGCCTCGGCGGCGTCGCCGACCCACTGGCCGCGCTCGCGCAGGCGGTTCATGATGCGGCGGTGGAGCAGCTCCCACAGCGCGGGCACGCCGACCATGCCCGTGACGTGGCCGTTCTTGATGGCGCGCGCAAGCTCCTCGCCGCTCAGGTCGGCGAGGTAAGTGATCTGCGTGCCGCGACTGAAGGGCGTGAGGAAGCCCGTCGAGAACTCGAACGTGTGGTAGAGCGGGAGCACGGAGAGGATGCCGTCGCCCGTGTCCATCTCGAAGACCGACGAGAGCATGGAGACCATGTTCGTCAGGTTCTTGTGCGAGAGCATGACGCCCTTCGGCTGCCCCGTCGTGCCCGACGTGAAGATAAGCGACGCGACCGTGTTCGGCGAGACCTTCGCGGGCAGGAGCGCGATGCGCTCGTCTTCGCTCTGCTCGTCGGTCAACTCGAAGACTTCGCTGTAGCGCCAGAGTCGCGCGTCGAGTCCCGCTTCGATAAGTTTCTCTTGAAGGTCGGCGTGTTCTTCGTCCGCCTTCTCGCCGAGCACGACCCCCGTGGCGCCGCTCGCGCGGACGAAGTTGACGAGTTCATCCGTCTTGCTCTCGGGGTCAACGGGGACGCACGTCGCGCCGGCCTTTAGGACGCCGAAGTAGCTGATGCCCCACTCGGGCGTGTTGTGGCTGACGAGCAGAACACGGTCGGCGGGTTTCACGCCCTGCGCGGCGAAGAAGGCGGCGGCGCGCGTCGCAAGCTCTTGTATGTCCGCGTAGGTGTACTGCTCCTTCTGCCCGTCGCGCTCGATGCGCATGGCGACGCGCGTCGAGTAACGCTTGGTCGAGGTCTCGAAGAGTTCGAGCAGGTCGCGGTAGGTGTAGACGCGCTTCGGCTGCGCGCGCATGTCCTCTTCGAGCGTCGGGAAGACCCACTTCTTGAGGCCGGGGAAGTGGACGTTCATCCAGTAGTCGTACCAGTCGAACGTCTCCGGGTCCCAACGCAGCAGCCGCCGCTCGTCCTCGCGCACGTCGGCGACGAGCGCGCGCACGTTGTCCGCGCGGAAGATGTAGGCGTTCTCGATCATGAACGGGCGGAACATGTCGAACGCCTCTTTGGTCTCGCGCGTGATCTCCTCGACTCTTTCCACCGTGGCCTTCGCGCGGTCAACGATGTGCGTCAGTTTCCCGCCGCCCCAACGGGGCCGCACGCGGTCGAGTAAGCCCTGCGCCCTCTTCGCGGCGGCGTTGACCATCGGCGTGGACATCGCGTCGAAGCGCGAGGGCGTGACCGGCTTCGTCTCCATCCGCGCCATCAACTCGTTCCAGAGCCAGAAGCCCGACTCCTTCTCCGTGTAGTGCTTGCGCTTGTAGAGGCCGACGAGGCTCACGATGCGTTCCATCGTGTTCGGGTTGCTGTCGCCCGTCGCCGCCTGGTAGACGAGGCGCGGCGCGTCCGTCGCGATGGCCTCGGCCGCGGCGCCGAGCATCACGGCCGCGACCTGATCGACGGGCGTGATGTCGAGGACGAGCTTGTCGTTGACCGGAATCTGCTGCTGACCCTTCAGCGCGATGAAGATGAGCGGCGCGGTCGTCGTGAAGCCCTCGTTCCAGCCGGGGAAGGGGAAGTCCTTCGCCGACTCGACGATTGAAGGGCGGACGATGGAGCGGACGATCTCCGACTCGGCGGCGACGAGTTGTTCGCCGAGGCTCTTCGTGTAGGTGTAGATGTTGGGCCAGCCCCAGAAGACCGCGCGCTCGGTGCCGAGTTCGGTCAACCGCTCGCGCGTCCACATCTTGCGCTCGCGCGCGACGGCCAGTCCCATCTGGTCGAGGTCGTCTGGGTCGCGCCCCTCTTCGTAGAGTCGCTTGCGCGCGAGTTCGCGGAAGCGCGCCACGTTGAGCGCGTCGCGTGCTTCTTCTTTAACTCTCTCGGCCAGACGCGCGCAGTCGCGTATCTCCTGCTCGGCGTCGAACTCGACGCCCGGCAGCTCTTCCTTGCGCGGGAAGTAGCCGAGCACGGGGTCGCTCTCCCAGACGGGGCCGGAGCGGTTGCCCGCGACGAAGCAGGTCGAGATGTGGACGAGCGCGGGGCGCCGCATCCGCTTGACGAACTTGATGACGTTCTTCGTCCCGACGACGTTGGTGCGCAGCGCGCTCTCCAGGGGCGGGTTGAAGGTGACGTTGCCCGCCGAGTTGACGAGCACGTCGATGTCCTTGGCGACCTCCTCGGCCTCCTCTTCCGTAAAGCCTAAGTTGTCCTCGCTGATGTCGCCGTTGACGAGGCGCACCTTGTCGCGGATGAAGTCCTCGAAGGCCGCGCCGTAGCGCTCGCGCACGGGGTCGAAGGGCGGCGCGGTGATGACGTTGTTCCAGAAACGCGTCTCCGACTCCTCCTTCGACCGCGCGCGCACCGTCACGTAGACGCGCCCGATGCCGGGGAACCGGTCGAGCAGCATCGACAGCGCCACTTTCCCGACGAACCCCGTCGCGCCGATGATGAAGACGTTCCTGCCGTTAAAAGTCTCTGTGGGCGAAAATTTCATCTTGAAGTCAGTCGGAACCCTTGTTTACTTCTTCCCTACGGCGAACAGCTTCGCAAGGTTGAGCGTGAAGCCGGGCAACACTTCGCCACCGTCAAGTGTGTCCCGCTCACTCAGAACGCGCACATCGGTTGGCGAGGTGTAAGCGGTCACCGTTTTCTTCTTCGGATTAAAAATCCAAACGGCCCGTGCCCCCGCGCCGAAGTAAAGCGTCGTCTTCTCTTCCATCTCGCGCATAGTGTTGCCGGGGCTCATCACTTCGACTGCAAGGTCTGGCGCGAAGGGGCCGAACTTATCGGGATTTTCAATGGTCGCCAAACGCTCATGACTTATAAAAGCAACGTCTGCCCCGAGCACACTGTCCGGGTCGCGCTCGACGATGAAGCCGGTCTCTGCGCCGCAAACGCGACCCAGGTCGTTTTCCCTTACAAAGCCGCCTATCTCAATCGCCAAATCGCTGCAAAAGAAGCCGTGGGTGATGCCGCTGGGTGACATCCTTCTTACCTCTCCGCGGAACAACTCAAGAATGCAGTCGTTCCCTTGTTCGTCGCGGTGGGGCATGACGAACAGCTCGTCGGCGGTAATCAGGCGGGTCGTCGTGCTCATGGCTAAACCTCGGTCGGCCGTATTCTAGCTCATGTCGCAGATGGCTATCACGGGCTGGTGGAGCATGGTGATCTGCGCGGAGCGGCCCATGTAGCTGCGGGCCATGGCGATGGCCTCGGTCAGATTGTCGGCGCGCTCCCAGCCCATGGCGGCGGGGACGTGCGCGTTCTCGGCGCCGGCGGCGATGACGCGGCCGACGTGCGCGCGGCCGTTCTCGGCCCAGTACCACATATAAAACGGGTGCGCGCCGTGGTAGGCGTGGCCGCGCCGGTACATCTCGATGTAGGAGGGGTTGGTGGCGAACTCGCGCTCGTACTTCTCGCGCAGGACGTGCGAGTCGCGCGTCTCCGGGAGCAGGCGGTTGAAGAACTCGATGTAGCTCGGGTGCTGGACGTGGTCGAAGTCGTCGTAGCAGGGGTGGTGAAGTATCAACACGCCGCCCTTCTTCAACAGCGGCTTACCCCTGTACATGTTGAAGTGATAGCCGAGCGCCATCACCTGCACGAGCAGCGGGTTCAAGGACGAGTAGACGTTGTACGGCGAAATCTCCGGGATGGGGCAGATGAGGATGTCGCATTGGCCGTCCACGGGGACGACGTACTGCTGCATCGACTTCGCGATGATGCGTTCGTGGACGGGCTCGGTGCGGCCCGCCTCGACGGCGATCATCTCGTAGTCGGCGGTGAGCGAGTTGTACATCTTGCGCTTGGCCGCGAGCGGCATCTTCGACATCGTGAAGCGCATGGCCTCGTACTTCATGCGCTCGTAGGCCGAGAAGTCGTCCTCGTTCTTCGTCAGGAACGACAACTCGCCCTTGAACATCTGGTTGTTGACGGTCGTCTCGATGTGGAAGACGTTGACGTGCTCGTCCACGAGTTTGCCGAGCCGGTTGATCTTGCGCGTCAACTCGGAGTTGGCCGGGTCCATGTAACTGTCGGACTCGCGGATGGTGTTCGGCTCGTGGTGCGGGCGCAGGGACTCGTAGTCGCAGAGGCCGACGGCGACCGACTTGTGCCCGCCGTTCATGGGCACGAAGTTGAAGTTGAGGTAGATGAGCAAATCGCTCTCGGCGGCGCGGCGGTTGATGGAGAGCTTCTCCTTGTGGCGCGTCTCGCCCAGGACGACCATGCCGTCCGGGTCTTCGGCGTCGTGGTTGTAGAGGCGGTCGGGCCAGAAGGCGTCGAAGACGCGCTGCCCGCACATGCGCTTGATCTCCCACTCGGTCATCCGCCGGTGCAGCGAGATGGCGACGATGAGGTGCACGTCGTCCACGCCGTTCGCGTGCAGGAGGTCTAACAGGATTTCGAGCGCCGTCTGCCGCACGTCGGGCGTGCGCATCGGCGGGAGCGGCATGCTCAAATCGTCAATCGCAATCGTCACCTTCATGCCCGGTTGCAACTGCGCGTAGAGCGGGTCGCAGTCGTGCGGGTGGTTGAGCGCGTAGCGGATGGCGGCCTCGCGGTTCGGCAGCCCCCTGACGGGCGCGTTCGGGTAGATGACGCGCGTCCCGACCGGCAGGTCTTCCGGGATGAAGTCCATCCCCGACGAGATGATGCGCGGCGCGCTGTCGCGGTCGATGAAGACGACCGATTCATGAACTTTGCGTCTTAGTTGAAGGGCCATTCTTTATAAGTGATGAGTGATGAGTGATAAGTGATGAGTAAGAGCCGGTCTCTTATCACTCATCACTCATCACTTATTACTTCAAATTCAGTATCGGCCAGTCGTGGTGCAGGGCCGTTTGCCTGAGCCGCATGTCCGGGTTGACGGCCGCGGGGTGGCCGACGATGGAGAGCATGGGCAGGTCGCTCATGCTGTCGCTGTAGGCGTAGGAGTCGCTCAGGTTGATGTCGTGCTTCTCGGCGTAGGTGCGAATCCAGGACGCCTTGGTGGCGGAGGCGAGCACGGGGGGAAGGAGTCTTCCGGTCGCGACGCCGTTGACGAACTCCAGGCGGTTGGCGACGAAGTCGTCCACGCCGAGGTACTCCATCAGCGGCTCGACCGAGAAGTCGAGCGCGCCGGTGACGACGACCTGTTTCAACCCCAAGCTGCGCGACTTGCGGATGAGCGTCTTCGCGCCGGGGAAGACGGCGGGCTTGAGCACGTCTTCAAACAAGTCCCGCGCGAAGTAGCGGAGGCGGTCTTCCGACTGCCCCTTGTAGCGGCGGAAGAAGATGTCGTTGAAGACCATGCGGCTGTAGGCGTCGGCCGCGGCGAAGAGCGGGATGCTCACCAGGGTCGAGGCGCCCTTCTGAATCGAGCGCAGGATGCCCTGCTGGTTGCGGGCGTAGAAGCCGAGCGTGTGCACGAGGTTCGTGCTCACCAGCGTCCCTTCGAGGTCGTAGAAAGCGGCGGCTGCCAAAAAGAGTCCTCCAACTCAAAACGGGTCGGAATTCCGTTACGGCTCAAATGCTCCGGCTTAACTTTGTTGCAGGGCGGAAAGTGTAACCTATTTCGACCCGTTTTTGTAACCGCCGTGTGCGCCCGCAATCGTTGACTTTCCCGTGCGGTTATTATAAGAAGTCTGCGCCCAACGACTCCTCAACGCGGTTCTCTCCGGTCGAAAGGAAACTACCATGAAAAGGATACGTATCCGTGTCGCGATACTGATGCTGCTCGTGCTGACGCTAGGCTTGGTCTCGTCTTCCACCACCACCCGCACGGTGAAGGCCCGTGACGCCTGCACCGACTGCACGGTGAAGGTTCAGGCTCTCTACGACGCGTGCGCGGACCTCTACGGTGAAACCGCGTACTGCGGTGACTTATTCAACGACGGCGTTGTCTTCTGCTACGCAACGGTCTGCGAGCAGTAGACATGCCCCTTCCCGCCGTGCCACGGCACGGCCGCAGGCCCGCCCCGGCGCAAGCGAGTGCGCCGGGGCGGGCCGATTGTTTTCGCGCGGCCCGCTGTGTTATTTTCCAAGTCAATTCAACGTTCCGGGAAAATCAAGATGAGTAGTGAAGCACCGACGGCTCGCACGGGGAAGGGTTCGCGCCTGCGCGGGCTGACGGAAGAGTTGCGCGCGCTCGAAGAGAAACTGCGCGCGGGCGGCGGCGCCGCGAAGATTCAGAAGCAGCACGAGCAGGGTAAGCTGACGGCGCGCGAGCGCGTCGCGCTGCTGCTCGACGAGGGCTCGTACGCGCAGGAGATAGGGCTGCTCGTCGCCCACGACCAGTACGACGGCGGCGCCCCGGCGGCGGGAGTGGTGACGACCGTCGGGCGCGTCGGGGGGAGGGAGGTCGTCGTCGTCGCCAACGACGCGACGGTGAAGGCCGGCTCGTGGTGGCCCGAGACGATTAAAAAAATCCTGCGCGCGCAGGAGGTGGCGATGCGTTCGCGCGTGCCCATCGTCTACCTCGTCGATTCGGCGGGCGTGAATTTGCCGTATCAGGGCGGCGTCTTTCCGGGGCAGTACGGCGCGGCGCGCATCTTCTATTACAACTCGATCATGCGGCGCTACCTGCGCGTGCCGCAGGTGGCGGCGGTGATGGGGCCGTGCGTGGCGGGCGGCGCGTACCTGCCCGCGCTCTCCGACATCATCATCATGGTCGAGGGCACTTCGTTCATGGGGCTCGGCGGCGCGAACCTCGTCAAGGGGGCGACGGGCCAGACGATTGATAATGAGACTCTGGGAGGCGCGCGCACGCACAACGAAATCTCCGGCGTCGCGCACTATCGCGTCGAGTCGGACGAGGCGTGCATCACGAAGATTCGCGAGGTTATTTCCGAACTGCCGATGCCGGAGCAGCCGCTCGTCTCCATCGCGGACGCGGAAGAGCCCGCGCGCCCGCTCGCGGACCTCTACGAGATTCTGCCCGAAGACCACCGTCACCCTTACGACACGCGCGAGGTCTTGAACTGCATCCTCGACGGCGGACAACTCGACGAGTTTCAGGCCGACTACGCCCGCGAGATGATCACGGGCCACGCGCGCGTCTGCGGCATACAGGTCGGCGTCATCGCGAACGGACGCGGGCTCGTGAAGGAGAAGGGGAAGCCTCCGAAGTTCGGCGGCATCATCTACACGGAGTCGGCCGAGAAGGTCGCCTACTTCATCGAGACCTGCAACCGCCACCGCACGCCGCTCCTCTTCATACAGGACGTGTCCGGCTTCATGGTCGGAGCCGACGCCGAGCACAGCGGCATCATCCGCGCGGGCGCGCGCTTCGTCGAGGCGATGGCGACCGCGACGGTGCCGAAGATCGTTTTGACGGTCAACCACGCCTCGGGCGCGGGCTACTACGCGATGGCGGGACAGGGGTTCGACCCGGACTTCATCTTCAGTTGGCCGACGGGGCGCATGGGCGTCATGGAGGGCGACTCGGCCGTGCAGGCCATCTACGGCACGCAGCTCGACAAACTGAAGCGCGAAGGTAAAGAGCC
Organism: Pyrinomonadaceae bacterium; assembly: GCA_036379655.1. Taxonomy (GTDB): domain Bacteria; phylum Acidobacteriota; class Blastocatellia; order Pyrinomonadales; family Pyrinomonadaceae; genus QHXN01. Next base: position 130,296 of record DASVGG010000118.1, read on the forward strand.
GGACGAAAAGATAAAGGGCGAGATGGCGCGCGTGCGCGAGGACTACGAGCAGCAGCTCGACGCGAAGTACGCGGCCGCGCGCGGGTACGTTGACGCCGTCATCACGCCCGAGGAGACGCGCGACGCTCTGGAACTCGCGCTCGGCGTGAGCCTCAACTATTCGGGGCCGCACGTCGGCCAGTTCGTGCTGCCGCAGACGCTCGCGTGAGCTTGAGAGGGCGCACGCGCCGTCCAACGGTTTGAAAAAAAATCCGTGCAACGCTCATTACGTTGTGCGAAACTACGGCCAAACATGCAAGTCGAATCCCGGGGTCTTCCAAACTTTCGCTGACGTGCGCCGGCCGCAGGGTCGCGGCGCGCGCAGGAGTAGACAGGAGGCAAACCATCCGTGAGCAACAAGAGCAGACTTAGTTTCTTCGTCGTCCTTCTCTTCGCGGCCTGCTCCAGCGCCGCGCTCGTACTGGCCGCCGCCGCCGGCCCGCTCGGGCAGAACGCCAACAGCAGCACGACCGAAGACAGCACCGCGTCCGCCGCCCAGAGTGGTGAAGACCTGAGCGGCGAGCAGGTTGATCTGTCCGGCACGTACAACGGCCGCGTCATGACGACGGGCGGACACGAGATGTCGGGCGACGCCGAGCTGACCATCAACGGCAACAGCTTCACGCTGACGGGCGAAGGCATGACGCACAACGGCCGCGTCTACGCCGTGCTCACGCGCGGGGCGACCAGCGCGGCCTTCTACTTTAACGACATCAAAGACCCGGCGACGAACACGCCCGTCGTCTTCAACGTCCGCGCGCGCAAGAGCGGCGACCGCCTGACGCTCTCGCCCGCCCCCAACACCAAGAGCAGGATGACGTTCGCGCCGGCCCGCGGCCGACGCTAGGCAGTGAGGGCAAGGGTAAAAGGGGAAGGGGGAAGGGACTGAAATCCTTTCCGCCTTCCCCTTTCCCCTTTCCCCTCTTATCCGATAAACTGCCTTCGTATTCTTCCAAACGTAACTTTATGAGCAGACGTAGAGAGACGATCCGCATCGCCTGCGGGCAGGGCTTCTGGGGCGACATGCTCGACGCGCCGGTGCGTCAGGTGAGGGAGGGGCCGGTCGATTACCTGATGCTCGACTACCTCGCCGAGGTCACGATGTCGATTATGCAGAAGCAGCGCGCGCGCGACGCGAGCGCCGGCTACGCGCGTGACTTCGTGCCGCTCATGCGCGAGATTCTGCCCGACTGCGTCGAGCGCGACATCCGCGTCACCGCCAACGCGGGCGGCGTCAACCCCTCGGGCTGCGCCGGGGCCGTGCGCGACGTGGCGCGCGAACTCGGACTCTCCGGCAAGTTGAAGATCGGCACCGTCACCGGCGACGATATCATGGACCGGCTCGATGAACTGTTGGAGCGCGGCGTCGAGCTGCGCAACATGGACACGGGCGCGCCGCTCTCCGACGTGCGCGAACGCGTCCAGAGCGCCAACGCATACCTCGGCGCGTGGCCCATCGTCGAGGCTTTGAACCAAGGCGCGCGCGTCGTCGTCACGGGCCGCGCCACCGACACGGGCCTCACGCTCGGGCCGATGATTCACGAGTTCGGTTGGGGCGAGAGCGACTGGGACCGCCTCGCCGCCGGGACGGTCGCCGGCCACATCATCGAGTGCGGCGCGCAATCGACGGGCGGCAACTGCCAGTACGACTGGCAGAACATCCCCGACCTTGCCAACGTCGGCTTCCCCATCGTCGAGACCAGACCCGACGGCACCTTCGTCGTGACGAAGCACGAAGGGACGGGCGGGCGCGTCAACGTCCCCTCGGTCAAGGAGCAGTTGGTCTACGAGATGGGCGACCCGCGCGCCTACATCACGCCCGACTGCGTCGCCGACTTCACCAGCATCCGGCTCGAAGACGCGGGCACTAACCGCGTCCGCGTCCACGGCGTGAAGGGCACGCCCGCGACCGAGTTTTTAAAAGTCTCCATCAGCTACTCGGCGGGCTTCAAGGCCGTCGGCACGCTCGTCTACGCGTGGCCGGACGCGTACGCGAAGGCGCGCGCCGCCGACCAGATTCTGCGCGCGCGTCTGGACAGACTCGGACTTAAGTTCGAACAGATTCTCACGGAGTTCGTCGGCGCCAACGCCACGCACGGCCCGCTCGCGGGCGAGCCCGACGCGGAAGCGCCCGAGGTGCAACTGCGCGTCGGCGTGCGCGGTGAAGACCGCAAATCAATCGAGCGATTCACGAAGGAGATTGCGCCGCTCATCCTGACGGGGCCGCCCGCCGTCACGGGCTTCGCGGGCGGACGCCCCAAGGTCGAAGAGGTCGTCGCCTACTGGCCCGCCCTCATTCCTAAAACTGAGATAGAGCCGAACGTGGAGGTCACAGAGGTTTGAGCGACGACTTGGAACTCCTTTGGCGGCGCGAACACTCGGAGCAGGTCGCGGACTGCCGCGTCTTCAAGGTGAGGCGCGACTACTCGACCGACCCGCGCGGCGGGCGCGTGCACGACTTCTACGTTATCGAGGCGCCGGACTGGATCAACGTCATCCCTCTGACGAAGGATAACGAGGTCGTGCTCATCGAGCAGTATCGCCACGGCACCGAATCGGTCTCGCTCGAAGTCCCCGGCGGGATGGTTGACCCGGGCGAGGAGCCGCGCGAGACGGCCGCGCGCGAGCTGTTCGAGGAGACGGGCTACGAGGCCGCCGAAGTCATCTTCCTCGGCAAGACGCGGCCGAACCCGGCGATTCAGAACAACTGGATTCACACGTTCCTCGCGCGCGGCGTCGAGTACCGGCAGGAGCCTTTGAACGACGGCACCGAGCGGACGCGCGTGCGGCTCCTCCCGCTCGGCCTGATCCCTTCGCTCATCGCGGAGGGCGCCATCGACCACTCGCTCGTCGTGGTGGCGTTCCACTGGCTCGCGCTGTCGGAGTTGGGCGAAGGGAAGTGAAGGGATGAGAATCAAACTGTTGAAACTCGCGCACGCGCGCTCGGGCGACAAGGGCGACACGGCGAACGTCGGGCTCATCGCGCTGCGCGAAGAGTTCTACCCGCTGCTCGCGCGCGAGGTGACGGCCGAGCGCGTCAAGGAGCACTACGGCGGGCTGGTCAAGGGCGGCGTCGAACGCTTCGAGCTGCCCAACCTCGGCGCGCTCAACTTCCTCCTGCACGAATCTTTGGGCGGCGGCGGCACGCTCTCGCTCATGACCGACGCGCAGGGCAAGACCTTTTCGACGGCGCTGCTCAGGTTGGAGGTCGAAGTGCCCGACGAAGAGGCGCGCGCCCTCGGCATCGAGATATAAAATGGCTGACGAACACCCCGGCACGGAACCCGAAATCCGCCACGGCTACGCGCAAATCGGCGACGTGCGCCTGCACTACGCTGAGTGCGGCGAGGGCGAGCGGCTCGTCGTCCTGCTCCACGGCTTCCCCGAGTGCTGGTATTCGTGGCGCCACCAGTTGAAGGCGCTCGGCCGTCGCTACCGCGTCGTCGCGCCCGACATGCGCGGCTACAACCTGAGCGACAAGCCCGGGAACGTCGAGGCCTATCAGATGAAACATCTGGTGGACGACGTGACCGGACTCATCCGACACTTCGGCGTGCGCGAGACGGCCGTCGTCGGCCACGACTGGGGCGGGGCGGTGGCCTGGGCCGTCGCGCAATACTTCCCCGACTACGTCTGGAAACTCGCCTCGCTCCAGACGCCGCCGCCCGCCGTCTGGGGGCGCAACCTGACGCTCAAACAACTGCTGCGGAGTTGGTACATGTTCTTCTTCCAACTCCCCGCCGTCCCCGAATGGTGGATCAGGCGCGACGACTTCGCGGGTATCGGGAAGACCCTGCGCGCGACCTCGCGGCCGGGCACGTTCAACGACGCCGACATCGAAGTCCTGAAGTCCGCGCTGCGCGAGCCGGGCGCTTTGACGGCCGGCATCAACTACTACCGCGCCAACCTCCGCGCCTTCCTCGGACGCGGCTTCGGCGACAGGCAGATCAGGACGCACGAGCGCATACGCGTCCCGACGCTCTTCATCTACGGCGAGCGCGACTTCGCCATCCTCCCCGAGACGGTCGCGGGCGTCGCAGACTACGTGGACGCGCCCTACACCGAGCTGCGCCTCGGCCGCGGCAACCACTGGGTGCAACAGGAGTCGCCCGCCGAGGTCAACGCCGCTCTTCTGACGTTCCTCGAAGACTGAAGGGCGCGCGCCGAAAGTTTATGGAGAACAGCCCGGTTCTTTACTCCGTCGAAGGGCACGTCGCCCTCGTCACGCTCAACCGGCCCGAGAAGCGCAACGCGCTGAACGACGAGTTAATCGGCGAATTGAAAGACGCGCTGCGCGACGCCGACGCGCGCGACGACGTGCGCGCCGTGCTCGTCATGGGCGCGGGCGCGGACTTCTGCTCGGGCGCGGACCTCTCCGCGCTTAGAAAGATTTCTGAAGGCTCGGTCTCGGACAACCTCGAAGACGCGCGCTCTTTGATGGAGTTGTATGCGCTGATAAGACGCGTGCGCGTCCCCGTCGTCGCGGCCGTGCGCGGTCGCGCGTTGGCGGGCGGCTGCGGGCTTGCGACGGCGTGCGACGTGGTGCTGGCCGCGGCATCGGCGCGCTTCGGCTACCCCGAAGTGAAGATCGGCTTCGTGCCCGCGATGGTGATGGCGATTCTGCGCCGCAACGTCTCGGAGAAGCGCGCCTTCGAGCTGATCACGCGCGGCGCCGAAATCTCCGCACAGGAAGCCGAACGCGTCGGCCTCGTCAACCACGTCTACGAAGACGAAGAGTTCGAGTCGCGCGTCGAGCGCTACGTCGCGGACTTCGAGCGCGTCAGCGCGTCGGCCGTCGTGCTCACCAAGCGGCTGCTCTACCAGATGGACGGCCTCACCTTCGACGCCGCACTCCAGACCGGCGCCGACCTCAACACCATCGCCCGCATGACCGACGACTGCCGCGCCGGCATCGCGCGCTTCCTGTCGAAGACGAAATGAGAGATGAAGAGATGACGTTGGGAGTGAGAATCGCACTGGCCGCCGAGGACGGAGAGATTCGGGACTGCTACCCGGTGATGGCGGAGTTGCGCCCGCACGTCGCGGCCGAAGAGTTCGTGCCGAGGGTGAGGCGGCAGATGGAGGACGGCGGGTATAAGCTCGCGTACCTCGCCGACGGCGAGGTGAAGGCCGTCGCCGGGTTCAGAATCTACGAGTGCCTCGCGTGGGGGAAGTTCATGTACGTGGACGACCTCGTCTCCAGAGACGGCGAGCGGTCGAAGGGCTACGGCGGACGACTCTTCGACTGGCTCGTCGAGTACGCGCGACGCGAAGGCTGCGAACAGTTCCACCTCGACTCCGGCGTCCAACGCTTCGCCGCCCACCGCTTCTACCTCAACAAGCGGATGGCAATCGACGCACACCACTTCGGCCTCAGGCTGAACGTCTGAGCCCGACGGCTCTCATCTAAAACCTCAATCACGGAAGTCGAATCAGCGGCCGGCGAGTTCGAGCGCGCAGGCGAGGGCGTCTTCGTGCAGGCGCGTGACGAGGCCGAACTCAAGGGCTTCGTTGGCGTCGAGTCGGCGGGCGGTGGCGAACATCTCAAGCGCGCGAGCGGCGCCGATGAGGCGTGGGAGACGTTGGGTGCCGCCCCAGCCGGTGATGACGCCGAGGCGCGAGCCGGGGTGCGCGAAGACGGCCGTGTGCGATGCGACGCGGACGCGGCAGGCGAGCGCGAGGTCGAGGCCGCCGCCCATGCAGTAGCCGTTGACGGCGGCGACGGTCAGTTGCCGCGCGTCGTTGATTCGTTGAAAGAGTTGTTGACCGCGCTCGGCGAAGGCGCGGGCGGAGTCGGGCGTGAGTATTTGCAGTTCGCGTATGTCCGCGCCGGAGGCGAAGGCGTCGCGCGTGCCCGTGATGATGAGGGCGTTAATGTCCGCGCGCGCGGAGAGGGAGGAGAAGGCTTCGTCGAGTCGGGCGAGCGTGGCGACGGAGAGTGAGTTGCGCTGATGGGGGCGGTTGATGCGCAGGACCGCGAGCGCGCCGCGCTCTTCGACGACGATTGGCGGCGGCTCGGCCCCGGCGCTCATGCGCGCTGGCCGACGTTCTCGCGGAGGAACTTGACGATGTCTTCCGTGGAAGTGCCCGGCAGGAAGACGGCCGAGACGCCCTGCTCCTTGAGGCGCGGGATGTCCTCCTGCGGGATGATGCCGCCGACGATGACGAGGCAGTCGTCCATCCCGCGCTCGCGCAGCAAGTCAACAATGCGCGGGCACAGAGTGTTGTGCGCGCCGGAGAGGATCGAGACGCCGACGGCGTCCACGTCCTCCTGCAACGCGGCGGCCGCGATCATCTCGGGCGTCTGGCGCAGGCCCGTGTAGATGACCTCCATGCCCGCGTCGCGCAGCGCGCGCGCGATGACCTTCGCCCCACGGTCGTGGCCGTCGAGCCCGGGCTTCGCAACCAGTACGCGAATCTTTCTCTCGTTCATATCACTTCACAAAGAGGCCGAGCGGCCCGCCGCGCCTGATGAACGGCTTGAGCTGCCCGTAGCTGAAGAAGTAGCGGCCGTCGGGTTCGAGCGCCTGGATGACGTGTGGGAAACCCGCGTCGTAGAGGAACGTCACGCCCCTGTCGCTCACCTCGAACTCTTCAAGGTGCTCGACGCCGAAGGTCAGTTGTTGGAGACTCTCCTTGAGAGATGCTTTCCCCTCCGCGTCCGTCTCCTTGTCCTGCTCGACGACGGCCGTCCGCGCGGCGACCTCGGCGCGGAGCTTCTCGTTCGCCAACGCGGCGAGGCGCTGTAACGCATCGGGCTCGAAGGCGTCGGCGGCCTTGATGACCTCGCCCGTCTTGAGGTCGATGGCGAAGTGCTTGTAGTGCGTGTCGGGGTACGCGCCGACGCCCTCCTGCCGGAACGTGATGTCGAGGATGTCGTTCCTGTTGTAGTTGACCTTGTAGTCGAACTCGGTCAGCCACGCGTCCTCTCTGTACTCGGCGAGCGAAGTCTCGAAGACGTTCTTGATGTCGAGCAGCGCGCGGACTTTCGTGAGCACGTTGCGGTCGGCGATGCCAGAGACCACCGGGTAGTTGACGACCGCGCGCCTGCGCTCGGGGAACTGTCGGGCCAGCGCGCCGCGCCTGACGATGACGACCTGCCGGCGCTGTACGAGCGCGCTCCCCGCCGCCAGCGCCGGGGCGTGCGCGCACACGAGCCCCGCGACGAGCAGCAGGCAGAGGATGAGTTTACGCATAGACTTTTAGAACGCGGGCTCTTCGTAGAGGCCGTATACGTCGCGCAGCGCGTCGCAGATTTCGCCGAGCGTGGCGTAGGCGCGCACGGCCTCGATGGTCGCGGGCATCGTGTTCTCGCCCGTGGCGGCGGCCCTCTTCAACTTTTCGAGCGAGTTCGCGACGGCGCCGCCATCGCGCTGCGACTTCGCGCGGTGCAGGCGTTCGACCTGACGTTCGCGCACATTCTCGTTGATGACGAGGATGGGGATTTCGGTCTGCTCGCCCTCCATCGAGTACTTGTTGACGCCGACGATGGTCTGCTCGCCGCGCTCGACCGATTTCTGATACTGGTAGGCCGACTCCTGAATCTCGCGCTGCGGGAAGCCCTTCTCGATGGCCTCGACCATGCCGCCCATCGAGTCGATCTTCTCGAAGTAGTCGAGCGCGCCGTCCTCCATCTTCTTCGTCAAAGACTCGATGAAGTAGGAGCCGCCCAGGGGGTCCACCGTGTTGGCGGCGCCCGTCTCCTCCGCGATGATCTGCTGCGTGCGCAGCGCGATGAGCGCCGCGCGGTCGGTCGGCAGCGCGAGCGCCTCGTCGTACGCGTCGGTGTGCAAGCTCTGCGTTCCGCCGAGCACGCCCGCGAGCGCCTGGATGACGACGCGGACGATGTTGTTCAAGGGCTGCTGGACGGTGAGCGAGACGCCCGCCGTCTGCGTGTGGAAGCGAAGTTGGAGCGTGCGCTCGCTCTTCGCGTTGAATCGCTCGCGCATCACGCGCGCCCAGATGCGGCGTGCGGCGCGGTACTTGGCGATCTCCTCGAAGAAGTCGTTGTGCGCGTTGAAGAAGAATGAGATGCGCGGGACGAACTCGTCTATGGGGAGGCCCGCGTCAACGCCCCACTGTACGTACTCGACGCCGTCGCGCAGCGTGAAGGCGAGTTCCTGCAAAGCGGTCGAGCCCGCCTCGCGGATGTGGTAGCCGCTCACGGAGATGGGGTTGTACTTCGGGACGTGGCGCGTGCAGAACTCGAAGGTGTCAACGACGAGTTTCATCGCCGGGCGGATGGGGTATATCCACTCCTTCTGCGCGATGTACTCCTTGAGGATGTCGTTCTGAAGCGTCCCGGAAATCTTTTTGAAGTCGGCGCCCTGCTTCTCCGCGACGACGAGGTACATCGCCAGCAGCACGGAGGCGGGCGCGTTGATGGTCTGCGAGACCGTCACCTCTTCGAGCGGGATGCCGTCGAAGAGCACTTCCATGTCGGCGAGGCTTGAGACGGCGACGCCGCACTTGCCGACCTCGCCCTCGGAGAGCGGCGAGTCCGCGTCGTAGCCCATCAGCGCCGGCAGGTCGTAGGCGACCGAGAGCCCCGTCTGGCCGTGCTCAAGTAGATATTTGAAGCGCGCGTTCGTCTCCTCGGGCGTGCCGAAGCCCGCGAACTGGCGCATCGTCCAGAGCTTCCCGCGATAGCCGGTCGGGTGTATGCCGCGCGTGTAGGGGAACTCGCCGGGGAACGAGGTGTCGTGCTCGAAGTCAACGTCGGCCACGTCGGCGGGCGTGTAGAGGCGATTGACTTCGTCGAGCGAGACCGTCTCGAAACGCTTCTTACGCTCGGGGCGCTTCTTCAGTACGGGCTCTAAGGTCTCGCGCTCCCAGCGTTCGACCGAAGCATCCGCGTGCGAGTTCAACTCTTTCGTCTCGGGCATATCTTTGCTTCCGCTCCGTCCGTTAAGTGCCGCGACCCGGCGCGGACAAATTATTTTTATGGACCGATAAGAAGTCGATATTAGTTGACCCGCTCAAACAGTGTCAACCAACTCACTCGCGGCCGTTTGCGGCCAAAAAAGGCGGCGCGGCCGTCGCCTTTTAAGCGTTGCGGCCGCGCCGTGCGGGCAGGGGACCTCCGGCGGTAAACGAGCGGGTCAGCTCAGGCGGGCGTCAGGTAAACAGGATGGCGAGCACCCGCCGCCTAAAAATCAGGTATTAATCAAGCGGGACCACGACCTCGTTGGCCCGGACCATGTTCAGACGCGTGCGCGCGGCCGCCTCCCTCGTGCGCGGGTCTTTGCGCAGACGCTCCACGTCGCGCTGGAGCGCCGCGTTCTGCTCACGTATCCCCTGCACTTCCGTCGTCATCTGCTCGAATCGCTGCTCGGCGGCGCCGCGCGCGGCGTGCGTCCGCATCGTTACCGTGACGCAGACGGCGAAGGTCGCCAGCATGATCATGCTGAAGACGACCCAGGACGGGACGGAAAAACTACGACGACGGGCGTCGGCGCGCGTGGCGACGGCGCCGACGAAGGTGTCGGCCGCGGGGGAGGGAAGCGAGAAGGCGCGTGCCGCCGGGCGCTGCGCGTCGAGTCGGGAGTCGGTCCAGAAAGGGTTTGCGGCCATGGGTTTACGTGCTCCTCCGGGTTCTGTTATCTGGTCAAAGACGCACACGCCCTGCGTGTTCAAACGGAGCGGTGACCGTCGGTTCGAGGTGTTAAAAATTAACTGGCTAGAAGGTCTCTAACCTGAAAACATCGAAACAGCGCAGAGGGGTTATTTGCGGTTGCTTCCACCTGTCGCCCTTGGCTTCGGCGACGAGGTGAGCGGAATTTAGCACTTGCTTAAGAGGCTGTAAAGACATTCGTTTTCAACGGTTTGTACGGCTAAGTTGAACATTTACTTGAAGTAAGGGCGACGTGGCCCCAGTTTTGGCGAACACGGGGCGAACGGAAATCCGCCGTTTGGGCAATCGATTTGGATAACCTTTCGCGGCAGTAAGATAGAGGACGCGGTTCCGCGTCACAGATGTGGAAAAAAGGGTCGGGCTGTCGAGGGTTGAATTTCGTGGGAGAACGACCGCAATGTTTTAACAACAATTAAAGAAGTTGACAGCAGGCCGGTTCAGTTCATAGACTGGCAGAGTCTTCGGCCGAAGTTTCTGGCCGACAATCGTCAAAAAGTGGCGTGATTCTCCCCGAAACGCTTTTTCTTGCCTGTTTTTCCTCAAAAAGTGAAATGTTGAGGGTTTAAAACCCGCATTTTTCCAAGCTCTCCAAGGGGTTTTATGTCAGGCTTGTCTCCGGAATCACAGAACGGGACGGGGATGAACGAGGCTTCGAAAGGTTTCCAACTGCCTCTGGCGGCTATGGTTCGGTCGCTCTGCCGTGCGGCCGACACGGGCTCGGACGCGCTCTACGACGTGATGCTGAAGGTCTCGTTGATGGTGGACGCCGCCGCGCACACGTACGGGATGGCGACCTTTTCGCAGAAGGCCGGAGAGATCGCGCGCCTGAAGTGGGTCGAAGGGCTCGATTCCGAGGAGACAGCCGACGCGGAGACGACCGTTCAGGCGGTCCTGAGCGGCGTGGAGGCCGGGCAGGAGCCGAAGGCCGGCGACCAGAAGATTTGCCTCGTGCTCTCGGCCACGAGCGGGCAGCGCGAGGGCGCGGCCATCTATGGGCGTTTCGTGCGGCCGCTGACCGACGCGCAGGCTTCGGAGTTGAGAATTCTTTCGGACGTGGCGCGGCTGGCGCATACGCACGCGCGGATGCGCGAGGAACTCTACAAGCCCGTGAAGGCGTTCAAGCCGGCCGAGGTGGCGGCGTCCTCTCTGCCGGGGATGGTCTTCGTGAGCCGCGCGATGAACGCGCTGGCGCACTCGGTCGAGCGCATCAAGGACTCGGAATCGACCGTGCTCATCACGGGCGAGTCCGGGACGGGCAAGGAACTCGTGGCGCGCGCCGTACACCGCCTGAGCCGGCGCTCGCAGGCGCCGTTCATCCCCTTCAACTGCACGGCCGCGCCCTCAGACCTCATCGAGAGCCTTCTGTTCGGCCACCGCAAGGGCGCGTTCACGGGCGCGCACACGGACCACGACGGTCTCATCCGCGCGGCAGAGGGCGGCACGCTCTTTCTCGACGAGATCGGCGACCTGCCGCTCGCGTTGCAGCCGAAGCTGCTGCGCTTCCTGCAAGAGGGCGAGGTCCACACGCTCGGCGAGCGCGCGCCGCGTAAGGTGAACGTGCGCGTGCTAGCGGCGACGCACAAGGATTTGTACAGGGCCGCGCAGGAGGGGACGTTCCGCGAAGACCTCTACTATCGCGTGGCGGCGCTGACGGTGCACGTGCCGCCGCTGCGCGAGCGGCCGGAAGACATCGGCGCGCTCATCTCGCACTTCCTCTCGCACTACGCGCGCCGCAACGAGCGCGCGGTGGCGGGCATCACGGCCGACGCCATCGCCGTGCTTCAGAGCTACGCGTGGCCGGGCAACGTGCGCGAGTTGGCGGCCGAGATCGAGCGGCTGGTGCTCTACACGGACGAGGGCTGCTACATCGGGACGGAGAACATCAGCGCGCGCGTGCTCCCTTCGGAGGAGCGGGCGGAGGCGTGCCCGACTCCTGGGCAGGTGCCGGCGCATCTGGAGAACATGCTCGAAGACTACGAGCGGCGCGTCGTCACGGAGACGCTGCGGCGCAACGACTACAACGTGGCGCGGGCGGCGCAGGCGCTCGGCCTCGGCTCGCGGCAGACGCTCTACAAGAAGCTGAAACGGCTGTCGATCAACGTCGGCGACTTTCTACAGGACGAGCAGCAGCACGGCCTTCAACTGCGCGCCGACCGAATTTGACGGCGGGCGCTTCCCTCACCAACACAGACTCACACACTTCACTCACATCTCTTCTAACTCAAGGCTCACGGACGACGCCCCCTTATGCTTATCACATACGTCCTGCTCTTCGCGCTGACGATGTTCATACACGAGCTGGGCCACCTCGTGGCGGCGCGGCTCTGCGGCATCGGCGCGACGGAGTTGGGGCTCGGGTGGGGGCCGAAGCTGCTTGAGCGGAACGCGTTCGGCGTGCGCTTCAAGCTGCACCTGCTGCCGGTCGGGGCGTACGTGCGTCTGGACATGAAGGGGTTGCAGACGAGGCCGCTCTCGCAGCAGGTCTTCGTGCTGCTCGCGGGCATCATGGTCAACCTCTCGGCGGCGCTGTTGACGCAGGGGACTTGGTTCGGCCTGTTGAACTACTTTCTCGCGGCGACCAACCTGCTGCCGCTCTACCAGCAGGACGGTTGGAAGTGCGGCATGGTCATGATCCGCGCGCTGCTCTCGCGGCGCAGCTCGCTCGTCGAGTGGACGTTCACCGTCGCGGGCGGTTTCATCAGCCTCGTCGCCATCGCCTCCGTCTCACTCCGCTACTTATAACGATGAAGTAGGAACGCTGAACGCTGAACTAAGAAGAAGAGGCCGGGCGTCCCGAGAGGGAACCCGGCCTCTTGCTCTTTCAGTTCATCGTTCCGCGTTCCTACTTCTGCGTTCTGCTTGTTGTCGCTTTCGGTTGCCGGGGGGCTGCGCGGGGGCACGGCGGTTGTCAACCGGCGGCGACAAAGTTCTAAGTCGCTGAAACAGTTTCGCTTCGGGTGTTTCCGGCGTGCGGGCTCGTGCTCGCGCGCCTTTTTGTTTGTCGCCCGTGGTTGACAGGCGTCGGGCGATGAAGACGCGAGCGACGCTTTTTCATTGGGCTTTCGGGCGGCGGGCGTTGTGGCACGGTCGTTGTAAAGGGTAATGCGTCGGAAGCTGAAGCGGCTGCGAGGTCGGTGGCACTGCCTGGCGGTCGTGACGCAAGGAGAAAAGGTTGTGAAGACAGTCCTGACTAAAACGCTGGTGTTGATCGTGGGAGGCGCGCTGGTCGTGCCGTTCGCGGCCGCGGCTGTGCTCGTGGGGGCGCGGGCCGTTGCGGGCGCGGGTGGTGCGAAGCAGTTGCTCTTCGCGGTCGGGCTGGCAATGGTCTGGGCCTTCTTCGGCGGCGTGAAGGGCTTCGCCAGGATTGGTGACGAAGAGCACGAGGGGCATGAGCTGCTCGTCGTCCACCACTCGGGTGAAGCCCGGCGCCACGCCTTCCTCCACACACGCGGTCTCTCCTGAGTCCGCAAAAGTCGTCCGGCGGCCGCCTCGCGCGTCTGATACGGGCCTGAACCCTTGACCTTCAAACCCATCTCTAAAGGAGCAAACGAACAATGTTGAAGAGATTCTTCCGCGACGAAACCGGTCTGGAGCTTTCCGAGTACGCAGTGGCCGCGGCCCTCGTGATCCTCGTCGCCGCCGGCGCCTTCTCGGCCCTCGGCGGTTCCATCAACACCGTCATCGGCAGCCTGAAGGAAGCGATCGAGGGCGGCGCGACGCCCGCTCCGTAGTCACTCGCTCGCGCAGTGCGCGGCGCGCTCCGGCCTTCGCGGTCGGGGCGCGCCGCACACCAGCATCAGCCCCGTTACCCCTCCTTCTTTTAAGTAACAATTTAATAACTCAGCAAGGCCGAGTCTTAAGACAATGCCCGTCTCATTCACCATCGTCGATATCACTCTTTTGGTCCCGCTCGCGGTCCTTATCACCTATTACGACGTGCGCTACCGGCGCATCCCGAACGCCTTCGTGCTGGCGACGCTGGTGAGCGGGCTCTTGATAAACGGAATCCTGAACGGGCTCGGCGGGTTGGGGTCGAGCGTGGGCGGGTGCCTCGTCGCCTTCACGATGATGTTCGCGCTGCACCTGTTCGGCGCGATGGGCGCGGGCGACGTGAAGTTGTTCGCGGCCATCGGCTCGGTGGTCGGCATCGGGCTGGTCGTGCCGACCTTCGTCGTCGTCGTCCTGTTGGGCGGCGTGCTCGCCGTCGTCTCGACGGTGCGCTCGCGCGCCGTGGCCGAGACGGGGCACCGCGTCCTGCAAATCTTCATCGGCTTTCTGCCCGGCTGGCAGGTGCCGCGCTTCGCGGTCCCGGCCGACCGAAGACTGACGATTCCGTACGGCGTCGCCATCACCTTCGGCAGTCTGATCTCGCTGTTCCTCTTCCGCGCCTGACCCCTAACGGGGTCGGGCGGTCGCACACACCTTTCGACGGAGAAACTGAAGCCATGCGGAACAAACGTCTTCTCTTCGTGCTCGCGGGAGCCGCGGTCTTCGGCCTGCTGGCCGCAGTCTCGGTCAGCCGCTACCTGTCCAACGCGCAGGCGTTCTCAAGAAACATGAACGAGGTGGTGGTCGCGAAGGTAGACATTCCGCTCGGGACCACCATCGTCGCCGAACAGCTCACCAAGGTGCAGCTCCCTTCGGGCGCGGTCCCCGACGGCGCCTTCAACATGCCCGACAAACTCGTCGGCCGCGTCGCGGTCGTCAACGTCGCGGCGCGCGAGCCCGTCACCGACTTCAAACTCGCGCCCGAGGGCTCGGCCGGCGGTCTCTCGTCGGTCATCCCCGAGGGCTACCGCGCGATGACGGTCAAGGTTGACGACGTGATCGGCGTCGCGGGCTTCCTGCGCCCCGGCGCGATGTGCGACGTGCTGACGGTCATCGAGCAGGGCGACATGGGCCGGCGCAACCCCATCTCGAAGATCGTGCTCCAGAACGTCAAGGTGCTCGCCTCGGGCCAGAACATCGACAAGCCGAAGGACCAGCGCGAGGCCGAGCAGGTCAAGGCCGTCACGCTCCAGGTGACGCCCGAGCAGGCCGAGAAGCTCGCGCTCGCCTCGACCGAGGGCAAGCTCCGCCTCGTCATGCGCAACGCCATCGACCAGGGCGACGAGCAGACCGAGGGCGTCGATAAGAACAGGCTGCTCACGGGCGAGCACGCCGCGCCCGCGCCCGAGCCCGGCGCGCTCAAGAGCGAGCAGTCGAAGCCGCAGCCGCCCGCCGCTCCGGCCCCCGTCCGCCGCCAGCGCGCGCAGTCGCGCCCGGCCGCGCCCGCCGAAGCGCCGCAGGCCGCCGCGCCCGCGCCGCCGCCTCCGCCGCGCCCGAGCGTCGAGATGATCCAGGGCGTGAAGAAGAGCACCGTCGAATTCCCGTAGGGCTTAAACGCGGAACGATGAACGCGGAACGATGAACCGAAACGTCTTTCCATTCCGCGCTCATCGTTCGAGAGTTCATCGTTCCACTTTAAGGAGCTTGAAGACCATGCAGAAACGTTCTCTCGTCGCACGCCTCGCGCTCGTCATCAGCGCGCTCGTAGGCGTCCTGTCGGTCGCGCAGACGACGCTGGGGCAGAACTCGGTCGGCGGTTCGTTCGAGAACCCGGCCAAGGAGCCCACCCAGATCAACGTCCTCGTCGGCCAGTCGCGCGTCATCAACTTCGACAAGCCCATCGGCCGCTTCTCGGTCTCGAACCCCGAGGTCGCGGAGGCCGTGCTCGTCGCGCCCGACCAGGTGCTCGTCAACGGCAAGGCGTTCGGGCAGGTCAACTTCATCGCGTGGGCGAAGGAGGGCGGGCAGTTCATCGTCTTCGACGTGTACGTGCGCACCAACCTCTCGCTCATCGACTCGCAGATTCGCGCGCTCTTCCCCAAGGACGACGTGCGCCTGAGCCAGGCCAACGGCTCGGTCGTCATCTCGGGCACGGTCGCGGAGGCGAAGACGGCGCAGGAGGTCGATGCGGTCGTGCAGGCCGCCGGCTTCAAGACGGTCAACATGCTCAAGTCGCCGGTGAAGCAGGCGGCGCAGGTGCAGTTGCAGGTGCGCGTGGCCGAGGTGAGCCGCAACAAGATGCGCGAGCTGGGCACGTCCTACGGGTACGCGCAGCACGGCACGGTCGGCTACCTCAACAGCGGCGCGGGGCCGAGCTCGCTGAAGGACACGTTCCTGTCGCCCTCGGCCGTCTCCGCCAACTCCATCCTGAGCCCGGCGCTCAATCTCTTCCTCGGCAACGGCCCCGCCGGCCTGACCGGGATGCTGCGCGCGCTCAAGTCGGTCGGCGCGATTCGCAGCCTCGCCGAGCCGAACCTGATCGCGATGGACGGCCAGCAGGCGAGCTTCCTCGCGGGCGGCGAGTTCCCCGTGCCCATCGTGCAGGCGGGCTCGGACAAGGCGGCCGTGACCATCGTCTTCAAGGAGTACGGCGTCCGCCTCAACTTCAAGCCGACCATCATCGACGAGGACCACATCCGGCTCGAACTCGAACCCGAGGTCTCGACCATCGACTTCTCCAACGGCGTCAAGTTCGACGGCTTCCTGATCCCCGCGCTGAAGACGCGCCGCGCGAAGACCGGCGTCGAGCTGCGCGACGGCCAGTCGTTCGCGCTCGCCGGCCTGCTCGACAACAACGAGACGCAGACCTTCTCGAAGGTGCCCGGCATCGGCGACATCCCCGTCCTCGGCAACCTCTTCAAGTCGAAGTCGTTCCAGAAGCAGGAGACCGAGCTGATGTTCATCGTCACGGCGCAGCTCGTGAAGCCGTCCAACCCCGACGACCTGCCGCAGATGCGCGGCGTGGACGGCCTCAAGAATGGTTCGCCGCTCGGCGTCGAGCCGAAGGGCGAGGGCATCCAGGGCGACCACGGCTTCTCGACCGGCTCCGGCGCGACCACGAGCGCGCCCGCCGCGCCCGCGAACACCCCGGCCACCCCGGCCGCGCCCGCGGAGCCCGTGAAGACCGACGCGAAGACCGAGGGCGTGACGCAGGCGAGTCTGAAGCCCGCGCCATAAGTCAGTAAGGATTGCGAAATGCGGATTGCGGATTGCGGATTGAAAGACAAAGCGGCTCTTAGCAATCCGCAATCCGCAATCCGAAATCGAGAGGAGGCAGGCGGATGAGAGACAAACTTTCAAACGTGCGGAGCGGCGGTCGGGGAGAGCGCGGCTCCGTCCTCGCGTTGAGCGCGGTCGGGATGGTGGTCTTCCTCGCCGCCGTCGGCCTGTGCGTCGATGTCAGCCACTTCTACGTCGTCAACGCCGAGCTTCAGAACGCCGCCGACGCGGCCGCGCTGGCCGGCGCTTCGGCGCTCAACGGGCAGTCCTCGGGCATCGCCAAGGCAGTCACGCGCGCCACCACGGAGTTGACGAACAACTACGAGTTCAACAACAAGGAGGCGGAGATCGACGCCGGCAACGTCACCTTCGCCGTCAATCTCGACGGGCCTTACATGAGCGCCGACGCGGCCGACGACGCGGGCACGGCCGAGAACATACGCTTCATCAAGGTGGTCGTCCCGCCGAAGGCGGTCGGCGTCTTCTTCGCCACGATTGCGCTTGAGGCCAGTTCCGTTGACCTGTCGCGCGAGGCGACGGCCGGGATGTCGATGCCGCCGAACGTCTTCTGCGACTGGATTCCTTTGACCGTCATCGAGGACGAGGCGAACCCGCTCATCAGGGGCAACACCTACACGCTGCGCGCCGCGCCGCAGCACAGCGTCTCGTCGGGCAACTACCAGATTCTCGCCGTCAACGGCCGCGGCGGCGATGACGTGCGCGAGGACATCGCGCGCGGCATCAAGGAGTGCGCCGGCCCCGGCTCGGTCTACACGAAGGACACGAAGCCGGGCGTCTCGGCGGGCGCGGTGCGGCAGGGCATCAACACGCGCTTCGATGTCTACAACGCCGGCATGGACGCGTCCGAGTTCCCGCCCGACACGAACGTCAAAGAGAACATCACGTACGACCAGTTCGACGACGCTGGATACCAGAAGGCCCCGAGTCACCCGGGCGTGCCGAACCGGCGCATGGTGCTCGTCCCCATCGTCAAGAAGAGCGAGTTCGACAACGGCCGCGACACCGTCACCTTCGACCGCTTCGCGCTCTTCTTCCTCCAGACCAAGGTGCAGGGCGGCAACGGCGGCGACTTCCAGGCCGAGTACGTCGGCACGCGCTACGGCTACGGCGCGGGCGCCTACGCGCCTGGCGGCGGGCCTGTCTCGCCCGAGCTGGCGATGCCGGTCATCTACAAGTGAGCGAGGCCGGGAGGGGTAAGGTGATGTGCTCGTACGCGAACAGAGTGCTTAGACGGCTCCGCCGCTTCAAGGCGTGCGAGGCCGGCACGCAACTGGCCGAGCTGGCTATCGTGCTGCCCATAATGCTCGTGCTCTTCGGCGCGACGGCCGAGTTCGGGCGCTTCTTCTACACCTACAACACGCTGTCCAAGTCCACGCGCGCCGGGGCGCGTTACCTGACGGCCTCCAGCAAGGCGACCGACGACGAAGCGAAGAGCCTCGTCGTCAACGGCACGACCGGCGACGGCGCCTCGCCCATCCTCTCTGGGCTCTCAACCGGCAACGTCCACATCACGCGCGAAGGCCCGACCGGCTTCCCCGTGACGGTCACGGTCGAGATCAGCGGCTACACCTACGAGCCCATCTTCGACCTCGGCCAACTGATGGGCGACAGCTTCAGCCTGCGCGTGGACGTGAAGCCGAGCACGACCATGCGCTACATCAACAACTGACGCCGGAGGCGGAGGGATTCAAGGTCATGAGGCGGAAGGGAAGCATGAACAAGAGGCAGCGCGGCGCGACGCTCGTCGAGTTCGCCATCGGCGCGCTCGTCTTCTTCACCGCGACCTTCGGCGTGCTCGAATTCTCGCGCCTGCTCTGGACGCACAACGCGCTGGCCGACGCCGCCCGACGCGGCGCGCGCTACGCCGTCACGCACTTCGAGACGGACGCCGCGGCCGTGAAGAACGTCGCCGTCTACGGCAACAAGGACGGGACGGGCCAGCCGCTCGTCGCCGGCCTTGAGACGTGGATGGTTGACGTGAACTACAAGGAGTCGAGCATCCCCGACGTGGGCTTCGGCTACCCGGACGGGGCGGTGACGGTCCTGGTCACGGACTTCGAGTTCAAGTTCGTCCTGCCGTTCCTCGGGGCGAGCGTCACGCTGCCCGACTACCGCACGACGCTGACGGCCGAGAGCGCGGGCAACGTCCCCCCCCACATCGGCCCGTCGCCGACGCCCGCGCCGAGCCCGACCCCCGGTCCCTCGGCCACCCCGACGCCCGCGCCGACCGTGACCCCGACGCCGCAGCCGACGCCGACGCCCGCGCCGACGCCGACGCCCGCGCCGACTCCAACTCCGACTCCGACGCCGAGCCCGACCCCGGCCCCGACGCCCACGCCGACGCCCACGCCGCCCACGTGCAAGAAGGGCGACAAGCCCTCGGTCACGGGCTGCTACTGCAAGCCGCCGATGAAGGTGGGCAGCTCCGGCAAGTGCCAGTGAGTCGGGGCGACCGGCCGCAGACTTGAGTGACTCGTTCAGAGGTAGAGTGATGACCCAACAGCTAACCTTCGCAATCCTGAGCACGGGGCTCGAATGCTTCAAGGAGCTACGCGGCGCGCTGGCCGCGCGGGAGGGGGCGCGCCTCCTCGTCGGCGGCGACGACCCCGAGCAGATTTTTGAAGAGATAGTCCGCCTCGCGCCGAACGCGGCGGTCATCGCGCTCGGCGCCTCGCCCGAGGCCGAGCTGCGGATGGTCGCGCGCCTCGCCGCCGAGTGC
This sequence comes from Pyrinomonadaceae bacterium, assembly GCA_036379655.1. GTDB lineage: Bacteria > Acidobacteriota > Blastocatellia > Pyrinomonadales > Pyrinomonadaceae > QHXN01. The sequence continues at coordinate 149,756 of DASVGG010000118.1, forward strand.
CCGCGCACGGCCGTCATCTGCGCCTCGCGCGACTCGTCGCCAGACATCATCCTGCGCTCGATTCGCGCGGGCGCGCGCGAGTTCCTGCGCCTGCCCGTCATCCCCGACGAGTTCAAGACCGTCTACGCGCGCATCAGCGAGTTCTGCGCCGAGCAGCCCGAGGCGCCGAAGAAGCGCGGGCGCGTCGTCGCCGTCTTCTCCAGCAAGGGCGGGTGCGGCACGACCTTCGTCGCCTCGAACGTCGCCGCGTCGCTCGACTCGCCGACCGTGCTCGTTGACCTCAACCTGCACGCGGGCGACCTCGGCCTCTTCCTCGGCGTCGAGCCCAAGTTCTCCATCGCCGACGTGGTCGAGCACCGCGAGCGCGTGGACGACTCGCTCCTGAAGAGCTTCCTCGTCCCGCACTCCGCCAAGCTCGCGCTGCTCGCCGCGCCGCGCGAGGCAGACTCGGCCGACGACATCGAGCCCGAGCACGTCTTTCAAGTTTTAGAGCTGCTGCGCGAGCGTTACGACTACGTCGTCATCGACCCGCAGCACACCTTCGACGCCATCACGCTCGCGGCGCTCGACCAGGCCGACGACATCCTGCTCGTGCTCACGCTCGACATCCCGGCGATTCGGAGCACGCAGCGCGCGCTGCAAATCTTCGACCGGCTCGGCTACCCGCGCCACAAGATTCACATCGTCGTCAACCGCTTCAGCCGCCAGATCGATTTAGACCTCCGGCAGGTCGAGCGTTTCCTCGGCGAGCGCGTGATGGGCTACGTGCAGAGCGACTACAAGACGGCGGTCAACTCCATCAACCTCGGCAAGCCGCTCGTCGAGTCGGAGCCGAACTCGAAGATCGCGGGCGAGCTGCGACAGATTACGGCGACCGTGACGGGGGCTCCCCCGGTTGCGCCCGCCACGGAGGCGCGTGGCGGCCTGTTCGGGTCGCTCTTCCGCCGCCGGGCCGAGTCGCCGCGCGTGCTGATGCCGACGGCCGCCGGCAAAGAGAAGGAGCCGGCCACGGCCTGACGCTCGCGGCAATGCTTCAAGTCAAGACCTCAAATTTCAGCGGGACACACACCAGTCATGGCACTTCGCGAAAGACTAATCAGGGAGACGGCGAACGGCGCGGGGCTCTTCAACCGCGGCGGCGAAGAGGGCGCGCAGTCCGGGTCGAACATCTTTCAGGAGATGAAGGCGCGACTGCATCGCTCGATCATCAACCGGATGGACCTGTCCAAACTTGGGCAGTTGGACCCCGAGCAGCTCCGCTCCGAGGTGGCGCGGCTCGCGGAGGAACTCATCCTCATCGAGAACGCGCCGCTCTCCTCGACGGAGCGCGAGCGTCTCATCAACGAAGTCCGCCACGAGCTGTTCGGGCTCGGGCCGCTTGAGCCGCTCCTCGCCGACCCGGCCATCTCCGACATCCTCGTCAACTCGCCGAAGAACATCTACATCGAGCGCGGCGGCAAACTTGAGCGCACGAACGTCGAGTTCAAGGACGACGAGCACCTGATGCGCGTCATCGAGCGCATCGTCTCCTCCGTCGGCCGCCGCATCGACGAGGCGCAGCCGATGGTGGACGCGCGCCTGCAAGACGGCTCGCGCGTCAACGCCATCATCCCGCCGCTCTCCCTGGACGGCCCGGTGCTCTCCATCCGCCGCTTCGGCGCCGACCCGCTCAAGATGGCGACGCTCGTCGAGAAGAACGCGCTCACCAGGGACATGGCCGACATGTTCGAGATGTGCGTCGTCGCGCGCCTCAACGTCCTCATCTCGGGCGGCACGGGCGCCGGCAAGACGACGCTCCTCAACGCGCTCTCGTCCTTCATCCCCGAAGACCACCGCATCGTCACGATTGAAGACTCGGCCGAGTTGCAGTTGCAGCAGCCGCACGTCGTCCGGCTCGAAACGCGCCCGCCCAACATCGAGGGCAAGGGCGAAGTCTCGCAACGCGACCTCGTCAAGAACGCGCTGCGCATGCGCCCCGACCGCATCGTCATCGGCGAGGTGCGCGGCGGCGAAGCCATCGACATGCTTCAGGCGATGAACACCGGCCACGACGGCTCTTTGACGACCATCCACGCCAACACGCCGCGCGACGCGCTGGCCCGACTTGAGACGATGATCCAGATGACGGGCATGCGTCTCTCCGACCGCGCCATGCGCCAGCAGATCGCCTCGGCCGTCAACCTCGTCATACAGGCTTCGCGTCTTTCGGACGGCACGCGCCGCATCACTTCGATTTCGGAAATCACCGGCATGGAGGGCGAGGCCATCACCATGCAGGAGATTTTCCAGTTCGAGCGCAAGGGCGTGGACAAGGACGGCAAGGTCGTCGGCCGCTTCCGCGCCACCGGCATCCGCCCGCGCTTCGCCGAGCGCCTCAAGCTGTACGGCATGCAACTGCCGCGCGTCTTCTTCGAAGAAATGTAAGGCCGGGTGAAACCATGATCTCGTTTCTCGTCTTCATCACTTGTATGCTCGGCGTCTTCGGCGCGTACCTCTTCGCGACGCGCGCGTCGGAGGCCAAGCGGCGGCGGCTGCAACAGCGCCTCACCGAGACGCTGCTCTACTCCTCGAACACGGACGACGTGGAGGTGCAGTTGGCGCGGCGCGAGCTGTTGAGCGAGATTCCCTCGGTCAACCAGATGCTCGTGCGCGTGCAGTCGGCCATGCGGCTCAAGCGCGTGCTCGACCAGGCCGATTTGCACATCACGGTGACGCGGCTGCTGATGCTGGCGGCGATGGCGGGCCTGCTCGCGGCGCTCGCCGTCTCGATGCTGACCATCTCTTTGCTGCTCGTCGCGGCGGCCGGGCTCGGGGCGTCGGCCGTGCCGTTCCTGCACGTCTACTACAAGCGCCGCCAGCGCCTCAACGCCTTCCTCGTGTTGCTGCCCGACGCCCTCGAACTGATGAGCCGCGCGTTGCAAGCAGGCCACGCCTTCGCCGAGTCGCTCCACATGGTGGCGACCGAGATGCCCGAGCCCATCGCCACCGAGTTTCGCAAGACCTACGAGGAGCAGAACCTCGGTCTCTCTCTGAAGCTCGCGCTGGAGAACCTCGCCGAGCGCATCCCACTCCTCGACCTGCGCCTGTGCATCACGGCCATCATGATCCAGCGCGAGACGGGCGGGAACCTCGCCGAGATTCTTCAGAAGGTCGCGCACACCATCCGCGAGCGCTTCCGCATCATGGAAGACCTCAAGACCCTGACGACCAGCTCGCGCATGTCGGCCTGGATTCTCTGCGGCATCCCGATCTTCGTCGCGCTCGCCGTCACGGTCATCAACGGCGAGTACATGTCCGTCCTCTGGTACGACCCGCGCGGCCACAAACTGATCCTCGTCGCCTCCATCATGCAGGTCAGCGGCATGCTCGTCGTGCGCAAGATTCTGAAGATAAGGATTTGATGAAGTAGTCAGTCGTCCGACTGACGAACAGACGCAAATCTAACAGCTACTGACTAACGGCTACTGACTACTGTCATGTTAATCATCACCGCATCCATCTTCGTCTGCGTCACGCTCGGGGTGCTGGGCGTCTACTGGCTGATGTTCCGGCCGCCTTCGGCCGCGACCGAGCGGTTGCGGAGCATGGGCGAGTCGAGCGGCGTCACGCCTTCGACGGCGGCCGTCACGCTCTCGCCCGAAGAGTCGCGCGCCGGGGCGTTGGCCGGGCGCATGGCCGCGCCGCTGCAAAGGCTCGCGCCGCCGTCGGCGGCCGAGGCGCGTAATCTGCAAAAGAAGCTCATGATGGCCGGCTACCGTTCGGCGGGCGCACCGGCCATCTTCCGCGCCGTGCAGTTGGCGTTCTTCACGGGGCTGCCCGCGTTCGTGGCGCTCTTGTGCGCAGTCTTGGGGCGCCCCTTGGGGAGCGCGCTGGTGTGGATCGGCGTGGGGGCGGGCCTCGGCTTCATCGGGCCGCGCTTCGCGCTCGACCGTCTGGTGAAGGGGCGGCAACTGCGCATCCGCTGGGGCCTCGCGGACGCGCTCGACCTGATGGTCGTCTCCATCGAGTCGGGGCTCGGCCTCAACGCCTCGATGGTGCGCGTCGGCGAGGAGCTGAAGACCGTGCACCCTGACGTGAGCGAAGAGTTCGAGATCGCGAACCTCGAAATCCGCGTCGGGCGCGACCGCGAGGAGGCGCTCCGCAACCTCGCCGAGCGGACGGGCGTGGACGACCTCCGCAGCCTCGTCGCCATGCTCATCCAGGCCGACCGCTTCGGCACTTCCATCGCGCGCGCCGTGCGCATCTACTCCGATTCTTTACGCACGAAGCGCCGGCAGCGCGCCGAGCAGGCGGCGCAGAAGGCCGCGGTCAAACTGCTCATCCCGCTCGCGCTCTTCCTCTTCCCGACGCTCTTCATCGTCGTCCTCGGCCCCGCCGCACTCAACCTGATGGACACGTTCGGCAAGATGTAGAAGGAGGGTTTGCTCGCCATGAACACGCGCAGGGTCATCATCATCTTCGCAGCCTTCGCGCTGCTCGTCAGCGCCACGGCGCTCTGGGACGCCTCGGGCGACGAGCGCGACGGCGACACGGCCTCGAACATCGTCGCCACGTCGGGCGCCGAGTCGGGCGCCGAAGGCCCGGCGCCGAAGAAGAAGGGCGGCGGGCTCTTCGGGAAAATCTTCAAGGCGCCGTTCAAGGCCGTCGGGAAACTCTTCGGCAAGGACGACGGTAAGCTCGCGCGCATGTCCGAGAAGGACGCCGAGCACTTCGAGAGCACGGGCGTCGTCCGCGTTGAGGACCGCGACAACAAGCGGCCCGACGTGAAGGACGAGGGCGGCTCCGCCCGCGACTACCTTGAGCGCGGCCGCGCGCTGCTCGAAGAAGGGAAGTTGAACGAGGCCATCGCGGAACTCTCGCGCGCCGCCTCGCTCGACGCGAAGCTCTCGCAGGCGCACAGCCTGCTCGCCGTCGCCTACGACCGCAAGGGGCTACGCGACCGCGCGGACGACTCCTACCGCCGCTCCGTCGAGGTGAATGACCGCGACCCGCAGGCGCTCAACAACCTCGGCTACTCGCTCTACCTCAACGGCAACTACCGCGCGGCCGTTGATAAGTTGAAGCGGGCCGCGCGGCTCGCGCCTGCGGACTCGCGCATCCTGAACAACCTCGCGCTCGCGCAAGTTCGGCTCGGCAAGTACGACGACGCCTACCGCAACTTCGCGCGCGCCGAAGGCGAGTTCAACGGCCACTCCAACGTCGCCGCGATGCTCATCCGTTCGGGACGCGAGGACAAAGCGGTCGAGCACCTCGAAGCCGCGCGCAAACTCCAGCCCGAATCGCAGAACGTCCTGCGTCAACTCGCGGAACTCTACGACCGCACCGGCCGTGGCGAAAAGGCCGCCGACATGCGCCAGACGCTCGCGGCGATTGATGCCAGGCAGACGGTCGCCGTCGCCGAAGAACGATAAGAAACGGAGTTCGTGATGACGACCCACACCGGAATCCTGACGCGCGTCGAGATAGAGTCGATGGGGCCGCCCGTCCTTGAGGAACTGCGCGAGGCCGACGTGCCGGCGAGCTTCCTCTGCGACCTCGCCCTGAAGCACGTCGCGCAGATGCCCGAGCCTTCGACGAAGAGCATTAGCGAGGAGTTGAAACTCCCGCGCATGATCGTCGAGGAGATGCTCGTCCACCTGACGCGCGAAAAGATGATCGAGGTGAAGGGGCAGATCGCCGTCGGCGCGACGCGCTACGCGATGCTTGACCGAGGCTGGGACCGCGTCGCGCGCGTCCGAGACCTCTGCGGCTACGTCGGCGCGGCGCCCGTCTCCCTGCGCGACTACGCGCACATGATGCGCCTTCAGGCCGTGCCCGCGCGCGCGGCTTCGGTGGACACGGTGCGCGCGGCCTTCCGCGACCTCGTGCTGCCCGAGTCGCTCATCCAGACGATGGGCTGCGTCATCAACTCGCGCCGCTCGCTCTTCATCACAGGCCCGGCGGGCACGGGCAAGACGGCCGTCGCCGAACGCATCAACTCGGGCCTGCCCGGCTACATCTGGATTCCCTACGCCATCGAGGTGGACGGCCAGATCATCCGCGTCTTCGACACGCACAACCACCGCCCGGCGCCCGAGTCGGAGACGCCTTCGGACTACGACCGCCGCTGGGTGATGATCGAGCGCCCGCTCGTCATCGTCGGCGGCGAGCTGACGCTCGACGACGCGGACTTGCAGTGGAGCGAGGCCGCGCGTTTCTACGAGGCGCCGTTCCAGTTGAAGTCGAACGGCGGGACGTTGGTCGTTGACGACTTCGGTCGCCAGCGCGTCGAGCCGCACGACCTCTTGAACCGCTGGATCGTGCCGCTTGAGAAGCGCGTCGATTACCTGACGCTGCACACGGGCAAGAAGATCGAAGTGCCGTTCGAGCAACTCGTCGTCTTCTCGACCAATCTTGACGAGAAGGATTTGGTTGACGAAGCCTTCCTGCGCCGCATGGGCTACCGCGCGCGCGTCGAGCCGCCGACGCCCGCCGCCTACGTCGAAATCTTCAAGCGTGCCGCGTACACGCGCGGCCTGCGCGTCGAGCAGCAGTGCATCGACCACCTGCTCAACAACTACATGCTCGAACACCGGCAGATGAAGGCGTGCGAGCCGCGCGACCTGCTCGACCGCATGACCGACATCTGCCTCTTCGAGGCGCGTCCGCCCGAGGTCAGCGTGCGCCTCATCGACGCGGCCTGGCGCAACTACTTCGGCACCTCGCACGGCTTCGCGCAGGAGCAGCCGCGAAAGAGCACGGGGGACTTGGTCGATGCTAACCCGCTTCAAATCTGAAAGACGCGCCCACGCGCCGGGAGCGCGGGCATCCCTGCCCGCCAAAGCGTGCGCCAGCACGCTTAACGGTGAAGCGCGATACCTCGACGTTGAGCCTAGAGCATCACGGCATTCGCGCTGTGCGCTCATGGCGGGCAGGGATGCCCGCGCTCCCGGCTTAACGTTGACAAAAATAACGCTGCTCTTCGTCTTCATCCTTTCACTGTCTGCGCACGCTGCGGCCGACCAGTTGAAACTGGCGGACGGGACGTTGATGGAGGTGGACGAGGCTTGGGAGGACGCGCACGGCGTCTGGTACAAACGCGGCGGCGTGACGAACTTCGTCGAGAAGTCGCGCGTGCGCGAGGTGATGAAGTCGGCGGGTAAGGACGCGAAGGAAGTTAAAGCCGCGAGCGATGTTTCAATCGTCAAACCTGTCGTTGAGGCGCCGAAGGTCGAGGAAGTCCAGACCGTGTGGATATACCTCGTCGGCGGCGCGAAGATGGAGGTGGACGAGGCGAGCGAGGGCGCGGACGGCGTCTGGTTCAAGCGCGGCAACATCTCGACCTTCATCGAGAAGTCGCGCGTTGACCACGTCGAGCGCGAGCGCATCGCCGCCGAAGAGGTCGCGGCCGACGGCACGCCGAAGAAGAAGCGCGAGCGCCGCTGGACGACCGGCAGCGCCAGACTCGACGCCATCATCCGCCAGAACGGCGCGCGCCACGGCGTTGACCCTTACCTCATCTTCTGCGTGATGGAGCAGGAGTCGCACTTCAGCTCGAAGGCCGTGAGCCCCGTGGGCGCGCGCGGGCTGATGCAACTGATGCCGGGGACGGCCGCGCGCTTCGGCGTGCGCAACCCGCACGATGCGGCGCAGAACGTCTCGGGCGGCACGCGGTATTTGAAGGAACTGCTGCGCCGCTTCAAAGGCAACGTCACGCTCGTGCTGGCGGGCTACAACGCCGGCGAGGGCAACGTCATGCGCTACGGCTACCGCGTACCCCCCTTCCGCGAGACGCGCAACTACGTGAAGCGCGTGGGCGGCCGGTACGCGAAGGGAGAGTAGGCAGTAGGCAGACGGCAGTAGGCAGTTAGCCGCACTCGCAAGGGCGCGATTGTTCGGCGCCGGAGTTCGCCGAGGTCAAAGCATGAACGTTCGAGGGTGTGTCGCTCTTAACTGCCTACTGCCATCTGCCTACTGTCTACTGTCTACTGGAAGTTCTCCCCCGTTGCGCCTGTCTAGTGGCTGAGGTGTTTTAAGGATGAAGACACGTCTGTTCTGTTTCTTCTTGGTCTTCGTCGCCGCCGCCGCCACGGCGCGCGCGCAGGCGCAGGCTCCGGCCGCCCCGGCGACGCTGACGAACGCGTCGGTGGTGAAGCTCGTCCGCGCGGGCTTCAAAGAGAAGACCGTCATCGCCATCATCAACGCGCGGCCCGTCAGCTTCGATTTGTCGCCCGACCGGCTCATCGAGTTGAAGAAGGGCGGCGTGCCCGAGCGCGTCATCCTCGCGATGCTCGCGCGCGCGGAGTCGGTCGATTTCGCGTCCGACGGGTGGGACGAAGACGAGATGCCGCTCGGCGGCTTCGGGCGCGACGGCGGCCGTCAGGGCTCGTCGGGCTCGGACCCCAACGAGGTCAACATCTTCGGCTCGGCCGGCGGTTCGAGCGGGCGCTCGCGCTCGCGCACGGGGAACGGTGGCGACAACACGGACACGTTGACGACGGGCAGCGCGTCGGTTCGCATCATCAGGCCGCCGGTCGAGGCCGGCGGCGCGGGCGCGGCGAAGCTCGAACGGACGCCGACGCTGACGAACGACTCGGTCGTCGAGCTGGTCGAGGCGGGCTTCTCCGAAGGCACCATCGTCCGCCGCATCGAGCAGTCACCGGTTGAGTTCGACCTCTCGCCCGCGAAGCTCGCCGAACTGCGCAAGCGTCGCGTGGGCGAGCCCGTCATCAATGCCATGCGCGCCGCGATGGGCGAGGACGCGAAGGAGCCCGCGCGCCAAGAGAAGTGAATGATGAGAGCCGCGAAGAGTTCGTCAAACACAGAGACGCGCCTTAAGAGTTTCAAATTTCAAAGTTCGAGTTTGAAATTCAGACTTGGTCTCTTCGTCTCTCTGTGCCTGCTCCTGATTTGCATCCCCACGGCCTCCACTCAAAATCGCACGCGCGGCACTTCGCGCCCCGCACAGCCCGCGCAAAAGTCGAAGGCCCCCGCAGGGCCGTACGTGCCGCCTCCGGCCGACGAGCCCCCGCCGCCGCCGTGGCGGAACCCGGTCGCCGCGCCGCAGACCCAGACGCCACAGCCACAGGGCACGGGGGCGGGGAAACAGACGGACGAGGCTGTTGACGAGAACGAGGTCGTCCGCATCAACGCGTCCGAGGTGCTGCTGCCCGTGACCGTGCGCGACGCGGATGGGCGTCTGGTGACGGGGCTCGGGCGCAAAGACTTCAAGGTCTACGAGGAGGGGCGCGAGCAGCCCTTGAGCGACATCTCGCTCCGGCAGGTGCCGGTGGACGTGGCGCTGCTCGTTGACTCTTCGTCCTCCGTCGAGGAGAGCTTCGAGGACTTCCGCCGCGCGGCCGAAGAGTTCGCCGGGCGCGTCTCGGAGGAGGACCGCTTCTGCCTCGTCAAGTTCGACGACCGCGTCGAGCTGCTGCTCGACTGGTCGAAGAGTCGCCTGCAACTGCGCCGCGCGCTGAACCGACTCTCGACCGGCGTCTTCACGCGCTTCAACGACGCGCTGCTGCTCTCCGCGCGCGAGCAGTTCCAGAAGAACGAGCGGCGCCGCGCGCTCGTCGTTCTCAGCGACGGCATCGACAGCAATCGCGGCTCGGCCACGGCCGAGGCGGCGCTGCGCGCGCTGCTTGAAACGCAGGTCACGGTCTACGCCATCGCCAACACAGAGATCGAGCGCGCGCGCAAGACGGCCGAGCTGGACAACCTGCTCGGCGGCGACGACGCCTCCGTGCGCTTCAACCAACTCCGCATCGGCGACCTGCGCGAGTCGCTGCGCGTGCTCGACGCGAGCGAGCAGAACCTCGCGGCGCTCACGCGCGCGACCGGTGGACGCCTCTACCGCCCGCAAAGCTTCCACTCGCTCGGCAGCGTCTACGCCGAGATCGCCGACGAGCTACGCCACCAGTACGCGCTCTACTACACGCCGACCTCGCCCGCGCGCGACGGACGCTTCCGCCGCGTCCGCGTCGAAGTGCCCGGCCGCGACTACGAAGTCTCGTCACGCGTCGGCTACTACGCGCCGCGACGATAGGAACGATGAAGGATGAACGCTGAACGATGAACTGTAAGACAGTCGTCCTGTATTCAGTTCATCGCTCAGCGTTCATCCTTCATCGTTCCGAGTTTGACACCCTTCGACCGGCTCGTTTATAACGTTCGGGTCACGCGGGAAACGTTTAGAGCATGACGAGCCACCCCCACACCGCAGCGCACCGCCATCATGGCCACCACGGCCATGCGCGGCCGCGTGTGGGGTGATAAGTAGGGCGCCGACTCTCAGGCAGAAGTAGGGCGCGGAAAAGTTTCACCAGCACACGCCGCACGCGACACAGAGGGTGTCGGGCGGCGTTTTCGTTTTGAATCGTTAATTGTTCATGGAGCCTCTTTCGAAAATCCCGGGCGGCATGCGCTACTACTTCGGGCGCGAGGCGCGTCTGCGCCGCGCCGTCGAGACGGCGGCCATGTCTGTCTTCGACGGCTGGAGCTACGAGGAGATCGCGACGCCCTCGGTCGATTATTACGCCCTCTTCGAGCGCGGCATGGGGCGCGTCGAGGCGCGCCGCGCCTTCCGCTTCGCCGACACGGACGGGCGCCTGCTGGCGCTGCGGCCCGACATCACCTCTTCGGTCGCGCGCGCGGCGGCGACGCTCTTCGCGAACGCGCCGCGCCCGCTGCGCTTCTGCTACGCCGCCTCCGTCTTCCGCCAACTCCCGCGCTCGCGCGCCGAATGGAGGCGGCAGGGCCGTCAACTCGGTTGCGAACTCATCGGCGCGGGCCGCGCCGACGCCGACATCGAAGTCCTGACAATCGCCGCGGAGGTGCTGGAACGACTCGGCCTCGCCGGTTCGTACCGCGTCACGCTCAACCACGTCGGCGTCTTCAACGGCGTCGCCGAACAGCTCGGCCTCTCAGCCGAAGCGCGCGAAGAGATGCGGCAACTCGTTGACGCGCGCGACGCGGGCGCGCTCGGCGCCTTCCTCAAAACGCAGGGCCGCTCCGACGCGACCGTCGAGCGCGCCGCGAGTCTCGCGCGCCTCTCCGCCGGGCGCGCGATACCCGTTGGCGCGCGCGCGATTCTCTCCAACGAACGCTCGCGCGCCGCGCTCGACGAACTTGAAAAACTTTCGTCGGCGGTCGAGGCGCTCGGGCTCGGCGAAGGCTTCTCGGTTGACCTGTCGGACGTGTCGGGGCTCGACTACTACACGGGCCTCGTCTTCAAAATTTACGTCGAGGGCGCGGGCGCGCGCGTCGGCGGCGGCGGGCGCTACGACGATTTGACCGCCAACTTCGGCCGACGCGAGCCCGCCATCGGCTTCGTCCTCGACCTCGACGCGCTGACGGACATCCTCGCCCGCCGCGACTTCGAGACGCGGAACGGCGCCGCCGCTCCCGCCGCCGTCACGGGCGACGACGTGACCGAACGCTTCCGCGAAGCACGCCGCCGCCGCGAGCGTGGCGAGCGGATTAAGATGGATTAGTTTTTCTTAACGATGCTGACGATTGCGATTGCGAAGGGGAGGATGCAGCAGGACGCGCTGGCGCTGTTGGCGCGCGCGGGCGTGCGCGTGAGCGCGGAGGCGCTGGCGTCGCGGCGGCTCGCCGTCGAGGACGAGTCGGGCGGATACCGCTTCATCTTCGTCAAGCCTTCGGACGTGCCCGTCTACGTCGAGCATGGGATTGCCGACTGCGGCGTCGTCGGCCGCGACGTGCTGCTCGAAGCCGAAGCCGACCTGTTGCAGCCGCTCGACCTCCGCATCAACCGCTGCCTCATCGCCGTCGCCGCGCGCGAGGGCGACGAGCCAACGCGCGCGGGCGTGCTCCACGTCGCGACGAAGTACCCGCGCGTCGCCGCCGCCCACTTCGGCGCGCGCGGCGTGCCCGTCGAGATTATCGAACTCTCGGGCTCGGTCGAACTGGCCCCCGTGCTCGGCCTCTCCGACTGCATCGTCGATCTCGTCGAGACCGGCCGCACGCTCGCGGAGAACGGCCTCGCGGTGGTTGAGACCATCACCGAATCGACCGGCCGCCTCGTCGTCAACCGCGCCAGCTACCAGTTGAAGTCCGAGGCCGTCGGCAGGTTGATAAGCGACCTGGGCCGCGTCGTCAACGAAGGGGAGGGAAGGATTGATTGAGGTCGTGACAGAGACGGCGCGTCGTCGCGAAAAACTCGACGCTATACACGCGCGCGGCGTCTCGGCCGACGCGGAGCTGACGGCAACAGTCGCCGCGATTGTCGAGGACGTGCGTCGGCGCGGCGACGCGGCGCTCGTCGAATACGCCGCGCGCTTCGACGGCGTGAGCCTGCGCGCCTCGGAGTTGCGCGTCGAAGAGCGCGCGTTGCGCGACTCGGCCGCGCGGGTTGACGCGCGCGTGCTCGAAGCCGTGCGCGCGAGCATCAGGAACGTCCGCGCCTTCCACGAGCGCGAGATGGTCGAGAGCTGGGAGTTCGAGACGGCGCGCGGCGTGCGACTTGGCCAGCGCGTGACGCCGGTCGAAGCCGCCGGCCTCTACGTCCCCGGCGGGACGGCGAGCTACCCTTCGTCGGTCGTGATGAACGTCGTGCCCGCGCAGGTCGCGGGCGTCGCGCGCATCGCCGTCGTCACGCCGCCGCGCACGCTCTCGGACACGCCGGCCGTCGCCGCTACTCTTCTTGAACTGGGCGTGACGGAGGTCTATCAGGTCGGCGGCGCGCACGCGGTCGCGGCGCTCGCATACGGCACCGAGACGATCCCGCGCGTCGATGTCATCACGGGGCCGGGCAACAAGTATGTCGCCGCCGCCAAGCGTCTCGTCTACGGCGCGGTCGGCATCGACTCGGTCGCGGGACCGTCCGAGGTCGTCGTGCTCGCGGACGAGTCGGCCCGCGCCGACTTCATCGCCGCCGACCTGCTCGCGCAGGCAGAGCACGGCGAGGACGCGTCGGCCGTCCTCGTCACGACCGACCTCAAGCTCGCGCAACTCGTCTCGGCTCAAGTCGCGCTCCAGGCCGAGACGCTCCCGCGCCGTGGCATAGTCGAACGCTCGCTCGCGGACTTCGGCGCCCTCTTCGTCGTTGACAACATCGAAGAGGCTTGCGACATCGTCAACGAGCTTGCGCCCGAGCACCTCGAAATCATGACGCGCGAGCCCGAGACGTGGGCCGCGCGCGTCCGCCACGCCGGAGCCATCTTCTACGGCGAGCACACGCCCGAGGCCGTCGGCGATTACTTCGCCGGCCCCAATCACGTGCTGCCGACGGGCGGCGCCGCGCGCTTCTCCTCCGCGCTCGGCGTACACAACTTCCAACGCCGCACCAGCATCATCCGCTACACGCGCGAAGAGCTGCGAGAGACCGCGCCCCTCATCGCCGCGCTCGCCGAGGCCGAAGGCTTGGACGCGCACGCGCGCTCAGCGTTGATTCGCTTGAAGGGTTGAAGAAGAGACAGATGGCGAACCCGCTCGACAAGATCAAGCCCCGCGTCCGCGAGTTGAAGGCTTACACGTTGAAGCCCGACCGTGGCACGGTAAAGCTCAACCAGAACGAGAACCCGTGGGGCCTGTCGGCGGCCATCAGGCGCGAGACCATCAAGCGGATGAAGTCGCGCAACTGGTCGCGCTATCCGGACTTCGTCCCCGCGTCGCTGCACAAGAAGTTAGCGGCGTTCGCGGGCTGGCGCGCGGACGGCGTGGTCGCGGGCAACGGCTCGAACGAGTTGATACAGGCGACGCTGATGGTGACCATCGGCGAAGGCAGGCGCGTGCTCATCTCCGAGCCGACCTTCGCGCTCTACCGGCAGGTCGCGACCGTGTTGGGCGGCGAGGTGTTGAGCGTTCCCCTCAACAACGAACTAGGCTTCGACGTTGGTGCGTTGCGCGAGACTATCGAGCGCGAACAACCCGACGTGACCATCCTCTGCTCGCCGAACAACCCCACGGGCCGCCGCGTTGAAGAAGACGCGCTCGAAGAGTTGTTGCAGACGACCGGCGGCATCGTCGTCATCGACGAAGCTTACTTCGAGTTCTCCGCCCGCACGGTCGTGCCGCTGCTCGAACGTCACCAGAACCTCGCGGTCTTCCGCACCTTCTCGAAGGCGATGGCGCTCGCGGGCCTGCGCGTCGGATACCTTTTGGCCGCGCCGGAGCTTGCGCGCGAGGTCTCGAAGGCCGTGCTGCCCTACAACCTCAACGCCTTCTCGCAGACCGCGGCCGAGGTCGCCGTCGAACTGTACGAGACGGAGCTGCGGCCCACGGTCGAGCGCATCGTCGCGGAGCGCGGGCGGCTCTTCGACGGACTGCAAAACATCGAAGGGCTCGCGCCCGTCCGCTCGTCGGCGAACTTCATGGTCGTTAAATCATCTATCGAGCCGCGCCGCGTCTACGACGAGCTGCTCGAACGCCACGGCGTGCTCATACGCGACGTGAGCGGCTACCCCATGCTTAAAGAATACTTCCGCGTGAGCGTCGGCACGCCGGAAGAGAATGACCGTTTGCTCGAAGGCTTGCGCGACATCTTCGCGGGAGGAGTGAAAGGCTGATGGCGACCGAACTAAGGACGAACGCGCGCGAGGCGGAGGTGCGGCGCGGGACGAAGGAGACGGACGTGCGCGTCCGCCTCGTGCTGGACGGAACGGGAAAGTCTCAGGTCTCGACCGGCGTCGCGTTCCTCGATCACATGCTTGAGCTGTTCGCGCGCCACGGCCTCTTCGACCTCGAAGTCGAGTGCCGAGGCGACCTGCACATCGACGACCACCACTCGGTCGAAGACGTGGCCATCACGCTCGGGCAGGCGCTCGCCGAGGCGCTCGGCGACAAGGCAGGCATCAGCCGCTACGGCGAGGCGACCGTGCCGATGGACGAGGCGCTGTGCCGTTCTGTCATTGATCTGTCGGGCCGCTTCTATCTCGTCTACGCGGTCGAGACGCGGCGGCAGACCATCGGCAACTTCTCGGTCGAGTTGGCCGAGCACTTCTGGCGCTCGCTGGCCGAGGCCGCGCGCTGCAACCTCCACATCGACTGCCTGCGCGGACGCAACACGCACCATATCCTCGAAGGCACCTTCAAGGCGACGGCGCGCGCGCTGCGCCGCGCGGTCGAGCGCGACCCGCGCGTGACGGGCGTTCCGAGCACGAAGGGCACGTTGTGAGCATCGCGATTATCGATTACGGCGTCGGCAACCTGCGCTCGGTGGAGAAGGCTTTCCACGCGTCCGGGGTTGAGGCCGTCGTCAGTTCCGACGTAGATGTGCTGTGCTCTGCTGACAAACTCGTGCTGCCCGGCGTCGGCGCGTTCCGCGCGTGCATGGAGGCTTTGACGGAGCGCGGGTTCGACCGTCTCGTGCGCGAGCGCGTCGTTGAAGGCACGCCGCTGCTCGGCGTCTGCGTCGGGATGCAGATGCTTTTTGAAGAGTCGGAAGAGTTCGGCACGACGGCCGGGCTCGGCTTCCTGCGCGGCCGCGTGCGTCGCTTCCCGGAAGGTCTGCGCGTGCCGCAGGTCGGCTGGAACCAGGTCGGTTGGAAGGGCGGGCACGCGCTCTCCGAAGGGATAGGCGACAAGACGTTCTTCTACTTCGTCCACTCCTTCTACTGCGACGCGGGCGACGCTGAAGCGGTCGTCGGCGAGACGGAGTACGGCATCACATACCCTTCGGTCGTCGCGCGCGGCAACGTCCGTGGCGTGCAGTTCCACCCCGAGAAGAGCCAGTCGGCCGGGCTGCGTTTACTTAAGAATTTCGCCGAGAATCATGCTGGCTAAACGCATCATCCCGTGCCTCGACGTTGACGCGGGGCGCGTCGTGAAGGGCATCAAGTTCGTGTCGCTGGTGGACGCGGGCGACCCCGTCGAGCAGGGCAAACGCTACGACCTCGAAGGCGCGGACGAGTTGACCTTTCTCGACATCACGGCCTCGTCAGACAAGCGCGCCATCGTCTCGCACCTCGTCCGCCGCGTGGCCGACGAGGTCTTCATCCCGCTCTGCGTCGGCGGCGGCCTCGGCTCCATCGAGGACGTGCGCGCGGTGCTGCGCGCGGGCGCCGACAAGGTCTCGCTCAACACGGCCGCCGTCGAGCGGCCCGAGTTGATAACCGATGGCGCGACCGTCTTCGGCAGTCAATGCATGGTCATCGCCATCGATGCGCGCCGCCGGAAGGAGGGCGCGGGCTGGGACGTGTACACGCACGGCGGGCGGCGCAACACCGGCCGGGACGCGGTCGAGTGGGCGGCGCGGGCCGAAGAGTTGGGCGCGGGCGAGATTCTTTTGACGAGCATGGACCGGGACGGGACGCGCGACGGCTACGACGTGGAGCTCACGCGCGCGGTCGCGGACGCGGTCTCCATCCCCGTCATCGCGTCGGGCGGCGCGGGGCGGCTTGAACACTTCCACGAGGCCCTGACGGCGGGCGGCGCGAGCGCCGTGCTCGCCGCGTCCCTCTTCCACTTCGGCGAGTTTCAGATTGGCGAGGTCAAGACGTACCTGCGCGAGAGGGGAGTCGTGGTCAGATGAGTGTGAGGCCGGAGGACGTACGCTTCGACGAGCGGGGTCTCGTCCCCGTGGTCGTGCAGGACGCGCGGACGCGGGAGGTTTTGACGCTCGCATACATGAACGAGGAGAGTTTGCGTCGGACGATAGCCGAAGGCGAGACGTGGTTCTGGTCGCGCTCGCGCTCGGAGCTTTGGCACAAGGGCGCGACCTCTGGGAACACGCAGCGCGTCGTCGAGGTGCGGCTCGACTGCGACGCGGACGCGCTCGTCGTGCTCGTCGAGCCGCGCGGGCCTGCCTGCCACACCGGCGCCGTCTCTTGTTTCAAGAGCGTTGAGGTCGAGAAGGACGCGGCAATCGGCAACGTGCTCGAAGAACTTTATGAAGTCATCGTCGGGAGGCGGCGGGAGATGCCCGAAGGCTCTTACACGACGTACCTCTTCGAGAAGGGCTTGAACAAGATTCTCAAGAAGGTCGGCGAAGAGGCGGCCGAGACCATCATCGCGGCGAAGGACGAGGACGCCGCCGCGCTCGCGGCAGAGACCGCGGACCTCGTCTATCACCTCGTCGTTCTCATGGTCGAGCGCGGGCTGACGCTCGAAGCACTCGCGGGCGAACTGGCGCGCAGGCGCGGGGGAGGGAAGTCGGATGAGTGAAGGGTTGAAGGAACTGCTCGACTTCTCGGTTAACGCAGCACGCGAGGCGGGCGAGATAACTCTCAAGTACTTCCGACGGAAGTTCGAGACGCGCCTGAAGGGCAAGGACAACTTCGTCACGCAGGCCGACCTCGAAGCCGAAGAGTTCCTGCGCCGCGAAATCTTGAAACGCTTCCCCGAAGACGCAATCGTCGGCGAGGAGGGCGGCGATGTCTCGGGCTCCACGGGCCGGCGCTGGATCATCGACCCCATCGACGGCACATACTCCTTCGTCCACGGCGTCCCCTTCTACGGCGTGCTGCTCGGCTGCGAGGTGGACGGCGACCCGGCCGTCGGCGTCGTCAACATGCCCGCGCTCGGCGAGTTGGTCTACGCCGCGCGCGGGCTCGGCTGCTTCTGGAACGGTGAGCCGGCGCGCGTCTCGCAGACCGAGAGGCTCGAAGACGCGCTGCTGCTCTCGACCGACTTCGGTTCGTGCGCGCGCCACGGCTTCGGCGCGCCCGCCGACGAGTTGCAGTGGCGCGCGGCGCAGCGAAGGACGTGGGGCGACTGCTACGGATACGTCCTCGTCGCGACGGGTCGCGCGGACGTGATGCTCGACCCGGCGATGAACGTCTGGGACTGCGCGGCCCTCCTACCCGTGCTTGAGGAGGCGGGCGGGACGTTCACGGACTGGGCGGGTCGGCGGACGATTCACTCCGGCAACGCCGTGGCGACCAACGGGACTCTCTACCCCGAGGTCATGCAGATTATCAAGGAAAACAGCGGTATTTCCTAAACTTTCTCACCTTCGCGAGTCAAAAAGGCCGGCGACCTTTGTCTGATTTGCGTAGCGCGTGTCATTAGTCTACACTGCTTGACTCTCAGAGGGTTTTGAGGCTCTTTGACTCGGAAAACCCTCTCCAGCCGGGGAGTCCAAAAAGCGTCAGGCGGCAGTTTCCTCTTTTATTTCTTCACTTAGATGAAAACTCCCTCACTGGCATAGACATTGCTGAAAGCCTTGCGCCGGTCCACGTCTGGCCGGCGGTAAGATACACAGGAGAGGTTTTGGCTTTCCCCGGGGGCGCTGGGTCGAAGCTTTCCGAAGACTCTCGAAACCGGCGCCTTTGAAATAATAGACGGCGGTCTGCCCCTCTTAAAGCGGGCCGCGACATTCCGATGAAGGGACGAAGAATGAAACCGATTAAGCACGCTGAGAAGGCACTGGCGACCGTCGCGGGCGGCCTCTTCAACACAATCCAGTTTTTCAACCAGTACAGGCCGAACGAGTCTTTCACCCCGAAGTGGTCGGACAAGCCTTTGCTCAAGTCGTGGCAGAAGTCGAAGCCGCCGCTCGGCTTCCCCCGCACCACCGACAGCCTCTGCCCGAAGTGCGTCATCGAGGCGCGTAACAAGATTCTGAGCGCGCCCACCATCGACCCTTCGTCGCTCGTCAACGAGAAGGTCGGCGAGATCAAGGCGCAGATCATCGAGCGCGACGGCCAGATCTGGATGGTCAAGGACTGCCCCATCCACGGCCACTTCGAAGACATCATGGCCATCGACTCGAACTTCCTCAAGCACATCGAGTCGATGTTCCCCGGCCGCGACATCCAGGCGCACAACGACGAGGGCCTGCACGACCACGGCTCCTCGTCCATCAAGTTCGGCCGTGGGTCGGTCCTGACTATCGACCTGACGAATCGCTGCAACATGATGTGCGACCCGTGCTTCATGGACGCCAACCAGGTCGGCTTCGTCCACGAGCTTTCGCTCGATGAGGTGAAGGAGATTCTGGACAAGGCCATCTCGATCAAGCCGCGCCGCCAGATGTCCGTGCAGTTCTCGGGCGGCGAGCCCAGCATCTCGCCGCACTTCATCGAGGCCATCCGCTACTCGCGCAAGGTCGGTTACAACTCGGTCCAGTGCGCCACCAACGGCATCGAGTTCGCCAAGTCGAAGGAGTTCGCGAAGGAGGCCGCCGAGGCCGGTCTGCGCTACGCGTACCTCCAGTTCGACGGCATCGGCAACGACGCCAACTCGCACCGCCAGGTCGGCAACCTCTTCGACGTGAAGCTGCGCGCCATCGACAACCTGCACGAGGCGGGCGTCGAGATCGTGCTCGTCATCACGCTCGTCAACGGCATCAACAACGACCAGGTCGGCTCGGTCATCCGCTTCGCGCTCGACAACCCGAAGAAGATTGCGTTCCTCTCGTTCCAGCCCGTCTCGTTCACGGGCCGCGACGAGGAGATTACCGACGAGCGCCGCATGCAGCAGCGCTACACGCTCTCGCACCTCGCCTACGACGTGAAGAAGCAGGTCGGCATCACGGAGCCGACGCGCGACTGGTTCCCGCTCAGCTTGATGGGCGCCTTCGCCGACTTCGCCGACCTCGCGCACGGGCCGGACGCGGAGTGGGGTCAGGTCTCGTGCGGCTGCCACCCGAACTGCGGCGTCGGCACGGCCGTGATGATCGACAAGGAGACGAAGGAGATGGCTCCCGTCCCCGAGTTCCTGAACATCCCCGGCCTCGTCCACGACATGAAGCGCATCACGGACGCGGGGCGCGGCAAGTGGATGTCGAACATGCTGATGGGGCTGACGCTGCTCAAGCACTACAATCCGTACAAGGCGCCTTCGCAGTTCTCGCTCTACGAGCTGTTCAAGAAGTTCGACAAGTCGTTCGGCCTGACGGGTCGCAAGTACGGCAAGGTCGAGGGCGACCGCACGAAGCAGGACATCGAGAAGCGCCGCGCGGACCGCTGGAACTTCCTCTTCATCGCGGGCATGTGGTTCCAGGACCTGTTCAACTACGACTTCCGCCGCACGGAGATGTGCATCATCCCCTACGGCACGCAGGAGGGCGAGATTTCGTTCTGCGCGTATAACACGGGCATCGGCTGGCGCAACATCATCGAGCAGATGCACCAGAACGCGACCGTCGCGCAGTGGTACAAGGAGCACGGCCGCCACGAAATCTTCGCCAAGAACAAGGAGGTCGAGCTGCCCGAAACGGCCGTCAGCCTCGTGCTGAACGAAGTTGACCTCCAGCGCCCGAACAAGCCCCAGATGGAAGGGCCGAAGACGGCGGCCGAAGAGGCGGCGGCGATGCGCAAGCTCTACCAGGAGATGGTTCTCAAGAAGAAGCTCGGCTCGGACGTGGAGAAGAACACGCCCGTCCAGATCAAGGGCCTCTCGCGCAAGAGCACCGAGACGACGAACGCCTAAGACAGGTTCGTCAAACGAAACCGGAGAGCCCCGCGGACGTGTTAATCCGCGGGGCTTTTCCTTCGGGCGCGCGCGCTTGAATAAATCAGCCCCTTAAGGTGTAATGTCTGGCGGTTTAATCGTATGGTTCGCATTCTTCTGACAAACGACGACGGCATCCATTCCGACGGCCTCACGAAGTTGGAGGAGGCCCTGCGCGAGGTGGGCGACGTGTACGTCGTCGCGCCCGCGTCGGAGATGAGCGGCGCCTCGCACAGCCTGACGCTGTCGCGCCCCCTGCGCATCCGCCGCATCGACGAGCGGCACTGGACGGTGGACGGCACGCCGACCGACTGCGTGACGCTCGCGCTCAACCAAATCCTCGGCCCCGACGAGCTGCCCGACATCTGCTGCTCCGGCATCAACTACGGCGCTAACCTCGGCGACGACGCCAGCTACTCGGGTACCGTGGCCGGCGCGCTCGAATCGACGATCCTCGGCGTGCCGGGGCTTGCCTTCAGCCTCGCCACGCGCGAGAACTTCGACTTCACGCACGCCGCGCGCTTCGCCGTCACGGCCGTCCGCAAAGTCCTGGAAGAGCCGCTGCCCGAAGGGACTCTGCTCAACATCAACATCCCGCCGGGCGAGATTGCGGGCGCGCGCGTCACGCGCCAGGGCATCAAGAAGGCGCGCCCCATCATCACCGAACACATCGACCCGCGCGGCAAGGCGTACTACTGGATCGGCGAGGAGTACTACGGTTCGAGCACAGAGGACGGGACGGACTACGCCGCCGTCGAGGCGGGCTTCGTCTCGGTCACGCCGCTGCGAAGCGACATGACGAACCACAGCGCGCTCGACGCGCTCGACCTCTGGAACCGCATGGGCGCCGACGCGGTCGAGGGCCGGGAAGAGGACCAGCCGGCGGGTCTCGGTTGATTGGTTCCGTCGAGTCCGGGGGAGAAGTTTTTTTGAGTTCTTCGTCTTCAAACTGGTCGGCCGCGCAGTCCTCGGGCTACCGCATCCCGCGCCGGCGCATGGTCGAGCGCCTGCGCGACCACTACCGCATCCGCGACGCGCGCGTCCTCGAAGCGATGGCCGAGGTGCCGCGCCACCTCTTCGTCCCCGACGCGCTTCAGGGCCGCGCCTACGGCGACCACGCGCTCCCCATCGACGCCAACCAGACCATCTCGCAGCCCTACATCGTCGCGCGCATGACGGAGCTTCTGGAGGCCGACAAGTCGAGCCGCGTGCTCGAAATCGGCGCGGGCTCCGGCTACCAGACGGCCGTGCTCGCGCGCGTCGCCGGACAGGTCTACGCCATCGAGCGCATCGCGGACCTGGCGCGGCAGGCGCAGACGCGCATCCGCTCGCTCAACATCTACAACGCGACGGTCAAGTGCTTCGACGGCACGATGGGTTGGAGCGCGCACGCGCCCTACGACTGCATCCTCGTCGCGGCGGGCGGGCCGCGCGTGCCCGACCCGTTGCTCGCTCAATTGAAGGTCGGCGGCCGTCTCGTTCTCCCCGTCGGCGAGTCGCGCGAGTCGCAGCGCCTCGTCCGCGTCATACGCACCGAAGAGGGCTTTCAGCACGAGGAGCACGGCGCCTGCGCCTTCGTCCCGCTCATCGGCCGCCACGGCTGGAGTCAAGAGTCGTGAACCGTTAACAGCCATTTGTCATGGAATCAATCTACGAACTTTTACACCAGCTCAAAGAGCTGCTGAACCCGAAGAACATCATCGACTTTCTGACGACGAAGGGGCTGCTGCTGACCTACGTCGGGCTGGTGGTCATCGTCTTCGCGGAGACGGGCCTCGCCGTCGGCTTCTTCCTGCCGGGCGACTCTTTGCTCGTCGTCGCCGGCCTCGTCGCGCGCATCCACCCGGACCGCCTGAACGTCGTCATCCTGCTCGGCACGCTCTTCGTCGCGGCGGTCGTCGGCGACGCCGTCGGCTACTACACGGGGCGCACGCTCGGGCCGCGCCTCTTCACGCGCCAGCGGTCGCTCTTCTTCCGCCCGAGCCACCTCCAGAAGGCGCACGAGTTCTACGAGAAGTACGGCGGCAAGACCATCATCATCGCGCGCTTCGTGCCCATCGTCCGCACCTTCGCGCCCATCGTGGCGGGCGCGGCGCAGATGTCCTATCGCCAGTTCCTCGCCTACAACGTCGTCGGCGGCTTCGCCTGGGTCTTCAGCATGATCCTCGCCGGCTACTTCCTCGGCACCGTCGTCGAGCGTGCCTTCGGCATCAAGCTCGAAGACCACATCGAGTGGGTCGTCATCATCGTCGTGCTGCTTTCGCTCACCCCTCCGCTCTACGAATACCTCAAGTCGCGCCGCGAAAAGAAGGCGCGACTGCGCGACGGCGACGTGCGTGTTTGACACAACCCCCACCGGCACTTAGAATGCATGAGCAATCTTCGACGGGGCGTGGCTCAGCCTGGTAGAGCGCTCGGTTCGGGACCGAGAGGTCGGAGGTTCGAATCCTCTCGCCCCGATTTTCCTGAAAAAGAAGAAAGGCCACTCATATTTGAGTGGCCTTTCTTCTTTTTGTTTTAACCCGGCAATCTTCAGTTCTTGTCCACTTGCAGCGTCGCCTGGTAGGTGGGGGCGGGGTTGAAGGGATAGGGGGGCTGGGGGTCGAGTTGGAGGAGGCGGAAGGTGTAGCCGAGGGCGGAGACGGGGGTCTTGGCGGGGAAGGGGCGGGGGGCACCGCCGGGGATGGTGAGGAGGAAGCGCGCGGTCTCGCCGGAGGGGTTGACGGCGTCTACGAGGATTGAGATGGAGCCGGGCGTGGTGCAATCCGAGCCGCTGTCGCAGCGCGTGTCGAGGCCCACGTCGAGGAGGGTGACGCGGAGTTTGTCGGGTTGGACGACGGCCGTCTCGCCGCTTAGGAGCGTGAAGGGTGTCGAGAGCGCGGACTCCTTCTGCGGCTCGTGGAAGCGGCGGCGGTATTCGTCCGACGTGATGAAGGCTTTGACCATCTCGGCGCGGACGAAGTCGCCGTTGAACTGGTTGAGCTTGGCGAGCCAGAAGTTGTAGCCCTCTTCGTCGGGGTCGCGCCGGAGGTAGCCGAGGTATTGCATGAGGACGAAGGCCGGCGCGAACTCGCCGCGGCGGAAGTCCTCGTCGTCGGCGACCTTGAGGAGGACGCTGCCGCGCGTCTCCGTTCCGGTTTCGAGCCCGGCGACGAGCGCGGCGAACTCGGAGGTGGAGAGCGCGCCCGCGGCCCGCGTGTTCAGGCGCTCGACGTACTGCGCGGGGGTCAGGCTCGCGGGGAACTCCTCGCGGAAGGCAGTGGTCGCGGTGAACTCTTCGGCGTAGGCGCGGCGGTTGGCGTCGAGTTGCTGTTGCCAGTTGCCCTGCCCGACGATGACATCCTTGCCCAACTCGCGCGCTTCTTTGGCGAAGCTGCGATAGGGCACGCGCCTCTCGTACGCGAGGCGGTTGACGCGCTCGACGAGGAAGCCAGTCGCCTGAAACTCAATCGAGAGGAAGAAGGCCGCACTGACGTTGATGCGCTTGACCTCGCGGCACTGCGCGTCCGTGTTGCACTGCTCGATCTCGTTCGTCCAGAACTGCAAGCCTTCGTCGTCGGGCTCGCGGCCGAGGAAGTCGAGGTAGTGTTGGCGCACGAAGTAGGACGAGTCGTCGATGGGGTTGGTCATGCCCGGGTGTTCGTCGTCGTCTTTGAGGATGAGCTGCGCGGAGGCGGGCGCGACGTAGACGGCGTTGCCGCGCAGGTCGTGGAGCGTGAGGGCGAGCCATTCGTCGCCCTCGATTTTCTGGTCGTCCGTGAGCGAGATTTGGAAACTCTTCGCGGCCTCGCCCGGCGCGAAGCGGAGCGTGCCGCGCGCGGTCGTGTAGTCGGAGCGGTCCGTGGCGGCGCCGTCGCTCGTCGAGTAGTCAACAGAGACCTCGCCCGAGAGGTCGCCCGTGCGCGTCACGCCGATCTGCGCGGTGCGCGCCGACTCGACGACGTTGAAGGTCGTCGAGTCGAAACGCACCTGGCTCGTCTGTGCTGATGGGTCGGCTTCGGAAAACTTCACGAGGAAGTGGCCGAAGGGCTGGGTGTAGTCCATCACGTGCCCTTCGTGGAGCGGGTTGATGGTGGGGAAGTCGTCCGAAGGGGCGTTGCCGAGCACGTAGATCAACCCGCCGGGGCCGAGCTTGATGTCCGACCCCGTGTCGAACGAGTTGCCGCCGAGGTACGTCCCCCAGAGCGCCTGGCCCGTGGGTGAGAGCTTGAGGACGTACGCGTCCGAGTAGCCCTTGAGGTTCGGCTGCAAGGCGCCGGCCGTGGGCGGGAAGTCGCCGGAGATGGTGTTGCCCGTGACGTAGGCGTTGCCGGCCGCGTCCGTCACGACGGCGGACGCGAACTCGCCGCTACAGGAGTTGAAGCTGATGACATCCGCCGAGCCGCACAGGCGCTTCGGCGTGCCGCTCAGGTAGGTCGAGTAGACGAGCGCCGTGCCCGCAGCGTTAAGTTTAACGATGTAGCCGTTGGTGTAAGGGTCTCTGGCCGTCGGCGCCAGGGCGTTCCGCGTGGGGAAGTCAATCGAGTTCGTGTAGCCGACGAGATGCGCCTGCCCCAGTGCGTCCAGCGCGATGCCGAAGGTGTAGTCCGTCAGCGAGCCGCCGATGTAGGTCGAGTAGACGATGGCCGCGCCGCCGGGCGCGATCTTCGTCACCACGGCCTCCACGTGGCGGATGCCGAACTCGTCGGTCTTCGCCGTCTCCTGAAAGGCGCCGGGCGTGACGGGATAGTCGCCCGAGTCGGTCGCGCCGCCGACGTAGGCCGCGCCCGTCGCGTCCACGGCGATGTCGGCGAGGCTGCCCAACTCGAAGCCTGTGCCGCCGAGGTAGGTCGAGTATTCGAGCGACCTGCCGTCGGGCGCGACCTTCGTCACGTAGAAGTCGTAGGTGAAGCCATTCCTCTGCGGCTGAAGGGCGTTCTTCACGGGGAAGTCGGTCGAGTTGGTGATGCCGACCATGTAAGCGGCGCCCGCTGCATCCAACGCGACGTTGCCGCTCATGTCCTCGAACTTGCCGCCGAGGTAGCTTGAGTAGACGAGCGCCGAACCCGTCGCGTTGAGCTTCGTGATGAAGGAGTCGGCGATGCCCGCGTACGAAGTTTGGAAGGCGTTGACGACGGGGAAGTCGGGCGAGGATGTGCGCCCCACGACGTAGGCGTTGCCGGCCGCGTCGATGGCGATGCTCTTTCCCTCCTCCTCGATGCCGCTCTGCGGCGAGCCGTTCCCGCCGAGGTACGTCACGTAGGAGAAGCCGCTGCCCGAAGCGTCGAGCTTGGCGACGAAGGCGTCGTTTCTGCCACGCCGCGTCTGCTGGTAGGCGCCGGGCGTGATGGGATAGTCGGGGTAAAAACTGCTCGCCGAGCCGACGACGTAGACGGCGCCCGCGTCATCCACGGCCATCGAGTTGGCGTTGAGGAAGTAGGTCGAGTAGACGAGCACGGGGTCGATGACGAGCGCGTGCGTGGGGTCGTACGCGCCGACGCGGAAGCCGATTTCGCGCCGTCCGCTCAGGACGTAGCCGCCCTCGACCGCGCGACGCTCGCCGTTGATTTGTTGATAGACGACGGGCGCGCTCTGCGTGATCGTCCCTTCCTTTGTGTGCAGCAACAACTCACCGTCTTTGCCGAGACCGATGCGGTCGGCGCCTTCGAAGCGCAGGCGCACGTTGCGCGGGTCGGCGCCCGGCGCGAGCACGAAGTCGTATTCGAGTTGCGTCCCGTCGCTCCCGCCGTGGAAGACGAGATCGACGCCGGGGTAGAGTTCGCGATAGCGAACGCCCTTGAACGTGCGAAGG
Source organism: Pyrinomonadaceae bacterium (assembly GCA_036379655.1). Lineage (GTDB taxonomy): Bacteria > Acidobacteriota > Blastocatellia > Pyrinomonadales > Pyrinomonadaceae > QHXN01. The sequence continues at coordinate 175,884 of DASVGG010000118.1, forward strand.
TTGGAGCGCCACTTTGAAGTGTCGCGGCCGACGAAGTAGTTGACACGGCCCGCGAGCGCGCCTTCGCCCAAGACCTCGGCGCGCGGGTTCGCGCCGACGAACCGCATGTTGACGAGTTGATAGGAGGGCTCCGGCGCGCGCCGACTGCTGGCGTTCTCCCCAGGCGCCCGGCCGTTCGACGCGGAGCCGGAGCCCTCCTTCCCGCCGCCCTTCAGAAGGGCAAGCGTAACCCCTTCGACGCCGAGCGCGAGCGTGTGGCGCGCGCCGCGCGAGATGAACTTCACGCGCCCGCCGGCCTGCCCCGCGCTCTCCTCGAAGACCGAGGGCAACTGCGTGAGTGATTTCTCGATGGCCTGTTTCGGGGCGCGCGTGTTCTTAGACTCCGATGTCGGACGTGAGGTTCCGACGGCGCGCGAGGCCGTCGGCATCATGCCGAGCAGCAGCGTCAGCGACAGGAGCGAGGCCGTGAACGTTTCGACGTTACGGATGTGAGTCAAACGCATAGGGCGATTCCTTCCAGAGTTCGTTCAGAAGCTTAAACGCAGCGCGAGTTGGACGGAGCGCGGGCCGCCGACCTGATAGAGCGGGCTCAGTCCGCCGTTGACGCCGCCCGAGCCGAGGCTGCGCGCGAGCGTCTGCACGCTCTGGCCGAAGAGGCGGCTGTTCAGGTCGCCGACGGGGTCGCCGAAGTTCGGGTGGTTGAAGGCGTTGAAGAACTCCGCGCGCACTTGCAGCCGCGCCGTCTCTGACAGAACGAACTGGCGGCGTACGGCGATGTCGAGTTGTGACAGCCCGAAGCCGCGCAGCGCATTGCGCCCGAGCGAGCCCTGGCGGCCGACGACCGCGCGAAACGCATCGGGGTTGAGGCGCCGCCCGCCCGGCGCGCTTCGGTCTTCGAGGTAGACGGGGACGCCTTCGACGAGGTCGGGCCGCAGTGCTTCGACGAGGTCACCGGTGAAGACGCCGGTCGTCTGGACGATGTTGACGGGCGTCGCCGTGCGCGCGCGGAAGATCGCGTCGAGCGACCAGTCGCGCAGGAAAACGCCGCCACGCGCCGGGGCAGGCAGGTCGTAGCTGAACGCGCCGCTCAAGGAGTGGCGCACGTCGAAGGTCGAGGGGCCGCGCTCGGTGCGCGTGTTGAAGGAGCCGACGAGGAGCAGGCCGCTCGCAGAGTCGTCCGAGTCGTCGTCAATCGAGTGCGACCACGTATAAGCGACGTGAGCCTGCAAGCCCTTCGACAGGCGCCGCGCGTAGACGGTCTGTAACGCGTGATAGTCGGACGAACTCGTGTTCGTCACAAGCCGCACGACCGATGAGAAGTTCGTGCTCGGCCTGAGCACGGCCGTCTGTCTCAGCAGTCTCCGCCCCGCCGCGCCGACGTAAGTTAACGAGAGCGCCTGTCCCGCGCCGAGTGGTTGTTCGAGCGCCGCGCTCCACTGCACGGTCAGCGGTTGCTTCAGCGTCGGCGAGAAGGCGTAGACCGTGCCGAAGGGCGGGTCGAGGCCGAGCGGCGGCGGCTCTGCCTGCGCCGGGTCGAGCGGGAAGGGCACGTCCGAGAGCAGGCGCTCGCGCGCGTATGGGAAGACGCTGCCGAACGCCTGCGCGGCCTGACCCGTGCCGAGGTCGTAGAAGATGCCGATGCCGCCGCGCAGCGTCGTCCCGCGCTCCGGCGAGAGCAGGTAGGCCGCGCCCGCGCGCGGCGCGAAGTTCTGATAGGTCGTGCGCCAGAGCGGCGTGCCGCGCGGCGCGAGCGTGACGGCGCCGGGCGTTTTGCCGATGATGCCGCCGAAGCCTTGTAGGTTGAGCGCGCCGCTCTCGAACCCATCGAAGACGGCCGGGTGGTTGCCGTTGCGCTCGGTGGGCGGTGGGTTCAACTCCCAGCGCAGGCCGTAGACGACCGTCAGGTAAGGCGTGATGCGCGCCGCGTCCTGCGCATAGAGCGAGAAGTTCGTGAAGAGCGGCTCGCGCGGCTCCGCGTCGGCCGTGACCTTGACCTGAAAGGCGCGGCCGGTGTTGACGGCGGCGTTGACGCCGTTCACGCCCGCGTCGCCGAAGATGACCGTCTGCGCGTAGTTGAGCGGGCCGTAGACGGGCGTCAGTCGTCGATAGTCGAAACCGACCTTCAACTCGTGTCCGGAGTGCGCAACCGAAACGTTGCCGACGAGGTTGAGTTGACGCTGTAGGTTCTCGACGTTCTTCCCCGTGCCGAAGCCCGCGTTGAGCCCGCCGCGCAAAGTCACCTGAAAGCCCGAAGAGTCCGGGCGCGCGAAGGACGGGAAGAGAAGTGAAGCGGCGGGCGGCGCGGCGCCTCCGAAGTCATCAAGTAACAACTCGGTCTCGCCGCGCGCGCGGCTCCAGTTGAAACGCAGGTCGCCCGTCACGTTCGGGTTGAAGGCGGCGGTGGCGCCGGCCGTCAGGGTCTGCGTGTCGAGCGCGGTGCGGTTGATGGTGTTGAGGCTCTGGCCGCTCTGCCCCGGCGAACTGACGCCGCCGCGCTGCGAGGTGCGCGAGGGCGCATAGGCCGTGCGCGCGAAGAGCGTGAGCCATTCGTTCGCGACGAGGTCGAGCCGGAGACTCGCGGCGTCGAAGCGCGAGGGGTCTGTATAGCTCGCGGCGAACTCGGCGAAGCCGTTGCCGAGGTCGGCGCCATTCGGACGTGGAAACGCGTTGAGGAGCGGCCGCACCTGCGCGGGCGCCGTCGCGCGCGAGCTAAGCGAGGGCACGTCCGTCAGCGCGTACTGCGGCTGGCGCAGGCGCATGCCCTCGTAAGAGGCGAAGAAGAAGGCGCGGTTGCGCCGGACGGTGCCGCCGAGCGTGGCGCCGAAGTCGTGCTGACGAATGGCCGGACGCGCGAGGCCGCGACTGTTGGCGAACCAGTCGTTGGCGTCGAGCGCGCCGCCGCGAAAGTACTCGAAGGCAGAGCCGTGCAGCTCGTTCGTCCCCGAGCGCGTGGCGATGGCGACCTGCGCGCCGGGCGTACGGCCGAACTCGGGCGCGTATGAAGAGGTCATCAAACGAAACTCTTCGAGCGCGTCGAGCGAGACTAAGTTATTAGCGCCGCCGAGCACCGTCAGCGCGGGCAGTCCACCCGCCGCGGACTGTCCCGGCGACGTACCCGCCGAGACGCCGACGTTGGCCGAGACGCCGTCAACGGTGAAGTAGTTGGCGTTGGCCCGCTGGCCGTTGACGGAGAACTGGCCCTGCTCGTTGAAGCTCGCGCGCGTGATCACGGCGCCGGGCGCGAGTTCGAAGAGTGACTGAAAGCTGCGGCCGTTCAAGGGCAGGTTCTCGACGAACTGGCGGTTGACGACCGTGCTGACGGAGCTTGAGGCCGAGCGCTCGACGCCGGGGCTGACGGCGTCGATGATCGTGACCGACTCGCCGACCTCGCCGACGTGCAGGCGTATGCGGAACGCCAGCCGGTCGCCGACGTTGAGCACGATGTTTCTCAGTTCGAGCGTCGCGAACCCTTCGCGCTGCGCCGTCAAAGTGTACCGGCCGGGCGGCAACAGCGGCACGACGAACGCGCCCTCGCCGCCCGTCACCGCGTGGCGCTGCACGGCCGTGCTCAAGTTCAGCACGGTGATTTCGACCGCCGGCACGACCGCGCCATTCTCATCAAGCACCGTCCCGCCCAGAGTCGCCGCCGGAGACTGCGCGCGCGACGCGGGGACGAGCATCAAGGCCGTCGCCAGTAACAACACTCGCGCCGCGAATCCCACCCACTTGTTCGCCTGACACTTCATCTAGTTCTGAGTTTGAAGTTCTTTCGTGCTCACTGCTCGTAAGCCTGTTCGATCTCCGACGCGAGCCGCTCGGCGGTTGCGAGCTGGCGCCAGAACTGCTGTGACCTGATGGCCGCCGCCGTGCCCGCGCCCTCCGAGATGGTGAAGGCCGAGCGCACCGCGCCGTCCTGCGCGTAGCTCAGTTGAAGCAGACGCTCGGCCGACTGTCGCGGCGACGCGCCGCCCGCGCCCTCGCCGCCGCCCTGCGCGCCGAAGACCGGCGCGAGTTGCGCGCGCAGCGCCTCGACCTCGCGCCGGTACGCGCCCGCGTGCTCGCGCACCATCGAGACGAACTTGGCGCGCGCGCCCGCGTCGAGCGCGCGGACCTCTTCGGGCGTGAAGCGGCTGACCGTCTGCCGCAGCGCCGAGGCGTGCAGCAGCGCCTGCCGCGAGTGGCTCATGGCGCGCGCGGCGAACTGCTTGATGGCGGCGTCCACGCGCTCGCCGTCCGCGAGCCGCGCGGCGAAGTGCGCGCGCAGCTCCGCGTCGGCGGGGATGCGCCCCGCGCCGACGTAGACCTCGCGCTCGGTCAACTTGTTCTCGACGCCCGTGCGCTCGCGCCGCGCCAGGGCCTCCACGACCGTCGAGACATCGACGACGACCGCCGGGTTGTTCAGAACTGGACCGAGGACGCTAAGGATTGCGTCCTTGCGCGCCTCGGACTCGACGAGCGCCTCCACGCGCAGGGCTCCTCCTGTGGTGCGCCCCATGCTGACTTGCTCGCCGAGATTCGCCTTGATGCGGTTGAGCAGGTACGCGACCTCGACCTCCAACTCGGCTGACGCGACGGCAGGTTGCTTGTTGACGATGGAAGGTTGTTGCGTCGTCCCCTCGCCCTGCGACTTCGCGCCGTCGCTCACGCCTTGAGTCGTCTTGCCCGTGCCCGACAACTCGGGTTCGAGTTGATAGACGGAGGGCGGCACCTCTTCGGCGCGTTTGCGTTCGAGGCGGCCTTCGATGAGCCGATACTCGAAAGCCTCGCCGCCGCGCCGCACGACGAGCGTCATGCGGAAGGCGTGCAGGTCCGACTTGTTGAGCCACAGCGTCAAGCCCTTCAAGCCCTCGCCTTCAATCGACAACTCGCGCCCGACGACGTACGCCCCGAGCTTGTCATCAACCTTCAACCCCTCCTCGCCAGCGGCGAGCGCCTTGAAGCTCGCGGCCGAAGGGTCTATGCGCCACACGTCGCCGTTCGACAGGAGTTCGAGCGGCGCGACCGCGCCCGTCTCCAAAGGCGCCGAGCCCTTGCGATAGATCGTGCTCGTGCCGTCGGACTTCGTCCACTCGCCCGCGACGAGACGACCCTGCTCGTCGTAGAGCCTGCGCAGACGTATCCCGCTCGCGCCGCCCTGCCACGTCTCGACCCTGCGTCTCGTCACCGCGCCGCGCCCGTCGGCCCGCGCCTCTTCGACGAAGACCGTGCGGTGTTGTATCTGACTTGAACCGACCGCGTTCGACTCTTCGGCCGCCGCCGCGCGCCGCAGAAGTTCCGCCGCCGAGACGGGCGGCACGTACAGCTTCGTGAAGAGCAGCGCCGCGACGACCAGCACCGCGAGCCCCGCCGCGACCGCGCCCGGCCGCAGGACCGCGAACGGGTTGAGGAGTCGTCCTAAAAACTTAACGAGCCCGCGCCACGCCGCGACCAACGGCGACAACAAACGACCGCGAGTCTCTTCCCGACGACTCTCATCTTCATACGCGGCTTCCGGCTCGAAGGCCATGAGCGGGTCGCGGTAGACGACCTGCACGGTCGGCGCGGAATCGACGTACGAGAGCCGCGCCTCCAACGTGCGGCGGTCGCTCAGGTTCACGCTGACGACGCAGCCGCCGTCCGCCTCGGCGGGCCAGAGCGCCGTGTCGAGATAGAGCAGCCTCACGTCCTGCTCGCTGTAGACCTCGACGAAGCTGACCTCCTCGTTCGCGCCGACGTTAAGCTTCTGCTCGTTGACGATAGAGCCGATTCTCTGCGCGCCCACGGGCCGTCCGTTGACCGACACGCACAACTCGCGCGGCCTGTGCTCGAACACGTCGCGCGCGCGCTTCTTACAACGCAACGTCTCCTCCGCCGTCGCGCTCCCACCGCCAGCGCCGCCGTCGTCGCCGTCGTCACCGCCGCCCTTCTTCCGACGCGGCTCCGCGCCGAGCGAGTCAACGGGGAAACGCTCGGACAAAAGGGGCAGTTCGTGCAGTTCGTTCACCTCGTCGATGCAGCGCGGGCAACTCACCAGGTGCGCCAGCGTCGCGCAGTCGGGGCCGCCCTTCGCGTCGTAAATCTTCGAGAGACTTTCCGCCGCCGGACACGCGCCGCGACGCGAGTCGAAGACGCGCCCGCGCAGGTCGCGCAGCAACTCTTCGGGCGTCTGGACGTAGCCGGTCGAGGCCGCGCGCCGCCCGCGCTCCTTGCTGATGAAACGCAGGCTCTCGGGGTCTTTCAAGTACTGCCGCGCCTCGTTGCGCGCGACGCGCAGACGTTCCTCCACGGCCTCGCGCGTCGCGCCGGTGAAGCGCGCGATCTCGGCGGGGTAGTAGCCGTGCATGAAGCGCAGGATGAGAACGCTGCCGGCCTTCGAGGACTCCTTGCGCACGCAGGCGTAGTGGCAGACCTGGCGCAAATCGTCCTGCACGCGGATGAGGTCGCGCGGGTCGGCCGCGCGCAGCATGAACTCGGCCGAGTCGTACTCGAAAACGGCGGGCTCGTCGCCGCGCCGCCGGTTGGCCCTCCTCATCCGCGAAATGTTCAGGTTGCGCAACATCTGGTAGAGATAGCCGTCGAGGTTCTGGACGCGCGCGAGGTCCGGGCGGGCGAAGGTGAACTGGACGAAGGCGTCGTGGACGAGGTCTTCGGCGCGCCCCGCGTCGCCCCCCGTCAGGCGCAGCGCCCACGCGCGCAGGGGTCCGTAACGCGCGAGAAAGACCTCCTCGTGCGATAAAGCTTTCGACTCCTCGGCGCGAAGAATTTCCGAAGGCTCCAACATCACTCTCAACCCTAAAGACGCGCGTCGCGGGCGTGAACCCATGCGCGTCGGCGAAAAACTTTAACAGCTTTCGGCGGGTGTGCCGTACCGCCGCGCGCCTCCGGCACGTCGTTTGAGACACACCACGACAGGCATATTTATACGAGCCGTTTTCGGACAGGCAGAGTTCTGTTCAGCGGCCGGGGTGTCCGGAAAACGTTTGCAAGAGGAGAAGGCGAGATGTCAACAATTGAAGAGAGACTAACTGCCACGGGGCAGGACGTGTCGCGGTTGACCGGCGGTGAGTCTACAACCTCATCCACGCCCGTCAACGTCGGGCAGTACGAGCGTTGGGCGTCGGCCATCGGCGGCGGCGCGCTCGCGCTCTACGGCGTCACGCGCGGGAGCCTCGGCGGCATCGCGCTCGCGCTGGTGGGCGCGGCGCTCGTCCAGCGCGGGGTGTCGGGTCACTGCAACCTTTACGAGGCGATGAACTTCAACAGCGCGGGCGGCGAGGGCCTGCGCAACAGCGAGAACGTCTCGGTGCCGGGCGACCGTGGGACGAAGGTCGAGCACAGCATCCGTATCAACCGTCCGGCCCTGGAGTTGTACAGCTTCTGGCGCAACTTCGAGAACCTGCCGAACTTCATGAACCACCTTGAGTCGGTGAAGCGTTTCGGCGGCAACCGCTCGCACTGGGTGGCGAAGGCGCCGGGCGGGACGACCGTCGAGTGGGATGCGGAGGTCTACAACGAGAAGGAAGGCGAGATGATCGCGTGGCGCACGCTCGAAGGCTCGCAGGTGGCGAGCGCCGGCAGCGTCCACTTCGAGCCGGCCGGCGAAGGCGCGACGAACGTCCGCGTCAATCTCAAGTACGACCCGCCGGGCGGCAAACTCGGCGCCCTCGTCGCGCGCCTCTTCGGCGAGAACCCGCAACGGCAGATCGAAGAAGACCTCGCGCGCTTCAAAGAGATAATGGAGGGCAACATGACCGCCTCCAACGTCAACAACCAGTCCGCCGGGGCGGCGGGCGGAAGGTAAGGTCTAACGAATGGCAGACGAGATAGAAGACGACGACCAACTCATCGGGCACGACTCGACGACGGCGCCGGGCGGCAACAAGGACCGGACGGGCGACCCCGGCCGCACCCCCGGCACCGCCGAGGGCGACGAAGAGACCGCTGACGAAGACCTGAACGAGAAGAATTAGCGCCTTCGCCGGGAGCGCAAGCCGTCACCGAAAGGGACGCGGATAATAGCCGGGGGAGCGCAAGCAGGTGCACACCTGAGCGTTACCCCCGGCTATTGCTTTCGACACCTTCGTTGCCGTTGTCGAACGAGGAAGGCGTGCCGCGTGGTGAATCCATTTTTTTGAACCAATTTTTCGGAGGGGAAATTCATCCTTGAAATTAACCTGGACATTACGGAACGCACCTCTCAGGGTGGTGTCTAAGTAGATTTGTGTCTTGAGACCGCCATTCAAAAATGGTGCTTTTCGTGCGCTCTCAAGACGACCTTAACTGCTTGCCACAACTCGCCCGCCGGCCGCTCATCTCTGGCCTCCCGGTTGCAACTTAAAAATTCTGAGCGAACGCCGAGCGCATCTGCTCGCTCTTCCGCATACTTTCCAGGGGACGTGTATGGACGTAGAAAAACTCCTCAAGCTCAGCATCGATCACCTCTCGGATTACTTCGGAGTTCTGTTTTCGACTCTCAGAAGCCCAAAGGTCGAGTTCCCGCCGGAGATGCCTCCGACCGAGTTCACAATCGTCAGCCCCGGTTCCGGCACGCAAGTTCGCGGCGCGCGCTTCAACCCGAAGCTCCTGGGCTTTCTCCTCGTTAGTATCTTCGTCGGCTCGGTCTTCAACACCAACGTTGCCGGGAGAGGCGCGGCGCCCGAGTTTGCGATCATGGCGGTGATGGTCGTCGGGTACTGGCTCTTGTTTAGCTCCCTGGCGCATCTGATCTGTAGGGCCTTCGGCGGGCGGGAAGCGTTCGCGCAGACGTTGTCGCTCAATCTACAAGTGTTGGCCGTGATTCACGTGATGAGCAGTTTCATCACGTTCCTCTGGGGAGTCGGCATAACCGGCTCCGGCCTGGGGAAAGACGCGGCCTACCTGCAAGGGCCTCTGGGCAGGACGTTAATCGAATCGCCCATCTATGCCTACTTCATCATTCAATTCGTCCTCGTCTTAATTTACCTCCCGCTGGCTAACAGGCGTCTGCATAAATTTTATTCTTTGAGGCCGCGAAGAGGGATTGCGAGCAGAGCCCTGACCGTGCTGCTCGCGCGGACCGAAACCGCTCTGTTCTATGTAATCTTTCTCGTCCTCTCGATAACCATCGCCGGACTCAGCCGGGCCAACTATCTCATACACAACGTTCCGCTCAGCCAACCCGAAGTCAGCATGAATCTTCGCGGAGATGTTGGGAAGGACACCGGAACCGGCAAGAGTCTTCTTGAAATACTCGAAGAGGCGTCTCGGCGGGGCGAAGATGCCGACGACATGGTCGTGGCCGCGGACGTTTACGCCGACGGCACCGCCAGGCTCACGGATGTTAAGCCCCAGAGCAGCCTGAGCATGATCGAAGAGTTCCAGAACGCACTGCGCCAGAACCCTGACTTCGTCCCCGCCCCGCCCGAACGGCGCCCGCAGACCATGCGCGTCGTCTTCACACTTGAAAAGATGAACATGGCTGACAGCACGTACTAGGTCGGCGCCGACCGCGCGCCGCGTCGCCGCGCGGATATTTCAGACCGGCGCGGGCCGGCGCACGTCTAACGTGACGGTCTCGCGCGCGCGTCAAAAAGAATTGGCCGTTGTTGGCGCGCGGCGCGCTGTGCTATATTTTTTCGCGCCAAACAAGTGGGCGGCCACGCCTACCCCGTATCGCCCCGACGCAGTTAACAAGCCTCAAAACGGCAGTTCAGTCCTTCAGGCCATAGTCTTATGACAGAGCATCCCTTCCCCCGTGCTTACGCGCGCATGGCGCGCTGGCTCCGCGCCGCCGTCTGTCTATCGGCGCTGGCCGCCGCCGCCACGGCCCAGAGCCTTCCGCCGGGCAGCCCCGTGCTCCTCACCGAGGGGACGGGGCAGACGACGCGCGCCGTCGCCTACGAGGCCGTCACCTTCCGCTCGGAGCCTTTCTCCGTCGCCTCGCCGGTCAACTGGAACGCCGACAAGTCGAACACGCGCGACCAGCAGACGCGCGTCATGCTCTTCGCGATGAACCTGCCGTTGCTGCCGGGCGAGTGCGGCGCGTCGGCATCGTCGAACTGCGCGATGGCCTTGACTGCGGACGCGCAGGACGGCACGGGGCGCCTCTACCCTCTGAAGGTCGAGTCCGTCACGAAGCCGAAGTACGTGCAACTGCTGCCCGTCCCCGAAGACCCCTCGCGGCAGGTGCCGACCGAGGTCGTGCAGGACTGGCTCTACGCCGTCACGCTCCGGCTCGACGAGGGAATGACCGACACGCTCGGCGACGTGCTCGTCCGCGTCAACCTCCACGGCCTCTCCTCGAACCGCGTCCGCGTCGCCATCGGCCAGACCGGCGCCGGCATCGCCAACGACCCCGCCACCGAGTTCATCTCGCCCGCGCCCGCGACGCCGCCCGCGCCGACGCCGACGCCGACGCCGAAAGCCTACGGCCCCAACGAAGCCAACACGGCCGACGTGACGCGACTGCTTGAGCAGGCGACGTGGGGGCCGACCAATGCGGAGGTCGCGCGCGTCCGCTCGATGGGCCTGCGCGCCTTCATCGACGAGCAGTTGGGCGCGCAGCCGCTCAACTCCGCGAAGGGCTCGAACTACGCCGACCTCGAATTCGTGCCCGACGACTCTTTGCAGGAGGCGGGCTGTCCCTCGACCAAGCCTTCCGAGCCGGGATACAACCAGGCCACCTGCATCCGCGATAAGTACAGCCTCTATCCCGTGCTGGTGCAGTTCTACAAGAACGCGCTGTCCGTCTCGGACACGGCCGACCCGATGGGCACCGCGCGCCGCGACAACCAACTGCGGCAGCGCGTCGCCTTCGCGCTCCACCAGATTTTCGTCGTCTCGGGCAACGACATCGACCGTGGTTACTTCCTGACGCCCTACCTACAGTCGCTCGACCGCGGCGCCTTCGGCAACTTCCGCACGCTGCTGCAAGAGATCACGCTCAACCCGGCGATGGGCGAGTATCTCAACATGAACCAGTCCACGGCCGGGAACCCGAACGAGAACTACGCGCGCGAGGTCTTGCAGCTCTTCTCCATCGGCGTCACTCAGCTCAATCCCGACGGCACGCCCGTCCTCGACGCGCAGGGTCAGCCCGTCGCGAGCTACGGACAGACGGACGTGAACGAGTTCACGCGCGTCTTCACCGGCTGGCGTTTCGCGACGGCGCTCCAGGTGGGCACCCCGCCCGCGGGCGCGACCAACTTCCGCGACCCGATGGTGCAGCGCGGCGGCACGACCCACGACACGGGCGCGAAGACGCTCTTCGGGACGCACCTCGCGGGTTGCCCCGGCGCGAACAACAACACGAACCCGACCAACGCGCAGTGCGCGCTGACGGAGTTGAATCAGGCGCTCGACGTTATCTTCAACCATCCGAACGTCGGGCCGTTCATCGGCCGGCAGTTGATTCAGCACCTCGTCACGAGCAACCCGTCGCCGGCCTACGTCGCGCGCGTCGCGGCCGTCTTCAACAACGACTGTCAGGGGTTCTACCCCGAGGCGACCTGTTCGGGCGCGGGGGCGCGCGGGAACATGAAGGCCGTCGTGCGCGCCGTCCTGCTCGACCCAGAGGCGCGCGGCGACGTGAAGACGGCGTCTGACTACGGCCGTCTGCGCGAGCCCGCGCAGTACCTCAACAACGTCCTGCGCGCCTTCAACGCAACGAGCGACGGCGTGGTCGCCACTTCCTACAGCACTCGCGGCGACCTGCTGGCGCAGCTCGACCAGTCGCTCTATCGCCCGCCGACGGTCTTCAGTTACTACTCGCCCGACTACGAGGTGCCGGGGACGAAGACGGTCGGCCCGGCGTTCCAGATTCTCTACACGACGACGACGCTGCGGCGCGCGAACATCGTCAACACGCTCATCTACTCGGGCATCCCCTCGGGCACGAACAACCCTGCGGGCACGCAGTTGAACTTCAGCGCGCTCGCGGCGCTCGCCGACAGCGACCGGACGGGCGGGCAACTGGTTGACAGCCTGAACACGCTGCTGCTCCACGGCACGATGACGCCGACGATGCGCTCGGCCATCCTGACGAACGTCACGGCGTTCCCGACGAGCGAGCCGGACTTCGCCATCAAGCGCGCGCGGTCGGCCGCCTACCTCATATTGACTTCGCCGCACTACGACGTGCAGAGGTGAGGAGAGAGATGTCACAAACACGCAGAGACTTCCTGCGCACGGCCGCCTGCGCCCTCGGCGGCGCCGCGCTCGCCTCGACGGTCGAGAGCTTCAGCCTCGTGGACGCTTACGCGCAGAGCGCGACGGACTACCGCGCGCTCGTCTGCGTCTTCCTCAATGGCGGGAACGACGGCAACAACATGATCGTGCCGCTCGACCCGACGGGCTACGGCCAGTACAGCACGGCGCGCAACACGGCGGGGCTCGCCATCCCGCAGGCGAGTCTGCTCTCCGTCTCGCCGACGAGCGCGGGGCGTGCCTTCGGCTTCCACACGAACATGCCGGAGATGCGTTCGCTCTTTAACCAGGGCAAGCTCGCCGTCGTCTGCAACACCGGCCCGCTCGTCGAGCCGCTGACGCAACAGACTTACCGGAACGGCTCGGGCAAACGGCCGCTGCAACTCTTCTCGCACTCGGACCAGGTCGCGCTCTGGCAGACCTCCATCGCCAACACGGTGAGCCAGACGGGATGGGGCGGGCGCATCGCCGACCGCATGGCGGTGCTCAACAACCCTTCGACCTTTTCGCACTCGGTCTCGATTGCGGGCGTCAGCACGTTCCTGACGGGTGCCGCGACGCGCCAGCTCGCCATCGCCGACGGCGGGACCGCGCTCGCGGGGCTGCTCCCGCTCGACATGTCCGGGACGACGACGGAGAGGGCTTCGCGCCGCGCGGCCTTCGACACGATCAGGGCCGCCGACCTTGAGGCGCGACTCGTCAGGGCTTCGGCCGACATTCGCGCGGGTGCGTTGCAGACGAGCGCGCAGCTCACGCAGGTGGCGTTCAAGAACTTCACGACCGTTTTCCCGGCGACCTCGCTCGGCCGTCAGCTCCTACAGGTCGGGCGCATCATCGCCGAGCGCGCCAGGTTCGGGATGAAGCGGCAGGTCTTCTTCGTGCAGGCGGGCGGCTACGACACGCACACGAACCAGCGCGGCGCGGCGGGCAACACGCAGGACAACCTGCTGCTGCAACTGAGCCAGGCGCTCAACGCCTTCCATAACCTGCTCACGGAGTTGAGCACGCCTTCGAGCCAGTTCTACCTCGGCACCGACGTGACGCGCGAGGTGACGGCGTTTACGCTCTCCGACTTCGGCCGCACGCTTCAGCCCTCGGGCTCTGGGGCGGGCGTCGGCTCCGACCACGGGTGGGGCAGCCACCACCTCGTCCTCGGCGGCGCGGTGAAGGGCGGCGACTTCTACGGTACCTTCCCGACGCTCGTCACGAACGGTCCCGACGACGCGGACAACCGGGGACGCTGGATTCCGACGACCTCCGTCGAGCAGTACGCGGCGACGCTCGCCTCGTGGTACGGACTCTCCACGAGCGACTTCCCGGCGGTCTTCCCGCTGCTCGACCGCTTCCCCGTGACGAACCTCGGCTTCATGTCGTGACAAGCGTTTTAACCACGGAGGGCACAAAGTTCACACGAAGGACACGAAGAAAACCTTTGTGCCCTTTGTGAAGACCTTTGTGCCCTCCGTGGTTAAAACTTCCGCGCCAGACCCTTGTCCCACGGCAGTCCTGAAATGTTAAAGCTCAAAATCCTCGTCGTCCTCCTCTTCATCACCTTCACGGGCGCGCTCCTGCTCACAGACAACGTCGCGAACCCGCACGCGCGCGCATACTCGGCGGGGCCGCCCGCCGGCTTCACGCGCGCGCCGGGCGAGCTTGACTGCTCCGACTGTCACACGACGCCCGCGCAGAGCACCGGCACCCTCACGCTCGGAGTCCCGGACAAGTACACGCCGGGTCAGACCTACGACATCACGGTCACGCACGCCTCGACCGACCCGACGCGCGTCCGCTGGGGCTTCCAGATGACGGCGCTCGACTCGGCCGACGAGAAGGCGGGCGCCTTCGTGCCCAACGACGGACTAACGCGCGTCGTTAACGGCGAGGGGCCATTCCCCGCGCGCGAGTACGTCGAGCACACGTCGGACGGGACGTTCGCGGGTCAGCAGAACGGCGCGGGCTGGACGTTCAAGTGGACCGCGCCGTCCGAGGACGTGGGGCCCGTGACCTTCTACCTCGCCGGCAACCAGGCCAACGGCGACGGCAACAGCTCGGGCGACAACATCTACTTCACCTTCAAGTCCGCCGACTACCAGGCGCCCGCGCCCGACTTTCAACTGACCGTCACGCCCTCCTCGCGCACCGTCGTGCAGGGCTCGGGCGCGAACTACGACGTGACGGTGACGCCGACGGGCGGCTTCACGGGCACGGTCACGCTCGACGCCTCCAACCTCCCGGCGGGCGCGAGCGCGACCTTCGCGCCCACGTCACTCAACTTCACGAGCGCGTCGCCACAGACGGCCGCGCTCTCCGTCACGACCACGACTTCGGCGACGACCGGCCCGCACACCTTCAACGTCAACGCGACGAGCGGCGCGCTCACACACACGTCGCAGGCCGGGCTCAACGTCGCGGGGCCGACCGACGCGGACCTCTCCGTCACGCAGACCGTCTCGCCCAATCCCGCGCAGGTGAACGCGGACATCCGTTACACCATCAACGTCTTCAACAACGGCCCCGCGTCGGCGCAGTCGGTGCGACTCGTCGTCACGCTGCCGTCCGGGCTCACCTCGTTCCTCAAGGGCTTGAACGGCGACCGCTGCGTGCTCAACACGGAGGTGTCGAGCGTCGTTTACGACTGCGACCTGAGCACGCTCGCCACGGGGCAGGGGACGGCCGTTGACTTCATCATCCGCACGCCGAGCACGGGGTTCCTCAACACGACGACCACGGTCAGCGCCGCCGAGCACGACCCGTTCCCCTCGAACAACACGGTGCAACTCGCGCTCCGCGTCGCCGCGCAGTCGTCCGCGCCCTCGATGACGGTGCCGAACCTCGGCGTCCGCACAATCGTCACGGGGCTCGACCAGCCGACCTCGATGGCTTTCATCGGCGCCGACGACTTCTTCGTCTTAGAGAAGGCGTCGGGGCGCGTCGTGCGCGTCAAGAACGGCGTCGTGACTGGTGTCGTGCTCGACCTCGCGGTCAACTCCGCGTCCGAGCGCGGCCTGCTCGGCGTCGCGCTCCACCCGAGCTTCAACACCAACCACTTCGTCTACCTCTACTGGACCGAGAGTTTGACGGGCGGCGACACGACCGCTATCAACGACGTGCCGGTCCTCGGCAACCGCGTTGACCGTTACGTCTGGAACGGCTCGGCGCTCACGTTCGACCGCACGTTGATACGACGGCGCGCGCTCCAGACCGACGCGGGGCAGCCCGCGCGCGGCAACCACAACGGCGGCGTGCTGCGCTTCGGCCCCGACGGCAAGCTCTACGTCTTCGTCGGCGACGTTGGCCGACGCGGCTTCTTCCAGAACCTTCCGTGCGGCCCGACCATCACTTGCCCGACCAATCCGCCGTTCGTCCAGGACGACGAGTTCGGCGGACCCGAGCCCGACGACGAGCACGCCACCGGCGCCATCCTCCGCCTCAACGACGACGGGACGACGCCGAGCGACAACCCCTACGCGCAGATACCCACGGTGCAGACCACGCCCATCACCGAGAACATCAAGCGCCTCTACGCCTACGGCGTGCGCAACGGCTTCGGGATGGACTTCGACCCCGTCGGCGGCCACCTCTGGACGCAGGAGAACGGCGACGACGCGTTTGATGAGATTAATCGGGTCGAGGCCGGCTTCAACGGCGGTTGGGCGCAACTGATGGGGCCTTCGTCGCGCATCGCCGAGTTCAAAGCCATCGAGGTCGCGCGCGGCAACAGCCTTCAGCAGAACCGCTGGCCGCCGTCGAACATCGCCGACACGGCCACAGAGGCGCTCGCGCGGCTCTATCAGCTTCCGGGCTCGAAGTACACGGAGCCAGAGTTCAGTTGGAAGTACGCCGTGGCGCCCTCGCCCATCGGCTTCGGCGGCGCGGGGCTCGGCTCGCAGTTCGCGGGCGACCTCTTCGTCGGTGCCTCGCGGACGACGCTGCTCGGCGGCTACCTCATGCGCTTCGACCTGAGCGCCGACCGCAAGACCATCGCGACGGCCGACTCGCGCATCGCCGACAAGGTGGCCGACAACGCCGACAAGTTCGACCTCGCCGAGAGCGAGAGCCTCGTCGTCGGGCGCGACTTCGGCATCACGACCGACATCCGCACGGAGCCCTCGAAGGGAAGTCTCTACGTCGTCTCGCTCTCGAACGGCGCGGTCTACGAGGTCTACGGACGGCAGACCGTCTTCGTCGCGAGCGTCCTCGGTCTTCAGCAGACGCCGCCGAACGGCTCCGAGTCATACGGCACCGCGACCGTGCGGCTCGACGAAGACGGGCAGACGGCCTACGTCTCGTTCCGCTTCTACAAGGGTCTCGCGACGCCGCAGACCGCCGCGCACATCCACGGCCCCGCGCCCGGCGGCCAGACCGCGCCGCCCATCTTCGACCTGCCCCTTGGCAACTTCACCGACTTCCGTGTCACGCTCACGCCGCGGCAGGTGCAAGACCTCTACGCGGGCCTCTTCTACATTGATCTCCACAGCGAGCAGTACCCCTTGGGGGAGATTCGCGGTCAGTTCGGCTGGCCGGCCACCTCCTCCATCGTGAAGTTCGAGACGGGCTTCCCCGTCGTGAGCGAGGGCGCGGGCTTCAAGACCATCAGGGTCGAGCGCATCGGCGACACCTCGAAGGCCGCGACCATCGGTTATAAGACATCGGGCGGCACCGCGAGCGAGCGCAACGACTACACGACCGCGAGCGGCGTCCTGCGCTTCGCGCCGGGCGAGACTTTGAAGAGCTTCGACGTGCTCATCACCGACGACGGGTTCGACGAGCCGGACGAGTTCGTCGGCCTCTTGCTCGAAGCCCTGCCGGGCGGCGATGCGTTGGCGGACCCCTCGAACGACGTTCTGACCATCGTCGATAACGACGCGTCCGACTCAACCACGAACCCCATCGACGGCACGCAGTTCTTCGTCCGCCAGCACTACCACGACTTCCTCAACCGCGAGCCCGACGCGGGCGGCTTCGCGTTCTGGACGAATGAGATCGAGCAGTGCTTGACGGACGCGCAGTGCCGCGAGGTGAAGCGCATCAACGTCAGCGCGGCCTTCTTCCTCTCCATCGAGTTCCAGCGCACGGGCTACCTCGCATATCTCGCGCACCGCGCGGCCTTCGGCAACTCGGCGACGGACCCGCAGGTGCCCGTCAGCTACGACGAGTTCATGCGCGACGTGCAGACGCTCCAGCGCGGCTACGTCTTCGGCCAGCCCGGCGCAGAGGCCGTGCTCGAAGCCAACCGCCGCGCCTACTTCGACGAGTTCGTCGCGCGCCCAGAGTTCGTGAGCACGTACGGCGGGCTCTCCAACTCGCAGTTTGTCTCCGCCCTGTTGGCCTCGAACAACCTGGCCACGACGGTCGGCAACTACCACATCGCGCGGCTCGACTCGGCGCAGCAGGTGCCGCCCGGCACCTCGCCCGCCACGGGCGCCGTCATCCTGCGCCGTTCGCCCCTGGGCGGCGGCTCGGACGTGAACGTCTCGCTCTATCTCAACAACCTTTCGAGCCCCGTCACGGCCGTCCACATCCACGGCCCGGCCAACGCGGGGGCCGAGGCGCCCGAACTCATCACGCTGCCCGCAAGCGATTTCGCCGACGTTCAACTCACCTTCACGCAGGAGCAGTTGAACTATCTCTTCGACGGCCGGCTCTACATCGACGTGCACACACAGAACAACCCCGGCGGCGAGATACGCGGGCAGATACCCCCGCGTCGCTTCAGGGTGGACGTGCTGACGCGCGCGCTCGACGAGCGAACCCTGACGCGCGCGCAGGTCTTCCGCATCGTGGCCGAGTCCGAAGAACTGAGGCAGGCCGAGTTCCGCCGCGCCTTCGTCCTCATGCAATACTTCGGCTACCTCCGCCGCGACCCCGACGCCGAGGGCTTCAACTTCTGGCTCTCGAAACTTAACCAGTTCAACGGCGACTACATCCGCGCCGAGATGGTCAAGGCGTTCATCACGTCAATCGAATACCGCCGGCGCTTCGGGAGTAATTGAACAAGTAGGCAGCACCCCGGGAGCGCGGGCATCCTGCCCGCCAAAGCGTGCGAGAGCACGCTTGACGAAGAAGCGCCATACCTCAATGTTGAGGTATGGCGCTTCGTTGTATTCGCGCTGACGCGCTCATGGCGGGCAGGGATGCCCGCGCTCCCGGCGCTTCAACGCATGCCGAGCATGAGGAGAATCGAGCGGTCGTGGACGGGGCCGCCCGTCTGGCGCCAGCGGCGGACGGGTTCGAGTTCTTCGTCTCGGACGGGGCGGTTGGCGAGGCGCGCGGCCGGGGTCTTCTCGAAGGCGTGTTCGGTGAGCGCGAGGTGCGGCTCGCGCACGGCGAGCGGCCTGTCGGCGGCGAGCGCCGCCTCGGCCGACTCAACGTCCGCGTAGAACTCGTCGTAGACGAGAACGTGCCAGACCGCGTCGCGCCCCTCGCCCTCCGCGCCGAGCACGCGCAGCAGCCCGAACGCGCTCTCCATCTGAAACACAAGGTCGTCGCCCGGTGCGAAAATCAACGCCATAAACTCTCCCCTTTCGGTCAAGCTTAGCACGTGCCGGCGAAAGTGTAGACGGGTGCGGGCCGTGGGTTTAATATCTGGGGCGATGAGCGGCCGAGACGGCGAGCGGGACCATTACGCGACACTGGGCGCGGGGCGCGACGAGGCGCGCGCGGAGATAGAGCGTCGCTACAAGCGGCTCGCGCGCCAGCATCACCCCGACCGTGGCGGCGACGAGGAGGAGATGAAGGCCGTCAACGAAGCCTGGCGCGTCCTCGGCGACGCGGACGCGCGCCGCGAGTACGACGCGCGCCGCCCGCGATACGAACGGACGCCTTACGTCACGCATCGCCCCGTCAGCTCGCCCGGCGCGCAGGCCGACCCCATCAGCGGGCGCATCGTCGGCGCGTGGCTCTGCATCTTCGCCGGCCTCGTGCTGGTCTTTCTGGTCAAGGCGCATTACGTCATGTTCCTCTGGCCGCTCGCGCTGCTGGGTTTGGGCGTCGTGCTCTTCGGCGTGCTGATGGCGCACGGGGCGCTCACGTTCGCGCGCGAGCGCGTGCGGCCCGGCCATCCCGCGCGGCGCCTCGTCTGGGCGCAGGAACTTTTTTTCTGGGCGTGCGTGGTCGGCGGCGGCTACGGCGTCTACCTTGTGCTGAAGGCGGTGTAGGCGATGACCATCAAGTCGCTCGAAATGCTCTTTCTCGAAGTCGATAACCTCGAAGAGTCCATCGACTTCTACACGACGGGCCTCGGCTTCAAGGTCGATCAGCACCGGCCCGACGCCGACCCGCCGATGACGACGTTGAGCGTCGGGCGCCTGCGCCTCACGCTCGCGCAGCGGCCGAGCCCGATGTCGAAACGCGGCAAGGGCATCTACTTCTTCCTCACGGTCGAGGACGTGGACGAGTTCTACGACTTCCTCGTCGCGGGCGGCATCGAGACCTTCGACCCGCCGCAGGACGGCGGCTGGGGCGGCCGCTTCTTCGCCATCGTGGACCCGAACGGCTACCGCCTCTTCTTCGTCACCTGGTACGCCGACGGCCCCTACCTCGACGCCATCGGCGAGCCGGACGAACTCGGGTTGAAGAGCTGAGCCGTGGGCCGCTACAATGCCTTCAGCCTTTCTCCTTTGATTGGGTCGCGCGCCGCGAACGCTCCCGGGCGGCGCGTCTTAAACTGAACAGTCGAAAGACAGGGACGGCGCTCCCGTAGCCGTCGAGGGAGCGTCTATGCGTTACGTCGAAAACCCGCCGAACCCGTGGCTCTCCACCAGCGTCGAGTGGATCGGCGAGCCGCCCGAGTCGCGCGTCGAAGTCTTCGAGGAGACCGAGACGCGCAGCATCATCACGCACAACAAGAGCCCCGACGTGGGCTTCGACTACTCGGTCAACTGCTACCGAGGCTGCACCCACGCCTGTAGCTACTGCTTCAGCCGCCCGACGCACGAGTACCTCGGCTTCGGCGCCGGCACGGACTTCGAGACGAAGATCGTCGCCAAGGTGCGCGCGCCCGAACTGCTGCGTGAAGAGTTCATGCGCCCTTCGTGGAAGGGGCAGACCATCGTCTTCTCCTTCACGTCCGACCCTTACATCCCGCTTGAGTTCAACTACAAGCTCACCCGCCGCTGTCTCGAAGTCTGTCTTGAGTTCCGCAACCCCGTCGGCATCGTCACCAAGTCCGCGCTCGTGCGTCGCGACAAAGACCTGCTCGCCGCGCTCGCGCGCGAGGCGGCGGCCAGCGTCTACTTCTCGATCCCTTTCGCGGACGACGAGACGGCGAAGGCTCTGGAGCCGACGGCGCCTCTGCCGGCGGCGCGCTTCCGCGCGATGCGGGAGTTGGCGGAGGCGGGCGTGCCCGTCGGGCTCGCCATCGCGCCGGTCATCCCGGGCCTGAGCGACCCGCACATCCCCGAGCTACTTAAACGCGCCAGGGAGGCGGGCGCGCGCAACGCCTTCATCAACCTGCTGCGCCTGCCCGGCAACGTCGCGCCCTACTTCGAGCAACGCCTGCGCGAGCGCCTGCCGACGAAGGCCGACCGCGTGCTCGCGCGCCAACGCGAGGTGCGCGGCGGGCGCCTCAACGTCGCACAGTTCGGCGAGCGGATGAAGGGGCACGGCGTCTACTGGGACTTGATCGAGAAGAGCTTCCGCGTCCACTGCGCGCGGCTCGGCTTCAACCGAGAGGACGGGCGCTCCTACGAGTCGCGCCCCGACACCTTCCGCCGCCCTTCGCCGCAGGGTTCGCTCTTCGAGTAGGCGAGGATGAGAAAAGTTGGACAAACGCTCCGCAACAAAACTCTTCTAACCCCGCGTAAACTGCCGCTATAATGTGCGCGCTCTGGCACCACACGAGGCAGGAGGGAGTTGGAGGAGTATGATTACGATCAGACACGTTGTGTGCGACCGCGAGTCTTACTTCGTCAAGGATACGGCGTCCGCGCTTGACGCCGCCGAGTACATGGCCGACCGCAAGATCGGCGCCGTCTGCGTCCTCGACGTAGACGAAAAGCTCTGCGGCATCTTCTCCGAGCGCGACCTGCTCAACCGCGTCGTCGTCAAGAAACTCGACCCGGCCGGGGTGCCCATCCGCGACGTGATGAGCGAGCCCCGCGCCGTTATCGACTGCTCCGACACGCCGCACGAGGCGCTGGAGCGGATGGAACGCATCGGCAGCCGCCACCTCCCCGTCGTGGACGGCGACAAGTTCATCGGCATGCTCTCGATGCGCGACATCATGCGCGTCGAGATCAGCGAGCAGGGCGCCGAGCTGCAACTGCTCCACGAATACATCTCGCACTGACAGACTCGACAGACGGACAAAGGGGCGCCGAGAACATGCTCGCGCCCCTTTGTTCATGACCCTTCTTAAACTTCTAAGCCCCGCCGCGCTCACGCCACGCGTCGAGCACCTGACGTTCCTTCTCACTCGCGAGGCCGGCGCGGCGCTGCGTGTCGGCGGGGCGCGACAGGTCCCATTCGAGCGTGTCGCGCACCGTCTCGGAGAGCGGGCGAAACTTGAGCCCGGCGGCCACTGCTTTCTCGGTGCTCACTTCCATGAAGTGACGGTTGACGTTATCGTCGCCGGCCTGTTCCACCCACAGCGGCATCTCCATCCACGGCCCGACCTCCGCGTCGAGCAGGAACTGCTCGTCCACCCAGACGAAACGCGCGTCGCTGCCGGTCGCGCCCCTGCACACGTCGAGCACGCGCCCCATCGTGAGTTTGTAGTCCGGCCCCGTTGCGTTGAACGTCCCGGTCTTGCGCGCCTCGGCCACGTCGAGAATCCACCCGGCGAGGTCGCGCGCGTCGATGAACTGCACCTGGCGCTCGGGGTCGCCGGGCGCGAGCACCTCGCCGCCCTCCGCCACGCGCCTCGGCCAGTACGTGAAGCGGTCGCTGTAGTCGTGCGGGCCGACGATGAGCCCCGCGCGCACGTGGAGCACGCGCCCCGGCATCTCCTCTTCGGCCGCGCGTTCACAAAGAGCCTTGAGCGGCCCGTACCTCTCCCCGAAGAAGGGCGCGGTGGTCAGCTCTGATTGTTGAAGCGCCTCGGCCTCACGTAGCTGCTCGTCGGTGATGGTGCCGACGGGGTAGTCCTCCGCCACGCCCGGCACGCTCGTGTCCTTGTAGACCGACTGGCTCGAAACGAACGTGTAGTGCTCGGCGGCGTCGGCCAGCAGCCGCGCCGAGTCGCGCACCACGCGCGGCGAGTAGCCCGAAGTGTCAACGACCGCGTCCCAACGTCTCCCCTTCAACGCGTCCAACCCGCCGTCGCGGTCGCCGCGCAGCTTCTCAACCTCGGGAAACAACTCCGCGTTGAGCTGCCCGCGATTGAACAGCGTCACCTCGTGCCCGCGCGCCCGCGCGCCTTCGACCACGTAACGCCCGAGGAACTTCGTCCCGCCGAGAATAAGTATCTTCATATTCTTTAAAGTGTGCGTGTGACCTTCGCCAGCGAGCGCGGGGCGTCGGGGTCGAGTCCCTTTGCGTCCGCGAGCAGCGCGGCGAAGAGTTGCGCGGGGATGATGTAAGGGATGACGGAGAGCGTCTCGTTGATCTCGGCCGGCAGGCGCACGGCGCGCGTGGCGAGCGTGGCCGCCTCGTCGTCCGAGGTGAAGGCGAGCGTGTCGGCGCGCAACTCCTTCAGACGCGCGAGCAACTCGCGCACGCCGCCGAGCGTCACGCCCGGCGGGGCAAAGGCGAAGATGGGGAAGTGGCGTTCCACGACCGCCAGAGGCCCGTGCAGGAAGTCCGCTGAAGAGAAACGCTCGGCCACGACGTAGCACGTCTCCATCAACTTCAGAGCCATCTCGAACGCGTTCGCGTAGACGAGCCCGCGCCCGACCACCACGCAGTTCTCCATGAAGACGTAGCGTTCGACCATCTGCTCTATCTGCGGTCGCAACTCCAACGCGCGCGCGGCGAAGTCGGGGATGGCCTCGAACCCGAGCTGTGTCCCGCCGTCGGCCAGTGCCTCGGCCAGCATGTAGAAGTGGAGGAGTTGCCCCGTGTAAGTCTTTGTCGCCGCCACCGAGCGTTCGCGCCCGCCGTGCGTGAGAAGGATTTCATCAACGACCTTCGTCATCGAAGAGTCGGGCTCGTTGGTGATGCCGATAGTGCGGAGCGCACCCGAAGCGCGCGCGTCCGAGAGCACGCGGTTGATGTCTTCGCCCTCGCCCGACTGCGAGACGCCGATGACGACGGCGCGTCGAAGTTTGAGCCGCGCGCCGTAGAGCGTGTTGACCGACGGCGCGGCCAGCGCGACGGGGATGCCGGTCGTGACTTCGAGCAGGTAGCGGCCGAAGAGCGCCGCGTTGTCCGACGAGCCGCGCGCGACGAGCACGATCAGGTCAACGTCCTGCGCGCGCAAAGACGCGCCGAGCCGCGCGACCTTCGCGCGCTCCTCCGCGATGGTGCGCGCCAACGCTTCGGGTTGCTGCGCTATCTCTTCGAGCATCAATGACACTTCGGCGGTCTCTCCTTAAAGAAAGTTTCGAGCCGTGAGTGAGTGCGTGTGGGGCGCGTTGACTCTCTTTTGCCATCATGTTAATTGTCGGCGCAAGTGCTCCGACACCACGTCCCGAATATTTATCAGCAGCCATCCGTCATGATTGAGACCCCGAAGACCAAAAGGGAGGCGCGGCGCGCCGTCCCGCTCCTGCTCCTTTGCTGCCTGACGGCGCTCGTCATGGTCATCGACGCACGCGCGCAACAGGCGCCCGCGACGACGGCCGCCGGCCAACCCGTTCAAATCATCCCCGCGCCCAAGTCGCTCAAGCAGACGGGCGAAGAGTTCCCTCTGGCGCGCGGCGCGCGCGTCGTGCTCGCCGACGCGAAGTCTGAGGACGACCGCTTTGCCGCTCAGGATTTCGTCGATGACGTTAAAGAGACGGCCGGCGTCACGCTCAAGATTGGCGGAGGAGGGAAGCGGCGGATTCTCGTCGGCCTTCTCTCAAACAGACGCGTGAGCGCGGCCGTCGGGCGCGCGGGCGTGGACGTGCCCGCCGATCTTAACGAAGAGGGATACGTGCTCTCCGTGACGCCGGACCTCGTCGTCGTCGCGGGCCGCACGGCGGCCGGGACGTTCTACGGCCTACAGACCTTGAAGCAACTCGTGCGCGGCGAGGGCGAGCGCGCGCACGTGCAGGGCGTGCGCTTGACGGACTGGCCCTCTGTGCGCTGGCGCGGGCTCTCCGACGACATTAGCCGTGGCCCCGTGCCCACGCTCGAATATTTCAAGAGGCAGATTCGCACCCTCGCCATGTTCAAGATGAACATGCACAGCCTCTACATGGAGCACGTCTTCGGCTCCGCCTCGCACCCGCTCATCGCGCCCGAGGGCGGCGCCGTCACGCCCGCCGAAATACGCGAGCTGGTCGCCTACGCGCGCAGGTTCCACGTCGAGCTGGTCCCGCAGCAGCAGACCTTCGGCCACCTGCACAAGGCTCTGAAGTTGGAGAAGTACAACGAGCTGGCCGAAGTCCCCTACGGCGACGTGCTCTCGCCGCAGGTTGAGGGCACGTATGAACTCGTCGCCGACTGGTACAAGGAGCTTGACGAACTCTTCCCCGGCCAATTCTTCCACATCGGCGCCGACGAGACCTTCGAACTGGGGCGCGGCCAGAGCGCCGAGCAGGTGAAGGCGCGAGGCATCGGCCCCGTCTACTTCGACCACCTCAAGCGCGTGCGCGAGCTGCTCATGCCCTACAAGCGGCGGCTCATGTTCTGGGGCGACATCGCGCTCAACCACCCGGACCTGCTGCCGTCCGTGCCGCGCGACATGATCGCGATGAACTGGGACTATTCGGCGAAGCAGAGCTTCGAGGCGCGCATCGGCCTCTTCAAGAAGGCGGGGCTCGAACAGTTCGTCTGTCCCGGCGTGCAGAGTTGGAACCAGATTTTTCCTAACACCGACACGGCGGCCGTCAACATCACCAACTTCATCCGCGACGGCCAGCGCGCGGGCGTCCTCGGCGTGATGAACACGCAGTGGGACGACGACGGCGAGTCGCTCTTCGAGAACTCGTGGTACGGCGTCGTCCTCGGCGCGGCGGCCGCGTGGCAGACGGCGCCGCTCGACCTCGCGGCCTTCGAGCGCGACTACGACTGGGCCTTCTTCCGCCACGAGGGCGACGCGTTGACTAAGGCGACGCGCGCGCTCGGCGCCGTCAACACGAAGCTCGGCATCAACAACAGCGACCAGCTCTTCTGGCGCGACCCCTTCACGGACAACTTTCAGGAGAACATCGCGCGCAAGCTCGAAGACAAGCTGCGGCAGTTGCGCCTCGACGTTGAGGAGGTGCACGAGACTCTTATTCGTGAACGGCCGCGCGCGCGGCGCAACCTTCAGGCGCTCGACGCGATGCGGCTGGCCGCGCGCCGCTTCGACCATCTGGGCCGGCGCGCGCAGGTCGTCGAGAAGCTCAGCCGCGACTACTGGGATGCGTACCTCAACCTCGGCGAACGCAGGCGCGTGGGGCGTCTGCGCCCTTACGCGGGGACGGTCTACAACTCCCTGCGCGAGATGTCCGAGGAGTTGACGGAGTTGCGCGAGGCGTACCGCGCGCGGTGGCTCGCGGAGAACCGCCCGTACTGGCTCGCGAGCGTGCTCGCGCGTTATGATTTCGCGGTCTCGCGCTGGCTCTCGCGCTCGAAGCAGTTGGAGGAGGCGCTGCGCGTCTACGACCAGACCTCCACGCTGCCCGCGCCCGCCGAGTTCGGCCTCGGCCCGCGCCCTCCGCAGGAAAACTGAAACCTTTGCGACCTTTGTGAATACCTTCGTGTACTTTGTGGTTAAATCTTAACCACAGAGGTCACAAAGATAGGGCTTATAATGACTCGAATAGTCTTCGTCTGCTTCATGTTCGTCGCGGCGACGATGTTCACAACTTCGGGTGTAGTCGCGTCCCGGCAGCGGCGCGCGGACGGCGAGGCGCGTTGGGTCGAGGAGACGTTGAAGGGACTTTCGCCGCGCGAGCGCCTGGGGCAGATGTTGATGACGCCGGTGCAGGTCGAGCAGGCGACGGGCGAGCGGCTCGAAGAGTTGAAGAGGCAGTTGAAGGAACTCGGGCTCGGGGGCGTCGTCGTGCGCGGCGGGAGCCCGGAGACGGTCGCGGCGTTGACGAACGAGTTGCAGCGCGCGGCGCGCGTCCCGCTCTTCGTCGGCGCGGACTACGAGCGCGGCCTGCGGATGCAGATGAAGTCGGCGGGCACGCCCTTCACGAACAACATGGGCGTCGCGGCGGCGGGCGTTCCGCGCGCAGCCTTCGAGCAGGGAAAGATAACGGCGCGGGAGGCGCGCGCCGTCGGCGTCAACTGGCTCTTCGGCCCGGTCGCCGACCTCAACAACAACCCGGACAACCCCGTCATCAACGTCCGCTCCTTCGGCGAAGACCCGCGCCGCGTGGCCGAGTTCGTCGCGGCGGCCGTGCGCGGCACGCGCGAGGGCGGCGCGCTCTCGACCGTCAAGCACTTCCCCGGCCACGGCGACACGGCCGTTGATTCGCACATCGGCTTGCCGACCATCAACGCCGACCGCGCGCGGCTCGAACGTCTGGAACTGGTGCCGTTCCGCGCGGCCGTCGCGGCCGGCGTGGATTCGGTGATGACCGCGCACATCGCCCTGCCGAAGCTCACGGGCGACGACCTGCCGGCCACGCTCTCGCCGAAGGTGACGACCGAGTTGTTAAGACGCGAGTTGAAGTTCGACGGCCTCGTCGTCACGGACTCGCTCGGCATGGGGGCGATAACGAAGGGCTTCCCGAACGGCGAGGCTTCCGTGCGCGCGATTATCGCGGGCGCGGACGTGGCGCTCACGCCGCCCGAGTTGAAGGCTTCGCTCGACGCGCTCGAAGAGGCCGTCAACAGCAACCGTCTGTCGCGCGAGCGCGTTGACGAGAGCGTGCGCCGTATCCTCCGCGCAAAATACAGGCTCGGCCTCGCGGAGCAACGGACGGTTGACGCGCGGGCCGTCAGAAGTCTCGTCGAGCGTCCCGAGGCACTCGACTCCGCGCGACGCGTCGCGGAGAACTCCATCACTCTGCTGCGCGATGGCAAGGGTCTTCTGCCGCTCGACGCGAAGCGCGGGGCGGGGGCGGCCTTCGTCGTCGTGGCCGCCGACGACGACCCCGAAGAGGGGCGCACGTTTGTCCCTCGGGTCCGTTCGCGCGTCGCGGGCGCGCGCGTCCTGCGCGCCGACCCGAAGACGACCGCGAGCGAGTACGACGCGCTGCTCGACGAAGCGACGAAGGCAGAGACCATCGTCGTCGCGGCCTTCGTCAAACGCGCGGCGGGCAAGGGGACCGTGGCGCTGCCCGAGCGGCAGGCCGAGTTCGTGCGGCGGCTCATCGCTTCGGGCAGGCCCGTGGCGGTCGTCGCCTTCAGCGGCCCTTATCTCGTCCGGCAGTTCCCGGACGCGGCGGCCTTCATGGTCGCCTACGGCATCGAGGACGTGGCGCAGGAGGCGGCCGCGCGCGTCCTCTTCGGCGACGCGCCCGCGCGCGGACGCCTGCCCGTCACCGTGCCCGGACTGTTCGAGGCAGGCGCGGGCATCCAGACGAAATAACAGCCGTTAGCCGGGAGCGCGGGCATCCTGCCCGCCATGAGCGCGTCAGCGCGAATAGAGTGAGACTTTACACCTCGACGTTGAGTTAAAGAGGATGGCGTGAAGCGTGCTTGAGCACGCTTTGGCGGGCAGGGATGCCCGCGCTCCCGGCGTGAGGTCGCGTTCAAACTTTCCGCCACACAACTCCTAAGGAGGTAAGCGTCATGGGCACGACAGTCGGAGAGTACGAGTCGGGTGTGAAGGCGGGGGAGGGGGCGCGCGTCGCGGAAGGCGGAGACGGGCTCAGTCTCCTGCCCACGGCGGCGCGTCTGCGTTCGCTCGACGTGTTTCGCGGGATGACGGTCGCGGGGATGATTCTGGTCAACAACCCGGGCACGTGGGGCGCGATTTACAGTCCTTTGAAGCACGCGGAGTGGCACGGGTGGACGCCGACCGACTTCGTCTTCCCGTTCTTCCTCTTCATCGTCGGCGTCTCCATCACGCTCGCGCTGTCGCGGAGGGCGGAGAGCGCGGGGAGCAAGCGCGACCTCTACGTGAAGATCGTCCGGCGCTCCGCCACCATCTTCGGGCTCGGGCTCTTCCTGACGGCCTTCCCGTTCTGGGACTTCACGCAGAACACGTTTATCGACCTCTCGACCCTGCGCCTCTCCGGCGTGCTCAACCGCATCGCCGTCTGCTACCTCTTCGCCGCGCTCATCTTCCTCAAGACCGACTGGCGCAAGCAGGCTTACATCTTCGCGGCGTTGCTCGTCGCCTACTGGGCGATACTCGTCTTCGTCCCCGCGCCGGGCTTCGTCGCGGGCGACATGTCGAAGGAGGGGAGCATCGCTTCGCACGTTGACCGCGTCGTGCTCGCGAAACACATGTGGAGCGGCGGCAGGGGCGTCTATGAGCCGGAAGGCATCCTGAGTACGTTGGGCGCTTTGGCGACGACGCTGGCGGGCGTGTTGACGGGACACCTGCTGCGCTCGCGCCGGACGGACGTGGAGAAGGTCTCGGCCATGTTCGTCGCGGGCGCGGCCTGCATCGCCGTGGGGTGGGCGTGGAACTACTGGCACCCCGTCAACAAGCCCCTGTGGACGAGTTCGTACGTGCTCTTCACTGCGGGGATGGCGTTGCAACTGCTCGCCGTCTGTTACTGGCTCATCGACATCAAGGGCTACCGGCGCTGGTCGGTGCCCTTCGCCGTCTACGGCACGAACGCGCTCGCGGTCTTTTTCCTGACGGGCATCTGCGCGGAGCTGCTCGGGGTCATCAGGTTCACGGGCGCCGACGGCAGAGCGGTCTCGCTCCACTCGGTCATCTTCCGAAACCTTTTCCTTTCGTGGGCGTCGCCCATCAACGCCTCGCTGGCCTTCGCCGTCTGCTTCGTGCTCTTCTGGCTCGGCGTGATGTGGCTGCTCTACCGCCGTAACATCTTCATCAAGGTATGACGAGAGGGCTGCTGTCTTTCATCATCGTGCTCGTCTGCGCCGCGCCGGCCGTGCCCGCGCGCGGCCGCGTACGGTTGAGCGTGATGTCGTACAACATCCACGTCGGCATCGGCATGGACAAGAAGCTCGACCTCGCGCGCATCGCCGAAGTCATCAGGCGCGCGCGCGTGGACATCGTCGGCCTACAGGAGGTTGATCGCGGCGTCGAGCGCACGGGGCGCGTGGACGAGATAAAGGAGCTGGCGCGTCTGACGGGCATGGACTACGCCTTCGCGCACAACCTCGACTACCAGGGCGGGCAGTACGGCGTGGCCGTGCTTTCGCGCTTCCCCATCCTCGCCATCGACCACCGCCGCTACGCCAACCGGCGCGAGAGGGAGCGGCGCGGGTTCATACGCGTCGAAGTCGAAGTCGGAGGCCGTCGTCTCAACTTCGTCACCACGCACCTCGACTACCAGTTTCTGGACGGCCGCGTCTTCGAGACCGAGCAACTGCTCAACGCGCTCGCGGACGTGCGCGGCCCGCTCGTCGTCGCCGGAGACTTCAACGAGGAGCCCCGCGTCGGCGCCTACGACATGATGCTCAAGGCCGGCTTCGCCGACTGCTGGTCGCAAGAGACGACGGACGGCCTCACCTACCCCGCCGACAGGCCGACCAAACGCATCGACTACGTCTTCCACCGCAACCTCGGCGACGACGTAGATGCAAAAGCCACGGTCCCCGACACCCTCGCCTCCGACCACCGCCCCCTGGTCGTCAGCCTCTCCTTCGACACAGCCGCGACCGGCCGCCGCTAGTCGAAAGCCGCGACTTCGGGAAACACCATTCCCACTTATTTCTCGACCCTTCTCCCCGCGCACACGGGACTCCGAGAAAATTACTCGGAACTCCGAGAAAAAAGCTCGGAACTCCGAGAAAATTACTCGGACTTCCAAGAAAAAAGCTCGGACCTCCGAGTTCCATTGCTTGAAGCGCCGAGAAATTTTCTCGGAGTTCCGAGAAAAAAGCTCGACATTCCGAGAAAATAACTCGGGACTCCGAGAAAAAAGCCCGAACCGTCGCCCGCCGCCGGGAGCGCGGGCATCCCTGCCCGCCAAAGCGTGCGCCAGCACGCTTAACCGTGATGCTTTATCCCTCGACGTTGAGTTAAAGAGTCTCACTGCTTTCGCGCTGACGCGCTCATGGCGGGCAGGGATGCCCGCGCTCCCGGCGCGGAGGGCTTTGTCTTAGCGTTTCTGTTCGGCTGGGGGGCGCGTGGCGGTGGCCGGGGGGGCGGTGTTGGCGTTGGCGTTCTGCTCTTCGGAGGGCTCGGCCGACTTCCAGCCGGCGCGTTCGAGCAGTGGGAAGACGTACTTGACGGGGACGGCGTAGTTCTGCCCCTCCATCTCTGTGAAGGTCGCGAAGTTGACGCCGATGACGCGCCCCTTCGGGCCGAAGAGCGGCGAGCCGGAGCCGCCGACGGCGTTGCGCGCGTCGTAGACGATGTTGCGACCCTGCAAGTCGGAGATGTGTCCCTGCGTCGTGAGCGGCTTGATGTAGCTGCGGTCGGAGAGACATGCGAGCAGCGTCTCGGCCGACGCGCCGCAACGCTCGCGTAACGTGCGGGCCTCGGCCTCGGGGATGGTCGCCATCAAGCGATCCTCGCCCGAAGGGTAGCCCATCATGACGACCGTGCCGCCAATCATCGCGGTGTTCGGGTCGGGGTCGAGCGGCAGCGCGGGGAGTTGCGCGGGCAACTCCTTCACTTCGAGCGTGCCGACGGCCACGTCCTCGCGCGATGCGTGACGCACGCGCACCACGAACGGCTGGCGGATGCCGGGGAAGAAGGCGACGATGCGCGTCACGCGGAACTGACCCTGCACGCTCTGGCTCAAGGTCTGCACGCCCTCGTCCGCCGTCCACGGCTCGACGGCGAGGTGGCGGTTGGTGACGACAAAGCCCTGCCCGACGTGGAAGCACGTCCCGACGAAGTCGCGGATGAAGGGCGGGCCGTTGCCTTCGGCCGTCAGCAAGGGCTGCTCGCCCGCGCTCTGCACGTTCTCGCCGCTCTCGTTCGTCTGCGTCTCCGGGTAGCGGAAGGGGCGTCCCGTGCCCGGCTCGAAGAGCATGTATGAGCCCGCGACGAGGCAGACGCCGTTGCCGTACTCGCTGCGCAGGCGCGGCGCGAGCGAGAGACTGTTGATGATCTCGCGGTTACGCTCGTCCACTTCGCCGAACTGCGCGCCGACCAGTTCGAGCTGACGCTGCTGCGCGGCGAGCTGTTCGTTCTGCTTGTTGATGAGGTCGCGCGAGCGGCGCAACTCCTGCTGTAGCGCGTAGCCCAGGTAGAGCACGCCGCCGATGAGGATGGTGGCGCAGAGGAAGACGCCTATCTTCGTGCTCCAGTTAATCTCGCGCAGCAGCTCGCGCGTGAACTCGCGCAGGAAAACTTTGGCGTCGTCGCGGCGCGCGGTGGCGGCGGCCTCGATGGCGGCCTGCTCGATGAAGGGGGCGACGCTGGCGCGGCGGTTGGCGTTGGAGACGGCCGGGAGGTTGCCGACGGGGAAGAACTGCATGCGCACGTCGAAGGCAGAGAAGCGCAACTCGTCGCCGTCGTCGATCTTCGCGCCGCGCGCGAGCGGCCGTCCGTTGAGCGTGATGCCGATCTCCGGGTCGAACTCCTGCACGCGGAAGTGGCCGTTGTGCCGCGTCAACTCAAGCATGACGCTGGAGTCCGTGAGGAGGTCGGAGCCGAGCCGGATGTGACAAGCCTCGCCCGGCCCGATGAGGACGCGCTCCTGCGAGAGCACCTCCGTGTGCCGCTCCTGCCCGTTCGAGATGTGTACGACCAGACCGCCTGCCATCGAGCGTTAACGCCTTCGCGAGCCGTGCCCCAAGACTAAGAGCCACTAACAAAAATGGCCGTTGATTCTGCCCCAACAGATCATTGCGTTCGCCAGATGCACCAGCGCCTCGTGCATGTCGTCCCGCTTCTCGTCGCGCACCCGCAGGCGGCGGAACCCTTGCTGCCAGCTAATC
>DASVGG010000119.1:0-20379 GCA_036379655.1 Pyrinomonadaceae bacterium
GTCACCCGCCGGGCCGCTCGACTCGCCGCGCCCCACGTCCCGACTACGTTTGGCGCGGCGAGAGGCCGCGAATCAGTTGCCCGCCACGAAACGTTGGCGGAAGTTGTCGAGCGCGTAGGCCATGAAGGCGCGCGTCGTCGCGTCGCCGGACTTCGCGCGGGCCTTGAGCGTGGGCTGGAAGTCGAACGGCCCCTGCTCAAGGTTGAAGAAGGCTTGCAGCAGTCCCTTGTCGAGAGCTATCTGCACGTAGCCGCGCATGGCCGAGGGAATCTCCGCGTTGTCCGCGAGCGCGATTGCTTGGCCGTTGTAGCTGGCCGTGACGAGCGTGCCGGCCTTCGCCTTCGCCTCGGCGTCGAGCCCGAGCGCGCGCACCAAGGCGACCGCCGTCTCAAGCCGCGTCACGTTGGCCGAAGGGTTGAAGGTCGAGCCGTAGGCCGCGACCATGCCGGCCGGCGCGAACGAGTAGTCGCGCAGCGTCGAGCCGTTGGCCGTCACCGCCTCGGCGATGGGCGCGAATTCCGCCGACACGTCCGCGTACTTCGGCGCCGACGAAGGGAACTGCCGCAGCGGCGTGTTCAGGTAGAGAAGCCGCGCGAAGTCCTCGCGCGTCACCGTCGCGTCGGGGCGGAAGCCGCCGTCGGGGAAGGTGTCCATCTGGCGGTTCTTCAGCACGGTCTCGATCTGCGCCTGCGCGGCGTGGCCCTGTATGTCGCCGATGGGTTCGAGCGTGAACTGCTGCTGCGTGATCTTGATCTCGACCGGCCCCGGCGCCGCCGCGCCCGACGTGGGCAGCGAGACCTCGGGCGCCGCCGCGAGGCCGCGCACGCCGCGTACTTCGACGAGCCATTGGCCCGCGACCGGGTTCTTGACGACGACCTCGCGGCTCGGCGAATCAAGAACCGGGAGTGCGATGCCGGACGAGTACTTCGTGCCGTTCGGGTCGGTGACGAGGAGGCCGATGGTGTTGCCCTCGCCGTCTTCGAGCGCCGTGTCGAAGGTGGCGAACACGTCGAGCACGCTCATGCCCGCCTCGACGTTGAAGGTGTGCGAGTTCTGCGAGCCCGCGCCGGGCAGCCCCGCCGGGCTATAGTCGATGTGCACCTGCTCGGGCGCGGGGCCGCCGACCGTGTACTTCGCGTTGAAGGTGTGCGAGAAGTTCGTGCCGTAGTTCTTCGAGCGGTTGAAGACCTTGTCCACGGCGCCGAAGGCGTTGACGTAACCGGCGCCGACCTCCCACTCATCGCGGCCGGGCATGCGCGAGGCGGTCTGGACGATGATGTTCTTAACTTCGTCGGGCGTGAGCGTCGGGTCGGCGTCGAGCATCAGCGCGACCACGCCCGCGACGTGCGGCGTCGCCATCGACGTGCCCGAAATCTGCGTGTAGTAGGGCAGGTAGTTGACCGCCAGCTCCGTGTCGTCGGTCAGGCCGTTGGCGAAGATGTTCGACTTCGAGCGGGTCGAAACATACGCGGCGCTGAACTTGCCCGCGTTCGACTCGAACTCGCGGCCCGTGCCCGGCGCGGTGATGGTCGGCGCGTCGTAGTCGTTGTTCGGGTCGGAGTCCGCGAGCCGCTCCTCCTTCGGGATGCCGCGCGAGGAGAACGAGGCGAGCCCGCCCTCCTTCGTGCCCGCCGCGACCGAGATGACCCACGGCGCCTTGGCGTGAGGGTTGTGCGTGTCGCGGCCGGGGCCGGAGTTGCCGGCGGCGAAGAGGACGATGATGTTGTTGTCGTGCGCGACCTTCGAGGCGATGTTGATGGGGTCGTTGGGGTCGAAGGCGCCCGAGCCGCCCCACGAGTTGGAGATGACGCGGACGCCGTAGATCGACTGGTTCGCGAGCGACCACTCGAAGCCGCCGAGCCCGTTCAGGATGAAGAGCACCGCGCCCGAGCCCGTGCCGA
The DNA here is from genome assembly GCA_036379655.1 of Pyrinomonadaceae bacterium. Lineage (GTDB taxonomy): Bacteria > Acidobacteriota > Blastocatellia > Pyrinomonadales > Pyrinomonadaceae > QHXN01. Next base: position 1,902 of record DASVGG010000119.1, read on the forward strand.
TGAGCTTCGCGCCCGGCGCGACGCCCGCGTACAGGCCGCCCGACTGCTGCCCCGTCCCGGCGACGATGCCGGCGCAGTGCGTGCCGTGGCCGACGTTGAGGTCCGTGTTCGGCTGGTTCTCTAAAGCCTGAAGCGTCGTGAAGCCGGCGAGCGTGTCGGTGCCGGTGGCGATGAAGACGTTCTGGATGACGTTCTTCCCCAACTGTAGGTCGGGGTGCGTGGCGTCGATGCCGGAGTCGTTGATGACGATGGAGAAGTCGCCGCGTCCCGAGACGGGCATGCCGCCGTTCTGCGTCGTGAACCCACGGTCGGTGCGCAGGCGCTCGACGCCCGTCAGCGTCCGCGTCTCCTTGTCGAAGTAGTTGAGCCGGTCGTTGAACCAGACCGAGCGCACCGCCGGGTTCGAGGCCAAGGCGCGCACCTGACCGGCGGTCGCGACCGTGGCGACCATGCCGAGCCGGTTGAGCGTGATGCCCTTGACGATGCCGAGCCCACGGAGCGCGTCGAGGTGCGCGGGCAGAAGACCCTTGCTGGTGTTGAAGGAGATGATGACGGTGCCGACCTTCGCGTCGGAAGCGAGGCCGGACAGTTTCGCCTGAAGCGACGGCCCGAGCGTGGCCGCCGAGACGTTCGCGACGGTAAGCAGGGCGAGCAGTACGAGGACGGAGAACGCGGCAGAGATTTTTCTGAGCATCGGTTTCAAATTTCTCCTTGGAGTCGGGCTCAAAGTTTGGGATTCGGTTCGGCCGACTTGACCGCTTCTCCCGAGTCGGCGGGACGCCTTGTCGTCGTCAGCGTGTAGAAGATAGTCAAGACCGATTGAGCGAAACTTGAGCGCGGAGAAAAATTTTCGACCCGGCGGAGAAATTTTTAGAGCCCTTAAGTTTCAACAACTTAAGGGCTCTTGAGAAAAACTTGAGGCGGTTGGAGAGGAGGGCTTAACCCGGGAGGCGTTCTTATTCTCCGTCCGCCGCTGTTCGTCGGCCGTAGGCGGCGTCGGGGCGGAGGCGGTAGAGGGCGATGCGGTTGAGGCGCGTCCAGGCGCCGATTTTGGTGCGCGCGAGCGCGGGCGCGAGCGCGGGGTTGCGCTCGGAGACGAGGAACATGACGCGCTCGACCTCCGCCGCGTCCGTGAGCAGTTCGGCGCGGCCCGTGAGCATGACGCTCCGCCAGTTCTCCGCGCTCTCGACCTCTTCGACCTGGAAGCAGACCTCGTGGTTGGCCGCGATGAACTCGGTCTTCGTCCCCTCGGTCGTGAAGAAGTAGAGCGCGCCCCCGTCGTATGCGTACGACATCGGCACGACGTACGGGTGCCCGTCGCGCGAGCAGCCCAGGTGCCCGTACCACCCGCGCCCCAACAGCCTCGCCATCTCCTCCCGCGACATCTCCCTGACTTCCATCGCTCGCTCCGTTCGCGGTGAATGGTGAAAACAAGTTCTCATCATTCACTATTTACTATTCATCATTCACGAGTGTTTCGCATTCCAGTAGCGCTCGTGGGCGCGTTTGGCCCAGCCCCAGAAGAGGCCCCAGCTCACCTGCTTGTCGCCCTCGTCCCAGAGCCGCTTGCGGAGGAAGACAGAGTCGCGGCCGCCCGCGTCCACGACGAGCAGCATCTCGTGTTCGTAGCGCGCCGCCGGGCCGCGCCACTCCAGTTCGGAGGCGAGGTTCTCGGCCGCGACCTCGGCCTGGTTGACGGCCATGTGACCCATCTTCGGGCCGGAGAAGTAGACGGCGTCGCCCGCCGCGTACATCCGCTCCGCCCCGAGCACTTTCATCGTCTGATCGACGCGCACGAATCCGCCCTCGTCCGTCAGCCCCGTCCCCGAGAGCGCGCTCGTGCCCTCGAACGGCGGGACGAGCATGAGGAGGTCGTATTCGACCTCGCGCCCGTCGCGCGCGCGCACGAGCCCCGCCTCGACCTCCGCGACGGGGAAGTCGTTGAGCGTCTCGACGTGGAAGCGTTCGAGCGCGGGCCGCAGCGCGGAGGCGAGGTCGCCGCCGCCGGGGTGCTCGGTCGGGTAGTCCGGGTTGACGACGGTGATGCGCGCCTTGAGGTGCTCGTGTTCGAGGCGGCGTGCGAGCGCGAAGGCGGCCTCGTAGACGGGGACTTCGAGCCGCGCGCCGGGGCAGGAGCCGAAGACGGCGTGGCCGCCCCTGAACTCACGCACGGCCTCGCCGAAGCGGAGCGCGGACTCGACCGAGAGGAGATGTTGCGCGTGCTCGAAGAAGCCGGGCACCTGCTCGGTGGCGAGCCGGCGCCCGAGCGTGTAGACGAGGTAGTCGTAACTTAACTCGCCCGCGAAGTCGCCGCCCGTCACGGTCACGTGACGCGCCGCCGGATCGACGCGCGCGACCGTCGCCTCGATGAAGCGCACGCCGCGCTCGCGCATCGCCGCGCGCAGGTCGTAAGAGATGTCGTCGGGCTCGCACTCGCCGAAGGCGAGGCGGACGAGCGCCGGGTAGAAGGTGAAACGGCGCGAGCGCGAGACCAGAGTGATCTGGTGCTCCGCCGGGTCGAGCAGGTCCGCTAGGCGCTCCGCCACCACCACGCCCGCGAACCCGCCTCCGAGGATGAGTATGTTCGCCATGTCTCACTCCGTTCGCCGTGAACGGTGAATAGTAAATAGTGAATGGTTAAAGCCGCTCTTATCTATTCACCATTCACCTCTTTTCGGCACCGGACTATCTCGACCGAGCAGAGGGCGTGGGCGGCGACCGATTGGGAGACGGAACCGAGCAGCATGCGCTCCCAGGTGTGATAGCCGTGCGAGCCGACGACGATGAGGTCGGCGCCCCACGCTTCGGCCTCCTCGACGATGGCGCGCTTGGGCGAGCCCGTCAGCGCCTCGGTCGTGATGCTCATCTCGGCGGTGCCCGCGCCCGCGCGCAGGTGTTCGGCCGCGCGCGCCAGCACCTCTTCGGCCTGCTGCTTCTTGAGCCGCTCGACCTCCTCGAAGTAGCCGCCGATGCCCATGTAGGGCTCGGCCGTCAGCGCGCCCGGCGGCTCGACGACCGAGATGACGCGCAACCGACTGTCCGAGGGCCACGGCCGCCGCGCGACCTCCGCCACGGCCGTCTCGCTGCACGGCGAGCCGTCAATCGCCAGAAGAATCTTCATCGCTCAACTCCTTTCACAGACTGCCCGCGAGGGCACTCCGGCACACACGCCGAGTGCACGGCGCGTGCCACGGTTTTTCGAGGGTTTTTGCGTTAACTGATGTGCGAGGCTGCGAGATTTTAACTCCCGCTGCGGACATTTACCCAAGGTGGAAACGATGAAGTAGGAACGATGAACGATGAACTGAAGTCAATTCGTCTTACAGTTCATCGTTCCGCGTTCCTGCTTCATCGTTCCAGTTTATTCCTTCGAGCCGCGAAGGAGGAGGGCGAGGGCCTTGAGGAGTTTTTCGGCGGTGTAGGGTTTGGGGAGGAAGAGCTGGACGCCCGCGGCCGTGGCCTCGGCGGCCTTGTCCTGGCCGGCGAGGCCGGAGGCGGCGATGATCTTGACCTGCGGGTTCATCTTCTGGAGCGCGCGGATGGTCGCGGGGCCGTCCATGAAGGGCATCATCATGTCCGTCAGCACCCCGGCCACCTCTTCGCGATGCTGCGCGTAGAGGCCGACCGCCTCCGTCCCGTCGGCCGCCGCGATGACGCGGTAGCCGAACGTCTCCAGCGTCGCCTTCGTGATGTGCCGGATCGACTCCTCGTCGTCCACGACCAGGACCAGCTCGCCGCGCCCGATGGGCAGGTCCGACTGGAGGCGCGCGGACGTGTCGGCCGCCGCCTCGACGGCCGGCAGGTAGACGGCGAACTTCGTCCCCCTCCGAGGCTCGCTGTAGACGTTGATGAAGCCGCCGTGGCTGCGCACGATGGTCAGCGCCGTCGAGAGTCCGAGCCCCGTCCCCTTCCCGACCTCCTTCGTCGTGAAGAAGGGCTCGAAGATGCGCCCCACGACCTCGGGCGGGATGCCGTTGCCCGTGTCCGAGACGTTGATGAGGACCTGGCGGCCGGGCTTCGCTTCGAGGTGCATGCGCGCGTAGTTGTCGTCGAGCACGACGTTCTCGGCCCGGATGGAGAGCTCGCCGCCCTCGGGCATCGCGTCGCGCGCGTTGACGCAGAGGTTCATCAGGACCTGGTGAATCTGCGTCGCGTCGGCCGAGACGACCCAGAGGTCGGGCGGCACGTCGTACTTGATGCTGATGGACTTCGGCAACGTGTCCTTCAGGATGCCGACCACGTCCTTGATGAGGTGCTTGGGCTGGAGGGTGACGCGCTCGCCCTCGACGCCGCGCGCGAAGGAGAGGACCTGCCGCACCATGTCGGAGCCGCGCTCGGCGTTCGTCTGGAGCATCTGGAGCCACTGGCGCGAGCTGTCGTCCTGCGTGCGCATCTGGAGCATCTGGATCGACATCAGGATGGGCGAGAGGATGTTGTTGAGGTCGTGGGCGATGCCTCCGGCGAGCGTGCCGATGGACTCCATCCGCTGCGCGCGCAGGAGCTGCTGCTCGATCTTGCGCCGCTCGGTGATGTCGGTGTTGATGACGAGGATGCTGCGCGGCTCGCCCTTCTCGTCGCGCATCAGCGTCCAGCGGCACTCGACCTGGATGAACTCGCCCGTCCTGGTGCGCTGGCGGAGGTCGCCGTGCCACTCGCCGGTCTCGAAGAGGGCGCGGCGGCCCTCCTCGTACTGCGCGTCGTTCATCTCGTTCTGCAAGCCGAGTTCGAGGGCCGTGCGGCCGGCGGCCTCCGCCGCCGTCCAGCCGTAGATGCGCTCGGCGCCCTTGTTCCAGAAGAGGACCGTCTGGTCGAGCGCGCGGACGATGATGGCGTCGCGCGCTTCGTCGAGGAGCGCGGCCTGCTCGCGGATGCGCTCTTCGGCGCGCTTGCGCTCGGTGATGTCGTAGCGGATGGCGGCGTACTGGTAGGGCTTCCCCTCGGCGTTGAGGAAGGGGACGATGGTCGTGTCCACCCAGTACTGCGTGCCGTCCTTGGCGCGGTTGCACAGCTCGCCGCGCCAGACGCGGCCGTTGGCGATGGTCGTCCAGAGGTCGCGGATGAAGTCCTTCGGGTGGTGGCCCGAGTTGATGATGCGGTGGTCCTGCCCGAGCAACTCTTCGCGCGAGTACTTCGAGATTTCGCAGAACTTGTCGTTGACGTAGTTGATGCGGCCGGTCTGGTCGGTGATGGCGACGATGACCGACTCGTCGAGCGCGAACTTGAGGTCGGCCAGCTCCTTCAGCGAGCGGCGCAGCGCCTCCTCCGCGCCGTTGCCCGCGCGCGGCCGCGCGCCCGCGCCGTCCTCGAACTCGTGCAGCTCTTCGCTCATCAGGCTGACTCCCCGACCTCGGCCCCGGTGCCTGCGGCGGCCGGCGTCTCGGCCTCGATCTTCTTGAGACGGTAGCGCAATTGGTCGCGCGAGATGCCGAGGAGTTCGGCGGCGCGCGTCTGGTTGCCGCCGCTGCGCTCGACGGCCTGCCGCACGAGCGAGGTCTCAAGCTCTTCGAGCGAGAGGCCGGACGTGGGAAGCGCGAAGGGCGACGCGCCCGCCGCCGTCTGTGCGACGGCCGAGTGCGCGGACGCGGGCTGCGGCGCGGCGTGGCCCGCCTCGGCCGCGAGGTCGCGGGGCAGGTACTCGGGCGTGATGACCTCCGCGTCTTCGAGGATGAGCGCGCGCTCGATGACGTTGCGCAGCTCGCGGACGTTGCCGGGCCAGGGGTAGCGGCGGAACGCGTCGGCCACCTCGGGCGAGAGGCCGCGAATCTTCCGGCGCAGCTTCAGGCGCTCGCCGAACTGCCGGACGTAGTGGTTGGCGAGCAGCAGGATGTCGTCGCCGCGCTCCCTGAGCGGCGGGATGTCGATCTGGATGACGGAGAGGCGGTAGTAGAGGTCGAGACGGAAGTGCCCGGCCTCGCTCTCGGCGCGCAGGTCGCGGTTCGAGGCGGCGACGATGCGCACGTCTAAGGGTATGTCCTTCAGCCCGCCGACGCGGCGGAACGTGCCCTCCTCCAGCACGCGCAAAAGCTTCGCCTGCAACCCGAGTTCTAACTCGCCTATCTCGTCTAAAAAGAGCGTGCCGCCCTCCGCCTGTTCAAAGAGTCCTTCCTTGCGCGCCTTGGCGTCGGTGAAGGCGCCCTTCTCGTAGCCGAACAGCTCCGACTCGATGAGCGTCGCGGGAATGGCCGCGCAGTTGATGGCGACGAAGGGGCCTTCGGCGCGGCGCGAGCCGTAGTGGACGGCCTTCGCCACGAGGTCTTTGCCCGTGCCCGAGTCGCCCTGCAAGAGCACGGACGAGACTTCGGACTCCGCGACCTTGCGCGCGAGCGCGAGCATGCGCTGGACGGCGGGGCTCTCGCCGATGATCTGGTCGAAGCTGAACTGGCGCGCGCGCTCGCGCCGGACCTGCTTGACCTCGCGGCGCAGTTGGTGCGCCTCGATGCCGTTGCGGATGGTGACGCGCAGCTCTTCGAGGTTGACGGGCTTGCTGATGAAGTCGTAGGCGCCGCCGCGCAGCGCCGAGATGGTGTTCTGGATGACGACCGCGCCCGTCACCATGATGACGACGGCTTCGGGCTGGCGCGTCTTGATCTCGCGCAGCGCGTCGAGCCCCGATCCGTCGGGCAGGTCGATGTCGAGCAGGACGGCCGTCGGCTCCTCCGCGTCGAAGGCCGCGAGACCGGTGGCGACCGAGCCGCCCTCCGCCGTCTCATAGCCCCAGCTCCGCAGCGCCTCGGACAAGGCCCAGCGGATGGACGCTTCGTCGTCCACGACGAGAATCTTCTCCTTAGCCTGTTTCAGAAATCTCCTCCAGAAGTGCCGCTCGTAAGGTCTTCCGCGTGGCGCGGGGATTATAGTCCACAACCGGCGGGAACAGAACCCCTTTAATGAATTAAAAGGGATGGACAGGACTGACAGGATTTGATGATTGATTCATCGGTTCATTTGTTCAATGAAGAAATGACCCGATGAACAAATGAACTAATCCTGTCAGTCCTGCCCGTCCCTGTTAATGCGTCATCTCGCTCAGTGCGAGGGCGTCGCGACGGGCGCGGGCGGCGGGCCGGCGGGTTGCGGCGGGATGCCGCCGCGCAGGGATAGTTGGCCGAGGCGTGAGAAGTTGACCGACTCGCCGAGGATGCGCACGGCCTCCTGGTCCGCGTGGAAGCCCGTGGAGTTCTCGGCCTCGACGAAGTCGAGGTAGAACTGCGCGCGGCGCTGGAAGTCGCGCGCCTGCGCTAACTCTTGATCGGTCTTGCCCTGCTCGCGCGCGGCCTTGATGTCGCCGATCAACTGGACGAGCGCGTCCATCGCGATGTTGCGCATGCGGAAGGTGCGCGTCTGGATGGTCTCGACACGCGCGCGCAGTTCCTCCTCGGGCCACTTGTGGCAGGTCTGGCAGGAGTTGTTGATGTTGAGCATGGGGCTGCGGACGTGGTGGTCGCTGACCTTCAGGCCGCCGACCCGCGTGTAGGGCATGTGGCAGTCGGCGCAGGAGACGCCCGAACGCGCGTGGACGCCCTGGTTCCACATCTCGAACTCGGGGTGTTGCGCCTTCAGCGCGGGCGCGCCCGTGTCGGCGTGCACCCAGTCCTTCTGCCGCACCTCGTCGTAGTAGGCCATGATCTGCTCGACCTTCAAGCCCTTGAACCAGGGATACGTCAGGCGCTTCTCCGGCCCCTTGAAGTAGTACTCGACGTGGCACTGCCCGCAGACGAAGGCGCGCATCTCCTGGCGCGTGGCGAGTTTGTTCACGTCGTAAGGCTCCTGCCGGTTGCCCTGCCGCCAACGCTCGACGCTCTGCAAGTTCGGGACGGGGTCGGCGGAGGCGGCGAGCGCCTGTATGCCTTCGAGAAAACCGGGGCGCGTGACGCGCAGCGCCATCGTCTTCGGGTCGTGGCAGTCGATGCAGGAGACGGGGTGCGAGACGAGTTTGCGCGCCTCGGCGTAGGGCAGGTGGTTGACCTCCGCGAAGCCCTTCATCAAGTCGCCGCCGCCGGCCTTCTTGTAAGGCAGGTAGACCGAGGCGTGACAGTGGATGCAGGCGCCGGGCTGCGGCGCGTACTGCTGCCGCTCGGTCATCTCCTGGTCGGTGAGCATGTAGGCGTGGCCGCGCTCCTCGCGGAAGTCGCGCGAGAAGGCGTAGCCGGCCCACATCGTCTTCAGCCGAGGGTCTTCCTGCAACCTCGACTGCGAGACGAACGAGCGCGGGTCGGCGGCGGACGGCGTGTGCGGCAGCGCCTCGCTCCCGCCGTAGCGCGTTCGCACCTGATCGACCGTGCGCTTGTAGCCGTCGTACTGGAAGGGGAAGTTCTTGCCCCAGATTTCGGGGTCTTCGGTCTCGTCCGTCAACTCGACGACGCGGTAGAAGGGGTTCCGCGCCTCCTGCTTGCGCGTCATGATGTTGACCAGAAGCGCCACGCCCGCCACGGCCGCCAGCACCGTGATGAGCGCCGTCAGCACGATCAGCCTCACGCCCCGCGCCCGACGCGGCCCCTTCTCTACGACAACCGGTTCTCTCTCTTCGTCAGCCATGATCTAACTCAGTCTCCGTGCGTGTAGTGCCCGACGTTGCTGTGGCAGCGCGTGCAGGAGAGTTCGCCCCCGAGTTGGCCGTGCGTGCCCTCGATGGCCTGGACGACCGATTCGTGGCAGGAGCGGCAGGCGCTCTCCGTGACCTTGTGGTTGAACTCGTTGATGCGGATCGGCTCGTGGAAGCCGCCGGTCGTGAAGTAGAACGAGTGCCAGAAGCCGTTGCGCGCCTTCGTGTAGTACTTGCCCACGAAGCCCGGCGGCGTGTGGCAGTCGTTGCAGCCCGCGACCGAGCGGTGCGAAGACTTGACCCACCCGTCGAACTGGTCGCGCATGACGTGGCAGTTGGCGCAGGCCGCCGGGTCGTTCGTCAGGTACGAGTAGCCCTTCGCATAGATGAAGGTGAAGCCGCCGATGCCGACGACGACGCCGAAGGCGACGCCGATCATCACGCTCCTCAAGGTCTGCCAGCTCATAAAAACTCACGCGCGCACAGACCTACGGCCGGCGCCACCAGAGGCGCGCGCCCGTGCCGTAGGCAAGCGTTTAAGTTGAAAACTGACGGGATGAATATTAGACCGACGCGGCGCGCGCGGCGGTTGTGATTGTATGACAAAAGGCGTGACGCCCGATGTGACGGCCGTCACATCGAGCCACCCTCGACGACGGGCAGACACCCGACGCCGTGCCGCGCATCAGGTCGATGGCTTCGAGCGTCGGCGTCTGTCTTTCAACTGCTAGCGCATCGCGGCGGCTTCTGTTAAGTTCCGCGATGCGAGACGAGAGAAGGCTCGGACGTGCGTGAGTGAGAGAGTGAGCAAGATCGGCCGACCCGTTTTCAAGACGCTCGCGCGCGGCGCGCGGCTCTGCTGCCCTGTGTGCGGCGGGGCGCGTGTCTTCCGTTCGCCCTTCCACGTGCGCCCGAGTTGTCCGGCGTGCGGCGCGGTCTTCCAGCGCGAGGAGGGCTTCTTCGTCGGCGCCATCATGCTCAACGTGGTGACGACCGAGGCGGCCGTGTTGGCGTCGGCCGGTCTCTGCCTGCTGCTCTTCCCCGGCCGCGCGGCGCTGCTGCTCTGGCTCCTCTTCGCCGTCGCACTCCTCTTCCCCATCGCCTTCTACCACCACGCGTGGAGCCTCTGGCTCGCAGGCGACCACCTCTTCGAAGGGCTGCCCCGCGAGAGCGGGAAGGGCAAGGGATAAAGGGGAAGGGGGAAGGAGTACAGGTAACATCCCTTTCCCCTTTCCCCTAATTTTTCCCGGGCATCCCTCCGCGCCGAACTCACATCTCTGAAGCCGAGCGTCAAAGCAAGTCAGTCCCTCGCAGGTGAGAGCCGTCAAGAGTCGTCTCCCTGTCTCAACGACCCTGTCAGCTTTTCGGAGGACGTATGCCCACGCAAACCCGCGAACATCATCGCCCGACCTTCCACATCTTCCTTTGCTTCTTCCTTCTCGCCCTCTGCGGCCTACCCGCGCACGCGCAGGATGGCGTCTCGTCCGCGGCCGCCGCGCGCACGCGCTACCTGTCCGAGATGGGGCTCATCCCCGCCTCGCGCTCGGTCGCCGTCGAGGAGTTCGTCAACTACCACCGCCACCAGATCGGCCGCCCCAAGGTGGGCGAGGCCGTGCTGCTCGACGTGCGCTGGGGCAACGACCGCGTCTCGGCCGAGGGCGGCGAGGCCGTCCTTCAGATAGGCTTCAGCACCGCGCTGGCCTCCGACCGCGCGCAACTGCCGCCCGTCAACCTCGCGCTCGTCATCGACAAGAGCGGCTCGATGGCCGACGCCGATAAGCTCTCGAAGGTGAAGGAGGCGCTGCTGACTTTAGTCAACCAGCTCCGCGAGTCCGACACGCTCTCCATCGTCGTCTTCGACTCGGAGGCCGAGGTGCTGCGGCCCGCGCGGCGCCTGGGCGACCGCGAGGAGGTGCGCCGCCTCATCCGCCAGATAGAGCCCGGCAGCTCGACGAACATCCACGCCGGCCTCATGCTCGGCTACCGCGAGGCGCTCAAGAATTTTAACCGCGAGGGGACGAACCGCGTCGTCCTCCTCACCGACGGCATCGCCAACCAGGGCGTGACCAACCCCGGGCAGATCGCGCGCGAGTCGCTCTCGTTCAACGACCGAGGCGTGGACCTCTCGACCATCGGCGTCGGGCTCGACCTCAACAAAGACCTTCTGCGCGACCTCGCCAAGAGCGGGCGCGGCCTCTTCCACTTCGTCGCCGACGCGCAGGACATCGACAAGGTCTTTCTCAGGGAGGTGCAGAGCCTCGTCGCGCCCGTCGCCACGGAGCCGAATCTGGAAGTCGAATACGGCGCCGGCCTCGAACTTGCGCAGGTCTACGGCTACGAGCCCGTGCGTACCGAGCACGGTCTAAAGATCAAGCTCGACAACATGAACCGGGGGCTGACGCAGGTCGTGCTGCTGCGCTTCAAGACGAAGCTGCGCGGCGCCGCCGAATCCGCGCGGCCGATGTTGCGCGTCAACTTCAGCTACTACGACATCGAGCGGAAGCAGCGTGTCGTGAAGAACGAAGAGGCTTCGCTCATGTTGAGCGGCGGCGCGGGCGACATGCTGCGCGACCCCGAGGTCGGCAAGAACTTCACCATCGCGCAGCTCGCGCAGGGCATCCGCGACATGGCCGCCGAGGTCGAGGCCGAGCACTACCGCGAGGCCGAACAGGTCATCACGTCGGCCATCTCAAGGACCAACCAGCGATACCCGCACCTCGAAGACGCGGACATCTCCCGCACCCTCAACGTCGCGCGCAAGTATCAGGAGATGGTCAGGAAGTACAACGAGGAGCGGCAGCAGAGCCGGAAGTAATACCGACTTGCGAGCTGAAATAAGGCGACTGCGCGCCGGGAGCGCGGGCATCCCTGCCCGCCAAAGCGTGCGCCAGCACGCTTAACTCAGAAGCGTTATCTCTCAACGTTGAGGTGTAGAGTCTCACTCTATTCGCGCTTTGCGCTCATGGCGGGCAGGGATGCCCGCGCTCCCGGCGTTGCGTGCGCGACCTTATTTTGACTCGCTAGTCGGTATCAGTGGGATAAAGGGGAAGGGGGAAGGGATGCGATTGCAATCCCTTCCCCCTTCCCCTTTACTCCTGACCCCGCGTCTTACCCTACTTGCCCCGCGCGAGTGCCGGCGCGGCGCTCCTGGAGGACTTCCCAGGCTTCGCGCGTGCGCGTGTAGATGCCGTCGGCGTCGAGGCCGTACTTGGCAAGAAGCAGCTTGGGGTCGCCGTGCGTGACGATGCGGTCGGGGACGCCCATGCGGACGAGGCGGACGGCGTCGAGCAGGCCGTTCTCTTCCAGAAGCTCCGCGACGGCCGAGCCGAAGCCGCCCGACAGGTACGCCTCCTCGACGGTGACGATGAGACGCTTCGTGCGGGCGAGCGCGAGCAGCAACCCGGCGTCGAGCGGCTTGACGAAGCGCGCGTTGACGACCGTCGCCTCGACGCCCTCCTTCGCCAACTGCTCGGCCGCCGCGACGGCCGGGTGCACCATCGAGCCGTAGGCCACAATCGCCACCTCGCCGCCGTCGCGCAGTATCTCGGCCTTGCCGACTTCGAGCAGACGCGGCTCGCGCTTGAGGTCGGCGCCGACGCCGTTGCCGCGCGGGTAGCGCATCGCCGCCGGCCCCTCCGTCTCAAGCATCGTGTGCATCATGTCGCGCATCTCGCCCTCGTCCTTCGGCGCCATGACGACCATGTTCGGCACGCCGCGCAGGTAGGTGATGTCGAGCAGGCCGTGGTGCGTCGGGCCGTCGCCGCCGACGATGCCGGCGCGGTCCATGCAGAACTTGACGTTGAGGTTCTGCAAGCACACGTCGTGGACGATCTGGTCGAAGGCGCGTTGCAGGAAGGTCGAGTAGATGGCGCAGACCGGCTTCAAGCCTTCGGTGGACATGCCGGCGGCGAAGGTGATGCAGTGCTGCTCGGCGATGCCCACGTCGTAGGCGCGCTCGGGGAACTTCTCTAAGACCTTATCAATCCCGGTCCCGTCGGGCATCGCGGCCGTGAGCGCGACGACCTTCGGGTCGCGCGCCATCAGCTCGCACATCGTCTGCCCGAAGACGGTCGTGTAGGCCGGCGCCCCGGGGCCGGAGGACTTGACGGCCGTGCCGGTCTTTAAATCAAACGGCCCCGTCGCGTGCCAGGCGTAGTAGTTCTTCTCGCGCGCGGGGTAGCCCTTCCCCTTCTGCGTGAGCGCGTGGACGATGACGGGCGAGTCCTTGACCTGCTTCGCCTCTTCGAGCGCGCGCACCAGGGCGCGCGGGTTGTGGCCGTCCACGTAACCGATGTACTTGAAGCCCAACTCGTTGACGAGCGCGCCGGGCAGCACGGCCGCCGCGATTGCGTCCTTGACGGTCTTCGCCGCGTTGTAGAGCCGCTCGCCGAACGAAGGGATGTCGTGCAGCAGGTCGCCCACCTCGTCCTTGAAACGATGATACCCCTGCGCCCCACGGATGCGGTTGAGATAACCGGTCAGCGCGCCGACCGCTGGCGCGATGGACATCTCGTTGTCGTTCAGGAGGACGATGAGACGCGTCTTCAAATGACCCGCCTGGTTGACCGCCTCCATCGCCATGCCGCCCGCGAGACTTGAGTCTCCGATGACGGCGACGACGTGGTGGTCTTCGCCGCGCTGGTCGCGCGCGACGGCCATCCCGAGCGCGGCCGAGAGCGAGGTCGAGGCGTGGCCCGCGCCGAACGTGTCGTACTCCGACTCGTCGCGACGCAGGAACCCGCTGATGCCGCCGTACTGCTTGACCGTCGGCAGAAGCTCGCGGCGGCCCGTCAGAATCTTGTGCGCGTAAGCCTGGTGCCCCACGTCCCAGACCAGGCGGTCGCGCGGCGTGTCGAAGGCGTAGTGCAGTGCGACGGCCAGCTCGACCGCGCCGAGCGACGCGCCCGTGTGGCCGCCCACGCGCGACATCGTTTCGAGGATGTACTGGCGCACTTCGTCGGCGACCGGCTGCAACTGTTCGGGGCGCAGACGGCGCAGGTCCGCGGGTGAGTCGATCTGATTTAGGAGTTTCATCGCGCGCGTATTCTACTGTAAAAAGCCCCGAGTCTGAAGTCTCAACCCCGTGCGGATTTTCTTCGGCCGGGGCGTGCGCCCGCGCGTCTTAGAGTGCGGCAGTCATCTTTGTGAAGGAGTTTAAGGACGATGAAGAGAGCACTCACGGCCGCGCTGTTGACGCTCGCGGCCTCTTTCGCGGCGGCCGCGCAGGAGGCGCCGTCGCAACAGCGGACGCAGTCTCCGGCGATGACGCAGGGGGCGCGGCGCGGGGCCGCGCGCGCGGGACTGCGGCGGATGCGGATGCGGATGCGTGCGCGCCGGCAGGGCCTGCGCGCGCTGCGGCAGTTGAACCTGACCGAGCAGCAGACAGCGCAGATGCGCGCGCTGCGCGAGGGCGCGCTCCAGTCCACGCGCGCGCAGCGCGAAGAGTTGCGGCAACTTCTCGTCGCGCGACGCGAGGCCGGCGGTCAACTCACCGAGGCGCAGCAGGCGCGCGCCAAACAGCTCCGCGAAGAGTTGCGCGCCACCCGCCAGCGCACGCGCGAGAGCGTCCTCGCCACGCTCACCGCCGAACAGCGCACACAGCTCGAACAGCTCAAGTCCGAGCGCAAGGCCCGCCGCGAACAACTGCGCGAGCAGTTCCGCCAGCGCCGCGAAGAGTTCCGCCAGCGTCGCCAGCAGCAGTAAAGAGACGTAAACCGTAAACCGTGAACCGTGACAAGAAGAAGACAGTTCTTCTTGTCACGGTTCACGGTTTACGGTTTACGTCTTTCCAGCCTTTTACACTTCCAGCACTAACTTCCCGAACTGGGCGCGGTCCTGCATGAGTTCGTGCGCGCGGCGGGCTTCGGCGAGGGGGAGGGTGCGGTCGATGACGGGGCGTATGTGGCCGCGCTCGACGAACTTCAGCGCGTCGAGCAGTTCCGCCTTCGAGCCCATGAACGACCCGAGCAGGTTGAGGTGCCGGTAGAAGACCTGCCGCAGGTCGGTGCGCGCGTCGTAGCCGCTCGTCGCGCCGCACGTCACCAGCCGCCCGTCGCGCTTCAGAGACGACACCGAACCCGGCCAGGTCTCCGCGCCCGTGTGCTCGAAGACCACGTCCACGCCCTGCTTGCCCGTCAGCCGCCTGACCTCCTTCGGCCAGTCCTCGCGCGTGTAATCGACGACCTCGTCGGCGCCGAGCGCGCGCGCGCGCGCGCGCTTCTCCTCGGAACCGGCGGTGGCGATGACGCGCGCGCCGCGCAGCTTCGCGACCTGTATGCCGATTGAGCCGACGCCGCTCCCGGCGGCGTGGACGAGCACGTCCTCGCCCGGCTCGACGCGCGCGCGCGTGACGAGCATGTGCCACGCGGTGACGAGTACGAGCGGGAGCGCCGCCGCCTCGGGCCAGCTCAAATCTTTAGGCTTCGGGACGACGTTCACGCCGGGCGCGGCGACGAGTTCGGCGTAGCCGCCGTCGCGACGGTAACCGATCATGTCGTAGCGCGGGCACATGTTATCCGCGCCGCCGAGGCAGTCGCGGCAGTGGCCGCAGGAGACGCCGGGCTGTAGCAAGACCTCGTCGCCCGGCTTCACCCAGTAGACCAGTTCCCCGACCTCGCGCACGACGCCCGCCACGTCGTTGCCGAGGATGTGCGGCAGGGGAATCTCAATCCCGGGCAGCCCGCCGCGCACCCACACGTCCAGATGATTGAGCGCGCAAGCGCGCACCTCGACCAGCACCTCGTCGGCGCGCACGCGCGGCTCCGGGCGCTCTTCATAACGGAGGACTTCCGGCCCCCCGTGCTCGTGGAAGACGACGGCTTTCATGCGCCGGATTTTATAGCGATTCACGCCCGCGCGCGAACGCCCGCGCGTAAAGGCGTCGCACGCGAGTGATTAGCCTCCGCGTTTCGGCCGATTTTCCTCGAATCTCACGCCACCGCGCACGGCGTCCGGGCAAATTTCTCGAACCTCCGAGAAAAAAGCTCGACCTTCCGAGCAAATTACTCGGGGCTCCGAGAAAAAAGCTAGAACGTCCGAGTTATTTGCTCGGGACTCCGAGAAAATTACTCGGACGTTCTAGCAAAAAGCTCGGGACTCCGAGAAAAAAGCTAGAAACTCCGAGTAATTTTCTCGGAGTCCCGAGCAAAAAGGTAGAAACTCCGAGAAAAAAGCTAGAAACTCCGAGTAATTTGCTCGACCTTCCGAGAAATTTGCTCGAAACGCCGAGAAAATTTCTCGGGCCGTCAGGAAAAAAGCACGGGACGCCGAGAATTTTGCTCGGCCCCCCCGTGCTCGCGAAAGACGGCGGCTCTCAGGTACTCGATGTTTTCGGTTCGTGAATTAGAAGGTCACGCGCGCCGGCTCGGGGGTCGGCAGGGGGAAGGGGAAGACGAAGTCGTTCTCGCTCCGCGAGGCGTGACACTTGAGGCAACTGCCCTTCTTCTGCCGCTCGCTCACCTTCGCGAGCGAGGGGTCTACAACAAGGAACTCCCAGTCGCCGCCCTTCGGGTTGAAGCCCTGCGCGCGCTTGACCATCGCGACGACGAGCACCGGTTTCTCGTCGCCGGGTTGCACCAGCGTCTCGCGGACGATGACCGAGCCGGCGGGCAACTTCGTCGCGCGCCAATCCTTCAACGCACCGCGCGCCGCGTCGTTGGCGTAGACGACGCCGTAGCCTGTGTTCCTGTGCTCGGAGGGGGTTTTCGGCGTGGGCAGTTGCTCCCAGATGAACGCGCCTTCAAGGTAGATTCGCGTCCGCCCGCGTGAGGTTCTGTACTCGGGCACGTCAACGACGCGCCGCCCGTAAGGGCCGCCGCTTCAACTGAGCGGCCCGTCGTACTCGATGCGGAAGGGCTCGGGCGTGAGCCGCGCCCACTGCCTGTAAGACGAAATCTCTTTGAGCGTCGCGTCACCGTCGGCGGCGCCCGCGACCGCCGCGACCGTAGAGAGCAGCACGGCGGCGGCGAAGATTTTCAGGGTCGTTGATCTCATCGCTCGTCCCTCCGACACGGTGAAGGCTGTTCAGGCGTTCAACGTGTCGGATGCGAGTTCGGCCGTGGGCGATGTCCCGGCCTCGGGGCCGGCGCCGTCGGTCTGCTGGCGCGCGTGGTAGGAGGAGCGCGTCAAGGGGCTCGACTCGACGTGCTTGAAGCCGAGTTCCAGTCCGACCTCGCGCCAGCGCGCGAACTCCTCGGGCGTGACGTAACGCTCGACGGGGAGCCGCCGCGCGTGCGGTTGCAGGTACTGCCCGATGGTCATGATGTCGCACGAGACCGAGCGCAAATCTTTCATCAACTCGACCACTTCGTCGAACGTCTCGCCGAGGCCCGCCATGATGCCGCTCTTCGTCAGCATCCCGCGCCGCTCGCGGTCGCGCCGCGCCGCCGCGCGTTCGAGCAGCGTCAACGTCTGACGATAGTTCGCGTCGGGCCGCACGCGCTTATAAAGTCGCGCGATGGTCTCCGTGTTGTGGTTGAGCACGTCGGGCTCGGCGTCGAGCACCGCGTTGAGAGCGTCTTCGTCGCCGTTGAAGTCCGGGATGAGGACTTCGACGCGGCAGCCGGGGTTGTGTGCGCGCACCTGCCGGATGGTCTCGGCCCAGTGCGCGGCGCCGCCGTCCGCGAGGTCGTCGCGATTGACCGAGGTGATGACCGCGTGCGCGAGGTCGAGCGTCTTCACCGCCTCCGCGACGTGGCGCGGCTCCTCGGGGTCGAGCGGGATGCCCGCGCCCTTCGAGACGGCGCAGAAGCCGCAGTGGCGCGTGCAGATGTCGCCGCCGATCATGAAGGTCGCCGTCCGGTCCGTCCAACACTCGAAGATGTTCGGGCAGCGTGCCTCCTGGCAGACCGTGTGCAGGTTCAGGTTCTCGATGAGCTTCAGAACGTAGTTCTGATTCGAAGGGTCGCCGAGACGCACCTTCAGCCACTCGGGCTTCGGCCCGCGCGGCGGACGTGTCGTCGGGGGGTTGTTAAGGACGCGCAGCTCGCGGCTCAAACTCTTTCTCCTTGGTTCGACTGTTTGACTGTTCGACTGCGTCGATTTTAACACCCGTCATGTGCTTTGTCGTGCGACGCGCCGCCCATCAGACCATCGTCGGGTGGACGATGCGCGCGAGCGCCTCGGGGTCCACGTTGCCGCCGGAGATGACGACGCCGACGCTCCCGACGTTCGCGGGGAGCTTGCGGAAGAGCGCGGCGGCGGCGGCGACCGCGCCGGTCGGCTCGACCAGAATCTTCAGACGGAAGAGCAGGAACCGCATCGCCTCGACGATCTCGTCCTCCGAGACCGTCAGCACGTCCTCCGCGTTCTGTTGCACGACGGGGAACGTGAGCGCGCCCGGCGTCTGCGTGCGCATGCCGTCGGCGATTGTGGGCGGCGGCGGAATCGTGATCCGCTCCCCCTTAACGAACGACTGGCGCGTGTCGTCGGAGAGTTCGGACTCGACGGGGAAGCAGCGCACGGCCGCGTTGAAGCCCTTCGCCGCCGTGGACGCGCCCGCGAAGAGACCGCCGCCGCCGCAGGGCGTGAGCAGAGCTTCGAGGTCGGGCACGTCTTCAAACAACTCAAGCGCGCAGGTCCCCTGCCCCGCCGCGACGTGGTAGTCGTCGTAGGGCGGGACGACGACGAGCCCTTCCTTTTCAGAAAGATTTCGCGCGACCTCCTCGCGGTCCTCGCGCTGGCGGTCGTAGGTGACGACCTCGGCGCCGTAGCCGCGCGTGGCGTCGAGCTTGGTGCGCGGCGCATCGTTCGGCATCGCGATGACGGCGCGCACCCGCGCGTCGCGCGAGGCGAGCGCCACGGCCTGCGCGTGGTTCCCCGACGAGAAGGCCACGACGCCGCGCGCGCGCTCCTCGCGCGAGAGCGCCCGAATCCTGTTGGTCGCGCCGCGCATCTTGAAGGCGCCCGCGCGCTGGAAGTTCTCGCACTTGAAGAAGACGC
>DASVGG010000120.1:0-80224 GCA_036379655.1 Pyrinomonadaceae bacterium
CACTTTGCTCAGGCGCGTGCGTGCCGCCGTCAAGCCCTGCGCCCCGACGCCGCGCGTGCTCGGCGTGGACGACTTCGCCTTCCGCCGGGGCCGACGCTACGGCACCATCCTGGTTGACTTAGAGAAGCGTCGCGTCATCGAGTTGCTGGCAGACCGTGAGGCCGCGACCCTCGCCGCCTGGCTCCGTGCGCACCCCGGCGTGGAGGTCGTCAGCCGCGACCGCTCGCCCACTTATGCTGCCGCCATCTATGAAGGCGCGCCCGGTGCATTACAGGTCGCCGACCGCTTCCACCTCCTGATGAACGTGAGGGAGGCGCTGGAGAAGGTGGTCAAGCGATGCTATCGCTTCCTGCGTTCGCAGACGTTAGCCGCGCCGCCCCCCGCGCCGGAGAACGAGGCTTACGCGGGCTGCCGGCCGCGCTTGCTGCCACACCTCGAAGGTGCCAGCCACGGCGGCGGCAAGCCCACTCTGCGTCTGCGCTTACCTTCGGCCCGGCAGGCGGCGTGGATGCTGCTGCGGCCCGAGGGGCTCGAAGCTGAAGAGAAGCAGACCGTCGAGTTGCTGTGTCGGCTCTCGCCGGAGGTGGCGCGGGCGCAGGAACTGGCACTGAGCTTCGTTGGGGTTGTCAAAGAGCGTCGCTCGGATGAGTTGCGCGGGTGGATCATCGAGGCGCAGTGCAGTGAGATACCGGAGTTCGTCACCTTCGCCAACGGCCTGACTGCTGACCTTCAGGCCGTGCGGGCGGCGTTGGAGTATGAGTGGAGCAATGGTCAGACGGAGGGTCAAGTCCACCGGCTGAAGTTAGTCAAGCGGCAGATGTACGGGCGCGGCGAGCTCGACCTGCTGCGGGCGCGCGTGTTGCGAGCAGCTTAATGAAGATGAAAGTGATCGGGGTGAAAGCCACCCTGATAGCACCAAAAGCGCGGGTGACCCAGGTGTGCAGTGGTTATCGGACTCCATCCGGTTGACCTCGTTGCGGCCGTGGCTCGGCCGCGAGTTGTTCGCGCCACTCCGACAAATGTTGACGGACCTTGGCCGAGTCGAGGGTGTCGGATTCGAGGCTGATTAGCAGGGCGGCTTCCGCGTGTGCGATGGCCTGTTCGTGCTCACCCAGCGCGGCGAGCGCGAGGCTCAGGTTGAACAGCGCCTCGCCCTCGCCCAGCCGGTTTCCAGTCTCGCGGTAGATGGCCAGCGCCTCCCTGTGGAGCCCTGCCGCGCGCAAAGCCTCGCCGAGCTTCAGGCAGGCAGTACCCACGTTGTCCAGGTTGGCCGCCTCACCCTGAACGTCGCCGATGGAGCGGAAGATGGCGAGCGCCTGCTCGTGCAGCGCGATGGCACGTTGCACGTCGCCCGAGGTATAGCTGGCGACTCCCATGTTCATCAGCGCGTTGGCTTCGCCGTCGCGGACGCCCGTCTCGCGGCTGAGTTGAAGCTGCTGCTCGTAGAGTTCCAACGCCCTTTGCGTCTCGCCCAGTTCGAGGTAGGCGCTGCCGAGGTTGCCGAGGGTGAGCGCCTCACCGCCCCGGTTGCCCAGCCGCCGGTCGAGTTCCAGCGCGAGCCGCTGGCATTCGACGGCGCGCGGCGCCTCGCCCAACTCCCTGTAGGCATTCCCCATGTTCCCGAGGGCGCTGCTCTCCGCGTAAGGGTCGTCCAACTCGCGGGCGACGACGAGCGCCTGCTCGTAGTATTCGACGGCGCGCCGCAACTCACCAATGCCGGCGTGGGCGATGCCGAGGTTTACAAGGTCGCCCGCCTCGTCCGCGCGGTTGCCCTGCGCGCGGCTGATGGCGAGGCATTCTTGTTGGAGTTCGATGGCCCGCCTCGGGTCGCCGAGCTTTTCGTAGACGGTGCCGAGGTTGCCAAGTATCTTTGCCTCGATGTTCCTGTCGCCCACCTCGCGGGCGATGTCGAGCGCCTCTTCGTAGAGTTCGAGGGCGCGGCGCGGCGCTCCGGCGGTGGTGTGGACTATGCCCAGGTTCGTCAGGGCGCTGCTCTCGCCGCGCCGGTCGCCGATCTCGCGCATGATGTTCAGCGTCTGCTCGTGGAACTCGGCGGCGCGACGCAGGTCGCCGAGTTCCATGTAGGACACTCCAAGGTTTGTCAGCACGGCGGCCTCGCCCCGGCGGTCTTCAAGTTCACGGTCGATGGCGAGCGCCTGCTCGAAGTATCCGACCGCGCGCCGCGCGTCGCCCGCGTTCGAGTGGGAGACGCCGAGGTTGGTCAGGCAGGTGGAGACGCCCCTGCGGTCGCCGAGCGCGCGGCTGAAGGCGAGTGACTGTTCATAAAACTCAACGGCGCGGCTCTCGTCGCCGAGGTCGTGATAGAAGGTGCCGAGGTTGCTCAGCGAGGACGCCTCGCCTTCGTGGTCGCCCTCGGCGCGGCTGAGCTTCAGCGCCCGCCGCTGTAAGCGTATGGCGCGCCGCGTCTCTCCGAGGTCGGCGTAGGCGTTGGCGAGATTGCCGAGCGCGGCGGCCCTGCCGCGCTGGTCGCCCAGTTCGTCGAAGATGTCGAACGCCTCGCGGTGATACTCGACGGCGCGCCGCGCTTCGCCGAGCGCCGCCGAAGCCTCCCCGAGGTCGGTCAGCATCGCGGCCTCGCCCTGCCGGTTGCCGGCCTCGCGGTAACCGGCCAAAGCCTCCCCGAACAGTTCGGACGCGCGCCGCGCGTCACCGAGGCGCAGGTACTCCCCGCCGAGATTGCCGAGGTGGGTCGTTGCATATTCGCGGTCGTGCGTGCGCCGGTCGGCCTCGACCGCAGTCTCAAGCCAGGCGATGACCTCTCGCGGGTGACTGAAGAGTTGGAGCAGGAACATGCCGGCGTTGGGGAAATCGCTGCACAGGGCCGCCGCGTCGGCGTCGGCCGCCGCGTGCGACGCGGCCCAAGCCTGACCGGCGCGCACGTTCCCCCACTCGGCCTCGAAGAGCGCGACGGCCTCGGCGACGCCCGCGCCGCCGCGCTCGTAGAGTTCGTTGGCGGCGCGCAGCACCCCTTCGAAGTGGGAGGCGTGGCGGAGCTGTGCATCGCGTAAGCTGAGCATGTATGTAACTCGGGTTGCCTCCCGCGAAGTGTGCCGTCGAGCGACACCCCCCGCATCTCCTCTTCCGTGAGAAGAGGAGGGTTACGTCCGTGGCTTCGTCCTTAACATGAGAAGCTTCAGGGGTTCTTCGTCGCCTAAGTTCTCCAGCCTTATCTGGAGGCGGCCCAGTTCAAACGCCTCCTTGATGCTCCGGTCATAGCCCAGAGCTTGATAGAAGGCCGCCGCGAACGAGATGGCGGCGGGCCGCTCGATGAAGCCACCGATGCCGATGACGGCGTCGATGTGCCGCGCGATGGCGCGGGCCTGCCCCTCCGAATAGCAGGCGTTGAGCACCACGCAGCGGATGTCGTCCTTCAGGATTGAGAACAGTTGACCCAACGCCTCGGTCGGCACCGACCGGCTCTTCCCGTTGCCGTCCTCCAAAAGGATTCCTTCCGCCGCGTCGCCGTGCCCGCTGAAGTGGACGAAGTGCGGCCGGTGGCGAAGGAAATATTTCTGAAGCTGGCTGACCTCGACCGCCCAATGCTGCGCGATCTCAAACCTGTCCCGAAACTTCGACTGCGTCAGCGCCTCGTCTATGGCCCTGCACTCTTTATCAAGCCGCTGCTTCGAAGCATCTCCGGGGTCCGCCGTCAGGAACAGGATTCTTATTTTCGACTCCCCTCCCACCTCCACCCTCAAAGAGTCGCGCGCCTGTTCGTCGGCCGGCTCCGACGCGTGGCCCTGCGCCTGCAAGAAGCCCTCCAGGTACTCAAGACCGGGCCAGACCTGTCCGGCCGGGACCACGACCGGGGGCATCAGCGAGACTGGATTCCGATGCGTGTATATCCGGCGCGACTTCACGTCGAAGACCCACGGCACGACCACGCCGCCGCGCAGGGCCGAGTGCGACACCCTCGTCTGTTTACGTATGAACTTCAGAAGATGGGGCGGGCATCCGCCTTCAAAGACGAACCCGAGGAGGCCGTTCGGATTACGCCCGCGCGCGTTCAGGCGGAGTTCGCCGGGCAGCGACCGTGTCCGTTCAAGAAACTCGTCGCACACCTCGGCGATACGTTTGACCGTCAGCCCGTCGGCTCTGACCAGCGCGAACAGCGAGATGCTCAACGTGCTGTCGTTGAACCCGAGAAGGTCGAAGTCGGCGGCTTCGGAGAGTTCGAGGAGCCCGCGTTCCGCAACCAGAAGCCTCTTCAAACGGTTGATGAAGTCCATGCGAAACTCGTCGCCTTAGCTGTCCGAAGTAGCCTCAACGCTCCTCGCGGGCGCGGGCGTCGCGGTGCAGTAGTGTGTAGAGTTCCGGCCAGCCCGCCGGCCGCTCGTGCGTGTACTTGTATCGCAGAATGACCTGTTTGACATCGCCGTGAATGTCACGCTTCAGCAGCTCGTCCAGCTCCGAGGCCAGCTCGCCCGGGAGTTCGCCGCAGACCGCGTCCACGACCAACACGCCGAGCACGCGGTCGAGGTCGGGCACGGCGTTGAGGAGTTGCCTTGTCGCCTCCAAAGGCGCGGTGCGCACGACCGCGCGCGCCACCGACTTGAAGCGCCCGAGAATCTTGCGGCTCCCGTTGAGGCCGAGACCCGCGTTCCTCGACTCGGTGAGAAGTCGCCTGAAGACTTCGGACGCGAGCGCCCCCTCGTGGCCGTCGATGAGCCGCTTGATGAGCGGGCGCATCAGGCTGAGCCGCGCCGCGTTGGTCGGCGGCGTCAGCGCCGCGTCGAGCACGCGCACGGCGTAGGGCGCGGCGGCGCCGGGGCCTTCGGCGACGATCCTGACCAGACCGGCGAAGGCTTTCTCGCGCGTGTCCACCTCCGTCGCCGTGGCGAGCGCCGCCAGCACGTCCACGACGCCCGCGATGTCCGTGCCCGCCCCGCACGCGGCCTCGCCCATGAGGGTCACGAGGTGCCCGCGCGTAACGGCGTCGTGCTCGCGCGCGAGCAGTCGCCGCAACTCTTCGGGCGAAGGCAACGGGGCCAGTCCGAGCCGCAGGAGTTGCGACCAGATGAGGACGGCCGCGCTCCTCTTGCGCGTCGAAGACGAGCTTAGAAGCTGCCGCGTGAAATCTCGAAGTCCGTCACTCAAACTCTGGTGAGCGCCGGGCTCGGAACGCTCCAACGCACGCAGCAGGTTGGCGTCGTCTTCGGTCTTCAGCGAGACGGCTATCAGCGCGTCGAGCGCGCGCTCGCTCGACGCGCCGAGAAGTTTCAGACGCGGCCCGACCACGTGCCTCACCTCGGGCCAGTACCGCCCGGGCTCTCCGAGAAGTTGGTTCATGGCGGCGACGGCGCCCGGGTGGCCGGCGGCAAAGGCGTCGCCCAACAGCACCGCGTAATGCCCCGCGCGCAACCACGGGGACGGCTCGGCGAGCGCGGGAATGTCGAGCATCTTCAGCAACACTTCCGGCGGCAGTGTGGCCTCGCGGACGGAGGTGCGCATCCTCTCCGCGAGTCGCCGCGCGGCCGGAGCAGACTCCGCCTCCGACTCTTCCGAAAGGATGCGCGCCGTCTCACGCCGCGCGTAGTCCACGACGGCCGGCGCGGGGCCGTCCGGCCCTTCGCCGGATAATAAACGCGGCCACACGATCCTCGTCCAGAGCCATTCGCGCGGCGTCCCCGCCTCGGCCTGATAGCAGGCGAAGACCGCCTCGGCCTCCTTCACGTCGCCGTCCGACAGCACGAACACGAGCCCCCGCATCCGCGCGATGAGCCTGAGCGCGCCTTCAGTCCGCAACACCTCCTCCAGCACCTCCGCGAGGGGACGGCCACGCGCCCGCCACTCGACGCCGAGGAGCCGCCCGTACGCGACCGAGAGCGACTCCACGTCCCGCGCGCGATCAAGATTCAGGTGCGCCGTGGCCGCCTCGAACCGGGTCGCGATTTCGTCCGCCCCGAAGAGGTCGGCGCGGTCGTTGAGCGTCTGAAGCACGGCCGTCTGCAACTCGCGGCTCTTCACGTTCGGGATGGCCCTGACGTACAGCTCGATGAGCGCGCGCCAACTCCACGCCGGGTCGTACTCGGCGATGGCGGCGAGCATCCGCAGCAGCTTCCACTCGCCCGTGAAACCGGGCGACTGTGCGAGCATGTATTCCAACAGCGCGTGCTCTTCCACGAAGCGCCGCACGCGCGCGCAGTCTCTTGGCACCAGACGCTCAAGCAGTTTCAGCAGCCGCTCCTGCTCCCGCCAGTTCCCGCGCCCCCAGATCACTTCCAACTCGGTGAAGAGTTGGCCGAGCCGGCCGTCGGGCGTGTTGGGGGCCAGCTCAAGGAAGCGCAGCACCGGGGCCTCTTCCGCCTCGCGCAGGAGCGAGCGCATGGCCGCCGCCGCCGCGACCGGCACGGCCCGCCTGTGACAGTAGACATAGACGCCCGACAGCTTCAGCGTCAGCACGTCGCCCCCGAGGAGTTCGACGAGGAACGAGTCGGCCGCGCGGGCGGTCGGCGCCGCCTCCTGCTCGGAGAGCAGCAGCGCCTGCTCGTAGATGGGGCTGACGAACATGTCGTTGGGGCTCGACTGCCTGCGTTCGCGCAGGGCCGCGAGCCCCTCGGCGCCGCGCCACTTGAGCAGCGCGCGCGCCGCGCTGTGCTCGAAGAAGGTCTGGTGATAGAAGGCGACGGTGCCCGCCTCCGAGTCGTGCAGGACGCCTCGGTCGATGAGGTCGGCGACGCCTTCCGACGCGCGGCCTAACTCGCCGAGCGCGCTCTCCAGCCGCCGCGCGTCCAGCTCCGGAGTGCCCTCGGCCAGCATGGCGACGGCGACGGCCGCCGCGACCTCGCCCAGGTCGGCCGTGTGCGGGAACGTGATCGGGCTCCCGGCGCGCAGGTCGCGTTCGACGCGGTTCTCCCAGTACTCCTGATACAGCTTGAAGACGTTGATGTCGTCGGGGATGGCGGCGGGCGCGTAGATGGTGAAGAGCATCCGCAGCGTGAGCGGGTTCGCGCAGACCTCCCGCACGGGCAGCCCGCGCGCCACGGCGTTGAGGACGTGCGCGAACTCCTCCGCATAATTCTTCCGCACCGAGACGGCGTAGAAGCGCGCCGCGTGCTTGTTGATGGCCTCGTGCAGCTCGCCCTCGTCGTACCCCTTGAGCGCGAGCCTGATGGGGTCGGCCGAGTAGAGCAGCGCGGCCTCCTGCGGGCGGCAGGTGGCGATGACGAAACAGCCGCGCTCCTCCAGACTGAGGACGAGCTTCAGCAGAAAGTTGCGCCCGTCTTCGTCGCGCAGCAGCAGGTCAACGGTGTCGAGCAGGATGACGGGCGTGAGCCCGCGCGCGGCGGCTTCGGCGGCGGCGGCCAGCAGGCTGTTGCGATTGAAGTCGGCCGTCAGGCTCACGCGCGCCGCGCGCCGCGAGGCATTGCGCCCGAGGAAGAGCGTGGACTTGATGAAGAGCGGCTCCCAGCCTTCCGCCTCCGGCAGCGAGTGGTAGAGCCGCCAGAGCAGGCTCGTCTTCCCGTGCCCCGCCTCACCCACGACGACGAGGAGCGTCGGCGCACCTCTCTTCCGCGCGAGAATCTCCGCGAGCGCCTCTTCGAGACGCCGGTTGACGTAGAGACCCTGGTCGAGGCGCACGTCTCCGCCGAACGTCCCGTACTTGTCGTTGATGATGAACTGCGCGTCCCTGACGGCAATCTGGCTGAACTGCCGCGCCGCCTCGGGCGTGCCCGCCGCGCCTTCCGCCGCGAGCCTGCTCGACATGTTGGCCCCCGGCCTGACGTACAACGACGGCGCGGCCGAACCGGCGACGCCGTCGAGCATGAGCTGATTGACGGCGAGGTCAAAACCCTCCGAGACCGTTCGCCCGTAGCCGAGCGCCTGATATAAGTATGCCGAGAAGGTGCGGGCCGTCTCTTCGTCCAGCGCCCCCCTCATCGAGACCGTGAAGTCCACGACCCATCTCAACTGCTGCGCGAGGCCGTCGGCGTAAGGGACGTTCAGAACGATGACGCGGATGTTGTCCTTTAAAATTTTGAAGAGCCCGGCCATCGCCTGGAGGCTGACCGGCCGGTGGCCGTCGTCGTCGGAGAGGAGGAGGTCTCCGGCCTCCGTCCCGGCCCCGCTGAGGTGTACGATCCGTGGCCTGTGTTCGAGCAGATGTTCCTGGAGGTCGGCGGCGCGGACGGCCCATCTCGTGACCAGCTCGAACGCGTCACGTTCGCTCGCGGCCCGCAGGCGCTTCTCTATCTCCCTCGCCTCCCGCTCCGAGCGCCTCGGGCTCTCGTCGTCGGCCCCCGTGGCGAGGAAGAGAATTTTAATCCTCTCCTTCACGCTGATCGCCCCCGGCCTCTTTTATCACAGCACCGTCGCGCGACGAGAGGGGCGAGAGAGGCGCGGCGCGGCCGGTCTGCGTTACCGCTTGCCTTTCACGGTCGGGAGAAAGGGCTCCGTCGCATCGACGCCGTCGCGCACGTAGAGTTCGGGCTTATCCGAACCGGGGATGCGTATCAGTTCAAGCTCAAGCCGCGCCAGCTCGAACGCCTCTTTGACCGAGCGGCCGAAGGCGAGGGCGCGGTAGAAGGCCGCGGCGAAGGTGACGGACGCCTGGTCGCCGACGGTGTCGTTCGTCCCGATGGTGTAGTCGATGATGTCCTTGAGCGCCTCGGCCTGCTCCTTCGTGAAACAGGCGTTGAGGACGACGATGCGAACGTTGTCCTTGAGTATCCTGAAGAGCGCGGCCAAAGTTTCCCTGGGGACCGGGTGGCTCTTCCCCTGATTGTTCTCCAGTACAATCTCGTGACTCTCGCCGCCGTGACCGCTGAAGTGGACGATGTGCGGCTGACGCCTGAGCAACACCTGCTGTAGGTCGCCGATCCGCAGCGCGTGGTGTTGAATCAGCTCGAAAGCTTCACGGGCCGAGCCCACCTCGATCTTCTCGTCTATCTCGCGCGCCTCCTGCCCGAGCCGCAGCGGGCTCGTGTCCACGGGGTTCGCCGCCAGAAACAGCACCCTGATTTTTTCCTTCATACAATTCTCCTCCAGAGATTCTTCCGCCGTGACCGGCCCACGCCGCGCGCGCGTTCGACGGCCGACCGGTCATGCCCCTGCTCTTAATGATCCGCCGGCCGTAACATTACAGAGACTCCGCCGCCGGCCGGCGTCGGTGGGGGACGTGGCAAGATATAGCCAACCCGTCGCGCGGGCAAGGGCGCGACGGCGGAAGGTCGGTTCGGGTCAACGCGAACGTTTCGGCGGCGCGTTCGTGCGGACGGAGAACTTCGTCCCCTCCCTGAATTCGAGGTTGGGGCCTTCGGTCGCCAGCGTGGTCGCCGCGCCGACGCTGGCCCCGAGGATGGCCCCGGCCACCGCCCCTTTCGGGCCGCCGAACACACCGCCGATGACGGCGCCGGTCGCGGCCCCGGCGGCGGCCCGCTTCACCGTGACTTTCGTTCTGGGCTTGCCCTTGACCTGGCCTTCAACGTCGGCGCGCCCGTCGTCGCCGACGTTCTCCACGTCGTACACCTCCATAATCTGCGCGTTGAAGCCACCGGCCCTCCCGTCGGCGAGCGTGATGCGGTCGAAGGCCAGATCGATCTGTGATTTGCCCTTCCCCTTGCCCGCGTTCTTGACCTTGCGGACGTGCCCGCTGACGACCGCGCCCGCGTAATCCGACGGGCTCAAGACCTTGCACTCGAACTTGTCGCCGTCGCGGTTATTCAGCGTGCTCAGCGGCGAGAGGAGTTGGAGGATGAACGACGCGTCCGCGTTGATGACGACCTCGTCCTGTCGCGCGAAGCACGGCGAGGCGGACGCCGACGCCAGTATGACGCACGCGACGGCAATGAGTTTGAGGCTTCTCTGTGACTGCATCTCTATTAGCTCCTCCCGCGCCGCGCCGCGCGGGGCGGCGGCGCTCAACTAGTCAGGTGTGTCCCGCAAAATCTCCCAGCCGATCGTAAAGCGGACCGACCTCCGTGGGTTCTTCGGGCGAACGCGCGCGACGAGCGCGCCCCAGTTGTTGCCGACGCCGGGCGCCTCCTTCAAAGAGAGTTCCGCCACGTTTTCGGGATTCCCGAAGCGGACGCGGCACGGCTTGCCGGGCAGGCCGCCCACGAGGTTGCCCGGCCCCGCGCCCGCGTCCGGCGCGTTCAGAAAGACGGCGACCGACCCGCTCGGCCGCGCCTCCGTGTCGGGCGCGATGTAGACGAGGATGTATTTCCCTTCACTCGCGATGCGAAGCGGCATGCGCGCGCGCCGCGCCCTACGGCTGCGTACAAGCACTGTGCGGCTCGCGGTGGTCGAGCCGCCACGTCCGTCCCGCACAGTCACGACGACGGTCAATCGCGAAGTCTCGGCCGCGTCATCGAGCGCCGCCGTGTTCAATCTGACGAGCGGGCCGTCGCCCTCGACGGTTCCGGCCGTCGCGGACCACTCGTAACGGAGTTCGTCGCCTTCAGGGTCGGACGCCTCCGCCGCGCAGGTTAAACTCTGCCCGCGCTCGACCTCGTCCGCCTCAAGGCTGAGAATGACCGAGGGGGAGCGGTTCGGAATCAACGCGCGGAGCGCGGCGATTGTCCGCGCGCCCGCCCCGCTTCGACCGAGTTCCGTGAGCAGCTCCTCGGTCACCTCGAAGCCGACGCCGCGCTCTGCTATCTCCCCCGCCAGAGCCTCGTCCGGCATGACTCGGACGAGCACCCTGACCTGCCGCAGGTCGAGCGGCGCGCGCCCCTGCTGCTGTCGGCCGCCCGCCGCGACGAACGGCGACGGCAAGGCGGCGCAGGCCAGAAGGCCGACCCAGAGGGCGATAGTCCTCATGCGCTTTCCAACCCTCCCGCGCGGACAGGTGCGCCGCTATTCCAGCTTGAAGACGAAGTTGACGCTGAGCGTAGAGTTGACCTGCCGCCCGTTGCGACGCGCGGGACTGTAGCTTGAGCGCATCGCCGCTTCGACGGCGGCGCGCTGCAAAAGCATGTGACCGCTGACGGCCCGCGCCTCCGTGGCGCGCCCCCACTCGTCCACGGTCACCTCCACGACTACCGTGCCCCCGACGCGCGCGTTGCGCGCGACGATTGGGTAGACGGGCTGGACTTTTCTCGTCATGCGCGCCCCCTCGTAGGTTTCGGGCGGCGCCCGCGGCACGTAGCGCGGGGTCGGCGTGCTCTCGGGCGTCGGCTCTCGGCGCGGGCGCACGGCGGGCGGGCGTGGTGTCGGCGTGGGCTGGCTGCTCGCCCTGGTCAGCTCCGCTATCGTCCACTCTACGTTCCGCCTGAGGCGCAGAAGCTCCTCGTTACCCGGGTCGAGGCGTAGCCCTTCATTAGCTTCAGCCAGAGCCCCCTGATAGTCCCGCCGTTGGAAGCGAAGCTGTCCCGCCAGTAGACGCTGGCGCGCACGTTCGCGCGCGAGCGGCGTCGGCCCGCTCAGCGGCCGCATGGTGACAAAGAGGTTGCGCTTCTCCGCTGCCTCCACGGAGAAACTCTTTTCGTACTGCTCGAAACCTTCCGCCTCCGCGACGACGGACTGCGTGCCCGGCGCGAGCTTGAAGCTGGCCGGACTGCCCTTCGAAATGACGCCGCGCCGCTGCCCGTTGATCCAGACCGTGACGCCGTCCGCGTTCGTCAAGAGCACCAGCACGGCAGGACTGTCGGCGCTCACCTCTGCTTCGGCGTCGTCGGGCTCGACCGTCGGCGAGGCCGTGGGCGAAGCCTTGACCTCCGCCGCCACCTCGGGCGTCGATTCGACGACGGGCGTCTCGACGACGTGAGGTGTTTCGTTGACCGTGGGTGTTGAGTTGACAGGAGTGACGTTGCTGTTGCGTGTGCGCCCCGTGTTCGGCGCGGGACGCCGGAATACGAGCCAGAGGGTCAACAGCAACGCGACGCAGAGCAGTGACGCGCCGAGAAGCACCAGGCGCCTCCGGCCGGAAGAATCGACGGGCTCCTCCTCCAACACCTCTTCGGCGAAGGGGATTGTCATCCACGCGGGCGCTTCGTTCTTCAGGGGGCGCGCCGCGACCTCCGTCTCCGGCGGCGCCGCGAACGGGAGAGCGGTCTCCGTCGGGGCGTGCGCGAGCGGCTCCACGACGGCGGGCTCCGCCGGTGCGTCGTGGTCGGGGGCCGACGCTTCGAGGATCAACTCGGCGTGCCCCCGGTCGATCTTCAACTCGTCGGCGCGCGCCAGCGAAGCAGACCTCGCCCCGTTGCCCGCGCCGTGTGCCTTGACGTACTCCGACTCCCACTGCTGTAGGACGCCGCGTGTCGCGCCCGCGCGCGCGACGAAGGCCGCGTCGAGCCGCGCCTCCGCCTCCTCTTCCGACAGCCCCATCTCGGCGGCCTCGCGCAACAGCCCGGACGGGTCCTGAAGCGTCGCGACGAAGCTCCGCTCCAGCGCCGGCTCGACGAACTTCATCGCCCACAGGTCGCACGAGATGGGCTTCAGTCCGGCGCCGCAGAGCGGACAGTATCTCGCCGGGGCAGGCACCGCCAGCTCGACACAGCCGGGCGCGGGGCAACAACCCGCGCCGACGAGCACCCCCGTGCTCGCGGGCAGGGCGGCGCCGCACATCACACAATTCTGCCCCGCCGCCGGATTCCTGAAACCGCAGACCTGACACGCCTTCTTCATCTCGCTTCCGCCACGCGCGCCGGTTTATGACCTCTGCTCCACGCGCCAGCGCCCGTCCTCGACCCGCACGGCGGGCACGGGGTCGATGTACTCCTTCGAGTTGTTGAAGTCGCCGGCCGTCAATTGCGGGTAGACCGGGCGCAGGGCCGGGCTGAAGTTCAACTGCGGATTCGGGAAGACCCAGCCCTTGCCGCGGTCGCCCGCGAAGAGCACGAACGCGCCCTGCATATGGGCCACTTCGACAAGAAAGACCTGCCGGTCGCCGACGAGGTCTTTCGGCGAGTTCTTCACCTCCGCGTCGAGGTATCTGGGCGCGGGCGAGCTTCGCCCGTCGCGCGCGAGGCTCAGGTAGCAGGAGCGCGCGCGCTCAACCTCGTTGCCGAGCCAGCGCGACTGGTCGGAGAGAGACCCGTCCCCGTAAGCGCCCGCGTGCTCGCGCGTGACGACGCCCGACCTCTCCGCGCGCGCGCCCGCGTTGCCGTCGCCCGCGCGCTGGACGCCACCATCGACAAGTTGCTGGATTTTGACGACGAGCGTGTTCTGCGTCTGTATCAACTGGCCGATTTTGTCTTCGAGTGTTTCGGAGGCGTTCGGCGCGGTGGGCGGCTGGCGATTGTTCGGGGCCGTCGTTTGCGTCTGCTCAAGAGGCGCGCTCTGCTCCGCCCCCGGCTCGCGCAGCAGTCTTTGGGTCAGCAGGCCGAGCCCGAAGGCCACGGGCAGCGCGAGCAGCCACCAGAGGTCCCAGATGCTTCGCTGCCGCGCGCCCACGGCTCTAATCCAACCGTATCGTCCCGCGCGCACTTGGTCGCTCACACGCGTCTGCAAGTCGCGCTGTGCCTCCACCTGCCCGAGCACAGGGTCGAGCAGCTCCGGATGTTTCGAGAGTTGCTCGGCGAACTGCCTTTGCAGCTCGGCCAGCTCCGGGGGCGGCTCGCCGGGGGAAAGCTTGGTCAACACGATTGGCTTGTCGAGGGCGGCCGTTTTGTCCGGGCTCGTCGCGGCCCTTTGAAGAAGTTCGAGGGGGAGTGAGATTGACGCCTCCTGCCTGTAGCCTTCCGCTTCAGCTATCACCTGATAGTCGCCTACCATGAGGAAGTCGCCCCTGATGCCAGCGACTCCGTTGACCAGCGGCTCGGACTTGTCCGCGCCGCCCGTCCGACGGATAGTCACCTTGCCGCTCGGGATAAAGGCGTTATCTTTATCCGTCACCGTGACCATGATGGTAAGCCTGGCCGGGCGGTTGGAGGTGCCGGCAAGGGCGGCGGCCCGTGCCTCGCGCGGCGAGGCGCAGACCAAGGCGAGTGCGAGCGCGAGCAGCCCGAGCGTCATGTGGCGGTCGAACGTTGCCGCGTGTGCCATGCATCACCCTCTCCGGCGTTGGCGGGCCGGCGCCGTCTCCTCAGGCGAACAGCTTGTCGTTGCCGGTCGCCGTTTCGAGCAGCACTTTGATCTCCGTGATGAAGAGCGGTTCGAGCAGCGCGTCCTTCGGCCTATCCTGCACGTCGTCAACGACGCTGCCCTTGGCCGCGCCGAAGAGGCGCTGGAGCAGGTTGCTCCGGAACTTGCTGTCGGTCACCTCGTCGAGCCTGAGCACGCGCCACGCGGCCCGGGTCGCCTCCGAAGTCTTGAACGCCTCGCGGAACGCGCTCAGCTCGTGCAGGTCTTTCATATCCGGCACGACGTTCTTGGGCAGTTGCAGGAGCGCCGCCGAGTCCAACTCGCCGTTCCAGGCGAGGCCGTGGTAGCCGGTCTCGCCGACCGTCACGGTCGGCGGTCTGGTATCGACGAGGCCGATCTCCTCCTTCTTCTTGCCTTCGAGCCTGCTCTCGGCCAGGAGCCCGCGCCCGACCTCCTCCTTCGGCAGCCTCGAAATCCTGACATCGACCTCGGGCGGCTGCGGCAACTTGCCGCCGGGGCCGGCCAGCCCGGCGGAGAACATCTGCCGCACGAACTCGCGGTGGCCGCGCACCCACCTGAGCAGCGTCCCGCCCTTGCCGCAGAAGTAGAGGTGATAGGAGGTCTGCTCCTTCGGCAGCCCCGCCTTGCGCGTCAGGAGCCCCGCGTAATAGAGGAGCCCGCCGTAGAGATAGATGATGTGCGACATGAGCGGCTTCGACTCCTCGGCCGCGTTGATCTGCTCGACGAGCACGTCGAGTTGGTCCTGCCACTCGATGAAGCTGAGGAGGTTGTGGAACATCAGCCCGTAGCCGGCCGGCTTGCCCGCGAACTTGGCGAGCGAGAAGTTCCGGAGGTTGTAGGGCGCGCCGTGCAGCGTGGTCTCAAGCCAGGCGAGGAACTCGCGCGCCTCGGGCGACTGCACGTAGCGGCTGACGACGCCCGAGGCCATCTTGACCGACTCCTGCACGTTGAGCACCTTCTTCGCCCAGACGGCCATGTCGGTCGTGCTGCCGCCCACGTCGAGCGAGATGGTGTTCTCCACGGGCGAAGCCTGCTGCTCCCATTCGAGGTGGCGACAGACGGCCACCGTCTCGGTGATGGTCGCGTCCTGAATCTCCATCTTCGGGTCGCCGTCCAACGCCGTGGAGTTGACGTACTGGTCCAGCCCGCGCCACTCGGCCTTGTGTTTCGCCACCAGCCCGGCCGTGAAGACCGAGGGATACGTGTGTGAGACGGAGATAACGCGTGCCCTGTGCCGCAGCGCCTCGGCCTGGATCATCAACAGCAGGCAGCGCAGGTAGGCACGCAGGTCGGGGTCTTCGCGGTTGGAGTTCCACTTCAGGTCGTGCCGCAGGTGCGTCGCGTTGTACTCGCCGTCCGAGAGCCAGTGCGTGTAGACGTAGCCCTCGCGCGGCAGCCACCCGTTCACGTCGCCGGGGTTCGTCTCGGGCATCATGAGAAGCGTCTTCAACTCGCCGCGCTCGGGCGGATCGACCTCGCCCGCGAGCGCGAAGAACGAGTCTTCGAGGCTCGCGGTCGGGAGGAAGGTGAGCGGGCGCGCGCGCGTCACGAAGTTGACCGGGCTGATGTTCGCGCCGGGCGCGGGGACGTAACGGTCGTCGCGCCGGTCAACTTCGAGCGAGTAGGCGCGCGTGTGCGTGCTGCCGAAGTCGATGCCGATTTTCCAGAACTTGTCGGGCGAGGCGACCGCGTCGTGGCGGAGCAGGAGCAGCCCGCGCTTGTTGTCCACCGAGCCGACGAAGGCGTCCGCCGCCGTGGGCGTGACGTACCAGGTGTGGTTCTCCTTCGAGCGCGACTCGGCGGCGGGCGCCAGCGGCTCGAAGTCAACTTCGCGCGCGCTGGCCGACGCCTTGATGTAGAAGTAGCGCCGCCACGCGGGCGAGACGAAGTCGGGCCACATCGCCAGCCCGGCGGTCGGGGCATCGACGATCACGGCCCCGACATCGATGTCGTACTCGCGCGAGGCGCGGACGACGCGGTTGTTTTCGAGCGGGATGTTCAGTTCGACGCGCGGCTTGTTCGTCACGCGGTTGATGCTGATGCGCGTGTTCTCGGCGAGTTGCTGCGGCTTGAGGTAGCGCAGAATCTCCGGTTTGAAAGGATAGAGGTAGGTGTTGGCGCTGCGCTCGTCGCCGAGCCGGAGCGCGTGGACGGTGTCGGGGTTCTGGGGCAGATTGACCTTGATGAGCGTGTCCTCGAAGAGCGCGAGCGGGTCTTCGAGAACGCTGATGTGTGGCGGCAGGAAGTTGAAGGGCAGCGGGAGGTCCTGTCCGGACTGCACCCACCTGCCGTCATAAATCTTGATGCGCTCGTTCATCAACTCGCTCCCGCCGGCCGTCAGCAGCTTGGCGTGCGGCTCGCGGTAGCAGACCAGCACGTCGCGGCTCCCTCGGAGGAAGAGGTCGCTCTCGCCCGCCGCCTGCGCGCGCGGGACGCCGTTGACGATGCTGTAAGGGGCGAGCGTGAAGCGCGGCACGGGCTGGCCGTCGGGGGCGACGGGCTCGACGTTCTGCATCTCGGCGCGCCAGGCGCGCAGGCGCTCCAGGAGCAAGGTCACGCGCCTCTGCCCCCTGGCGCCGCGCGCGGCGGGCACCGACCCCATCCAGGACGAGAGGTGCTCGTCCTGTTCGATTGTGTTGATGAGGCCGCCGACCCAGTGGGCGAGGATACCCAGGAAGTGGAGGTCGCCAAACCTGCGGTAGTAGAAGGCCGGGTCGGTCAGGCGTCCGGCCGAGGTGCTGAAAGGCACGGACGACGGGCAGCGGTGCGCGATGCCCGTGAAGACGAGCGTTCGCGGCGAGGTCGCCCCGAGCACCGAGCTATCGACCGTGATCAACTGGAAGTCGTTCCACTTGCCGGTCTCGATGTCGTGGTTGTTGACGCTGTAGTGCGGGCGCAGCGCCGCGAAGGAGCGGGCGACCTCCGCGCCCGCGTGGTTGTCGAGTTGGAAGGGGCGGACGGCCAGCCTCAGTTCCAGCGGCTCGGCCAGCGCGAGCACGCCGAGGAGGCCGCGCCACTGGTCTTCGATCTCGCGGTGCGAGGGGTGCGTCGGTTTGTAGAGCGCGCCCTCGAAGAGGAGCAGCCGCGCCCAGGGGGTCGGCACGCTGTTGAGCAGGTCGGTGCCGGTCGCCGCCTGCGACACGTCGAGGTTGTTGGCGAACATGTCGAGGCGGTTGATCTCCTCTTCCTGTTGCCACGTGCCGACCGGCGTCGGCCACTGGATGCCGTCCCTCTCCCTGAGTTTCGTGACGTACTGTGACATGACTTCGGTTCCCGTTCCCCGGCCCTACCAGGCGTAGTTGTCGCGGCAGAACTCCTCCACGGCGTGGTAGAGCAGATAGACGAAGAGCCCGGTGGCGGAAGTGGTGCCGGGCTGCTTGAGCTTGAGGCCGTTCAGATTCTTCTGGATGAGGTCGTAGCCGTCGTTGGCGTGCTTCGGGTTGGCCGTGCCCGGGTACATCATGTTGCCGAGGTAGGGCGAGCAGAGTTCCTTGCCTTCGGCCTGGAGCGCGGGCCAGTTGAAGAGCTGGAGGCTGGCCTGCCCGCCGGTCTCGCCGAACTGACGGAGCCAGTCGAGGTAGATCAGCGCGAAGTCGTAGAGGTGGCGCAACTGCGTGCCCTGGTCGTCCAAGGTCAGGTCGCCGAAGTTGTTCCGGTACCAGTCGGTCGTCTTGTAGGCGCGGTGGTTGACGAAGTCGTGGTAGAGGTAATTCTTATAGAAGTAGAGGAAGGTCGTGAAGGCCACCATCCTCTGTTTCACCTCCTCGCGGCGGAAGGCGGCGTCCGGGTGGACGGGCAGCGTCCGCCAGTTGACGCCCTGCTCCTGACCCTGCTGCAAGGTGTCCGCGAAGTGGAGACGTTTGTCGTCGGGTGAGACCTCGCCGAGTTGGAAGAAGTCCCACGCGGCCAGCCCGGCGATGAGTTCCGCGTAGTGCGGCGCGTTGAACTGCTGCTGCCCGCCGATGACGTTGTGCCTGTTCGTGTGCGGGCGCACCGGGGCGCCGATGAAGTAGACGTGCTGGTAGCCGGGCGGGACGTGCGCGTAGTGCATGAGCGCGGCCTGCGTCGCCACGGCGTGGCGCGCGCTGTCGGTGCCCGGGCCTTCGTCGCCGCCCTCGCTCTGCGGGAAGGAGAAGTAAGGCGTCAGCATCGCGCAGCCGTAGCGAATCCTTTCGCGGTTGGCGCGCGAGATGACGCGGATGTCCTCCGGCAGGCTGTCGATGAGGCGCGGGATCGTCGGCAGCCCCGCCGCGCCCGTGCCCCCGAAGACGGACCCCATGACGAAGACCCGCGCCTCGCCCGCCTGCAAGTCCTCGTTGAGGTTGGCGAGGAACTCGCGCAGCCCGCTGTTCTCGATGGCGGCGGTGCCCTCCATGTCCTGCTTGAGCGCGACGGCGCCGACGTTGGTCCGCCCCCTGTAGCCCACGTCGAGCACCATCTCAAGGTCGCCGCTCTCGTAGAAGAGGTCCAGAAACTCCTGTAGCACGGAGGCCTGCGCCTGATAGTCGATGACCTGTTTGAATTTGCGCTCGGCCGTGTTCGGGTTGTGCCAGAAGACCTGCTGCTGCGCGTTGCCCCGGCCGCTGGCGCGGTTGATGGCCGCGACGAAGAGCGACGGGTCGGGGAGTCGCGTGCTGCCCATGCCGAGGAAGCTCGCGGTCTGCGGCCTCGGCGGCTGCTCCGCGACGTTAATCGCGTGGTAGTCGGTCATGACCTGACGCGCCCTGACGCTGTTGCCGTTGTTCTGGTCGGGATCAACGATGAGTACGTGCAGGGCTCTCCGCTGGAGCCCGGCGGCGGCCAGGTAGACCGCCGCGTCGAGGCAACGCGCCCCGGTGCCGCCGACCGCGATCAAGTAATCTCTCGCCATAACCTCAACCCCTCATTAGTGTCGGACTCGCTCGTTCACCCGTGGGCTCGGCCACAGCGTGTAGGGGCAGCGGCTCCACGGGACGTAGCGGGTCGTCACCGCCACGAGCAGCAGGAAACAGATGGTGGCGGCGAGCAGTGTGACGAGCGTCCGCCAGTTCAGCCACACCTGCCTGAAAGCGTCCGCGACCTCAAGGGTGTAGTCGGTGAACTGGTAGCTGGAGGCGTCCAGCAGCAGCCACAGCCCGCCGAGCCCGAAGAGGAGCACCAGCCAGACGGCGAGCCTCCTGCGCGCGAGGTTGTTGATCTGGTGGAAGCCCGGCGGGAACCTCAACCGGCTCACGTGGAGCCCCCCGACCAGCGCGCCCGCGACGGCCGCGACGAGCAGCCCCCAGCCGAGGCGCGAGTAGAACCAATCGTCGAGCCGCTCCATCGGCACCACCTCCTGCGCGTTGACGGAAGCAGACGCGAGGAGAATGGCGACGCCCGCCCAGAGCAGCGGGCGGGCCGGCCCTTGCTTCCCTACTGCCATCAGAAACCCTCTCCCTTCCGGGCCACTCCGCAGGAGGCCCCTGCCTGCGCCGACGGGCGGTCAGCGGTTGGCAATCGTGACAAAGAGCGCGGGCGAGTTCTTCGCCGCCCGCAGCCTGCCGAAATGTATCTCCGTGATCGCGTTGACGAGTTCGTAGAATCTGAAGGTGCTCCCCGCGTTACGCGGGTCGGTGTCGTCCCGCGTCGAGAGGTCGCGGATGTCCGTGCGCAGAGACTTTGGTGAGCCGACGAGTCGCAGGTGGTAGAACCCGTAGGCGCCCTCCGGGTCTTTCGGGTAGACGATTTTCAGGTTCGGCTTCGGCTTCGCGGTTCGTTGACCTTCGGCGCCGGGCCGGGTCGCGGGCTCCGCCGCGCTGGCGTCCTGCATCGTGACCTCGCCGAACTTGTGGTCGAACCCGGCGGCCGGGCCTCCCTTCACCTCGACGAAGCGGTTGCCGTCCCAACGGTAGTAGGTCGCGGCGAGGTCGAACCTGAATTCCGAGACGGGGTAGTCCGGCGCCACGATGTAGCTGACGACGTAATCGACCGCCGCCCGCCCGCCGTCCCCGAAAGCGTCCGCGTCCAGCATGTGCCAGTGGTAGGGCGCGCCGGGCGGGCGCTGGAAAGAGTAGGTGCCTTTGGTGCGCTCGCTGAAATCGACCTTCGTCACGACCGAGGAGTCGGAGAAAAGAATCGCGCGCGCCTGCGGCATGCGCTGGTGGAGTTTCTGCCAGAAGGCGTTCAACTCCCTCTCGCTCGGGCTCAACACGAAGGCATAGAAGGGGCGCTCGCCCACGGAGACGTTCGGGACGCCGACCGGCCTGTTCTCCGCGTAGATGGTGCCACGGAACGGACTCTTGAAGACGAAGATGCCGAAGGCGTACCCACGGTCGAACCACTTGTTGACAGCCTCGACGATGGGCGGCGAGGTCGCACCGTCGGGCACTGAGTAGACGCCGTCGGTGATGAGCACGGAGAAGGCCGGGCTCTCCTCTTCGGCTAGTTGTGTGAGCAGCCGGTCGTCCGGGTTATAGTCGAGGTCGTAGAACTGCGGCCGGCGCAACTCACGCCCGAACCGCGCGGCCTGTATGAGCGCCGCGCCGTCGGGCGCCGGTCCCCGCCCCCTCTGACCGTACTTGTAGAGCTGACAACCCGGCAGGTCGTCGCCGAGTCCCTCGACCAGCGTGCCGAACGTCGTCCCTTCCTCGAAGGCGGCGAAGCCCCTCATCGAGAGCGACGCGTCGAGGTAGACGCGGCGCGGCGCGGGCTCGCCGGTCTCGGGCGGCGGCGCGGGGCGCGTGCCCGCCAGTGTGATCTTCTTAGCCAAATCCCTCGACGCCTGCGCCACGTTAGGGCCGCAACCCGACGGGCTCAGGAGCAGCACCGCGAGCGCGGCCGCACGGACGACACACAGACCCGGCCCCGCCTTTGAAGCTTTGCGACGGCGGCGCGGGAGACCGGAGACCGAACCGCCCGTCGAAGTGTTCGCCGATACATCCATGATGCTTTTCGGAGAGACGCCCGGCGGGCCGCCTCGCGTGCGGCGGCAGACCACCTTCGCCTTATCACCCTCACTCGATATGAAATGGTGGACGGAACATTACACGCGCGTTACCGCGCGCCTCTGTTCGGCCGAATCGGAATGAGTGCTAAGGGATTTGTGATTCAGGCGGGCGCGGAGGAGACGACGGAAAGGAGTCGTCGTGTGTTGCTGACCGGCCGCGTCTCAGTCGGGCACATGGAAGTTGTACTCGCCGACCTCTTCAACTTTGTCGTTGGCACCGACGCCGCTCAGCGTCACCTGATAGTCGCCGCGCGTGAGCAGTCGGGCCGGTACTTTCAGAAGGATGGCCCTGCCGCCGGGCACGGCCGCCGCCCGCAGGTTCGCGACGTTGTAACCGGCCGGGCCGTCGAGCCTTCGAATGACGGCCCGGTAGGAGTCGTACTCGCCGCCCATCAACAGCAGCCGCAACTCGACGGCGGACGCGCCGGCGGGCGGCGACACTTTGGGCGCGGCCTTCAGGTCTCTGACGAACACGGGCGCGAGGGGCACGGAGTAGGCGGGCTGCGCGCCGGAGGCGCGTGCGTCGTTGAGCTGCGCCAGTTCGGACTCGACCGCGCGCCGCCGTTTGCTCTCTTCATCGGGGCCACGGAACCAGCCCGACCTTAGGACGAGGAGGCCGAAAGCGAGCAGCAGCATCGCCGCGACGGCGCCGTACGCGTAAGGGCGCCACCGGCGGGGTGTGCCGGTGCGTCGTTGCGCGCCCCGCTCAATCTCTTCGTCCGCCAACGGGGAGTGCGCGGCCGCCCCGTCGGCGACATATTTTTTTATCAGGAGTGAGGTCCTGAGCTTCTGTCGTTGTTCGGGCGTGGAGAGGATGAGGGCCTCGACCCGCCGCCGTTCGTCTTCAGAGAGCGAGCCTTCGGCGTATTCCTCGATCAACTCGTCCTGCGCCGCCAGGACTATCTCCCTATACTCCGGGTCAACCATCAACCTCTCTTCGACCCGTTGCCGCTCTTCCTCGCTCACCTTGCCGAGCAAGAACTGTCGGAGCCGGCCCTCTTCTTGATGCGAGTCATTCATCGCTCTTGCTCTCTTAAACTGACAGCGCCTCACACATAATGAATTTAGGTCTAATCCATTTCCGCCGGGGCGGACTCTTTGAGGCAGTTTTTGATGCAGGCTTGTAACGCGGAGCGGAGTCTGTACATCCTGACGCGCAGGGTGTTGATCTCGATGCCGAGCCGCGCGGCCAGTTCCTTCCGGTGGTCGATCTTGGCGTGTTTCTCTTTCATGTAATAGGAGACAATCATCTCCCTCTGCTCGGGGCTGAGCCGCTGCATGCACCTCTTCAAACACTCGTTCTCCAGCTCGGAGACCTCCTCCTTCTTCCGCTCCTCCTCGGGCGCGGGGCCGGGCAGGGTGCCCAGGTCGTCCAGCGGGTGGTGTATCTTCAGGCGCCTCTGCTCTTCGTAGATCAGCCTTTTGGCGACGCTGTAAAAATAGAGCGCGGGGTCGCCGACGTACGTCGCGACCAGGTCGCTTACCTTCCGCATCACGCGGTCGATGGTCTCGTCCGCCAGCCCCTCGGCGTCGCTGAACCCGCGCCAGACGAAGATGTCAACCAGAGCCCGGCGAATCTCCTCATACTTCGTCCCCGCCTTCGCGCGGTCGGGGTCTAACCAGACGAGCAGCGCGTCGAACTTGTCCTGTGTGATGGTGCGATTTTTGGGCACTTAGTTTCACACGACCGGCGCGGGGCCGCCCGGCCGCTCAAGCTGCGCGGTCGCGCGCGCGGGCAGCGCGCGGACTACCTCGGCCAACGCGGGCGGTGCAGGCCGAGCCGCCTGGCGAGAAGGTAGAGACCGAAGGAGGCCAGCACGACGGCCAGGACCCAGACCACGGCGGGCACGGGTTCGCGGCCCGCCTTTAGGCTGCCGGTGAACTCCCCCTGCAATTGAAAACCGGCCCAGTAGTATGGCGCGGCGAACGCCTTCTGCCGCCGCACGGCCTGCTTGGCCGACCTCAACGACGCGGCCGGCGTCAGCCCCTCCTGCAAGAGGGCTTTGTAGAAGTGGCGCATCAACTCGGCCGTCGCCTTGTCGTCAACCTTCCAGAGGCTGGCGACCACGCCCTTCGAGCCCGCGAACATAAAGCCGCGCGTTAAGCCGATGATCCCTTCACCCTTCAACTCCTTCCCCAACCCCGTGTCGCAGGCGCTCAGGACGACCAGGTCGGCGGAGAGCTTGAGGGTGTAGATGTCGTGCAGTTGCAGGTATCCGTTTCTCGGCGCCCCGCGCTCGTCGAACATGGAGAGGATGATGCCCGACCGTTCCGGGTGCTCGCTGTTAACGAGGCTGTGGGTCGCGAAGTGTACGACCCGGTACTGCCCGATTGCGGCGCTCGTCGCGGTCTCGCGGCACGCGTCGAACCCTTCCGCGAGCATCCAGCCGCCGCGCGGGGCCGCCGCCGTGATGGCCGCCGCCTCCGAAGCCGCGTGCCGGAGGCGAGGGATGTCTGCGGCGTTGTTTGAATCTCTAAAACCTCTCAGGGCGCCGCGCGCCGCCAGGACGTTGGGGCCGGGCGATTCCGCGTCGGCGGCCGGCTCCTCCGCGCCTCGCAGGCGCGCGTCCCGTTCATTGAACACGGGGTCGGCCAACACCGCGACCACCCTGTCCGGCAGACTCTCTCGCGGCTTTTCGGCACGGAGGCTGACGAGCGTCGAGATTGAAGGCAGCGTCACGACCTCCTGCCGCCAGAGCAGCATCGCCTCATCGTCGGACGCGGTCTGCGGGTCGCCGGCCGCGTCACCTTCGGGCGGCGCGTACAGGGCGTCGAAAGGGACGTATTGGATGATTCCCTCCGCGACGATCAACAGCCTCTTCTTCCCGAGCCGGCCGGCCGCGGGCCCGAGCAGCATGCGGCTCAGCTCAAGCGCGCTCTGACGGTAGCGCGCGTCGGCCTCCGCCACCCTGGCCGCGTATTCCAGATCGCCCTCGACATCATACTCCTGGCGCGCCGTGAGCAGATTATAGACTTCGCGCGCACGCTCCTCCACCACCGCGCGCGCCGGCAGCACGTGGCCTTCCAACGAGTGACGAGTCAAGACCCAGAGGTAGCTCCTCTCCTCCCCGAGCGCGTACTCAAGCAGAACCGTGTTGTCGTCGCCAAGCGCCGCCTGCATCTCTTCGAGCCGGAGCGGCCTGGGCTGCGTGAGCGAATTGTAACGCGGGCTCTGCTCCCGCATACGCGCCTGCACCAGTTGATACTCGGCCGTCAGCCGGCGGATGTCGCGCGCGACGGCGTCGGCCTCGGCGTGCCCCTCGCCGCTGCTCGAAAGCTCTCGCTGCTGCTGAGCCATGACCGTCAACTGCCGCCGCAACTCGCGCTCGCGCGCCAGCAGCGACTCGTCCACGCCCTCCCGGATGTCCGCGCCCGCCTCGGCCAGTCGCTCAAGGAGCGCGCGCGCGCGGGCGCTCTCGCTCGCCTGCAAGGCAGCGGCGGCGAACCCCTCGCCCGGCCGCCGTTGCTCCAACTGCATGAGCACGTCCACGTACAGCTCGTAGTGCTTGTGGACGGAGGCGAAGTAAGACGCGCGCAGCTCCGGGCTGGTGACGTAGGTCCGCAGCTCCTCGATTAGCGCGACGGACTGTTCGAGGCCGTCGCGCGCGCCCTCGAAGTCGCCCAGCGACCGGGCTGCGCGCG
This sequence comes from Pyrinomonadaceae bacterium, assembly GCA_036379655.1. Classification (GTDB taxonomy): domain Bacteria; phylum Acidobacteriota; class Blastocatellia; order Pyrinomonadales; family Pyrinomonadaceae; genus QHXN01. The sequence continues at coordinate 24,614 of DASVGG010000120.1, forward strand.
CGACGTTGTAAAGGGTCGAGACCTCCAGTTCCCTGTCGCCCGACTCGCGCGCGGGGCCGAGCGCCTGCCCGTAGGAGGCGCGGGCCGCCCTCCCGTCGCCGAGGCCCGAAGCGAAGTCGCCGATGCTGTTGAGCGCGAGGGCCTGTCCGCGCCGGTCGCCGATCTCCCTGTAGAGCTTGAGAATCTTCTGGTACTGGCCGAGCGTCTCACGCCGCCTCCCCTGCGCCGCGTATATGTCGGCCGTGTCGTTGAGCGCGTAGGCCTCCATGCGCCTCTTCTCCCCGGCCCGGCTCAGGGCGATGCACTGGCCGTAGTAGAAGAGCGCCCGCTCGACATCCCCCATCGAGCGGTAGACGCGCGCGATCTTGTAGAAGGAGAGCGAGGTGAGGTCGAGGCTGCCGCTGACCTGCGCGAGCTTGAGCGCCTGCGTGTAGTTGTCGAGCGCGGTCTGCTTCTCGTTCAAGTCTTGGTACGCCTGCCCGACGCCGCTCAGCGCGACGGCCTCGCTCTGGCCGTCGCCGAGAACGTGGAAGATGCGCCCGGCCTCCTGATGCAGTGCGAGCGCCGTCTGCTCCTCACCCTTCAACGAATGGATGATGCCGAGCCCCGTGAGCGCACGCGCCTCGCCGCTCCGGTTGCCGAGCGCGCGCGACAGGTCTCGCGCCCGCTCGAACTGACCCACGGCCTCGTCGCGCCCGCCGGAGGTGCCCACGAGGTAGCCTTTGAACAGGCGCGCGGTGGCCTCGCCCTCCCTGTCGCCGACAGCCATCCACAGCTCAAGCGCCTGGTCGAAGTACTGCGAAGCCTTCACCAGTTCGCCCTTCGCGTAATGCATCTCTCCGAGGTAGCTGAGCGTCATCGCGCGCGCGCGCTTCAACCGCGGCGACTCGTCGGCCCCGCCGCGCCGCGCGTGATAATCCAGAGCCCTGTCGAGGTGTCTGCGCGCCGCCGTGTTGTCGCCGAGATGAGAGGTCAGGAGACCGATGCGGTTAACTGCTTCGAGTTCGGCGAGCTGGTCGCCGGCCCGCCTGCTCTCCTCAGCCGCCTTCGAGTAGAGACGCAGCGACTGGCCGTACCGGCCCAGCGTGAAGTAAATCTCGGCGGTCGCGGCCAACGCCGCGCCAGCGTCGCGCGGGGAGCCCGCCGCGCGCCAGAGTTCCCGCGCCTCCTCATACCATTCGATAGCCTTGAGCAGCGAAGCCTCCGACCACTCGGCGCGCAGGCGCTCGGCCTCCGCCTCCGCCGCCTCCGCCGCGATCTCTTTCGCATCCCGAGGCGTCGCGCCCCTCTCCTCCTCGATTTTCAACTCGTAGCGCCGGCCCTCGTCCCCCTCTTCGAGCGAGCGCACCTCGACCGTGTAGACCCCTTCGACCTCCGCCAACAGCGGCGTCTGAAGCGTCTCGTACCGGCGGCTGATGCGCTCGATAAGCTTCTGCCCGCCCGGGCCGTACACGTTGAAAGAGAGATTTAAATCGCCCTTCACGAGCGAGAGCCGCAGGTAGCGGCGCGCGGCCAGCCGGACCTCGAAAGTACGTACGCCGCCGCCCTGTATCTCACCCACGGCCGTCTCGCCGGGCGCGGGCTTGAGCGACCAGTCGGCGGCGAGGCAGACGCCGGCGGGCGTCAGAAGGATGTAGAGCAGACAGGGAAGAAGGTGCGCGGCCCCGCGGAGCCGCCAGCGCCGCGCTGTGGTACGTGCGTCGCGTGAGGTCAGTCCAGGGTCACTCGGCCGGCGCGGCCCGCGCGCGCCTTTAAACGGGAAGTACACGGCTCAACTCATGGGGCGTTACCAGCAAAGCGAGACGGAGAATCTGAAACGAGGATAGTCACGAAGCGTTCGACGTTTACGGATTTCCTAGTTATTTAACACGAACGGCGGGACCGCTACAACAGAGCGCGGGCGGCGCGTCGGGCGGGTGGGGGCGTCGGGATTAAAAGCACCGAGGGGCAGCCTGCGAAAGCTGCCCCTCGGCGGGTGAGGACAAACGTGATGTTAGGGCGAGAGTGTTGGTGTTCTCGGGGGCCGTGGCGTCGCTTAAGACCCGTCGCGCGGCCGGTCTTGCGGCTCCTTCTCTTCGCCGCCGGTCTCGGTCTTGGACGCTCTGAGGTCTTCCTTAGTGCTGTACCTTTGCGTGTCTTTCTGCCCCTCGGGCGTGGACGACCCGGCGCCCTCCGTGGAGCCGGAGGATGTCCCCGCATCCTGCCCAGACTTACCGCCTGTGTCCTCTTCTTCTTTCGTCACCTTCGCTCTCCTTTCGCGTTCTGGTTTGAGTGGTAACGGCAGCCCCTTGACCTATCCGGCAGCCAGTCCCGACTGCCTGGTTCGTTAACTTCATCCCCGCGCCCGCGCGCGACAGGGAGAAACTTGCCCCGTCAATCGTTTATGTATTTCCCGGCGAAACATTACATCGTCGCCGGAAAATATGTTGCTCGGCCGGGGCGCCCCGTGCGAACGTCAGACGGCTTCCAGTGAGTTCTCTCCGGCGCCCGGAGACGCCGGGTCTGACGGCTCTTCGTCGTACAAGAGCGTCAACAAGAGTTCGGCGCTGTCATCACCCAGGTCCCTGTGTATTTCCAGCGAGGCTATGTAGCAACTTCTCGCCTCTGCCTGCATCCCCAGTCCTTCCAGCACGACGGCCTTTTCCCAGAGCGCCCCGCCTTCGTTGCGCCGGTTGCCGACTTCGCGTGCGACGGCGAGCGCGCGCGCGTGGCATTCGAGCGCCCGCCCCGGCGCTCCGGCGTTCGCGTAGACTTTGCCCAACGAGCCGTAATTCTTTCCCTCTTCGTTTCTGTCCCCCAATTCGACGTTGCGCCTGATCGCCTCTCCAAAACATTTAATGGCCGACTCGGCTTCGCCTAGTTTTGCGTGAGCCAGCCCGAGGTTGCGCAGGGCAATCGCCTCGCTGTGGTGGTCGTTAATCGTGCCCATGATGGACAGCGCCTCTTCGTAATGCTCCACCGCGCGCCTGTCTTCACCCGCCCTTCTGTAAGCCATGCCGAGGTCGTTCAGGATGATCGCCACGTTACGCGAGGAGCCGAATTCGCGCGCCAACCGCAACGCCCGCTCGTAGCATGCGAGAGCCTCGGAGGTTTCACCCAACTTGCCGTACGCCTGACCCAGCTTACTCAAGTTAATGCTCTCGCCGAGCCGGTCGGATAACTCACGGTCGATACTCAAAGCCTCTTCATAGCACTGTATGCCCTGTCGGGGTTGCGGCCCGTCAAAGTAGAAGTCGCCGAGGTTGCTCAGGATAAAGCCCTCGCAATGGCGGTCGCCGGTCTCGCGGGTGATGCTTAAGGCTTGCTCGAAAGCTTCGAAGCTGGACTCCTTATCGCCCTCCCTCTTATAAGCGGCCCCCAAGTTCACCAGGGTCGATGCCTCGCCCCTCCGGTCACCCAACTCCCGGACGAGGGCCAGCGCGCGCCGGTAGTACTCGATGGCTTCTCCCGTCTTGTTGATTCTGAAAAACTCGTTGCCCCAGTTGTTGAGGATGGCCGATTCGCCGGCCCGGCTACTTACTTCTTTAGCAATCGCCGCCGCCTGTTCGTAGCATTGGACCGCGCGCTCGCTCAGCCCGATGCTTGCGTAAGCAATCCCGATGTTCGTCAGGAGTAAGCCCCTGACGGCCCGGTCTTCCCGCCCATTCAGGCAGGCCAACCCGGCTTCAAGCCAGCGTATACGCTCCCGCGGGTGTTGGTGTAGCTCAAGAATGAAAGCACCGGCGCGGGAGTAATTTTCGCAAACAGCCCTGACCGCTTCGTCCCCATCCGCGAACTGACTTGCCCACTGTTGCCCGGCCTTGATGTTCACCCAGTTCGCGTAGATCAGTTCCAACCCTCTGTATGCCGCCCCGTCCCGCGTGTAGAGGTCTTCCGCCGCGCGAAGCTGCTCAAGGTAGCAGGTCGCGTGGCGCAACATGGCTTCGCGCAGACTCGGCATCGGCATACGAAGAGGCTACACCTTTCGACAGAGATGACCCGAACGGGCGAACCGGTCGCTACGCAAGTGCCGCGTAGGCGTTGACGACACCTGGAAGAGTTGCGTGGTCGGCGTTGACGCCGGCCGCTCTTCGATTCTGCTTGCCCGGCGGGCCGTTTTGGCTATAACGTTACAGTCCGTCAACCTATCCGATGTGCGGGAGGCCCACGGGCGGCTTTGATGAAACGCCCATCTTCGACGTGACGCCGCCTGACTCACATTAAACGCAGTTCGGACGTTCCCTCGTTACGTGCTTCACTCAAGGACGAGCGCCATGACCGAGACGATTAAAATCCTGTTCCTCGCCTCAACCCCCACCGACGCGGGCCGCATCAGGCTCGACGAAGAGTTTCACCAGATAGAGAGCATGCTGCAAGTCGGCACGGAGCGCGATGCGTTTCAATTGGTCGCGAAGTTCGCCGTCAGGCCGACGGGTTTGCAAGAGGCTCTGCTCAGACACCAGCCCCACATCGTACACTTCGCGGGCCACGGGACCGACGCGGAGGAGGTCATTCTCATGGACGACTCCGGGGCCAGTTGCCCCGTGAGTAAGGGGCCGCTGGTGAGGCTGTTCGAGATTCTGCGCGACAACATCCGCGTCGTCGTCCTCAACGCCTGTTACTCGAAGCCGCAGGCCGAGGCCATCGGCCGCACCATCGACTACACCATCGGAACCAACAAGACCGTCGGCGACAAGGCCGCCATCGCCTTCGCCGCGGCCTTCTATCGCGGCCTCTCGTTCGGCCGTTCGGTGCACGAAGCCTTCGAGTTGGGTAAGCTCGACGTGGAGATGCAACGGCTTCCGGGGTCGGACGCGCCGGAACTGCTGACGCGGGCGGGGGTCGATCCGCTGGAACCTTTCGTGGAGCAGAGGGAGAAGATACGTAAAGACTACGTCGAGGACCTTCGCTCGGCCCTGGCGCGGCTGGTGGCCGGCGGGGCGAGCGAGGGCGACGCGCAGGAAGTCCGGCAGGCGGCGGCCGACGGTAAAGTCATACTCAAGTCCGGCGTGGCGAGCGGCGGCCCGCAGGCCGGTCAGCCGCCACTCCTCCGCGTTAAGCCGCACCGCAGCCTCATCGAAGTCGAGACGGACGCCGAGACTTACCGCGACCTCATGGACCGGCTCTACCCGCCGCCGCCGCTAGGCATCAGCCCGCAGTTGCCCGCGCACATCTTCGTCGGGCGCGAGGACTCTCTCCTTGACGTGAAGAACCTGATGGGGGTCTCCGCCTCATCGCCGGGGCTGCCCGAGAACAGCCCGACCGTCGTGCGCGGCTGGCCCGGCGTCGGCAAGACCACGCTGGTCACCTTCTTCAGCAGGGACCGGCAAGTGCAGGAGGCGTTCCCGGATGGCGTGCTGTGGGCCTCGCTCTTCTTTGGCGAAGATGAACTGAGCCAGAGCGAGTTGGAGAACAAGCTGCTGTCGCTGCTGGCGGGGTGGGGGCGTGTCCTCGGCTCGGACGCGCTGCTGCGCGTGCCGACGCTCAGCGAGGTGACGGCGCAACTGGCCACATTGCTCCGCTCCAAGCGGATGCTTTTGATCGTCGATGACGTTTGGCATGAGGGCCACGCCACCCCTTTCATGCAGGCCAGCGGGAGCAGGTGCGGAGTGCTGGTGACAACGCGCAAGCCAGCGGTCGCCAGACAGTTGACCGCCGGACGCGGCGCGGTCTTTACGCTGCCCGAACTGTCCGAAGAGTCTTCCCTGCGCCTGCTGCGCATCCTCGCCCCGGACATCGTCGAAAAGAACAAGGAGAAGTGTCGCGAGCTTGCGCGCGACCTCGAATACCTGCCGCTGTCGCTGCACGTCGCCGCCGGGCTGCTCAAGAAGGAGGATGAACTCGGGCTGGAGGTCGGCGACCTGATCGAGGGGCTCCGGAAGGACGTTGAGGAGCACGCCGAGTTCGTCAAAGAGAGCGCCCCCGTGGACCGCTCGGAGAATGGATTGACGCCGACGCTCGACGCCTTGCTGCGCAGGAGCACGGACCGTCTGGACGAACAGGCGCGCGAATGCTTCGCCTACCTCGGGGCGTTCGCGCCCAAGCCGGCGACCTTCGACCTCGGAGCGATGGCGGCCGTCTGGCAGATGGACGACCCGAAGCCCGTCGTCCGCCGGCTGGCGGATCACGGCCTCATCGAGCCTTTAAAAAATCAACGGTTCCAGATGCACGCCCTGCTCGTGCAGCACGCACGCTCACTGCTGACCCCCTGACCTGTCAGTCAGTGTAACGTCGGCCTGACCACGCCACAGCGCGAGCAACTCCCTGACGCTCGCGGCGCGCGGGTCTTTGAGTTGTTCGCGGATGTCGAGCGCCGCCTCGGCGCAACTGACGGCCTGCTCGCGGCTGCCCAAAGCGTCGAGCGCCCGCGCCATCCTGTAGAGGGCCGAGCCTTCGCCGCGTCGGTCTCCGAGTCGGCGCACCACCGCCAACTGGCGCTCGCAGTATTCGACGGCGCCCCGCACGTCGCCCGAGTCAAACGCGAGCTGCGCCAGATTCCCCAGCGTCACGCCCTCGCCGTAAGCGTCCCCAATCTCGCGGGCGAGGATTAGATTCTTCTCCAAATACTCGGTCGCGCGCTGCCCTTCGCCGAGCCTCTTGTAGATCAATCCCAGGTTGTTCAGCGTGCCCGACTCGCCGCGCCTGTCGCCGAGTTCGCGCGCGATGGAGAGCCGCCGCTCGCAGAGGGCCAGGGCGCTGTCTAACTCGCCCCGCATTCGATGTATGACCGCCATGCTGTTCAGCGCGTTGCCCTCGTCCCGCCGGTTGCCGGTCTCGCTTGCTATCGCCAGTTGCCGCTCATAGCACTCAAAGGCGCGGCCCAACTCACCCGTCTGGCCGTAGGCGTTGCCGAGCCCCCCGAGGGCGTTGCTCTCCTGGTAGCGGTCGCCGACCTCGCGGGCGATGCGCAAGCTGTCCTGATAGAACCGCTGTGCAACCGGCACGTTGCCCCGCACGAAATAGACGCTGCCCAGGTTGCCCGCCGCGCTGGCCTCGCCGACTCGGTCGCCGGTCGCGCGCGCGACCGCGCCCTGTTCTTCGTAGCACTCGACGGCCCGCGCCAGGTCGCCGAGGCGCAGGTACGCCCAACCAAGATTACCGAGGGCGAGGCCCGCGTCCTGCTTGCGTTCCAGGCGGCGGGCGACGGCGAGGGCCGACTCCAGCCAGCGTATGTTCGCGCGCGCCGGTTGTCTTAAATCGAGAAGGAAAGGTCCGGAGTTGGCGTAAGAATAGCAAACGTCGGCCGCCGCCTCGTCCTCACCCGCGTGCCGTTCGGCCCACGATTGCCCGGTCTGTATGTTGCCCCAATTCTGCTCGAAGAGATCGAGTCCGCGCGTCGTGGCCTGCCCGCCCCGCAAGAAAAGCTCATCCGCGTCGTAGAGCACCTGTTTGTAATGCTCGGCGTGTCTGAGGCCGGCTTGACGTAGGCTCGCCATCACCGCTCCGTACTGTATTTCACTTGTAGAACCCTGCCGTCACTTCTGGAGAGTAAATTCACTCAATAGCTCATGCATCTCAGACACCGTCAGCCCGCCGCGCGAACCTAGTACCAACGCACTGGACATGGCGACCACGTACGCATCCGCCTGCGACAGCGAAAACCCGGAAGCTTGTAGCTCTCTATAGGTCGCCTCGGTCTTTAACCTGATCGCCTCGGCGAGATTTTCCGCGCGCCCGTGGACGCCCGCGAATTTCTTACAGACCAGAATGGCGTCCAAGGTTATGGGCTCTTTCGTGGAGGACTTGGCGCTCGCCCCCTTCATCTCGCCGTAGATGGGATGCGCGGCAACCACCTCGAAGCCGGCGCTGGTGATCGCCTCGTAGATGGACATCCACCCTTCGGCGCGTGAATGGTGGAAGCTGAACGACAGTATGCCGTCGTCCTTCAACACCCGCCTGCATTCGCCGAACACGCGGGCCAGCTTCGACGCGAACCGGGCGGGGTGACGATCCTGCACCTCATTCGCGTGTGAAGAGTCGGGGGGCGTGAAGTATGTGTACTCCCCTCTCAAGACCGGGGCGAGCCATGCGTAAAAGAAGTCGCTCAACTCACTGTAGTGGACGAAGTCGAAGTATGGAGGGTCGGTGATGACGGCGTCAACGCTCTTGTCCGGGAGGGGAAGTTGCGCCCCGTCGCCGTTAAGGACCAGCGCGCCGCGTGGCGTGGCCGCGAACTCTTCCCAACTCGCGGTAACTTTTACGTCTATCCTGTCGCTACTGGCGACCTTCCCGTTGCCGACGACCTTCGCGTCGTCGGCAAGGCCCTGGGGGACTCGCACCTCGACAGGCGAATCGAGATACTTCTTAGCCTTCAGAAGCCTGGAGCGAAAAAGGGTCGAGAACGTGCCGCTACTCTTCTCGGTCCCCCACACGCTGTTCTCCAGCACCGTCCTCTCGGGCTTCAAAATGTGGTGCGAGAAGAGTGGCCGAACCGCCCCGGTTCCCTCCCCCTTAAAGCTGCAAAAGAGGTTGTTATATTCCAGCGCGCTTGAGAACAGGCACAGGAACTGGTCGCGGATGGCCCTGTCCTCGACCTTCAAAATTCGTTCGAGCAGGATGCCGAGACAGAGGAGTTGGCGGTCGTTGAAAAAGTCGCGCCAGTTACAGTAGTTATACCCCCGCGCCTGATTCGTGTTGTGGCCGGGCCGCACGGCCATGCCCGGCAGGGGCAGGTCCTCCCGCCGCAGTCGTTCCCTTGCCTCTTCGAGAAGCTCAAAATCGTAGCGCGACGGCCGCAGATAAACCTTGGTTCCGTCGCGCCTCAACGCCATCAGGGCGTACAACCTGTGCCGGGGGGGACACTTCCCCAACATGACCAAGTCTTTAATCTTGTGCCGCGCGCCCGACGTGGTCGTGACGTACTGACCATGGACCGGCCCCGCCTGTGGGTTGAAGCGGCGGCCACAGGACTCGCAGACCAATTCGTTGGCATCATAACGACCGCTGTTGATGGACCAGCAGCCGGGGCAGACTATCCGCGAAGTGGGTTTCTTCTTCGGGTAAGCGTCTTTGCTGAACACGTAAGAGCTGAACAGGGGGATGGTCTCCCCGTCGGGCGTCGTCACTTCCTTCACCCAGAAGTAGTAGAGAACCGGTATCTCCGCACGCGTGTCAGGGTCTAACGTCTTATAGTAGTGTCTTACCCTCGGGCTCACGTCCGATTCGATCTCGGCGAATACCTTTTCCAACTCGTTAAGATCGACGCGGGTAAGGGATTGGGTGACGATGAAGGTGCTGACGGGATTTATATCGACGCCGACGGGTTTGGCCCCGAGTTTGGCACACTCCCCCAGGGTTGTACCGCTGCCCATGAAAGGGTCGAGGACTACCCTGCCCCTGAAGTCGTGCCTCTTATAAAATTCTTCCCAGATGTCCGTGTCGGCGTCGGCCAGGGCACCTAAGATCATCGCCCTGAAGACGGAGCCGAGCCGCTGCCCCCACCACTTGTGTATGTGGTAGATGGGCCGATGAACTTCTTTACGCCAGCTTTCGTGCTCGGCGAGCCGGCTGACCTGGCCGATGGGAAATCCCCGCTCGATGGCTTGCCCTCTCGCCGGGGCCGGTCGCGCCGCCTGAACATCGGTGTCGGTAACGGTTGCGCTCATTCTTCGTCAGGTTCCGATACTATCTCCGCCGCGCCCCCGGCCATCGAGACGGGCTTTCCGCCCTGCCCCTTCAGGCGGTAGGCGACGAAGCGGTGCTCCTGCTCGGCGTTCGGGTTCGGGGTGGTTTTCGCCGAAAGGTTGTTCTTAACTAAATCGAACGTATAGGCCACCACGAGTTCGGCGCATTCCTTCCTCGAAAGCCTGCCCACCTCCTCGAACCTACCGTCGGGAGGAAAGTCATCGGGCAGGATGAGTGTCTGAGCCCCGGTCGTGCCCAGGGTGAGGGCGAAGGGCGTCGGCGCGACGTACATCTTCCTGTCCCGGATCATGATGTCGCCGTAGCCGCCAAAGCCCTTGATGTTTTTGTTTTTGTGAACGTATTTGTGGTCGGCGTTCAGAAAGTCGCCGTGGCAGAGGACTAAGTCCACGACCGGGTATTCCTTCTCGCCCGCCTGGGCGGCCGGGTATCGCCCAAACACGTAGAAAATCGTCCGCCCGTTGTGACTGCCGGAAGGCACCTGGCTGTTAGCGTCGTAATCCTTCTCCCGCCCCGGCCAGGCCAACCCTTTGATCTCGTAGCCTTCGGGCTCGCTCACGAGTCTGAAGTCCGGGTACGTGTTTCTGCCCGGCGTGTCGAAAAAAATCCCGAGTGTTATCAGTCGGTCCTGGAACCAGTTTTGAAAATGGAACTCTTTGTCTTTCGTGCTGACGGACTTGACCAGCTCGCCATCCCTGATCGCTTTGACGCACTCGGCGAAGACGTTGAAACAGCTACTCACGATTGTTCCTCATACACATTTTACCCGTGTGCACATAGCGATTACCGCCGCATACATGTGCATGACACTAGCCCTTTGTTATTGAAGCTTGCGGTGCTCGCACCGTTTTACCCCCTTCGCGGTTCCCTCCGGGTAGTAGAAGCCAGTGCCCATGCAGTCCGGGCACTGCGAAGCATCGGCTTTAAAATTTTCTTTTAATACTCTTTCTTTATTGGGTGCCATATTGGACAGGCTGCTCTTATTGGACGCCCTGTCCTGAGTGGCCAGCCTGTCCAATATGGACACCCTATATTCGATGCCCTGCTCTGCCCCGCCGAACCGTCGCTCAGTCTTTTCGATGAGTCCCTTGCTGATGAGCTTCTTCACTGCCCGGCGCATAGAGGTCTCGGGCACGCCGCTTCGTTCTGAGAGTTTTGGGTTAGAAATGAAGCAAACTTCGTTACCCCAGCCCCAACTCAATCGGTAGAGCTGAACGTAGACGGCCTGCTCGTCCGCCGAAAGCCAGCGCGGCAAGTGGTCGGTATATCGATGTGGGAGCTGCGTATGACCCCGTACTTCAGGGATAGCATCAAGCAAAATTGGCCTGTCCAAAATGGACGGGCTGACCCTTGTGGACGGGCTGTCCAAAGTGGACGGGCTGTCCACTGGCAGGGGGGGGGGCTGTCCTGTGGACAGGCTGTCCTCTGCGGCTGGGCTGTCCAAAATGGACGGGCTGTCTGTAGTGGCTGGCCTGTCCAAATTGAACAGGTCGGTCTTATTGGACGGGCCGTCCAAGGTGGACGGGCTAACTGTAGATTCTTCGGTTTTTTGGCGTCCGCCGGGCGGCTCGTTTAAGATCTTGGTGAGAAACCTACTCATGCCGCCTCAGCCTTTGCTATCTCGACGGCCGCATCTTCGGCTGCCGGATCAATGTATTCAAGCGTTACTTCCGTCCCCTCGTTAATGTTCATGTAGTCGTAGGCTTTGTCGCAAATCTTGAGGATGTGACGGGGTACACCTTTGGTGATCTCCCAGATACGGTCTAACGCCTCATCGGCGAAAGGGTTGGGAATTTCGGCGACCTTGCATCGGTGGTCAATCATCTGGCGCATCTCGCGGTCAGTGAGGGGATTGAGGAGCGCGTAGCTGTGAATTCTCGATTTGATGGCCTTGTTCCGCTCGGCGTCGAGCCTTATTTTGAGTTCGAGCTGGCCGGCGAGGACGATTTGAATCAATTTCGCATTGTTAGTCTCGAAGTTGAGGAGGGCACGGATGCCTTCGAGAAGGGTGTTCGAGAGAAGCTGCGCCTCGTCAATGAAGATAACGACGTTCCGCCCAGCTTGGTACTCCCCGACTAAAAACTCTTGGAGCTTATCCTGCTGCTCAAGGAGCGACCGGCGGGGTTCGATGCCGAAGTCCGCACAAATCGCTTTCATCATAGAGAAGAGGGAGGGGAACTGCGGCGTGGGGATAAAGGTAGCCGTGACAGTGCTTTGCGCGTCGAACTCTCCGTAGAGGAAGCGGACGATAGTAGACTTACCCATCCCGGCGTCCGCAAGGATTGCTACCAATCCCTGACGCCTATTTATCGTCCCACGCGCTTGATAGAGGACAGCTTTAAGGTTCGGCGTGATAAATAACGTATTTGGGTTCGGCGAGATGGAAAATGGGTCTATAAGCGTCTCGGGAGTCATAGAACGGCCTTATATCACGCTTGGATGGTTTGAAACAACGTAATTTTCGATTTTTCCTGTGGAAGTCTGTTTATTCTTGGCACAATTGCGGATAGCCGAAGACCTCCGGAATCCGAGGGATATCTCCCGTCATTCGATATATGAAGCCCTGAATGGGTCGCCAGAAATCTCCGACTGCTGAACCTCGGAATCCGTGTTTCACGCGAGAGAAGGTACCGTAACTTGGAGCAGACACAGAGGCGTTCTTCCCGTGCGTAGCGCACCGGCCCTTCCCGCTTTATCTTCGAGGGCTGGTGCGTGTTGAAGCCTCGGACAGGATTGAGCAGAGAAGACTAGGGTCAAAGATCAACCTAATGCGTGAAACATATAGGAATAATTTCGATTACCATAAGATGGACCATTTTCAAGTCTACAATGCGCTTGGATACACAAACTCTCAAGTTGTGGACCCTTAATGCTGTAGCGGATTTATGAGTGAGAAAGGGCTGAAAACCGCATTTACGCTTGCTAAGACCTTTTAAGGGATAAGGCAGAGAATCATCCTCTCGTTTTTCCGGCACAGCTAAACTACCGTCCGAGGTCGAGCCGGCCGACCTGAAAGTTATTCCTGCAACACTAGTGCTCAACAGTTGTCAAAAATTTGTTGACAGTCCGCGTCCGGTGCGGATAGATTGCGTGGCACCCCCGAACGCGAGGTAGCTCACGCGAGATACCGACATATTTCCACCAGTCCCCAGTCTCACGCGAACATTTATAACGAGTCTACAGTGATGCCCAACCCTTAGGCCCCGACTTCATTTCACCGGTTTACAAGTCAGGCTTCGCGGAGTCGGGTCAGTCATTTCGCCTTTTTCGTGACGGAGTAATGGAGCAACACGCCGGTACTGACGGTGCCGGCGGGCTTGAAGGAACAACGCATCCCCTGTCGTCACGTGAGCGTAAAGGTGCATCGCTTGGCAGCCCGCATCTGACCCCACACCACGGCAGGCATCCAACCGCCACGCAGCAAAAGCCGCCGGGGTGTGTCCCGTCTTATCCGCACGCCCTCTGTTAACGCCTGATTGTCGCGGCCGATTCGCGCGGCGGTGTCACACCTCCGGGGAGGAAGTGTCATGCCGAAGAAGAGCTGCAATACGAATATCGCGCGGAGGGCGTGCATCGACCGAGACGCGAAGCGTCAGGTCTCAAACTTGGCGCGGAGCGTGCCAAGTCTTTCGGGGCATGATGCGGGCGGTCTCCCGCAGTGCGTCTACGCGGCGCTCTCTGTCCTGTGCATGCCAACGGTTGACCGAGACGAACGCGCTGGGCCAGTTGACGGACGTGTGGGAGATCGCGCCGGCCGACAACGAGACCGTCACCGTCCCGTTCGGCGAGCAGAACCTGACGGGCTACCCGACCCACTATGACTACGACACGCTCGGCAACCTCAAGCAGGTGAGTCAGAGCACGCAGCCGCGCTCGTTCGTCTACGACAGCCTGTCGCGGCTGACCTCGGCGACCAACCCGGAGGGCGGCACGGTTGAGTACCGGTACGACGCGAACGGGAACCTCGTCCTGAAGATCGACCCGAGGACGCACCCGGCCGGCTTCGACCTCTCGACGTGTTCTATCCCTTACACGGAGACGAAGGTCGCCACGTGTTTTGAGTACGACTCGCTCAACCGCGTCAAGTCGCGGACCTACAACGACGGCACGCCCCGCGTGGATTTGGTTTACGACACGCTGCCCAACGGGAAGGGTCGGCTGACCTCGCTCGGCAACAGCGCGTCCATGTACAACGTCGTCAGCTACGACACGCTCGGCCGCGCGACGGCCAGTTCGCAGACGACCGGCGGCGTCACTTACAGCATGCCCGACTACCACTACAACCTTGCCGGCGGACTCACGTCCGAGCAGTATCCTTCGGGCAAGGTTGTGGCGGTGGATTACGACAGCGCGGGGCGGTTGACGGGCGTCAGGAACCAGGCGTCAAACAACTTCTACGCGGGCGCGGGCGCGCAGAGCACGGACCGCGTCCAGTACGCGCCGCACGGCGCGACGGCCGCGTTGAGGCTCGGCAACGGCCTCTGGGAGCACGCCGAGTTCAACGAGAGGTTACAGATAGTGCAGATCGGACTCGGCACGGCGGTCGCGGACTCCAGCAAACTGCAATTCGACTTCAACTATGGCACCAACGACAACAACGGCAACCTCCGGAGTCAGTCCATCAACGTCCCCGGCAGTCTCTCACTCACGCAGAGTTACTACTACGACCCGCTGAACCGGCTCGACATCGCGCGCGAGGCGAAGGTGACGGGCGGGGGCGAGGCGGAGGTGTGGAAGCAACGCTTCAACTACGACCGTTTCGGCAATCGCGCGTTCAAGTCGTCGGAGACGACCGACAACGTCGAGGGGCCGCAGCTCTCCTTCGGCCCGGCCAGTAACCGCATCACGACGAACGGCTACGACTACGACTCAGCGGGGAACCTGACGGCCGCGCCGAACTTCACGTACCAGTACGACGCGGAGAACCGTATGGTGACGGTCAACGGCGGGACGGGGAACCCCGGCGGGGCGGTCTACGCGTACGACGGCGGCGGTCGGCGCGTGAAGAAGGTGACGGGGTTGGAGACGACCGTCTACGTCTACAACGTCACGGGGCAACTCGTCGCGGAGTATTCAAATCAGGTCGTTGGTGGTGGTGTGAGTTACCTCACGCAGGACCATCTCGGGAGTACGAGGGTTGTGACCGACGTTGACGGGGCGCCGAAGTCGCGGCACGACTACCTGCCCTTCGGCGAGGAGGTGCGCACCGACGCGGTGACCGACTCGGGGCGCGAGGGCATCGTCAGCTACAACCCGGGCAGCGTCCGGCAGAAGTTCACGGGCTACGAGCGCGACAACGAGACCGGCCTCGACTCCTGAAGCAGCGGAAGGTGAGTTATGTCCTGGCCGAGGGCGAACGGCTCAAGGACTCCGGGCAGGTCGAGATATACGTGGCCGGGAGGCTGATCACCGTCGTCCCGCTCAGGAAGAACGACCCGAGCGTCTGTGCTGGAAAAGTGAACCCCTTCTTCTGAATCGCGAGGTGGATTGATGACGACGCTCGGGCGTGATGTCCGTTACGGCCTTCGGTTACTGTCGAGGAGTCCGCTGTGCACCGTCGTCGCGGTCGTCACGCTGGCGCTCGGCATCGGGGCGAGCAGCGCCATCTTCAGCGTGGTGCTCGCCGTCGTCATCCGCCCACTGCCTTACGCGCGGCCCGAGAGCCTGGTCTACGTCGGCTCACGGAACCAGACGGTCGGCGTCAGCCAGGGCTTCATCTCACCTTCGGACGTGGTCGATTACCGCGAGCGCTCGCGGAGCTTCGAGGAGTTGGCGGCCTACACGACGTGGCCGATCAACCTCATGCGGACGGACCGGCCCGAGCGCCTCGAAGGGATTCTGGTCACGACGAACTTCTTCAAGACGTTCGGGGTCGCCCCCTCGCTCGGACGCGCGTTTACGCAAGAGGACGGCGAGCCCGGGCGCGACCGCGTCGTGATGCTCAGCCACGGCCTCTGGCGGCGCCAGTTCGGCGGCGACCCGCAGGTCGTCGGCAGACATCTGACGCTCGACGCCGACGGCGCGCGCGACTTCACGATCATCGGCGTCATGCCCGCCGAGTTTCAATTCCCGGTCAACACCGATTTGTGGATGCCTGAGGACTATCAGGCGCAAACGAAACGTGCCGGCGCGCGCTTCGTCCGCGTGGTCGCGCGGCTCAAGCACGGCGTCTCGGCGCGGCAGTCGGAAGCGGACCTCAACGCCACGGCCTCCGCGCTGGCGCGGGAGTTCCCACAGATGAACGCGAACTGGAGCGTCACCGTCACGCCCCTCCGCGAGCACCTGTTCGGTAAGACCGACACGGCGCTGCTGGTGCTGCTCGGGGCCGTCGGCATCCTGCTCCTGCTGGCCTGCGCCAACGTGGCGACGCTGCAACTGGCGCGCGCCACCAGACGCCGTCGAGAGATAGTCCTGCGGACGGCGCTCGGTGCCAACCGGCGGCAGTTGGCGCGGCAGTTGATAACGGAGAACATGTTGTTGTCGTCGTTGGGCGGCGGGCTCGGCCTGCTCCTTGCCGTCTGGTTCATCGCCGTCCTGCGCTCGTTCGGGCCGCAATCCATCCCGCGGATAGACGAGGTCGGCGTCAGCCTGCCGATGCTCGGGTTCACACTCCTGCTCACGCTCGTCACGGGCTTCGTCTTCGGTCTCGTGCCGGCGCTCCACCTGTCCGAGATAAGCCTGAGCGAGGCGCTCAAGGCTGGCGGGCGAAGTTCGGGCGTCACGGTCGGGCGCAACCGCGTGAGGAACGCGCTCATCGTCTCGCAGGTGGCGATGGCCTGCATCCTTCTGACGAGCGCGGGACTTCTGATTAAGAGTTTCTATCGCCTGAGTGAGGTGAGCCCCGGATTCAGGGCGGACAACGTTCTCGCGGTGTCAATCTCGCTAACGAACGCAGAGTACCCGAAGACGCAGCGCGTGCCCTTCTTCCGCGAAGTCGTCCGGAGGGTGAAGGCGCTGCCCGGCGTCAACTCCGTCGGGCTGACCTCGTACCTCCCGTTGGGCGGACGCTCGGTCAATCTTCCCTTCAACATCGAGGGGCAGGGGCCGACCGAGGCCGGTTCACAGTTGGACGCGGACATACGCGTCATCAGCCCCGAATACTTCCGCACGCTCGGCATCCCCCTGGAGCAGGGGCGCGACTTCGGCGAGACGGACGACGAAGCGGCGCCCGGCGTCGTCATCATCAACGAGCTTTGCGCGCGCCGCTTCTTCGACGGCCGCGACGCCGTCGGCCAACGGTTGACCGTCGGGACTTCACTCTTCGAGGGTGAGATTGTGGGCGTCGTCGGCGACGTTAAGCACAGGGGGCTTGAGAGCGAGGCGCGGCCGGAAATCTACATCCCTTACACGCAGAACACCATCTGGCCCGTGATGAACCTCGTCGTCCGCGCCACGGGAGAGTCCGAGCGTCTCGCGCCATCGGTGCGCGCGGAGCTACAGGCAATCGACAAGAGCGTGCCCGTCTATAACGTCAAGACGATGGAGCAACTGCTCTCGGACTCGCTCGCGCAGCGTCGTTTCAACGTGCTGTGGCTCAGTCTCTTCGCCGCCGTGGCGCTGGTCCTGGCCGTGGCGGGCGTCTACGGCGTGCTGGCCTACTTCGTCGCGCTCGGCCTGGCCGGCGCTTTCGCCCTGACCCGCACCATGTCGAGCCTGCTCTACGGGGTGAGTTCGACCGACGCGCTTATCTTCGGCGGCGTCCCACTCCTGCTCGTGCTCGTGACGCTGCTCGCCAGTTACATCCCCGCGCGCAGGGCGGCCGGCATCGACCCGGTGCTCGCCCTGCGGAACGAATAGAGGCGCGGCTCGTCGAGAGCGTGTTTGCTTACGACTGCCGGTTCTCAAGATAGGCTTCGGGGAACGCGGTCGTGTTCGAGAGCAGCAACTGTAAGAAGCGCGCGCCCCGACCGTTCATCACCTCCTCTATCTTCCGCGCCTGTAGAATCGGCGTCCTTTCATCCGCCCCTATCGGGAAAGAGGTCAATCTTCCCGAATTCACTTCATTGGCATGGTTGACGTTCAGGTTGCGCCACTCGGCCGACTCCTGTCGGACCACCTGCTCTTCAATCTCTTCCCCGTACCTCGCGACCGTGTACCGTGCGACCGCTTTGCCGAAGCCGAAGCCGAGGGCTCCGCCCGCCGCGCCGAAAAGGGTTCCGAAGATTGCGGCGTTGGCGAGTCCGTTGGACAAACTCTGCCCCTCCGCGAGGTTGGTTAAAAACTGCGACGTTACGTCTGCCGTACCGCTGATGAGCGCGCTCCCGATCACACTGGTCGCGAAACTACGCGTGGCGGTAGAGCCCAGAACCGCGATGCTGGAGGTCGCGGCCGAGAGGCCGTAGAACGCGCCGCCGGACAGTGCGCCGATGCCTGCGCTGATGCCGACCTGAATCCCATAGTCTTTCCAACTGAAATTGTTTTGGTGAGTGACAGAGTACGCGGCCCCGCTGATGCCGCCCGCGATGAGCGCGCCGGAGATGATAGCCACCGCGAGCGGCGCCGCTGTCCCGAAACTCAGGATGACGATTGCCCCGATGGCGACGGCCGCGAGGCCGATCAGCAGACCGCCCACCCACTTCGCCATGTGCCCGCTCTGGTCCGTGTGGTTGACGGGGTTGTTCAGCTCGAAGGCATAGCGGTTCAGCACGTCCGCCTGCAAATAGTTCTGCCCGCCCAACTGGCTGTCCGGGGTCAGGAACCGCCCCGTCAACGGGTCGTAGTAACGCGCGCCGAAGTAGTAGAGACCGATCTCCGCGTCCCACGCCTTGTGTTCGTACTTGGGCCGGAAATCATCCGGGCCGCTGAGCAGATTCAACTGCCCGTAGCCGCTGTAAGACACCACGCTGGCGACCGCGCCGTCGGGGCCGAACGTGTGCGTGATGCTCCCCTTGTGGTCGCGTCGGAAGTAAAGAACCCTGGCGGCCGACCCCGCGACAGTGGTGACGGACGCGGCCACGCCGCGCTCGTCCAACAGATACTTTGTGACCGAAGCCGCGCCCGCAGGGGGCAGCGTGACCTGATAAGACGGGCTGACGTGGATGACCCGCGTGCCGTCCTCCGTGGTCTGCCGTAGGCGCCGGCCCGTGTAGTCCGAGAGGAACTGACGGAGCGTCGCGCCGCTCGTCGCGTTGGAGACCCGGCACAGACTCCCGAGCCCGTCGTACTCAAAGTTCAACTGCGTGCCGGAGCCGTTCACCCGCGTCATGGTCCGCCCGCATGCGTCCGGCGTGGCCGTGTAGACCGGGCTGCCGTTCGCGGTCCCGCTCACGGGGAAGTGCGCCCGGTATGTGAAGACGACACCCTCCTTCGTCGTGAGATTGCCGGAAGCGTCATAGTCATAACTGGCCGCGTCGAAACCCGGAACGAGCGCGCTCTGAAGGCGCTTGTTGAGATACGTGAAGGTCTGATTGAAGCCCGACCCGCCCGAGTCCGTAACGCCGAGGAGCTGCCCCAGCAGGTCATAGCCGTAGGCAAGGTTAAGCACCACGCCCGCGCTGCCGTTGACGACCTCTCCGTACATCTGGCCCGCAGGGTTGTACGTGTAGTTCGTCACGACGCCCGGCCCCGGCAACGTGCCCTGCCCGTAGATTAACTGGCGAGCCTTCCCCGCCGCGTCGTATTGCTCCAGCGGATAGTCGGCCCTGGCGCCGTCGAGCGTCTGGCTGACGAGTTGACCGAAGGAGTACTCGCGCACCAACTGGCTCCCGTCCGGCAACGTCTGCCCGATCATGCGCTGTTGCGGGTCGAAGCTCGAAGTGGTGTTGAAGGGAGCCGCTTCCCCCGCGACGGTCAACGTCGAGGTAATGATGTTGCCGTAAGCGTCGTAGTCGAAGTCGTACTGCGATTCGACGGACTGGTCGGCGGCCATAACCTTTACATGCGACAGGCGACCGGCGCCGCGCGTGGACGCTTCGTCGTACGTGTAAAGCTGCACGCGGCCGTCGCTCAAAGTTTTGCTCGCCAAGCGGTCAAGGTTGTCGTAGGCGAAGACGGTCGCTTGCCCGGCCGCGTCAATCTGTCGCTGAAGCCGCCCGGTGGTCGGGTCGTACTCGTACGTCATGGCCTTGACGTTGGGGTCGTTGGTGGTGTTCTGGTCCGGGTTGTCGAAGGTCAGTTTGCGGTCCAGCGAGTCGTAGGTAATCGTGTTGCTGATGCCCTGTGGACTCGTCGTCGTGGCCGGGTCGGTGGCATTGGCCAGGCGCCCGATGGGGTCGTATGTAAACGTCGTCGTGGCATTGCCGTCGGCCGGGAGGGTGGACTGGCGGACCTTATCCTGCCCGTCGTAAAGATGATGCACGAAGACCTGCGTGTAAGGAGTATTGGAACTCGACGCGGAGGTCATCGTCACCACGCCCCCGCTCTGATATTCCCATGTGGTGATAGAGAATTGACCGCCGTCCTGCCCGGCCGGCGTCTGGTGCGTGAGGGGCCGTCCCAACACGTCGAAGGTGCTGAGGATCGAGTGCGGCGCCTGCGAGACGTTGGCCGTGGCCGAGAAGAACGGCAGGCTTTGCGCGGAGACTTGGCCGCTCGAATCATAGTCCGTCAGCGTCGTGATGTTCCCGGCGCTCTGTCCGCTCTCGCTGAAGACCTCGCGCTCGCGGCCCAAGCCGTCAACGTATTTCTGCTTCCAGTTGAAGTCGCGCGCGGTATCGACGGGGAACGTTTGCAGAGTCTGCGCCTCGGTGTAGATGCCGCCCTGACGGTCGTCGAGATAGTTCGTCGTCTCAAGCGTGACCACGGAGGCCGACAGAAACGCCTGACGCAGTTCCGGCGTCCCGGTCACGAGCGCGGTCAAGGCATTCGCGTCGCCCACCGCGCCCGGGATTGCGGGGACCGGCCCCTGTCGCAGCGCCTTCCGCCCGAATGCGTCGAGGCCCATGACGGTGATGTCGTTGTTGGCATCGCGGTGGGCCACCTCGACGCCGAAGCGCGGGTCGTAACCGTAGACCGTCACGAGCGAGACGCCCTGCTCGTCCGGGGGCGACGTGACACGCATCTGGAACGTGTTGTAGTCCGGGTCGAAGTCGTACTGCGTGGCGGAGCCGTCCGGGTGTGTCTCCCTGATGCGGTTGCCGAAGGCGTCGTAGCCGTAGCCGACCGTGAGGAAACTGTTATGCACGTTGTCCCACCTGCCCTCCGACGCGAGGTTGTAGGTCGAGGGCGTGTAGGTCTTCTGCGTCAGATGAAAATCGCCGGGCAGGAACTGCTTGATGTCGGCGTCGCTCGCGTTGGACGACACCTTGGCGTAGAGCGGGAACCCGAGCGCCCAACCGTTCGGCAGGATGTCGTTCTGATAGAGGTTGTAGCGATAGACGACCTCCGACGGGTCGAGCGGGTTGCCGTTCTGGTCCACGTAACCGAGTTCGACGTTAACCGTCTGATTTCCAAAATCGTCGTACGCGAAACTCTGGGCCGTCGCGTAGTCGAAATGATCGACCCCATAGTTGTAGCGTTGCAAAAGTGAAGCGGTCTTGAGGACTTCAACGACCGGCGTCTTGAGGCCCGTCGCGCCGGCGGCGCGCTGAAACGCCTGATACGTGGTCGAGTCAACGCTCATGAGCACCGCGCTCTGGTCCTTCGGGACGCGCGGGTCGGTCGCGAAACTCCCGTTGGCTTCGGTGAGCGTCGAGGCCAGAGTGCCTGTGAAAGGGAAGTCCTGATTATAGATTTGAATGGTGTTTCGGCCGGACTGCTGGTCGAGCTTACTGACGCTCCGGAAGCCCTCCCAGCCGCGCCCCAACAGGTTCAACTGCGCGCCCGTATAACTCAACGCGTAAACGGACTCGTACCCGAAGCGATTGCGGCCGGCGTTGTTACTCTGCGTATACCCCGAGACGACGTAGGTGGCCTGCCCCAGTACCGCTTGAGTCGGAAACACGGTCGGGGTCAGCGGGTGCGGGAAACGGCGCCCGCTCGCCTGCGGGAAGATGGAGGCATCACCACTGCCGTAGACGCTCGGGTCGCTCAGCGGGCTGTAAGTGACGTTGACGACGCCGCCGAGAGGGTTCGTGATGTTGCCGACCAAATCCGGGTACGCGCCGCTTGAGGTGTAAGGGACAAGAGACGGTTGCTGATTGCCGTCGAACGACATACGGATCAGGTCGGCCTTACCGTCGCCGTTGACATCGCCGGGGAAGAAGCTCGCGTTCTGCACCGCGGAACCGGCGGGGCCGGCGTCAACCGTCGGCCCTAAACGAAAGTGTCCCGAAGGCGTGGCCGGAAAGACTGTGAACATCAACTCGTCGTTACCGGAAATCCATTTGCTGACCAGCGCGGCCTGCCCGCCGCCGTTAAAGCCCATCGGGTAGAACTCGCCGCTCGTGAGAGTCAGATTCGTGAAGGGCGTATCCAGCCCTTCCGCGAAGCCGCCCCCGGCGTTGCCTAAAAAAGTCGTCAGGTGCAGCGTGGTGCCGGACTGGTCCTGCTCCTGCCAGACATGAAGCAGGTCCGTCATGCCGTCGCCGTTCACGTCGATGGGGAAGAAGGCTATCTGGTTCGAGAGACTGAACGTGCCGAGGTCGGTCTGCACCTGCGTGGCGAAGGTGACGTTGTCGATGGCCGTGCTCGTGGAGACGTAGGCCGTGGCGATGATGTGCGAGTCCGAGCCGCGCTGCCAGACGCGGACGAGGTCCACCATGCCGTCGCCGTTCACGTCCAAGGCCCAGAAGGCGAGAGGCTGCGTCGGGTTGGCGGCGTCTTCGGTCGGGCTGACGATGGAGTTGGTGAACAACGCGCCGGACGTGTCTCCGACGTTTGAAAGGTAGGTGCGGAAGTAGAGCAAGTTGCCCTGCGTCGGGTCGTTATGGGCGTAAGCCTCCACCAAATCCGTCCGGCCGTCGCCGTTGGCATCCATGGCGAAGAATTGCAGATGCACGGGGGCGTCGTACCACGAGTCGCCCGTGTCGAAGGGGCTCGACGGGGCCGCCGTAAAGCCCTTCCCGTTGGAGAGGAAGACCGCCAGCTTCAGGTTACCGTTGGCGCCCTTGTAAGCGACGAGCAGGTCGGTCAGGCCGTCGCCGTTCACGTCCACCGGGAGGATTTTCTGTTCCTGCGGAAAGCTGTCGAGCAGGCTGTCGGCGGCCCAGACGAAGGTCGGGCCGTTGGCGCCGGGCGTCGCGAGATAGGTCGTCGCGTTGAGGGCGTTGTTCTGGTCGAGCCACAGTTGGACGATGTCGGTCAGGCCGCTGCCGCTCACGTCCATCTGCTGAATGCCCACCTGGTCCAGATGTTGGTTGAGCTGCGACGCCTGCCCGATGTCGAAACCCGGCGTGGGTACGTCCTGCCACGTCATGGTCGTGGGCAGCAGGGTGGAGGTGCCGTCGGCCCCCGCCTCCGTGATCGACGCGAGGCAACTCAGTTGCGTCGCCTGACTGGTCCGATAGCTCAGGGCGTAGGAACGCGCGGGGTTGTTTCCGGCCAGGTAAGCGTTGATGTTGGTCAGCCGGTAGGAGGTCATCACCGGGAAGCCGCCGACGTAGTCGGTGATGGGGTCGGGGCGGGTCTCATATATGAACTGCACGAAGCGATTGGCCGTCGCCCCGTTGCCGGTGTTGTAACTGATGAGGTCGATGTAGTAGGCCCCGGCGTCGGCGGGGCCGCGACTCGCGTTGGAGAGAAGCGGCGTCTGCGTGTAGCCGTAATGGACGCTGTTGCCGTTCCGGTCGGTGACGGAACTGAGCGCCCACACACGCACCTGCTGGCCGCCGGCGGCGAGAATCCGGCTGTCCGGGGTCGCCCCGAACCGCCAGACCTCGCCGCTCTTCGTCGTCACGGTAAAGCCGTCGGCGGGGGACGCGGCGGCGACGACCTGGTTCCAGCTCTGAAGCTCCGTCAGGTAGACGGTGCCCGCCTGACCGTATTCGCCTTGCACGTTGATTAGACGTTGACCGTCGAGGGCGAAACGGTCGTTGGCGTCGTAACTGACGGCGCCGTTAAAGCCGTCCACCGCGTAGGTCGCCTTGGTGCGAGTGATGGACGAGAGCCCCGAAAGACTCCAGCCCACGCCGAGGACGCTGTTGGCTTGCCGGTGGCTGTAGGCGAGTTCGAGACGGGGTTGGCAGCCGGCGACGCCGGGGGGCACCTCTATGGGGATGCGGTACACGGCCTGACCGTTCGCGTCAACGTCGAACTTCCCCTGCGGGCGGTTGACCGCCGAAATTATCTGCCCCACGGCGCCCGTCGAATCGGCGGTGGTCCCTTCAAGGGGTAGAGCGTCCTTCGTGTTCATGACCCATCCTCCACGGACGAAACAGCCCGTGCGAGACGGCGGCCCAAGTGGTCGGCCGTCTCGCGGCGAAGCCCGTTTAGCTCCTCCCGGCGCTCACGGGGCGGACCCGTCGCCGCCTTAACTCACCTTCAGCTTCCAGACCGGCGTGTTGAGCGGGTTGTAGTTACCCTGAGCCACGAAGGTGCCCGGCACGTCGACGATCTGGTAGAGGGAGACATCCATGTTCGCGCCCGACCCCCGGTCGTTCCAGATGAGCGGCCCGCCCTGCGCGGAGGTGGTCAGGTCCTTTCGGACGCACATGTATTGCGGGATGACGGGCGGGTTGTAACCGCCGTTGCAGACGCACCCGATGCTGACGTAACCGTCGGGCGCGACCGGGTACCAGAAGCTGCCGTCGTACGTGCCCCCCGACCCGTGGTCGTTCCACACCTGGCTGTAGCCCGTCGGCGCCTTGAGGAGGGGGTTGCTCGGGTTGTCGTTGAGCGCCTTGACGATCAGGGACGGCCCGTAGGGGTTGTTGTAGTTGCCCTGCGCGTAGTCGCCCACGATGAAGAAGGTCGAGTCGCTGGGCGCGGGGCGGTAGACGGAGACATCCATGCTGGAGCCGGTCCCGTGATCGTTGTAGAGCCAGTTGTAGTTGCTGGTCAGGCTGACGAGGAGCGTCGGCTCGGCCTGTGTGGTTTTTTCAGTTTTCGGGCCGGACGGGCGGATGATGCGGAGCGGAGCGTCGCTTGCGTTTGACATGCGTGGATTCCTTTCTGCTGCGGCGGTTGAGGATGGAGAAGCGGGTCGGTTACTTCGTGTGGAGGTGTCGCACACACTCTGCGACCACACAAAAGTCTGGGCAGACATCCCACCCGCGTTCAGGTGATTTCCTGCGTAGGCGGTAACGACTCCGACCGTCTACGTCATGTAATGCGCACTCCCGTCTCGGACTCCCTCAACATCTGGAAAATTTTTTTCGGCGGGCATGTGTCAGGGGCACGCGGGCGGAGAGGCTGCGCGGCGGCAAACGTTTCCGTGCCGGATAAATGTTAAAGGGGAGGCCGTCAGGAATGACGCCTCCCCGAATCCGCCGTGATGCCCGAGGCACGAAGAATCGTGACGATGACTCGTCAGCGAATCGCACTCAGGAGAAGCTCTCGCGAGAGCTTCATCATTGTCTGTTCCGCCGCTGGTTGAACGGCATCGCCCGTTCCCAGTTCGGCGCCATTGGCGTGAGCGGCGGGCGCTTGGCGCGTCCCGGTAGATTAGACGGTGCCTTGCGTTGTCGCGGCACGGTCGCTATGCCCGCCTCGCCGTTCGCCAGCCAGTAGGCTTTGTTCGCGAGTTCGAGCCCGACCTCGTTCGGGACCGGTTCGACGGGTTGTGCGAAGCGCAGCGCGAGCATCTCGCCGTGCGCGGGCGCCTGCGACCCCGTGATCTGGACGACCCAGAACTTCCCGTTGCCGTGCGTGCCCAGACCGCCGTCCGGCGTGCGGAAGCCGCCCTCGGGGGTCTTGATTTCGAGTTGCGACTCCGCTTGCAGGATGAGGACTTCGCCCGTGTGGAGTTCGTCCCCGGCCGCGAGCGGTTCGAGGGTCGTCTTGTCGGAGCGCAGCACCCGCACCGCGGACGCGTTGGCGACGCGTCCCCCGTCCGCCCAGAAGAGGAACATCTCGCGCCCCTCAATCGGGGGCAGCGGCCCGCCGCAGCAGTCAACCTTCGCGCAGCGCGGGTCGCACGCGGGCGGCTGGCCGAAACAGCTTCGGGGTTCGGTGAGACAGCGGTCTATGTCGCGCACGCGGAGCGGCACCACCCCGCAGAGCGACTCGGGACAAAAGTCTCTGATCCTGACGATAGGGGAAGGCATGGGGCTCGCCGTCAGCGAGTCGTCCAGGCACGTCACGTTGTAGCCCAGACGGGCCATCGGGGCGACGTAGCTGTCGCAGACGGCCCTGTACCCGCACGGCTCGCCCGGGAGACAGACCTGCAAACGCGGCCGCTCGCCGAGCTGCGTCGGGGCCGTGCCGGCGAGCATGAACTGAGGCGTTTCAAGAAGGATGCCGCAGCTTGCACGCACCTTCTGTTTGAACGCGTCGGCGGAGGCGGCGGTCGAGAGGTCTGGCTCGGACGTGAGGGCGGCGCCGAACAACGCGGCGTAGACCGCCGCCTCGTCCTGACTGAGGTCCGTCGGCGCGGAGGTCTGGAGCGAGGCGTCGGCCAGCAGTCTGTCCTTCAACGCGAGCACGACATCGCGCAGGCGCGCGCGGTCGGACGGGTTGCTGGCGTTGAAGGCGGGGATCGTGGCGACGAGGCGGTCTATCCAGTCGTCGCCCGTGTGGTTCAGCGGCTTGTTACAGCGCCCGTGGACCTGCTCCCAGTTCAGCAGTCCCTGGAAGCCGACCTCGCGGAAGCCTGGCTCGGCGTCACGGTAGAACTGGCCGATGGACTTGCGCAGGTCGTTGTTGGGGTACTCGGTCGAAGCCTCGCGCTTCGGGGCGGGCCAGCCGAGAGCCTTGTGGACTGATTGCAGAAGGCTGCGCGGCGAGTAGCGGTGGACGCCGTCGGCGACGGAGTTGAAGTGGCGCGGGCGGTTCGCTTCCGCGTTGGGGTCGTAGGCGGGGTCGGGCGACGGCGCGACGGCGCTGCCGGGGGGAGTGCCGGGCAGCGCGATGGGCGGCAGGCGCGGGTCGCCCGCGACCCAGGGGTCGATGAACGTCGGGAGTTCGTAGGCGCTCGGCCCCGTGTTCCGCGAGGGCGGCAGACGGTTGAAGTACTCCGTCGTCATGATGTGTGTCAGCAGTCGCTGCATCGACCAGCCGCTCGGGACGAACTGGTTCTCCGTCAACGACCCGAGGATGTCGCGTTGCGCCTCGTTGCGCGGGAAGTAGTTCGCGATGGTGAGCGGCGCGCCCACGACCTCGTCCCACGTGTTCTCCACGAGGCGGCCGGCGGTAAGGAAGGCAAAGGCGGCGTCGCCTTCGAGGCGGTCCGCCTCGCACGTGACGCCGACGCAGGAGGCGCAGCCGGACGAGACGTGCAGCCCGTTGATCCAGGCGCGAATCTTGTCGCGGTCGGAGGCCGACAGTTGAGAGCCGGGAGGCATTCGCCTCTTCCCGTTCGGTAGGATCGCGGTGGAGGAGTCGAGCTTCGCCATGAGATAGCTCGCGGCCGCGTTTCCGGGGGAGACGAGTAACTGGTCGGTGGGCTGGGTCGAGTTGGCTCCGATTAACTTGGCCTTCCAGTTGGTGCTGTCCATCTGTAACAGGCCCGCGTTCTGTGAGTGGCAACTGAAGCATCGCGACGTGAACACCGCGAGCGCCGCCGCCTCGCGCGCGGCGCCGGCCGCGTCGAGCGGCGGGACGGTCGTCGTCGTGCCGTTCGGGCAGGTGGACGGCCCCGAACAGTAGTCGCAGCGCGCGCCGAACGAACCCGTCGGGCGTGAACGCCGCAGCCCGTTCGCGAGCAGGTTGTCATAGCCCGAGTGCAGGATGTTTTCGAGCTGCCACACGGAAGCCCTCCGGCCCCTCGGCCCCGCGAAGAAGGCTTCGATGGGGACGCCGTTGGGCGAGGTGAGCAGGTCGTCGGGGACGTTCGCCTGCTCGACGAACGACCCGCAGTCATCTATCCCCCACGGCCGGGCCGGGCCGCCCTCGGAAACGTCCGTGCGGAGCATGGCGTGCACTTCGTCGGAAGCTCTGCCCGTGGTCACTTCGAACAGCGCCGTCTCGAACTGCCCTCGGATGGGGAAGTGTCGATTCCAGAACGTCCGTGAGTCGGTGGTCGAGCTCGCGGTCGTGTGGCACGCGAGGCAGGTGATCTGCCTGTGCGTGTAGACGCGCGTGAAGGTCGCGCCGAGGTCGTCGCGCCGGTTCTGCTCCGTCACCTCGGCGGCCCCGCGCAGCGGGCGGCTGACCAGCGCGAAGAGGTAGGCGCGGTAGGCGGGCGAAAGGTCGTCGAGCGAGTAGGACGAGCGCAGCAGGTCTGAGAAGTTGAAGCTGCCGCCGGGGGGCGTCGTCGCGGTCGGGGCGTTGTTGCGGACGAACGCGGCGAGGGCGGGCGAGTAGTCGGGCGTCGCACGCAGGCCGGGGCCGAAGCACAGGCCGGGGTCCGTCTGCGACTTTTCGGTCTCGCGGTGCGCGCGCATGAAATCGACGGTGTTCTCGCTCCAGTGATCGACGTACTCGCGCCGGAAGTCTTCGTTCAGCAGCATCGCGCGGAGGGCCGTGGGCCGGTTCGTCTGCGAGACGAGGTCGGCGAGCACCTTGACCTCGGCGTAGCCTCGGGCCTTGCGCCCCGCGAGCTTGGGCACCGCCTGCCGCACGAACGAATAGTTGCCGGCGTCGCTCCCCACCGCCACGGTCAGTTCCGGGTCGGCATCGAAGCAGGCCGAGAGGACGAACGCCAGGGTCAGGGCCGCTGTCAGGAGAGTCGGTATGCGCATCGTTAAACTCCTAGCACCCGCGAACGGATTCGAGAGGCGGTCTCCTCCTCGGTGGTCCCGCGCGTCGCAAGGCTCATGTCGCCGATGCCGAAGACCTCGCCCTGGAACGGGAAGATGCCGGCGGCCAACATCACGGCGGCCTGAAACTCGCTCGCCGTAAAATGTCCGAACTCCGTCTCGGTCGCGGGCAGGGCGTGACCCCTCGTGTCGCCGTCGGAACCGATGCCCCCGGCGATGGCGCGCGAGGTGACCGGGCCGCCGAGCAGGATGTTGACGTAGCCGTGCGGCCAGTGGTCGCGCCCGGCGGATTCGCCGGAGCCGCTCGGCGTCGGCGTGCGCCCGAACTCCGTCTTGATGACGACGAGCGTGTCGCTCAACGAAATCTTCCCGGGCGCGGGCGTTGAGGACGGGTCGATGATGCCGGCCAGGGCCGACAAGACGTTGAAGAGGTTGATCGCGGTCGCCATCGTGTTGTCGCCGTGAGTGTCGTAGCCGGCCCCGCCCGGATGCAGCAGGCCGCCGTCGATGACGCCGACGTAGCGCGCGCCGCCGAGCGACTCGGGCTGCGAGAGCAGGAACGCGGCCGCGCGCACGGAGGCCGAGGTGCGGTCAAGGGCCGTCGGGGGAAGCGGCGGGAGAAACGACGCGCAGCCGGTGACATCCGAGGGCGCGAGCGAGATGCCGCTCAAGAGCGCCGCCAGCGAGGGGGCGGCGAGCAGGTTGTCCACGCCCGCGCTGTATGCGGAGAAGCCCTTGGAGCGCGCCACGGCGCCGTTCGTGCGGAGCCGGTCCGCGTAGCTCGCGCGGTAAAACCGGAGCAGGTTGTCCGCCTGCGTGGTCATGCCGTCGCGCTGCAACTGTGTGCCGAGCTCGTCGCTCGACGGGCCGACCATCAGCAGCAGGGGGCGGTGCTCGCCGCCGTGGGTGCCGGTCGAGACCATCCCCTGGAAGTTGTCGCCGAGGCTGGTCCCGCCGTCGGGCATGAGGACGTAGGAGTAGGGCAGCGGGTGCGTGATGTTGGCGAACCGGTGGCTGATGGCCGCGCCGAGCCCGGAGAAATTAGGGCGGCCGAGGACGTGCCCGGTCAGTGAGTAAGGGATGGCCGCCTCGTGCGGTTCGAGGTTATGCCGCTGCACAATCATGCGCGCGCGGCTGAAGATGTCGCTGCGCCATAAGGGCTTGGTGCTGGGCCCCCACGCGACCGCGCCCACGGGGTCGCTCCCGAAGGGTTGGACCTCGTCCGAGGGCACGGGGACGCCGCCGCACGCCGCCCAGTCGAGGTCGATGACCTGCGGCCGCATGCCGAAGAACGGGTCGGAGATGCCGCTCCGCACGTAGAACGTCTCCCACGGCGAGACGCCGCCGTACAGAAAGACTTCCAGTACCTTGAACCCACCGGCGGGCAGCGGGCCGAGCACGGCCGGGTTCGTAATCTCACCCCAGCCTAACGCGATGCGCGCGCCGAGAAGTCCCGCCGCCCCGGCGGCGCCCGCGACGCCGGCGGCCTTCAGAAAGTTTCTTCGTGAAATGCCCACGACGGCCTCCTTAGCTGAAATCCGCGCGACGGACGCGGCCCGGACGAGACGGCGTCGTACCCCGCGACTCCGTCGTCTACTAATCGTCAAGTTCGTGTGTGAGCTTCGGCGTCTCGACCCTTGTTCGCTTCGCGGGATTTTATCCGCGTGATGTCGTAACTGAAAGGGCGCGTCGGTTCCCGGACGTAGCGGTATTCGTAACAGTGCCTCTCAATTCGATATGACGAACGCTGGCGAAACGTTTCGTCGGAGATCGTCGTCGGCGCGGCGCTCGACCGGCACTTAATTTATTGACTAGCTTGTGAAGTTGGTATAAAAACAGCGCGCCTTTTCAACCTTGCCGGCTTACACGCTCCCCGCCGGGGGACACTTCTCGAACATAGACCGGCTTTTTCGCGCAGCCTCTCATCGTTGACAGACCACCACGCGGCCGGGCGGCCCGCCGCCCCACGGGCAGCGCGCCGTGCGCGCGGGCCGGGGCCACTCGTCGAAGTCACACGGCGAACTCTCTCGCCCGATGTCCCGCCGGAGAACCTTCGCCGCGGCGGTTCGAATTGAACGGAGATTCAGACAATGGCGATCACGAGCGTCAAAATTTTTCCGCCGATTGGCATCGCGCGCATCGGCAACAGCCCCGAGTTTTTCATCGGCCCGGAGATTCCGGGCGTGCGGACGCCGCCGCCCGGCGGCTACAAGGACGCGAGTTGTCGCGTCAAGCGGCAGGCGGCCCGCTTCCGGCTCTTCGCCTACGACGAGAACGGCGACCTCATCATCGAGAACAACAAGCCGAAGGAGATTACGGCGGCCGACGCCGAGATCAAATGGACGGTCGAGCTGGCGAACAAGAAGTCCGCTTATAAACGGTTCGAGGGGCTGAACCAGAACGCGCCGCTGCGCAACGCGGGCGTGGCGATGGCGGATCGCCCGACGCTTGAGATCACGCCGGGGCCGCGCACGCTCGACGGTCCGAACCAGGCCGCCGGCTTCAACACGGGGAAGTTCCTCGGCAAGACGGTCCCGCTCGGCGAGATGCGGACGGATGCGGACGGACGCCTGCTCGTCCTCGGCGGCTTCGGCAACTCGGGCTCGGTGCCCGACGGCATCGCCATCACCAACTACGCCAACAACGACGGCTGGCACGACGACATCTCCGACGGACCCGTCAAGGCCACCGTCAAGCTCAACGGCGGCATGACGACCCTCGACGCCGTCCCCGCGTGGGTGCTCTGTCCGCCGCCGGACTTCGCGCCGCCCATCGACAGCATCACGACGCTCTACGACCTTTTGACGCAGGTGGCGGTCAATAAGGGGCTGCTCACCGCGCCGTCGAAACCCTCCTTCACGCAGCACGTCTACCCGACCTTGCAGCGCGTGCTCGACCTTCAGCCGGTCAACCAGTTCGTCACGTCCGGCCACTTCAGCTTCGAGTCGGCCTACCCGCCGCCGACGGGCACGAACTCGGGACGGCAGTCCATCCTCAACCGGCTGCGCAACCCGAACAACCCGGGCGCGGTCGGGCAGGCCACCATGCCCATCCTGTGGGACGACAACCACGAGAAGAAGCACACCGTCACCAAGCTGCAATACGCCGCGATGCAGAAGTGGGTCGGCACCGAAGGGGTTGACTGGACGAACGATTGGACGGGCGCGCCGCCCGCGCCGCCGGCCGACATCACGCCCGACGGCCTGACGCGCGCCGCGCTCGAAGCCTGCGTCGGCCTCGCGCTCTACCCCGGCATTGAGGCCGGCTGGTTCCTGCGCGACGTGTACGACTACAGCGAGCCTTACCGGCTCAGTCACACGGGGCGCGGCGCGGGCGACGTGTCGAAGCAGATGGCCGTCCCCTGGCAGGCCGACTTCCACGACTGCTACGAGTACGGCGGCGCGGCGTGGTGGCCCGCGCAGCGTCCCGACGACGTGTTCCCCGAAGCGGGCGGCGGCCCCGTCAAGTGGAACCGCGACCTCGCCACCTCGCGCGAGGAGATGATCGAGAACTGGCACAAGCTCGGCTTCGTCGTCAACAAGAACGGACAGATGGTCGAGACGGAGCGGCGCGTCGTCTGCACGAACATCTTCCTCGTCACCGACCGTAGCAACTTTTCCGAGGATGAGGTCTCGGGCGTGCTCACGGGCGGCGTGCCGGCCGTCTTCCCAGACGCGCTCTACGTCATCGCCGAAGGCTTCCTGCCCGCCGAACTCGGCGTGACCATCGCCAACCCGACGCCGGCCCAACTCGCGCCCATCGCGCCCACGCTCACCTTCAAGCGCGAAGACAACAACGACGTGCCGGACATGAAGGCCACGGCGCAGAAACTCCTGCTGCAAAACAACGCGCTCCCGCCCGACCTTCGTCAACGCTTCACCTTCGTCTATCAGGTCGAGTTCGACAGCACCGACGGCTTCAAGGACGACAACCAACAGCCCATCGAGACGCAGGTCGTCACCGTCAAGGCGGAGAAGAACGCCGCCGGGCAGGACTTCACCTCCGGCGGATTCCTGACGCTCTTCCACCATCCCAACCCGTACATGAAGGACGGCCCCACCTCCTGGCTCAGCACGGACGTGCGCGTCTTTCAGGTCACGGACGGGGGCGCGCCCTTCGGCTTCGCGCTCGGCCCGGTCGGCGCCGACACGCCCTCGGCGGGGAAGACGGCGGCCACAAACTTCGTCGAGCAACTCATCAACAACTTCAACGCCTCGGCGGGTCAGCCCAATCATCCGTTCGACACCATCTCGATTAATCAGGCGACGAGCAAGCTCGAACTGTCGGAGAAGGTCGGCGGCAAACGCGTCTTCAACTTCGCCGTCGCGCGCGTGCGCTATCGCGGCAACGTGCTCC
This sequence comes from Pyrinomonadaceae bacterium, assembly GCA_036379655.1. GTDB lineage: Bacteria > Acidobacteriota > Blastocatellia > Pyrinomonadales > Pyrinomonadaceae > QHXN01. The sequence goes on from DASVGG010000120.1 coordinate 57,265, forward strand.
CGGCCGACGACGTGAAGGTCTTCTTCCGCCTCTTCACGACGGCCGCCACAGGGCTCGACTACGACGTTAACTCCACCTACCGGCGCACCCCCGCGCTCGTCGATCCCGGCTCGCTCCTCGGCTTGCAGGCGGGCCACCTCGTCACCATCCCTTGTTACGCCCGCCCGCGCGTGGACACCGCCGCCGTCTCTATCGACATGCAGCCCGACGACCTCAACAAGCGCACGCTGACGCCGGCCGGCGGCGGCGCGGAGTTCCACGGCTACTACGCCTGCTGGCTCGACTTCAACCAGACGCCGCCGCAGTTCCCGCTCCAGCCCTCGCCCGCCGACGGCCCGTGGAACGCCGGGCGCAAGTCCGTGCAGGAGTTGATTCGCGGTCAGCACCAATGTCTCGTCGCGGAGGTCTACTACCAGAACGACCCCGTCCCGAACGGCGCCTCTCCGGCGTCGAACGACAACCTCGCGCAACGCAACCTCGCCATCGTCGAGTCCGACAACCCCGGCAGCCTCGCCACGCACACCGTCCAGCACACCTTCGAGATCAAGGCGACGCGTCCGGCACGGCAGCGCCCGCTGCCCGCCGCCTTCGTCGGCACGACGGCCGCCGTGCGCTCGTCCTTCGTCGCGGAAGCGGGGCCGGACGAACTGATGATCCGTTGGAACAACCTCCCGCAGGGCACGCGCATGTCGCTCTACATGCCCGACCTCGAAGCGGAGGAGGTGTTGCGACTCGCCGGGCAGTCGAACGATTACCCAGGGCTTGAAGCCGTTGACGCGCACACCATCGACTGCCTCCCCGCCGACGTGACCTACGTGCCCATCCCGCCGGGCCGGACGCGCAACGTCGCCGCCCTGCTGACGGTCGAGCTACCCGAAGGGGTGAAGCGCGGGCAGGAGTTTCGCGCCGTCGTCCACCAGATATCCGGCAGCCCGCGCGTCATCCTCGGCGCGTTCCAGTTCGGCATCCCGGTCAGCGACAAGTCCGTGCTGCTCGAACCCGAAAAGCGCAAGCTCTCGGTGCTGCGCCACATCGCGCAGGCCATCCCGCCCGACGACCAGTGGCGCCACGTCTTCACGCGCTACCTCGAACAGATCGCCGAACGCGTGCGCGGCTTCGGCGGCGACCCGGACCGCGTCGGCCCCGCGCCCGACGGCAGCGGCTCCGGGCGCGGAGACGACTTCCACTTCAACACCCCGCACGACTGGGAGATGCCCGGAGGCGACGCGGAGGACAAGTCCGAACGGCGCTGCCGACGGCGCGGCTGGGTCTTCTCGGCGCTGCTCGCCGCGCTCGTCGTCGTGGCGGTCGTGCACCCGCTCGGCGGCTACGTCGCCGAACTGTTGATGGGCATCTGCGCGGCGGCCGCGTTCCTGTCGTGGCGCAAGCACTGCCGCCCGTCGCCGTGCAGGATGCTCTCGGCCGTGCTCGTCGGGCTCGCGCTCGGGACGGCCTTCGGCGCGGTGCTGCTGCTCGCGGGGTTCGGCGGCGCGCGCGGATTCGTCGTGCTGGTGAAGGCCATCATCGCCCTCTGTCTCGTCGTCCTCGCGGGGGTACGCGCGCGCTGCTTCACGCCGTAAGGAGGCAGACGACTTGGGCGACGACTTGACGGGCGCGGCCGTGCCGACGCCGGCCGGGGCGGACGTGCTGATTCTCGGCGGCGGGCCGGCTGGCGCGGCGACGGCCTGCACGCTCGCCTCGGCCGGCGCGTCGGTCGTCCTCGTCGAACGTTCTTCCTACGAGTCTGTGCGCGTCGGCGAGACCTTCCCGCCGGTCATCGCCCGCGCGCTCGCGCGGCTGCAACTGTCAGAGTTCATCGACGAGGCGCTACACGTTCCTTCCTACGGCGTGCGCAGTCTTTGGGGCGGCGACGAGCCGCACGAGCGAAGCTTCGTCTTCGACGCCTACGGGCACGGTTGGCACGTTGACCGCCGCGCCTTCGACGCCGCGCTTGCCTTCGCGGCCGAGCAGCGAGGCGTCCGTGTCTTACGTCAAACACGTCTGATTTCATGTGAGCGCGACGCGGGCGCGGGCTGGAAGATTCGCATGGCCGCGCCCGGGAGCGTCGTCGAGACGCGCGCGCGTTTTGTCGTTGATGCGACCGGAAGGGCTTCGGCTCTCGCGCGACGGCTCGGCGGGTCGCGTGTCGCATGCGACCAACTCGTCGGCGTCTATCGTTACTACTCTCCCGCGCCGCGCGGCGCTGCCGACGCGACACACGACGCCTTCACGCTCATCGAGGCGGACGAGCGTGGGTGGTGGTATTCCGCGCCGCTCCCGGCGGGCCGCTTCGTCGTCGCCTTTATGACCGACGCGGACCTGTGTCAACGCGACGGCCGGCGGCGCCCCGAACAACCTCCGTTCGCACCGCGCACGCGCGAGCGCGCCACGCGTTACGCGCCCGAAGGCGAATGCCGCCTCGTCTCGGCCAACAACTCACGCGCCGAGCCGGTCAGCGGGCGCGACTGGCTCGCCGTCGGCGACGCCGCCGTCGCCTTCGACCCGCTGTCGGGCGACGGCGTGTTGCGCGCGCTCGAATGGGGGCCGCGCGCGGCGCGCGCCGTGCTGCGCGCCATCGACGGCGACACGTCCGAGTTGGAAGAGTACGCCGGGCGACTGCGGGATGAGTGGGAGGTCTACCGTGACAGGCAGCGGGCCTTCTACGCGCGCGAGACGCGCTGGCCCGCGTCAACATTCTGGGCACGACGCCGTGAGCCGCGACGGAGCTAATCACGCCTGACCAGCACACGCGTGGACGAAATTATTTAAGGTGAATTTCTACCAACCGGAAGTTGTTCGAGCCCGTCTTAAGATGACAAAGTTCTTATCTCATTCAACACGTTGCTTCTGGCCCGCGCCTCGAAACGCTCTGACAAAGGCACTGTGAAGTAGAGCCTCTCTCGCCCCAGAAAACTGTCGAGCACTTTTATGCGCCCCTCACGATACGCCGCGTCCGGCACCCATGAATACTCGCGCCTGATCGCCTCGCTGTAGGCGAGGTAGGTTTCATCGGCCGCCCCGAGGATTGCCAGGTCGGCATCCAGAAAGAGGCCGGCGTCGGGCAAGTCATCCTGGGCCTCGTGCCGCTTCGTCGCGAGGATGAGCCGCCGCGTGAGGTTGATAACCGGGGGCGGAACTTTTAACTCCACCAACGCCCGTTCGGCCAGCGCGGCGCTTTCCTCCTCGTTCGTGTTACTCCGCGTGTCGTAGACCGCATCGTGAAACCATGCCGCGAAGCGCACGGCCGCATAGTCAGCGGCGTCAGACTCGAACTGCTCCAACAGTCGCAGCATCTCCGCCACGTGATGCAGGTTGTGATAGTGTCGGCCGGCGCCGGAGTAAGCGAGGGTCAGGGCATCGAGCCACCTGTCGGTCGCCTCGTCGCCGCCCTCATACCTGCCCGCCAGTGCTTGCCAGCCGCCGTTTAGAAACCGGAAGTCCGATTCGTTGACTTGAAGGTCGGGGCGTGTGCTCATGCGACGTACGAATAAGAGTTAGAAGAAGCGTTCACGAAGGAGTTGACAGTCACATTCTCTTGTTCAAGGTGAGAACGCTATCAGTCGAACGCCTCCACCGGGTCGCCTTTCGCCACCATGCCTTCGACGAGGACGGCGCAATAGACCCCGGCGTTGGCCTCGTGCGCCTGCGCGACTCTGCGCAGCACCTCCGGGTCGTGCGCGCCCGTGTCGGGGTCGAGCGAGATCATCTTGCAGCGCGGGTCACGCTCCAGCACCGCCACCACGGCCTTTGAGCCGATGCGCAACCGACGGCCGACCAGACGGTCTTCACCAAAACCCCCCGCCGCGAGGTCGAGATAGACGTTCGCGCGGAAGCGCCGCTTGTCTAACGCGACGCCGACCTCCTCTTCGATCTGCCGCATGGTCTGGAGACTGATGAGAGAGACCGGGCGGCAGTCGGTCAGCGCGCGGTCCGAGCGCACGAGCGCGAGGCCGTGTTCGCCCCGCAGTCCCTCGCGGAGCATCTCAAACAGACGTGGGTCATCGACCGCGCAGACCTCGCCGCCGGGCGTGACGACTTCGAGGTCCATGTCGCCCGGCTCGGCGTTGGCGTGGGTGACGCCGGGCGCGATGGCCGCCGCCTCCGCGAAGTTCGGAGGCGCCGCCGCCCTCTCAGGGTTGCGGAAGCGCGGGCGGTAGAGGAGCATCCGCTCCTGCACGGTCGCACTGAGATATGGGAAGCCCTTGCGCGCGGCCGCGTCCCTGAAGGCATAGCAGCGGTCGCCGTAGACGCCCGAGAAGCCGACGAACGCCTCCGGGATTTCCTCGCCGGCCATACTCTTGACGGGATAACGCCACAGACTCTCAACCGTCGCGACTGTCGTCACGTTCCCCCTTCGTGCCCCCGGCCCTTGCCGTCGTCGGGCATCGATTCACTCGCGTGATATGAAAATCGAAATCTTCAAAATTATATACCGAGAGATGAGTGATGCGTGGGTGGTTAATTTGGTAAATTATGTGAAAGCGAAAAAGTCTGATGCCGATGTCGTCGAAGAGGTGGACTGAAATTTCTCCGTCCTCGTTCCCCTGGGAGCGCGAGGCGCTGGAGTTCGTGCGCGAGCGTCTGCCCGACCACGACCCTTACCGCGCGTGGTCGAACTTCGAGTTCGTCGCCGACGACGGATCAATCAACGAAGTAGACCTGCTGGTCCTCACCCGCGAGGGCTTCTTCCTGGTCGAGATTAAGAGCCGCCCCGGCGTCATCTCGGGCGATGTCATGACGTGGGTGTGGAACAGGGACGGGAAGGTCTTCACCGACGACAACCCGCTGCTGCTGGCTAACCGCAAGGCTAAGAAGCTTGCTTCGCTGCTCAGAAAGCAGTCGGCGTCTCGCAACGTTCAACTGCCATACCTCGACGCGTTGGTCTTCTCCTCGCACCCGGAGTCCGAGTCGCGCCTTCAGGGCGTGGCGGGCTATCGCGTCTGCCTGCGTGACACGGCCGAGCGCGGGGGGATTATGGCGGCGCTGCTCAGGCGTGAATACGAAGGGGCCAACGAGCAGACGCGCGCCTTCGTCAACCGGCCCATCGCGAAGGCTATCGGGAACGCGTTGGAGCAGGCGGGCGTGCGTAAGTCGCAGAGGTCGCGGCGCGCGAGCGATTACGTCCTCGGCGAACTCCTGTACGAGAGCCCGACCGGGCTCTATCAGGACTGGGCAGCAACGCATGTCTCGGTCAGCTCCGCGCAGAGAAGGGTGCGGATATACAACATCGCCCGCAACACCTCGGAGGAGGCGCGCGAGACGATTGGTCGCGCCGCGAAGCGCGAGTTTCAGTTGCTCGACAGCATGAGCCATCGCGGCATCCTGCCGGTCGAAGGTTTTACCGAGCACGAACTCGGGCCGGCGCTCGTCTTTCGTCACGACCCGCGAGCGGTGAGGCTCGACCATTACCTCACGCAGTATGCCGATTGTTTGAGCGTGGACATGCGTCTGAGCCTGCTCCGCCAGATCGCCGAGGCCGTTAAGTACGCACACGAGAAGAGGGTCGTGCATCGCTCGCTGAGCCCGCAGAGCATCCTCGTGAGCGACCCCGAAACGGACTCGCCGAGGGTGCGGATTTTTAACTGGCAGGCGGGTTATCGCGGCGATGGTTCCGTGACGAACGGCGCGCGCCTGACGGCCACGGTCCACCCGGAGCAACTCGTCGAAGACGCTTCGACCGTCTACATGGCGCCGGAGGCGTTGAACGACCCGGAGAGCCTCGGCGAGCACCTCGACCTCTTCTCGCTCGGCGCCATCGCCTACCACATCTTCTCGGGACAGCCGCCCGCGTCGAGCGGGCTGGAACTCACACAGAAGGTGCGCGACGGCAAGGGGCTGCAAATCTCCTCGGTCATGGACGGGGCGGGGAAGGAGTTGCAGGAGCTAATCCAGTTCAGCACGCACCCGGCGGTGCTCAACCGGATGGACTCGGCGGCCGACTTCCTCGCGTGGCTCAACGTCGTGGAGGACGAGTTGACCACGCCGGACGCCGAGAGGGAGTTGGTCGATAACCCGCTTGAGGCCGGCGTCGGCGACAGGTTGCCGGGCGGGTTCGAGGTGCGCGCGCGGCTCGGCTCCGGCTCGTCGGCCGTCGCCATGCTCGTCGTTCGCGACGGCAGGGAGCTTGTGCTCAAACTGGCGAATCAACCGGAGCACAACGAACGGCTGAAGGCCGAGGCCGAGGTGCTGAAGAAGCTGCGTCACCAGAACATCGTGGAGGCTTACGACACGGTGAACGTCGGCCCTTTGGTCGGCTTCACGATGCAGCCGGCGACCGACAAGTTGAAAGACGGCGAGCAGGTGAAGGCGGGCGCCGGCACGCTCGCCAACCGGTTGCGCGTCGAGGGCAGGCTGCACCTTGAGTTGTTGGAACGGTTCGGCTCCGACCTGTTGGACGCCGTCAGGTTTTTGGAAGAGAGCGGCATCCCGCACAGAGACATCAAGCCCGAGAACATCGGCATCAGGGCTCTCGGACGCGGCGATAAGCTGCGGCTCCTGCTCTTCGACTTCTCGCTGTCGCGGACGCCGGCCGACAACATCCGCGCGGGGACGCGTCCCTATCTCGACCCGTTCCTCTCGCTGCGCCAGCCGCCGCGTTGGGATTTGGCCGCTGAACGTTTCGCGGCGGCCGTCACGCTCCATGAGATGGCGACGGGCACGCTGCCGCGTTGGGGCGACGGCCAGTCGAGCCCGGAAGTGCTCGACTGTGAAGCGACCATCAACCCGGAGTTCTTCGACCCTGATCTGCGCGAGGCGATGGTTGAGTTCTTCAGCAAGGCGCTCAGGCGCGACTATCGCAGGCGCTTCGACAACGCGGAGGAGATGCTGCGGGCGTGGCGCCTCATCTTCGAGGCCGCGGGCGAGCCGACTTCTGGGACAACGACCGACGACGGGCTCGACTACGCGGCCGTCGTCGAAGACGCGACGCTCGCCACGCAGATGGTCACGCTCGGCCTGAGCACGCGCGCCGTCAACGCGCTCGACAGCCTCAACGTCATCAACGTGCGTGACCTTTTGAACGTGCCGTTGCGGAGGGTCTACAGGCTGCGCGGCGTCGGCAGTAAGACCCGGCGTGAGATGGCCGGGCTCTACAACGCGCTGCGGCGGAAGTTCCCCGAGGCGGCGCAGCCGGCGCGGCCGTCGGCCACGGGCGTGACCGACACGGAGGGCGCGGAGCCCGAGGTCGCGAGCGTCGATCTGCTCGCGCGGCAGGTCGCGAACTTCGGCCCGCGCGGCGGCGGCGCGCAGGCCGAGAGGGGCATCCTGCAAACCTTCGTCGGTTGGGATAAAGTCGGCCGCGAGGTCGTGTTCGACTGGCCGAGCCAGACGGAGGTTGCGCGCCGCTTCAACCTGACGCGCGCGCGCGTCGGGCAGGTGGTGACGAAGGCGCGCGAGCGTTGGCGCAAGAACGCTTCGGTGACGGCGCTGCGCGAGACGCTCGCCGAACTGCTTGAGGCGAACGGCGGCGCGATGACCGTTGACGAGTTATGCACGGCGGTGCTCGCCGCGCGCGGCTCGGGCGAAGAGGAGCCGGCCCGTTCGCAACTCGCCTCCGTCGTCGTGCGCGCCGCGTTGGAGGCCGAGCGCGGCAGCGCCGAGCCGCGATTTGCCGAGCGGCGCGCGGGACGTTCGGTGCTCGTCACGACCGACCCGTCGCTTGCCGATTACGCCGAGCGGCTGGGACGCATCGCGGACGAGTTGGCCGCGCTCGACCCGATGCCGACGCCCGCGCGCGCGCTCGAAGCGTTGCGCGAGGCGGCGCCAATCGAAGGCGCGCAGACGTTGACGGACGCGCGACTTTTCCGGCTCGCGGTCGCCGCTTCGGAGGGCGCGGCGGTGTCGAGCCGCATGGAGATTTACCCGCGCGGCATGGCCGCCGTCCGCGCGCTTAAGCTGGCGCACGGCGCGCTGTTCGGCGCGCGCGAGTTGACGGTCGAGGATGCGCGCGGGCGCGTCGCGGGACGCTACCCCGACGCCGAGCCGCTGCCCGACAGGCCCGCGCTCGATCAACTTTTTAATGAAGTGGGTTTGGACCTGGTGTGGGACGCCGCTGCCGCCGACGGGCGCGGCGCATACCGTTACCGTCCGGGTAAGACCGGCTCGGAGCTTTCGGGTTCGACCTCCCACTACCGCCGCCCGACGGAGTTGACACCGGCCGTGGTCGCCGAAGTGAGCCCGGCGGTCGCTGAAGCCCGCGTCTTTGAGAACAAGATAAGACGGGCGCACGACGAGGGCGCGTTCCTCGCGCTGGTCACGTCGCCGCAGAGGCTCGAATACGCGGAGAGGGAGCTGCTGCAAAGGTTCGAGCTTGAGCGTGTCAACTTCGACGAAGTCTTCATCCGCGTGATGCGCGAGCAGGCGCGTGCGTTGGGGGCCGACTGGAACGTCGTGCTGCGCGCCGACGCCTCACGGCCGGACGGCGCCGACTGGCGAAGGTTACAGATTCTGGTCGGGAAGTCTCTGCCCTTTGTCGAGGAAGAGCTTTCGCGCTCCGAGAAGACGTTGCTGCTGATGTATCCGGGGCTGCTGGCGCGTTACGACCGGCTCGACCTGTTGGAGCGCCTGCGTGACAAGGTGGGCAGGGCGGGCAGCACGCTTCATGGTCTCTGGGTGCTGCTCCCCGGCGACGGGCAGTCGGCCCTCCCCGTGCTGAACGGAAAGTCCGTGCCCGTCATCAGCGCGGGCCAGTGGGCGCGCATCCCCGACGCGTGGATCGAGAACCGTCACCGCTCCGAGAACGGCAGTCACCCTTAATAATTTTCAGACAGAGGGAACGAAACGAAGTGATAGACGCCGGACGCCTCCTCGCCGACCTCCAACGGCTGCTGAAGACGATTGAGAACGACCTGCGCGGACGCTGCGCCGACAACCCGGACGTGGACGCACGCGTGCGTGCGGAGTACAACGAGGCCAAGTCCGCGAGCCGCACCTCGCAGGCTTACGAGGTCTGGCGCGACGAGTTCATCACGCAGGTCGCGGCGGCGTGGACGCTGGCGTGCGTCTTCGTGCGCTTCATCGAAGACAACCGCATGCTCGACGAGCCAGGCACCGCGCGCGCGTGGCTCGCGGGACCGGGCGAACGCCTGCGGCTCGCGCGCGACCGACACACGCTCTACTTCCGCGAGCACCCGACCGAGAGCGACCGCGAATACCTTGAGCACGTCTTCCGCGCGGCGGCGAACCCGACGGGCAGACGAACCGTCCCCGTGGTGCGCGCTCTCTTCGACGAAGAGCACAACCCGCTCTGGCGGCTTGGCGTGAGCGGCGACGGCGCGACGGCGCTCCTGAACTTCTGGCAGCAGGTCGAGCCCGAGACGGGTGAGCCGCGCCACGACTTCACGGACGCGGAGTGGAACACGCGCTTCCTCGGCGACCTCTATCAGGACTTGTCGGAGGCGGCGCGCAAGAAGTATGCGCTGTTGCAGACGCCGGAGTTCGTCGAAGAGTTCATCCTCGACCGCACGCTCGGGCCGGCGGTTGACGAGTTCGGCTATCAGGCCGTGCGCTTGATAGACCCGACGTGCGGCTCGGGCCACTTCCTGCTCGGCGCGTTCGGGCGGCTGTTCGACCTCTACGCGCGGAACGAGCCGGGGGTGAACGCGCCGGAGCTTGCGCGGCGCGCGCTCGGGCAGGTGTACGGCGTTGACCTGAACCCTTTCGCGGTGGCGATTGCGCGCTTCCGTCTGCTGGTGGCGGCCATGAAGGCGAGCAACGTCGAGCGCCTACAGGACGCGCCGGGCTTCGAGTTCAACCTGGCCGTCGGCGACTCGCTGCTGCACGGCCCTCCGCGCGGCGGTGGCGGCGACCAGTTGCACATGATGTGGAGCCCTTTGGCGCACGTCTACGCGGTGGAAGACAAGGAACAGCTTGACCGCATCCTTGTGCCCGGCCGCTACCATGCCGTCGTCGGCAACCCGCCGTACATCACCGTGAAGGACTCGGCGCTGAATCAAGAGTATCGAACGCGGTTCGGCTCGTCGCACAGGAAGTACAGCCTCGCCGTGCCGTTCATGGAGCGGTTCTTCGACCTCGCCGTTAAGAGCGGCAACGGCGAAGGGGCGGCGGGCCGCGTGGGGATGATTACGGCGAACTCGTTTATGAAAAGGGAGTTCGGCAAAAAACTTATCGAACAGTACATCCCGCGTTGGGATTTGACGCACGTCATCGACACCGCGGGCGCGTACATCCCGGGGCACGGCACGCCGACGGTCATCCTGTTCGGAAGGAACCGCAGGCCCGTCTCGGAGACCATCCGCGCCGTCATGGGTATCAAGGGCGAACCCGGCGCTCCGCCCGACCCCGCGCGCGGCCGCGTGTGGACGAGCATCGTCGGGCGAGTCGATCTACCCGGCACACAGGATGAATTCGTGAGCGTCGCCGACACCGCGCGGGCAAGTTTTCATAGACACCCCTGGAACATCGGCGGCGGCGGCATCGCCGAGTTGAAAGAGCAGATTGATGAAGCGGCGGAGTCGATGCTCGGAGACGTTGCCGAAAGCGTCGGCTTCGGTTCCATCATCGCGGAGGATGAAGCCTTCACCTCGCCGCCGCAATCGCCCCGTCTCAGAGACCTCCCTGTGGAACTCCGCAGGCCGTTCATCGACGGCGAGAGCGTGCGCGACTGGTTCGCGCGCTCTTCCGCCGAAGTACTCTTCCCGTATACGACGGACGTGAGGCTGCGCGACGAGGACGTGATTAAGGATTGGCTCTGGGAGTTGAGAACGGTCTTGTGGGCGCGCCCGGACTTCAGCCGGCAGACGTACAGGAGATGCGGCCGCACCTTCTGGGAGTACCATCAGATTCCGCGAGACCGGAACCGCAGGCCGCTCAACATCTCATTCAGTAACGTCGCCACGCATAATCATTTCGTACTGGTCAGGGGCGGAAAGGTCTTCAACAGTCACGCCCCTTTGATAAGTCTGCCCGACGACTCTTCCGAGGCCGAACACCTTGAGCTGCTCGGCGTGCTGAACTCTTCGCTCGGATGTTTCTGGATCAAGCAGGTGTCGCACAACAAGGGCAGCACCGTGGACCAGCGCGGGGCGCGGCAACGCACGATGCCGTTCGAGGATTTCTACGAGTTGGACGGGACCAAACTGAAAAGGTTCCCGCTGCCCGGGCGGAAGCCTCTGGACCTTGCGCGGGCTATAGACCGTCTGGCGCAGCAACGACACGAACTGTTGCCCGGCGAACTCGCGCGCCGGCAGACACCCGCCCTCGCGGACTGGCAGCGGGCCGAGACGGACGCGCGACAAGCACTCTCGCAAATGATAGCTCTGCAAGAGGAGCTAGACTGGCAGTGTTACAAACTCTACGGCGTGCTTGACGAGGCGTTGACCGTCTTCCCACGTGAAGTCCCGCCCATCAACCTCGGCGAGCGCGCCTTCGAGATCGTCCTGGCGCGGAAGATGGCGGCGGGCGAGTTGCAGACCACCTGGTTCGAGCGTCACGGCTCGACGCCGACAACCGAAATCCCCGCGCGCTGGCCCGAAGAGTACCGCCGCCTCGTCGGGCGCCGCATCGAGGCCGTCGAGCGGAACGCGAACGTCCGTCTCATCGAACAGCCCGAGTACAAGCGCCGCTGGAACACAGAGCCGTGGGACTCACAGGCAGAACGTGCACTGCGCGAGTGGCTTCTCAATCGACTCGAAGACCCGCGTTACTGGTCTAACATAGAGCTGACGACGACCGCGCGCCTCGCCGACCGCGTGCGCTCCGACCAGGACTTCATGCGGGTCGCGGAGATGTATCGCGGCCGCTCCGACTTCGACGTGGCGAACCTCGTCGCCGAACTCGTCAAGACAGAGGCCGTGCCCTTCCTGCCCGTCCTGCGCTATAAGCCTTCGGGCCTGCGCAACCGGCAGGTCTGGGAGCAGACCTGGGCGTCGCAACGCCGCGAGGACGCCATCGACGCGCGCACCAGACTTCCCACCGGCGACCCACAACGCATCAACGAGGCGGAGGCCGCGCGGCTCAAGGCCGAGCAGGTCGGCGACATCAACGTGCCGCCCAAGTACAAGTCGGCCGACTTCCTCGAACAGACCTTCTGGCGACTGCGTGGCAAGCTCGACGTGCCGAAGGAACGCTTCGTCAGTTACCCGAGGTGCGAGCGCGACGCGGACCCCACGCTGCCCATCGCTTGGGCCGGTTGGGACCACCTCGAACAGGCGCGCGCGCTGGCCGCCTATTACGAGCAGATGAAGACGAACGAGGGGTGGGGCGTCGCTCGCCTCGTCCCGCTCCTCAACGGCATACTGGAACTGTTGCCCTGGCTCGAACAGTGGCACAACGAAGTGGACCCGACCTACGGCACACGCATGGGCGAGTTCTTCCAAGGCTTCGTCGAGGAGGAGGCGCGCGCGCACGGCCTGACGCTCAACAAGATTCGTGAATGGTCGCCGTCCGTCTGAACGGAAGACCTCGCGTTACTTTATGACGACTTACATCAGAGACCTCATCGAGCTGCCCGACCGCGTCCGCCGTGGCGACTTCGTCCTGCGCCTGACCGAAGGCGTCACGCGCCCCGAGGACACGGTCAACAACTACGTCGTCACGCCGCAACTCGTCTCCGCTTTCGACGAGGCGCTCGGGCTCATCCGCTCGGCGGTCGAGAGCCGCAGCAGCAAGGCGTCGTACCTGCACGGCAGCTTCGGCAGCGGCAAGAGCCACTTCATGGCGATTCTGCACCTGCTCTTGCAGAACAATTCGCACGCACGCTCGATTCCGGAGTTGGCCGAAGTGGTCGCAAGACACAACGCGTGGACGCAGGGCAGGAAGTTTCTGCTCGTCCCGTACCACATGGTCGGCGCGACCGACATGGAGTCGTCCATCCTCGGCGGCTACGCCGACTACGTCAGGCGCGTGCACCCCGAAGCATCCACGCCCGGCGTCTACCGCGCCGAAGAGATTTTCGCGGACGCGCGGCGGCTCCGGCAGACGATGGGCGACGAAGCCTTCTTCGCGGAGTTGGGCGCGGGCGCGGCGGGCGGCGACGGTTGGGGCGACATCGGCGCGGGTTGGGACGCGGCGAGCTTCGACGCCGCGTTGAACGCCCCGCCGAGGTCGGAAGACAGGTCGCGTCTGGTCGGTGACTTGGTCGAGAAGTTCTTTACCGCCGCGCGCGGCGCCAACGAATTCATAGACCTCGACACGGGTCTCTCCGTCATCAGCCGCCACGCCAAGTCACTCGGCTACGACGCGCTCATCCTCTTCCTCGACGAGTTGATTCTGTGGCTCGCGAGCCACGCCGCCGATGTCACTTTCGTCAGCCGCGAAGGGCAGAAGTTGGCGAAGCTCGTCGAAGCGCAGTCGGCCGACCGCCCGGCTCCAGTTATCAGCTTCGTCGCGCGGCAACGCGACCTGAAGGAGTTGGTCGGCGACCAGATTGTCGGCGCGCAGTTGCTCGCCTTCAGCGACGTACTCAAGTATTGGGAGGCGCGTTTTCACAAAATCACGCTCGAAGACCGCAACCTCCCGGCCATCGCGGAGAGGCGCGTGCTGAAGCCGAAGTCAGAGGCGGCGCGGCAGCAGATGGACGACGCCTTCCGCACGACCGAGGGGATTCGCGCGGAGGTGATGAACGTCCTGCTGACGAGCGATGGAGACCGCGCGATGTTCCGCAAGGTCTACCCGTTCAGCCCCGCGCTCGTTGAGACGCTGGTCGCCGTCTCCTTCCTCCTGCAACGCGAGCGCACGGCGCTGAAGGTCATGCTGCAACTGCTCGTCGAGCAGCAGGACCGGCTCAGGCTCGGCGACATCGTTCCCGTCGGCGACCTCTTCGACGCCATCTCCGAGGGCGACGAGGCGTTCAGCGACGTGATGAAGGTCCACTTCGAGAACGCGAAGAAGCTCTATCAACAGAAGCTCCGCCCCATCCTCGAACGCGACCTCGGCCTTAAGTTCGAGGCGCTCGCGGACCTGCCGGCGGACGACCTCAGGGCGAAGGCGTTGAGGAACGACGACAGGCTCGTGAAGACACTGCTCCTGTCGGCGCTCGCGCCGAACGTCGAGTCTCTGAAGGGGCTGACGGCGAGCCGCCTGGCCGCGCTCAACCACGGCACCATCCAGTCGCCGATACCGGGGCGCGAGACGCAGTTGGTTGTACAGAAGTGTCGCCGCTGGGCGGCCGAGGTGGGGCAGATCAAGATTGGGGACGAGCCTCCGGGCAACCCGACCATCTCGGTGCAACTGACCGGCGTCGATACCGAGAGCATCATCCAGCAGGCGCAGTCGGAGGACAATCAGGGCAACCGCGTCCGCAAGATTAAAGACCTGCTCTTCGAGCAACTCGGCGTCAGGCGAGAGGACTCGCTTCTCATCAGCCACGACTTCACTTGGCGCGCCACCAAACGCTCATGCGAGGTGCTCTTCGCCAACGTGAGGGACGTGCCCGACAGCTCGCTCGACGCGCAAGGCGAGATGTGGCGCGTGATTATCGACTACCCGTTCGACACTGAAGGGCACGGCCCGAGCGACGACGTGGCGCGACTGGAACGTTACCAGACCGCGTACGAACGACCGTCCCGCACCCTCGTCTGGATACCGTCGTTCCTGAGCCGGCAGGCGCGGAGGGAACTCGGCACGCTCGTCATCCTCGACCACATCCTGAAGGGCGAGCGTTTCAATAATTACGTCACGCACCTTTCGCCCGTGGACAGGGCCTCGGCGCGCTCGCTGCTTGAGAACCAGCAGAGCCAACTGCGGCAGCGCATGATCAACTACCTCGAAGGCGCGTACGGAATCGTCAAGGCCGCCGAAGGCTCGCTCGACCCCGCGCACCAACTGACCGTCGCGGAGAGTTTCCATTCGCTCGACCCGGGCTTCGCGCTACAGCCGCCCGTGGGCGCCAGCCTCAAGGAGGCGTTCGACCATCTGCTCGACCAGGCGCTCAGGCATCAGTACCCGGCGCATCCGCTGTTCGACGGGGAGGCCCGTTTGAACATGCCCGCGCTGAGGCGTGTCTACGAAGTGGTGGAGCGCGCCACGGAGGCGCCGGACGGCCGCCTCGCGGTGGAGCAGCCGCAGCGCAGGGAGGTGCGACAGATCGTCAACCCGCTCAAGGTCGGCGAGATGCATGAGACGCACTTCATCCTCCTTCAGCATTGGAAGACACACTTCCTCCGCAAGGAGGCGGAGGACGGCGGCCCCTTAACGGTCGCGAAGCTCCGCGCGTGGCTCGACGAGCCGAAGCCCATGGGACTGCCGCGCGAGCTACAGAGCTTCGTCATCATCTCCTTCGCCGCGCAGACGAACCGCACCTTCTCTCTGCACGGCGGGCCATACCGCGCGTCGCTCGAATCGCTGCCGGACGAACTGGAGCTGAGAGAGCAGTCGTTGCCGGAGCAGGGCGACTGGGACGCGGCGGTCAAGCGCGCCGCTTCAATCTTCGGCGTCGCCGCCTCGCCGCTCATGAACGCGGCCAACGTCGCCAAGTTCGCGGCCGACGTTAAGGCCGCCGCGACGCAGGCCAAGCCCGCCTGCGACGAACTCGTTGATGGACTGCGCAAACTCCTGCCGACTCTATCCGGCGGCGCCGAGACGACGCGCTACGGGACGGCGCGCGCCGTGAAAGGTCTCGTCGATGCGGCGTCGAAGGCTGGAAGCGACGACGTGGTCCGTGCGGTCGCGGGCGCGGAGGTCTTCTCGTCCGAGGCCGCGATGGGCACGAGTTTGAAGAAGGCTTCGGAAGTCTCCGGCGCACTCTCACAGATCAACTGGGTGCTGTTCGAGGCGGTCGGGAAGTTAGACGACAGTCGCGCCGATGCGGCCCGCGCAATCGCCCACGACCTCGGGGAAGCGTTTCAGAAGGACGAGTACGCCATAGCATTCCGCCCGACGCTCGTCGAGGTCCAGGAGCGTGCCATGCGCCTGCTCGCGGACGTGTCGAAGCCCGCCCCGCGTCCCGAACCGGCGCCCATTAAAAGAACGGGCCATTCCGTCATCTCCGAAGGGAAACGTGACAACGTCACGGCGGAGGAGTTCGACGCGATAGTCGAAGAGTTGAGGAAGGCGCTCTCCTCCGACGGCGGCCCGCGCCTCGACCTCACGTGGGAGGTGTACAGGCCGTGAGTTCATACGCGGTGACGCCTTCACAGGTCCGCACGCAGATCGCGCTGGTGCAGAAGCACGACGAGCGGAACAACAAGAGTGAAGGCTCTCGCTTCATCGGCGTTAAGACTGCTGGCGACTGGCACGGCGAAGAGACGCTGGTCGTTGGTGGTATCGCCTACCGCGTCATTCAATGCGGCTCCGTCTTGGAGGTGCGCGAGGCGCTCGCCCGCGCGGAGGGCTCACGGAACCGGCTCGTCATACTCACCGGCCTTGAGCAGTCGGAACTCGGCGACGACGTGCTGGCGCGTCTCGCCAAGCGATGCCTGTTCACGCCGCGCCCGTGGCCGAGCGTCATCGAACTCTTCCAGGCCCGCCGCGCCGACCCGAACCTCTTAAGTAAACGATGGCTCGCCGACGCGTTGCTTGAGAACGCGCCGCCCCAAGGGTATCCGCCCGTGCCCGGCGGCGTGTTGGACGAAGAGACGGTGTGGGGCACCCTGCTGCGCGACCGCTTTAACCTGTACGCGTCACGCCCTGACACTCAAGACCTTCTTGAATGGACTCTCGAAGCCGACAACATCGCGCGTTATGAGTCAGCAACGCCCGAGCTGCGCAAGGGCCTGCAAGAGTGGGCCTCGCGCTCCACGGGCCGCGCGGGCGACCTTATCTTCCGCTGCGTCGATACCGGGTTCGGCCGCGACGCGGTCGCGATAGGCGTCGCCTGCCAGGTCATCTTCGGCGGCGAAGACGTGTCCAAACTCACAGAGGCCACGGTGCGTTTCGAGCGCTACGTCGGCGACGGCCCCGTGCCGGCCGAAGGCGCGCGGCAGTGGGCCTCGGCGGCCGGAAGCGTCGTCGAGAGGCTCGCGGCGCAGGGGCGACAGCAGACACTTCAAAGTGTGTTGGCGCGCTCCGACGAGGTGCTGGCCGAGACGCGCGTCGAAGAGTTCGCACGTCTCGGACGCTACTCGCCCGCCGGGTTCGAGCAGCGCCTCGCGCTGTACGGCGGGCGTCTACAGGCATCGTTGGAGCGAGACATTACCGCCGTCACCGAAGACCTGAAGAGGCTCGCGGACGACATCCTCGAACACTGGCAGGCGCGCAGAGATTCGGCGCGCGCCGTGCGTGTGGAGATGTCTTTGAGGTTGCTCCGCTGGCTCGCGTTGCCGGCCACGGTGGAGGCCGCAAGTCTTGAGCAGGCGGCCCGTGCGTACTGCGCCGACGGTGGGTTTGTTGACTGGGCTCGAAATCAACTCTACGGCGGCGAGCGGTTGGGGGCGCTCTCCAAGGCTTACGAGACGCTGGCGCGGGTTGCGGGCGAAAGGCGCGAGAGGGAGAACCGGCGGTTCGCGGAACTGCTCGCGAACTGGACCGAACTCGGTTCGCCGGGCGAGTCGGTCTTAAAGATTGAGAACGTGCTGGGGAAGGTCGTCGCGCGGCTCGGCGCGTCTACGCCGGTGCTGCTGATTGTCGTTGATGGCATGGGCTGGGCGGTGACGCGCGAGCTGCTCGCCGACATCACCTCGCGCGGCTGGGTCGAGCTGGGGCCGGAGTCGGTCGCATGGCCGCCGCCGGTTATCTCCGCCCTTCCTTCCGTCACGGAGGCGTCGCGGACGAGCCTGTTGTGCGGGCGTCTTGCGACGGGCTCATCACATGACGAGGTCGGCGGGTTCAAGGTTAACGAGGACTTAGTGAAAGTGTCGAGAGCGGGCTCGCCCCCGGTCCTCTATCACAAAGGGACTCTCTCGGACTCGCCGGCCTCGGGCCTCACCGCGCACATCCGCGACGAGATAACTTCACCGAAGAGACAGGTCGTCGGCGTGGTCGTCAACGCGGTCGATGATTTTCTCGGGAAGGGCGACCAGGTCGCCGTCGCTTGGACGTTGGAGTCCATGCCCGTGCTCGACCAACTCCTTTACGCCGCGCGCGACGCGGGCCGCGCCGTGGTCATCACGAGCGACCACGGACACGTGCTTGAACGACAGACCGTCTACCGCAAGGCAGACGCGGGAGAGCGTTATCGCGGCGACGACGGCCGTCCGCTCGACGGCGAGATGGCCGTCGTCGGTGACCGCGTTCTGCTCCCGCCCGGCGGGCGTCTGATAGCTCCCTGGAGCGAGAACGTCAGGTACGGCGCCAGGAAGCACGGCTATCACGGCGGGCTCACGCCGCAGGAGTGCGTCGTCCCCGTCGCCGTCGTGACGTGGCCGAACCGCGTCCCCGTGGGTTGGTGCGAACTGCCGGGCTTTCGGCCGACGTGGTGGGATGTCTCGCGCGGCGGGGCGGACGTGCGGGCGTTGCGAGACGTTGCGCCTCCTACGGTGCGCGATAAAGTAAACACGCACGCCGTTCACGCTGAGTCGCTCCCGCTCTTCGCGGTCGAGGAGACGCCGCGCGCCACCGTGGGTTGGATAGAGGCGCTGCTGGCTTCTCCCACGTTCGAGAGCCAGGGCAAACTCGCCGGCCGCGCGGCACCAACGCCGGAACTCGTCCGCGCGTTCATGGCCGCCATCGAGGAGAGCGGCGGGGTGATTCCGAAGGGAGTACTCGCGCGGAAGATGGGTCAGCCGGAGTTGAGAATCAACGGCATCCTCGCGGCCATGCGGCGCCTGCTCAACGTCGAGGGATACGGCGTGCTGTCGGTTGACGATGCTTCCGGCACCGTCTCGCTCAACACGGAACTGCTCAGGGTCCAGTTCGAGTTGTGATAAGGGAGTCAGACATGGCCGATTCACTCGGAGAAGTCTTGGAGGCGGGCAGGTGGGAGAAGGCGCTCTTCACAACCTATTCGCTCAGCCTGACGTTCTTCGAATCGGTCATCCTCCGCGCGCTCAGGAAAGCGGAGTGTCGCGAGGTCTGGGTGCTGGCCGACGTTGACGGATACCGCTCTTCGCTGATGGAGCGCGGCTCGGGCGGGGTCGGTTCCGAGTATCGCCTGATCCCCATCGGTCTGCCCAAGGGCGTCTTCCACGCGAAGTGCTGTTACCTGGCCGGCTCGGAGACGGACGTGCTGGCGGTCGGCAGCGGGAACCTGACGTTCGGCGGATACGGGCGCAACCTCGAAGTCCTCGAAGTGCTCACGTCCCAAACTCAACCGCAATGCTTCCGAGCCTTCGCGGACTTCCTGACGGCGTTGAAGAAGAGGGAAGACATCGTCTGCCCCGACGTGAGTTGGGCGGAGATGTTTGCGGACAGGGCGTACGAAGTGAGCGCCGACGGCAACGATGAAGAGGCGTACCCTAAACTTCTAACGTCGGCGGGGCAGTCGATAAAAGACCAACTCGCGGGACTGGCTGCGGCGTCGGGGCCGGTCGAAACCCTGACCGTGCTGTCGCCATTCTTTGACGCGGACGCGAGGGCCGTATCAGAACTCGCCGCCGCGACCGGCACACGCCAGGTGCGCGTGGCCCTGCCGCCGGGAGACGCGCCGTCCAGTTTCCCTTTCCCCAAAACCGGTACTTGGACAACGCCCGTCTCGGCCGTCGCCCTGCAACGCGAGCAGGAGAGCCGACCGCTGCACGCCAAGTGGATAGAGCTTAAAACGAAGGAAGGCGTTTTCGCCCTGACGGGCAGCGTCAACGGGACCCGGCAGGCTCTCTGCGGCACGAACAACATAGAGGCCGGCGTCCTGCGATTTGACCCGTCCGCGCGCGGCTGGGTTAAGTGGAAGAAAGCGCCCACCCCTTCGTCCTACAAGACGCACACGTTCAGGCGCTCCGGGATGGGCGCCACGCACCTGGTCTTCGCCGAACTCACGGAGAGCGGTGAACTGCGCGGCCGGATCATCGCGCTGGCCTCGACGGAAGGAACGTGGTCGGGGAAGGTTCAAAAACCTGACGGCGACTCGGTCGGCGTCGAGGTCGTGGCGCGAAGCGACGGACGGTTCTCTCATGCACTGCCGGCGGGAGATGAGTTCATCTTCGCGAGCGGCTTGCAGATCGTGCTCGAACGCGGCGGTATCGTCGCCCGTGGCTGGGTCACGAACGCGACGCTATTGAGCCTGCCGAAGACGCAGAGGATTCCCCTCTCGTCCATCCTGCGTTTAATCAACCGCGAGGAGACGGAGGATGACGACGTTGCCCTGCTGGAGTATCTCGTAGTACACGCGACGGACCACCTGCGCGTTTTCCAGGGCCGCGTGGCGGCGGCAAGGGATAACCCGGAAACACCCGACGGCGAGCAGGATGTCTTTTACATCGACCTCGAACATCTACAGCCGCACTCTCAAGAGACGTACCAGCAGGAATCATTTGCACACGACCCGGTCGCGTCGGCGGCCTTCGCGCTTGAGCGCGTGTTCGCGCAGCTCAGGAGACGTTTCGTCGGGCACCTCCCGGGCGGGCATCGGCCGGCCGCGCGCGCCGTCTCCGACGAAGAACAGCCCGATGGAGAAGAAGCACACACGCGCGCGCGATTGGAGGAGCGTTTCGAGAGCGCGTTTGAATGCTTCATGGACGGCATGTACAGGCTCGCCGTCGGCCCGGCCGCGTCCGAGGAGCAGCGACGCGCACTGCTGGTCCTCTGGTTGGAAGTGGCCTTGCACATGTTGGTGCGGAGGAAAGGCGACCGCGCCGAAGGCGTCGCGTTTATGCGCCGCTGGCTCTCGCTGTCCACGTCGCTCGCTTCGGCCGAAGATGTGACCGACGGTCTGGAGCAGCACGTCGTCACCTGCGCCGCGATACTGTTCGCCTGCGGCTCCGCCCCGGATGATGTCGGCGGTCAACTGCACGAGTCGCTCGAACACTACTGGCGGGGTGAGGTGGACCGCGAACAGGCCCTCGGCGCCCTGCTGCCTCACTCGCGCATCAACATCGCCGGTCTGTTCCTTGAAGCGACCGGCGCGTCGCTGCGAGACAACCTCGAAAAGATACTCGACACGCCGACGTTGCGCGGCGAATTGGAGACTCTCTTGAAGAGCGCCGAAGCAGGCGAGCCGCTTCCCGAAAATTTGCGTCTGCTCAGGAGCGACGCCGGCAGGGAGCTACTCGCCGAGTTAAAAAAGCACGGGGTGAGCAAGAGAATCGAGTTCCTCAAAAACAACGACTTCAACTGCCCGCGTAACTTCATCCGTCTTTCCGAAGCCTGTAAAGGTGAGCTGCTGAAGAACCGCGTGGCCCGCTGCTCCTACTGCGGGCTGCTGATCGTGAGGAGGGCGACATGAGCGTGCAACTCGAAACGAACGGCCCCCGCTTCGTGCCTCCATATAGGCTCAATAAGAGTGGTGTCGATTTTCTCGGCATGCGCCAGGTCAACCTCGACATGATGATCAACTGCCTGCCGGGCTTCAACAACGCGACCTGGTACGTGCGTCCCTTTTCGGTCGTCAGTTGGATATATTGGAAGTTTCATCAGTTGTCGGAGAGGCGTGGAAGCCGAAAGGTTACGACCGAGGAGTTAAAAGTTTGGAAGGAGAAGGTCGAAACCCTCTTCACGTGGGGTCACAAGTTGGAGGACGTGGGCGGGATTCCCGGCACGGACGCGAAGGCGCCCGGCCCGAGGGCCGTCCCGCTCAATTTCGCGGCGTGGAATCGAAGCTCCCTGAACACGAGTCTCATGGCCGCGGTGCAGTACGGCCCGGCGGCGAAAACAATCGACGGGTTTGGCTTCCTCGAACCGTTGGGGCAGGGATTCTTTCAGACTGTAAACGACGGCGTCGCGCTGGCCGAGGCTTTAGACACAGAGCTACGCGGCTTCACCTTATTGAACGAGTTGGGCGCCGCCACGGCCGCCCCGGAGGATGCGTCGGAACTTTACTCCGCCTGGACCATCCTTGAGCCTTCGGAACGCGAGCAGGAAGCCTTCAGGCGTTCATTCTTCAACCCGGATACGGTGGGCGAACAGACCCCGCTCGGCAGGCGCAGCACGACGGTTAGACTCGCCATCGAGGCGCTGGAGTCCGCGCGTAAACCTTTAACGGCCGACGAGGTGCGGGTCCACATGTTCCGAGGTCTCGACGGGTCGAAGCGAACCGATTCGGTTGACCCGAGACTCAAACGGATGTGGCTGTGTTGGGTGGTTCTTCAAATTCGTCAGTGCCAGCGTTTGGGGATGGAAGGCTTACTGTCCTGGCTCGAACGGCAACTGGAGCTCGGCTATCGGGACACGGACGCGGTTGTGAAGCAGACGTTAAAGGCCATCAAAGCACATGAGGAGCTATTCCCTCTTCAAAGTCCGATCCGCGCACTGAACCTTCTCCAGGAACAACTCCCCAGTTTCAACGAGGCTTTGCGACAGACGGAAGTTGAGCCTGCTTTAGACCCGTTCCGACTGATGGAGGAGACGCGAAAGGCGATTCTGAACAAGTCAGAGAGCACGGCCCCTTTCTGTCTACGTTCCCTCTTCCTCTGCGCGGCGCTCGCTCTCCTGCTGCGTTCGGAGGCGTCCGTGAAGGCTGAACTGGAAAGGGGCGCGTCCGACCGCGTGTCTCTAAACTTCTGGGCCGACAATCTTCTGCGTTGGGGCTCTTCGGGGCTTGAAGAGTTCCTCCGGCACTTCTTCGAGTCGTTGATTCTGAGCCAACATTTCGCGGTCGCGGCAAGGCGCTTCGACGGCCAGCGGCAGCGCCTCCGCATCAGCATCGAGGAAGACGGCCTGGAGTTTCTCGCCGCGCCCCCTTTTGTTCCGTCAGTAACTCCCGACCGGCTCTACACGGCCCTCTCGTTGATGGCCGACTGTGGCTTGATTGGTTGGGACGACGCTCAAGATGGATACATCGCGCGTTGAGTCGCCCTACCTTTCATGAGTGCGCTTTCAACATCTCTCCCTCTTAAACCTAAGTTTCGCCCAAAATAGCGCTGGTGTGCCTATTGTAACTGTGTGACTGTTCGCGGGAGAGACCTCCCGCAGAGATTATGCGAGAGCCTCCGCGGGAGGTCTCTCAAGATGAAGAAGTCGCACCCCGCTCCGGCCG
>DASVGG010000121.1:0-52437 GCA_036379655.1 Pyrinomonadaceae bacterium
CCGCGTCTCTCTTTGCGGTTAATTCTTTTTCAGGAGGCGGACTTGCGCGCGCGTTGGGGCGCGTCGGCGGCGCGTTCGAGGCAGGCGTGCGAGCAGTAGCTTGCGCCGCCGCGCAAAGAGACGGCGCGCGAGGCGGGCATCCAAGTCCCGCAGGCCGCGCAGCGGAGGAGTTTTTCGTTGGCGGCCTTCTTCGGGCTCGACTGTTGCGGGAAGCCGCCGGGATGCGCGCCGGGCGCGCGCATCCGGTTGACCTCGCGCACCATGCCGAGGAAGCGACGCACGCCTCGGATGTAAGGGCGCAGCCGCCAGTAGACGAGAAAGGCCACGGCCGCGAACAACGCAAGGACGATCAGGTACTTCACTGCTTCTCCTTCGCGGCGTTCCTCTTCTGTTCGAGCTGCGCGCGCAGTCCGGGCAGCTCCGTGTTCGAGGCGTTCACCTTCTCCAACTCGTCGAGGCGGCGCGCGGCTTCGTCGAGCCCGCCCGTCTCGATGAGCGCGGCCGCGAGGCTCTGGAGCGTCATCTCCTGCCGTGGGTCGGACTGGAGCGCGCGCCTGTATTCGCCGACCGCGCGTTGCGGGTTCGCGGGGGCGTCGTAGAAGTACGTCAGCCCGAGCTTGGTCCGGACGATTGGGTCGTCCGGCTTCGCAGCGAGCGCGGCCTCGTAGAGCTTGCGCGCCTCTGCTATCAACTTCGTGTCCCCGCCGCCCTGACGCTCGACCAAAAATTGCGCGTCGCCCGCCATGACAGTCGTCTTGTAATCCTTCGGGTCGAGGTCGTGCGCGCGCTTCAGTATGCGCGCGCCGTCCGACAGGTAAGAGGCGTTACCCGTCTCCGACGCGTACATGAGAAGCCCTTGCCCGACCTTCTTCTGCAACTCCACGTCCTGCGGCGACTGGTCGGCCCTCTTGACCGCATTCTGCATCTGCTCTTCGGTTACCGTCTGCGATAGCTCGCCGCCGGGGGCGGAAGCCTGTTGATTTTTGCCCGCCCCCCCTCGCTGCGACGCGCCGCCCGCCCGCGCGGCTGCCAGTTCGGCGGTCAGCTTCGCGTGCTCTTCCCTGTTAATCCCGTTCGCGAGGAAGAAGCCGCCGAGGAACCCGAGGACAATCCCCACGACGACGCCGATGACGATGCCGGAGGTGTTTCTGCCGCCGACATTAGCTGTGTTGGTGTTGTGAGTCTGACTTTCAGGCATCGCTCACTCGAAGGCTTTAGCGGCCGAAGTGTAGCAGAAAGGGCTCGCGAAGGCGACGCGACGGGGCGGCGGAAAGACAGATGCCCCTGGGCCGCCGCATCGGCGCGGCGGCCCAGGGGCGCGTCCGTTCTATCGACCGGCGTCTAGTTCTCCGCGCCGGAATCGCCTCCGCCCTGCTGCGGCCCTTTGTAGGGGAGGTCGTCCCTGCGGCGTCGCGGCAGTGGGTCCGTGTCGCGGCGCCGGGGCAGTTGTCCTGGCGCGCGGCGCTCGACGAAGTTGGGCGGGAGGCGCGGGCCTTTGACCGCCTCTTCGAGGATGCGCGTGATCTCCTGCGAGAGCGTGCGGTGCTCGCTCGTGGCGCGCTGTTGCAGCGCTCGCTTCAGTTCCGAGGGAACGTAAGCGCCGATGAAGACGCCTTTCCGGTTCGCCATTCTCGGGTTCTCCTGTCGCCTTTGAGACGGTAAGTCCCGTGAGGCTCGGGGTCTTTGAGTCCGAGGTGAAAGAGCTTTGGGTTGACGCGAATTCGAGAACAGGTCTGTAAGCCGAATTCTGTCCACCGTGAACCGCGAACGGTTCACGGATGGGCGATCATTCCTCTAGGCCGTACGTTGCCGGACGGCTCAAGCGACCTACCCGGAGGCGTGTCGCGCCGAAGCGCGAATTCGGACGGGCCGCCCTTTGCCCGCCTCCCTATTTGGTCTTGCACCGCGAGGAGTTTGCCTGGCCGCGCCTGTCACCAGACGCGCCGGTGCGCTCTTACTTTAAGCCCGCGAGGGCCGCACCGTTTCACCCATCACCCGCTGCCGAGGCTCCGAAGAGTCGGCCCGCTGGCTGGTCTGTTCTCTGTTGCACTTGTCGTCGCCTTCCGTTCAAGCGTCTGCTCTCGCAGCCTTTAAACGGCCGGCGCCCCGCCGTTAGCGGGCTCGCTGCCCTTCGGTGTTCGGACTTTCCTCTCCCGAATCTTTTAACGGACTCGGCAGCGACCGCCCGACCTGTTCTCAAATCCGCGGCGCGGATTATAGCAAAGCACCGTTGAACACGTACAGTCCAAAGGCGTCAACGCTAAAACTTTGATGAATTAGCTTGCCGAAAAATTGCAAGGGGGCCGATTTCTTTTCAGCCGAAATACTTGAGGCCGACGCGCAGGTTGTGAAGCGCCCCCGGCGGCACCGACGAGATCATCACCCACGTCATCAACGAGTGACTCAAACCCACCGCGAGGATGTTCGGCGCGCGCTGGTAGACGTAGGCCCACAGCAGCCCGCCCGCGAAGGTCGCGAACGTTAGCCAGAGATTTGGCAGGTGAAAGAGCGCGAAGAGGAGCGCGACCAGCAGCACGCTCGCGGCCCCGCGCCCGAGCGCGACCTGCGCGCGACGGTTGAGGAAGCCTTGCAGCGCGTACTGTTGTAGCGGCCCCCAAACGAGGCTTAAGCCCGGCACCCCCATGATCGACTGCCCGCCCTCCCAACGTCCGAAGTCGAGCGTGCCCGCGTACCAACCGAGCGCGACGAGCAGCGCCGAGACAGTCAACATCGGCGGCAGCAACAGCCGCGCCGCCTCCCAGAAGTTGTCGAGCCGCCAACCGACCTCACGCGCCGACTCACCGCGCGCGCGGTGTGAAAGAAGCATGAAGACGACGGCCGTCGTCACCGGTATCAAAAGCAGCAGCCGCCCGCGCCCCGCGAGCGTGCCCACGACCCACTCGGCCGCGAGCGCGGACGTTGAGGCGGCCACGATCTCCCACGCGGCGAGCGAACGCTCTTCGGCTGCGTGGCTCTCGATCATTTGAAGTTGAAGACGCGCGGGCCGCCTATCTGTTGCAGCGTGCGACGAGCCCCGCCGCGCCCCTCTCGGACGCCGTAGACGCGCGCCTCGTGCTCGCCGTAACGCGGCTGTTCGAAACGGAAGACGAAGGCACGTCTGTCCTGCATGTTCGTCGAAGGCCCGTCCGCGACGGCGGTGGCGGCGAAGCGGCCGTCGAGAAAGAGTTGCACTTCGACGGTCGCGTCCGGCCGTTCGAGGTCAACGACCCAACCGCTCACGCCGTTGGCGTCGGCGCGTTCGATATCGCCGTCGAAGGCGTGTCCGAACGTGACGGCGTGCGTGTAGAAGGCGAGGGCGCAGACGAAGATGAGGTCGAGCGCGAGCTTGGCCGCGATGAGCTTCGCGAGCCGTCCGCGCGAACGTGTGGCCCGACCAACTTCATCAACGGAAAAAGGAACACGGAGGCCGGGCTCAAGCGTCCCGGCCTCCGTGTTCGTCTGCTCGCGCGTGGCGGCGTCGCTCATTGTCCGCGGTACGCGTTCGTGTTCGAGTCCTGGTACGTCAACGTGTGGCGCGGCGTGATGACCGCGTCGGCGGCGAGGTTCTGCCGCAGGCGCACGGTCACCTGTAAGACCTGCGTGTCGCCCGGCGCGAGTTCCGCCACGCGCCAGACGAGCCCGCGCCCGCCGCCGCCGAGGTCTTGAAGCGTCAGCTCCGGCGAAGACGAGACGAACTCAAGCGCGTCGGGCAACTGCTCGGTCACGACCAGACTCTTCGCGAGGCCGCCGCCGTCGTTAACGAGCACGAGTCGGTAGAAGAGCGTGTCGCCCGGCTTGACCTCGGTGTTCGGAAGCTCCGCCCTCACGCGCACGCGCGGCGTCGCCACGGTGAGCACCGTCGAGTCCTCGCCCGCGATGCGGCCCGAGGCGCTCAGGGCGCGCGTGACGAGGTTGTAGGCGAACTGCGTGCGGTCGGGCGTCGAGCGCGGGATGTCAACGCCGAGCAGCACCGGGTACTGTCCGCCGCGCGGGTCGAGCGCGGCGGTCTGCGTCACCGCCGGCTCGTTCGTCTGGTGGCGGCCGTCGCCGTTCAGGTCGGCGTAGACGGTGGCCTGCGGCGCGCCCGGCGCGACGATGCGCAGCTCAAAGCTCTCGGGGTAGTTCGAAGGGTTGCGGACGATGAAGGGGACGTACATCGTGTCGCCCGGCGTCGCCGTCAAGCCCTTCGAGACGGCCTCGACGCGCGCGCCCGCGACGCGCCCGACCGAGATAGCCGGCCCCTCGAAGTTGGAAGGGATGAAGAGGCTCTGCGTGCGCATCGTGCCGCGCCCGACCGGTTTGTTCGAGCCGGCGAGCGCCTCGCCGACGGCGCGCAGCGTGACCGTTATCTCGCGGTTGTCGCGCGACTCAAGGTCGCCCAGAGACCAGATGGCCGTGCGCGAAGGGCGGTCGTAGGAGATGGGCGAAGGCGTCGCGCTGACCAACTCGAAGTCCGGGTTGAAGACGAAGTCGGCGCGCGTCACCTTCGCGGTCGCGCTCCCCTGGTTGCGGACGCTGATGCGCTGCGTGAAGGTGTCGCCGGGCTGGACGGTCTCCTGCAAGGCGTTCGAGGAGGCGGCGAGGGCGGCGGCGACGACCGTCAGCGAAGCGTCGGTCACCTTCGTCACGGTGGCGTCGGCCTGCGAGGCCGCGCGGACGAGGAAGCGTTGCTGCTGGTTGTCGGGCGCGTTCTCGGGGACGCGCGCGTTGAGTACGACTTCGAGCGTCGCGCCGCGCTGCAACTGCGGGGTGACGAAGACGGGCAGGCCGCCCGCGTCGTTGCCGCTCTGGCTGAAACTGGGCTGGTACTCCGCCGGGAGGTCGGTCTCAAGTCGGAACTGGTCCTCCTTGTTGCCTGCGTTGGTGATGACGAGCGGCAGTTGGATGGTCTGGCCGGGCTGCGCGGCGAGCGCCGAGCGGCGGAGCGCGAGTTGTAAGTCGGGCACCTGCCGGACGGTGATGCTGAAGCCGCCGCCCGTCTGTGTATCGACGGAACTCGGCGGGGGCGTCGCGGCAGCGGTCTCGACGGGGCGCGGCGCGGGCGTCACGGCCGGCAAGGGCGTCGGGGTCACGGCGGGCGCGGGCGTGCGGGTCGGGACGGCGGCCGTCTCCGTGCGCGACGGTCTGCGCACGGGCGTCGGGGCCGGCGTCGGCAAAGGCGTCGGCGTCACGGCGGGCTGCGTGTTCGCGGTCGGCGCGGCGTTGTTGCCACGGGCGTTACGGTTGCGTCTGTTCGCGGCCGTGCGCGGGCGCTCGGCGTCGCCGCCGCCGCGAACCGCAAGCTCAGGCGCCTTCGGGGTCGTGCTCGCGGCGACCTCGGTCGGCGTCGGGGTCGGGCGCGGTGTCGCGCGTGGACGCGCGGGCGTCGGCGTCGGCGTGGCCCTGGCGACCTGCGTCACGGGCGTGGCCTGCGCGCGCGGCGTGGGCGTGGCGACGGGCGGCGCGGGGCGCGTGGCCGCTTCGGCGCGCGCCGTCTGGAGTTCGGTGTCGTAGATGTCGGAGAAGGGCGTGTCCTTGATGGCGCGCAGGCGCTGCGCGACCTCGGCGGCCTCCGTAAACTTGCCGAGCTCGATGTAGGAGCGGCCGAGCCAGAGCAGCATCAGGTCGGCGATGAAGCTGTCGGGGTGTCCCTTCAGAAAGTCGCGGAAGACGGCGGCGGCCTGTTCGTACTGCCCCTTGGCGAAGAGCGCGCGCCCACGGTTGAAGGTCTCCTGTTCGGCCTGTGAGGGCGCATCCTCCTGCTGCGCGGCGCGGAGCGTCGCGGCATAGGCGCCGGTGCTGGCAAAGGGGGACAGGACGAGCGCGGCGGCGAGCGCGGCCGCGCCGATGCGAATACACTTACTCAAAGTTATGTTCCTCCGACGGGCAGGTGCGAGTCTTTTCGAGTCAAACGATTCGGCGCGTACGCGAGAGACGCACGTGCGTCGCGCTCTCTGTTGTAACCGTCAGTCCGGCCGCGCAGGATAATACAGCCCCGAGGCGGCGGCGGACAAGGCGCTCGAAGGCGCGACACTGTGGAGCAGTAGAGACGGGCGACCCCACAAACGGGGCCGCTTCACTTCTTCTTGACGGGCGCGGACGAGACCTCGATGCGGTCGCCGGGCTGGAGCTGTGGGTCGGGCACGACGCCGTTCTCGATCTCGCGCAGGTTGTACTCCGTGGGCGAGAGGCGTCCGTCGGGACCTGCGCGCAGCACGCGCACGCGCTCGCCCGCCGTCTTCGTCGCGCCGCCCGAGGCGAGCAGCGCCTGTGTCAGGGTAATGCCGGAGTGGAAGTCTTTCTGCCCGGGCGCGCCCACCTCGCCGCCGACGTAGTAGAACTCGGGCGGGCGCACGGTGAGAGTTATCACGTCGCCGGACATGACGAGCGTGTTGAGGCCGGCGGCGTCGTTGAGGTCAACGTTCGTGATCTTGCCCGTGGTGTGCGAGATGATGACGGCGCGGCCGGCCTCGGGCTTGGGCTGCGCCTCCGCGACGACGACGTAGAGCGGGATGGCCTCGCGCCTGAGAATCTTGGTGCCGGGGTCGCTGACGAGTCCGCTTACAAGGACGGCGTGACTCGCATACTCGCGGACGCTGACGCGCACCTGCGGCTTCTCGTAGAGGCCGCGATGGCGGAACTCGGCGACGAGTTGCGCGGCCAACTCGTCGGTCGTCATGCCCGCGACCGTGAGCGGGTCTTTGAGCAGAGGGTAGTCGAGCACGCCCCCGGCGACGACCGAGTAGAGCGTGGACGAACGCGGGTCCTGCCCGTTGAGCAGACGTATGTCGAGCACGTCGCCGATACCGATGCGGTAGATGCTCGCGGGCGAGACGGCGGCCGTCGGGTTCGCGGGCAAAGGGTTGGCGGGTGTCGCGTTCGCGGGTCGCGGCGCGGGCTGAGTCGCGGACTTGCCGTCGTTCGCGGACGCCTTGCCCGTCTCGTTGGCGCCTTCCGCGCCGGTCGAGGTCTTGACGGGAGCGCCGACGGGGACGCCGGTCTCGCCCGCCGACTTCGGGGGCGCGTCGCTGGTCGATGTAGAGTTTGACTTGTGTGCGGACGCGGCGGCGGCGGTCGTCGTGTTCGGAAGAGGCTTTTCGGAAGAAGAACTCTTCGAGTCCTTCTTCTCATCCTTCTTCGGCTTGGGCTGTGCGGGCGCCTCCGCGGCCACGTCGTCCGCGGCCGGGCCGACGCGGACGCCGCCGGCCTGTGCGTGCGCGTGGAGGGCGTCCGCGCCGCAGAGAGCGAGCGCGGCGGCCGCGGCGTAAAAGAACTTCTTCATACGGGCACTCTTCCTTGCTGGTCCGTTCGCGTCGCGACGCCCGCCGGGCACGGCGGCTTCGTCGGCGACGTTAACCGGACTCTTCCCCTTGTTCGTTTGCTGGACGCCGTCGGGTCGTTCGTGGGCAATGAACGACCGGGCGTCCCTCACCTTGCATAAACTGCTAAAGCGACCCGGTTCGTAGATAACCGCCCCTTTTCGCCGACCGTCTGTCGAAGCTTTCGTTTGCAAGTGTGTACGTGTCTGCGGTCGGGTGAAGGGTCGGGAATTGGTCAAAGACTCGGGCCGGCGCCCGTGCGTTTGATTCTACCCTTTGGTTTTCGGGGGTGGCAAGATTTCTTTGGGAAAAAGATTCGGCCAGCGCCCGCCGAGCCGCACGCGCACCAACTCCTCGACATCGTCGGCGGTCGCGCATTCGAGACACTCTCGCGCAATCGCTTCGGCCTCCGCAAGCTCAATCCCCGCGACGGTGCGGCGCACGCGCGGGATGGCCGTCGGCGCCATGCTCAACTCACGCGCGCCCAACCCCAACAGCACGGCCGCGTACGCGGGCGACGCCGCCATCTCGCCGCAGACCACAGAACGTATCCCCGCCGCCGACGCCGCGTCGAGCGCGCGCCTGATGCACATCAAGACCGCCGGGTGGAGCGAGCGGAACCAGCCCGCCACCTCGTCGTTGCCACGGTCCACGGCGAGCGTGTACTGCACGAGGTCGTTCGTGCCGAGGCTGAAGAAGTCCACCTCGCGCGCGAGCTTCTCCGCGACGAGGACGGCCGAAGGCACCTCGATCATCGCGCCGACGCGCACCGCGCCCGTCTCCTTCCCTTCACCGGCTAAACGCGCGCGCTCGTCCTCGATGACTTCGCGCGCGCGCCGCACGTCGGTCACGTCCGAGACCATCGGGATGACGAGGTCGATGCTCCCTCGCGCGGCCGCGCGCAGGACCGCGCGCACCTGCGTCCGCAGAAGCTCCGGTCGTTGCAGGCAGAGACGTATGGCGCGGAGCCCGAGCGCGGGATTGCGCTCCTCGCCCGGGTCAACGCGCGAGCCCGACAACTTGTCGCCGCCGAGGTCGAAGAGACGTACCGTCAGCCCGTCCTCGCCCGCGATGCGCGCCAGTGATTCGTAAGCCTCGCGCTGCTCGTCCTCGCCCGGCATCGAGCCGCGATGCGAGAGCAGGAACTCCGAACGGAAAAGACCGATGCCGTGCGCGCCGTAGCGGTTCACCCATTCGTACTCGACGGGCAGCTCGACGTTCGCGCGCAGCGTCACCTCGACGCCGTCGCCCGTCGTCAACGGCGCGCGCAGCTCGGCGGCCGTCGCCGTGCGCGCCGCCGGTATCTTCTTCGCCGCGCGCCCCTCCTCCGCGAAGCGTTCGAGCGTCTCGGGCGTCGGGTGGAGCGTGACCTCGCCGCGCCCCGCGTCGATGACGATCTGGTCGCCGGTGCGCGCCGCGCGGTAGAAGTCGCGCAGGCCGACGACGGCCGGGATGCCGAGGCCGCGCGCGATGATGGCCGTGTGCGAGGTCCATCCGCCCACGTCGGTCGCGAACGCCTTGATGTGCGTGAAGTCGAGTTCGGCGAGGGCGGAGGGCATCAACTCCTCCGCGACGACGACGGCGTCTTCCGTCAAACGCCGTCCCAACATGCTCTCGCCGGAGAGCGCGACGAGCAGGCGGCGCGTCACATCCTCGATGTCGGAGCTGCGCTCGCGGAGGTAGTCGTCCTTGATCTCCTCGTAGACGGCGAGCAGTCGGTCGGTCACGACCTTGACGGCCCACTCGCTGTTGACGCTCTCCGAACGGATGACGGCCTCAACGTCGCCGTTGAGCTTGCTGTCCTGGAGCATGAGGAGGTGCGCGTCGAAGATGTAGGCGTGCTCCTCGCCGAGCGTGCGCGCGGCGCGCTTCTTCAAAGCCAACAACTGCCGGCGCGCGAGCCGCACGCCCGCGTTGTAGCGACGCACCTCGCGCGCGACCTCCGCCGCTTCGAGCTTGACGCGATAGATGCTGTGGCGGTCGCCGGTGTGCACGCGCAGCACGCGCCCCGAGACGGCCCCGTCCGAGACGGCCACGCCACGCCAGCGCCGCTCGCTCCTGTCCCTCTTACTGCTCACTCTTCAACTTCCCCGAACCCGCCGCCGATGAGCTGGCACAAGGCGTCGAGCGCCGCTCCCTCGTCCGGCCCCTCGGCCGTGACCTGCAACTCCGTGCCGCGCGCCGCCGCCAGCATCAGCACGCTCAGGATGGACTTCGCGTCGGCCGCCGCGCTGCGGTCGAGCCGTTCGAGTTTGACCGTCGAGCGAAAAGATGTCGCCGCGCGCACGAGCTTCGCCGCCGCGCGCGCGTGCAGGCCCAGACGGTTGACGATGGTGACTCGGCACTCGACCAATGGTTCTACCCTTCGATCTGAACTTTCAACGTTGAAACTTCAAATCGTTCTCAAATTCAACCCTTGCGCCCGCCGCCCGCGAGCAGCTCGCCCGCGAGGTAGATGCCCTGCCGCCCCTGGTCGCGCACGAGGCGCGCGGCCTCTTCGAGCGGCACGCCCGGCTGCAACCCCGCGAGCTTGATGACCATCGGCAGGTTGACGCCCGTCACCACCTCGACCTCGCCCTGCTGTAAGAACATCGAGGCGATGTTGGTCGGGGTGCCGCCGAACATGTCTGTCATCATCAGCACGCCGCCGCCGTCCGAGACGCGTTCGATGGCGCGGCGTATCTCGTTCTTGGCGGCTTCAACGTCGTCGTGCCAGCCGATGGAGACGGCCGTGATGTGGCTGAAGTTGCCGATGATGGTCTCGGCCGCCGACAGCAGTTCGGTCGCCACCTGCCCGTGCGACACGATGACGCCGGCCACGCGCCCCGCCCCTTCCTCTTTCGGTTTATCAGGCATCACTCGGCTTCTCCTCGCTGGGAGCGCGGGCATCGCTGCCCGCCAAAGCGTGCGCCAGCACGCTTGAAGTCATTCGCCTTACCTCAACGTCGAGATTATACGTTTCTCCGTCTTCGCGCTGACGCGCTCCCGGCGTTAAGGTTCACTTTCCACCCGCCTTCTGTTTTTTCGTCTTCCCCACGTCTCGGTGGACGGCCGACGCCTCGTAGCCGGCGCGGCGGAGGTGGCGCGCGATGGAGTTGGCCGTCATCACGGAGCGGTGGCGGCCACCCGTGCAGCCGATGCCGATGGTGACGTAGGACTTGCCCTCGCGGCGGTAGAGCGGGAGCAGGTAGTCGATCAACTCCGTAAAGCGCCGCAACGTCTCGCGCACCTCGTCGCTCGCCATGAGGTACTTGACGACGCGCGGGTCGTGGCCCGAGAGGTCGCGCAGCTCCGGGACGAAGTGCGGGTTCGGCAGGTGGCGCACGTCGAAGAGAAGGTCAACGTCGTGCGGCGCGCCGTGCTTGTAGCCGAAGCTGTAGACCTGCACGCGCATCGTCGCGCCGCCGCCGTTGCCGCCGAAACGCTCGATGAGCAGGCGGCGCAGCGTGTGGACGGTGTGCTCGGACGTGTCGATGACGTGGTCGGCGAGCTGCCGTATCTCGGAGATGGCGCGGCGCTCGCGCCGGATGGATTCGAGCAGCCCGTCGCCCGTGTCGGCCGGATGCGGCCGCCGCGTCTCGCTGAAGCGTCGGACGAGCGCCTCGTCCGACGCCTCGAAGAAGAGGACGAAGACGCGCAGGCCCGACGCGCGCAGCTCCCTCAGTCGCGCGGGGAACTCGCTCAGGAAGCGACCCTCGCGGATGTCCACGACGAGCGCGGCGCGCTCGATGTGCGGGCGGTTGTGGTCTTCGGGCTGGACGAGTCGGCCGAAGGTCGGCATCAAGGTCAGCGGCAGGTTGTCAACGCAGAAGTAGCCGAGGTCTTCAAAGGCGTTCGTCGCCGAAGACATCCCCGAGCCGCTCAGGCCCGTGATGATGACAATGTCGGGCGCGCCCGTCGTCTTCGCCGCGCCGACGCCCTCGCCGCCGTCCCGCCTCTGCTCAGTCATCCCCCGCCCCTTCGCCCCGCAGACTCGCGTCGTGCCGCTCGACGAAACTCTCGGCCGCATTGTAACCGCGCAGGCGCATGAGATGTACGCGCACCGCCGTCTCGACGAGCGTCGCGAGGTTGCGGCCGGGGCTCACGGGCAGGACGAAGTAAGGGACGGCGACGCCGAGGATGTCCACCGTCCGCTCTTCGAGTCCCAGACGGTCAACGTCGCCCACCTCGCCCCAACGCACGAGCTTGATGTCGAGCCCGAGTTGCTTCGGGCCGCTGACGGCCGAGACGCCGAACAGCTCGCGGATGTTGAGAATGCCGAGGCCGCGTATCTCCATGTGCTCGCGCAGGAGGTCGGGCGCCGCGCCCATGAGCAGGCCGGGGCGCCGCCGTCTGATCTCAACCAGGTCGTCCGCGACCAACTGGTGGCCGCGCATGATGAGGTCGAGCGCGCACTCGCTCTTGCCCACGCCCGACTTGCCCTCGATGAGCACGCCGAGGCCGTAGAGGTCGAGGAGGACGCCGTGGCGCGTCTCGCGCGGCGCGAGCGCCTCTTCGAGATACTCGGTGACGGCGGTGATGGCCGTGGAGCTGACGAGCGGCGTCTGGATGAGCGGGAGCACGGCCGCGTCGCAGGCTTCGACCAACTCGGCCGGCGGCATCAAGCCCTTGGTGACGAGGACGCAGGAGATTTTTTCAAGCTCAAGTTTGGCGACGGCCGCGCGCCGCTCCTCGGACGAGAGCTGCCCGAGGAACTGCAACTCGCTCTGCCCGACGATCTGCACGCGCCCCTCGTGGACGTAGTGCGGGAAGCCCGCGAGCGCGAGCCCGAGCTTCTGTATACGCGGCGTGTCGAGGCGCCGCGCCGCCGCGCCGCCCGCGCCCGCGATGAAGGAGAGCGGCAGCCCCTCCGGCGCGCGCGCGACGAACTCGCCGACCGTGATCGTGGGGCTCTCGCCGTTTGGAGTTGTCGTCGTCATCGGGTGAAAGGACGAAGGATGAAAGGAACGCCGTGCGGCATCCCCTTCATCCTTCGTCTTTCCGACTTCGTCCTTCGAATCATTCAGGGCTGGATGAGCCCGTAGTTGCCGTCCTTGCGCTTGTAGAGCACGCTCAGGCGGTCTGTGTCGGAGTCGCGGAAGACGACGAACTGGTCGCCGTCCTCGGCGAGCGACATGACCGCTTCCTCGGCCGTCATCGGCTTCACCTTGTAGCGGCGCGCGGCGATGATGCGCCCCGCCCGGCGCTCGGCGTTCTCGGGCGCGGCCTCGGCGGCGGCCACCGCGGCCTCGTCGGGCGACGTGTCGGGCGCGACGGCCGAGAGCGGCGAGGCGTCCTGCTTGCGCTCGATGATCTTCTTCTTGAGCTTGAGGGCCTGCTTCTCGATCTTGTCGATGCAGCGCGTGAGCGCCTGGTACATGTCGGCGTTGGTGTCCTTGGCGGTGAGCGTGTGCTCGCGCCAGTGGAGCAGAATCTCCGCGATGTGCCGGTTCTTGACTACGTCGATGATGACGTGCGCGCGGGCCGTGGTGGCGTTCTCGAACAGTTGACCGATCTTGCCGAAGTGCTCCTCGACGTGTGCGCGCAGCGCGGGCGTAACGTCGATGTGTCGCCCCGTGTACTCGAAATCCATACGTGACCTTTCCGCCCGCGCGCGGGGCGGACGGGGGCTTGCGTCTTCCCCGCCCCGGCCGCGCGGGCCTTGTGCCTGATTGTGTACTGCTAAAGCCTCTTCACACGACCGCTTTGCGCTCGCGCGAGCCAGGGATCGACATCTGGTCGCGGTACTTCGCGACGGTGCGGCGCGACAGCTTGATGCCCTCCTTGGCGAGAATCTTGACGACCTGGTCGTCGGTGATGGGGTTGTGCGAGTCCTCCTCCTCGATGAGCTTCTTGATCCGGAGCTTGATGATGCGGGTCGAGACCTCCTCGCCCTCCTCGTTCAGCATGCCCTCGGTGAAGAAGCGGCGCAGCTCGATGACGCCCTGCGGCGTGTGCGCGTACTTGCGGTTGACGACGCGCGAGATGGTCGAAAGATGCATCCCCGTGTCCTCGGCCACGTCCTTGAGCATCATCGGCTTGATGAACTGGACGCCCTTGTCGAGAAACTCGTGCTGGCGGCGGACGATGCACTCGACGACGCGGTAGATGGTCTGCCGCCGGTGCTCGATGTTGCGCAAAAGGTCCACGGCCGAGCGCAGCTTCTCGCGGATGAAGTCCTTCGTCTCCTTCGTCGTGCCGTCGCGGCTGAGCATGTGCTGCATGTCGCGGCTGATGCGCAGGCGCGGGCCGCCGTCGTCGGCGAAGTAGATTTCGTAAACGTCGTCAACCTTCTCGATGAAGACCTCGGGGGCGATGAGGATGGGCTCGTCGGAGGAGTAGCGCCGGCCCGGGTACGGGTCGAGCTTGCGTATGTGCTGAAGCTCCTCGACCAGCTCGATGACCTCGACACCCAACTGCTTGGCGAGGTTCGGCAGCTTGTGCTGCTGCAAATCCGAGAGCGAAATCTCGGGGCAGATGAGCCGCTCGGCGATGCAGCGCTCCGCGCCGCGCGGGCAGGCGTCCGGCCCCAGGGCCTTCAACTGCACGCGCAGGCACTCGCGCGCGTCGCGCGCGCCGCAGCCCGTGGGGTCGAGTTGCAGGACCAGTTGGCGCGCTTCCTCGACGCGCTCGGCGCTGCACGCGGAGAGTTCGGCGATCTCCTCGTTGGTCGCGTTCAGACGGCCGTCGCCGTCGAGGTTGCCGATGACGCACTCGCAGACGGCGACGAGGTCTTCGGCGACCTGCGTCATGTGGAGCTGCCATTCGAGGTGCTCGGCCAGAGAGGGCGCGCGCGTCAGGAACTGCTCGAAGGTCGGCGCGTCCTCCTTGTACTCGTACTCCTGCGTCTTGTAGCCGGGGTCGAGGTAGTCCTGGAACTCGCGGCCGAAGTCGATCTCCTCGAAGGCGTCGCCCGTCGATTCGCCCGGCTCGGCCACGTCGCCGAACTCGTCGGGGGGCGTGGTTGACTCGAAGGTCTCGGCGGCCTCGAAGGTCTCGGGCGTGTCGAAGCCCTCGGCGACCGCCGGGGCGTCGCCCGTGCCGTTGCCCGCCGCGCCGCCGTTGAGCGAGTCGGGCGCCGCGGCCTCGACCGGGGGCGCGTCGTCGATGGAGCCGGCGAGTTGGTCGAGAATCTCTTTCTCCAACTCGCGCTTCTCGTCCTGCGACTGCACCTCTTCGAGCACGGGGTTCTCAAGGAGCTGCGCCTGAATGAGGTCCGTCAACTCCAGGGAAGTCATTTGCAGCATCTCGATGCGCTGGCGCAACTGCGGCGTCAGGACGAGTCGCTGCGATAAGTTTGTGGTGAGCTTGACCGACATAAGTCCGCTAAAAAGGTGCTTCTTAAATTATCGGGTATTTGGTTTCAAGAAACCGTCACGCGGTTCGGGAGAGAGTATAGCAGAAATCAGTTGGCAGTTGGCAGTAGGCTGTAGGCTGTAAAAAAAACTCGGCCGTCCGAAATTTTGACTTAAAACTTTTAACGTTCGTGACGCGGAATGGCTGCCTACAGCCTACGGCCTACTGCCAACTTCCCGGTCACATCCGGAACTTTTCGCCCAGATAGAGGCGGCGCACCTCCGGGTCTTCCGTGAGTTCGAGCGGGGCGCCCGAGCGGAAGATGCGACCGTCGGCCATGATATAGGCGCGGTCGGTGACGCCCAGAGTCTCGCGGACGTTGTGGTCGGTGATGAGGATGCCGATGCCACGCCGCCGCAAATAAAGGATCATCTGCTGGATGTCGTCCACGGCCTTCGGGTCGATGCCGGCGAAGGGCTCGTCGAGGAGGATGAACTGCGGCTCGGTGGCGAGCGCCCGCGCGATTTCAGTCCGCCGCCGCTCGCCGCCCGAGAGCGCGTCGGCGCGCGTGTTGCGCACGTGCTGGATGCCGAACTCGGCCAGCAGCTCTTCCAGACGCTTCAGGCGCTCGGCGCGGCTCAGGCCCAGGGTCTCAAGCACGGCGAGGATGTTCTCGGCGGCCGTCATGCGCCGGAAGACCGACGGCTCCTGCGGCAGATACCCGACGCCGAGGCGCGCGCGCAGGTACATCGGCAGCTTCGTGATGTCGCGCCCCGCGAGCTTGATGCGCCCGGCGTTGGCGCGCTCCAGCCCGATGATCATGTAGAAGGTCGTCGTCTTCCCCGCCCCGTTCGCGCCCAGAAGCCCCACGACCTCGCCCGGCTCGACGTGCAGACTCACGCCGTCCACCACGCGGCGCCGCCCATACGTCTTCACGAGGTCGGCGGCCGCCAGCGCCGACGCCGACGCCACCCGCAGGTCGCGCGCCTCGCGCACGCCCGCCGCCGCCTCGCCCCGCTCCTCGATGATCTCTTCCGTAGCCATCTTCAGAAAGTGATGAGTGATGAGTGATAAGTGATAAGTGAAGACAAAGTCAACATTCTTCTTATCACTTATCACCCATCATTCATCACTGCTTTTTAATCTTGTGCGTCGTGCGGACGCGACCCGTTGACTGGGGCGAGGGGCCGCTGTCGCTGACGACGCGGTTCTCGCGGAGGAAGACGGTCAGGCGTTTACTCTCGGACGAGCCCTTCTCGGCGTCCTCGACGCGCGCGGGGTTGCCGGTGAGCACGACCACCTCGTCGGCGGCCGTGTACTCGCCCCGGTCGCCCGTGCCGCGCCGGCCGGGCTGCGTGACGATGACGCCGCGCTGCGAGACGGTGCGCTCGACCTCGTACGTCTCTTTCTGTAGGTACACGTCCGAGACCTCGCTCGTGATGCGGTCGTTGCCCTGCCGTATGTCCACGTCGCCCGCGTAGTGGAGCAGACGCTCGGCGTCGCTGTAGGTCATCGAGCGCGACGTGGCGAAGACGGGCACGACGACCTGCTCGCCGCTCGCCTCTTTCCTTCGCGCCTGGTAGAGCGCGCTCTGGACGTTGCCGTCGCCCTCCATGCGCTTCTGCTGGTTGCGCATCACCAGCCGGTCGGCCTTCACGAAGTTGTCGTCCTGCCACGCGCGCGCGTTGCCGGTGTAGACGCCGACGCCCGCCTCGTGTTGAAACTCGGCCACGTTCGACGCGACGAAGACCGGGCTCTTCGTGTTCTTGAAGGGCGCCGCGCCGCCCGTCTGCTCCTGGCTGTAGTAGGTCGTCAAGACCTTGCCGCGCGCGTGCGAGACCTTGTTGACGGTGTCCGAATCGATCTCGGTCGCCTTCAGTCGGGCGCGCGCGTCCCACACGACGGGCTCGCCGCCGCGCAGTTGCACGACGCCGTCGCCGGCCTTGTAGTTGATGGTGGCCGACTGACCGTTGCGGTCGAGTTCGTTGAACTTCGCGTCGCCCACGGCATCGACCGTGTCGAGCGCGGAGGTCTCGCGCGAGAAGTTCGCGGTCATCTTCTGCGAGGTGAGCGTGCGCTGGCGCTCGGTGAATTTCGCCTCGCCGACCGCGATGAAGCGCTCCACGTCCTGCGTCTCGCGGAAGAACGTCGCGGCCATCTCGTTTGAGGTGAGCGTGCGCACGCCGCGCTTCTCGGTCTCCTGATACGGCTCGATGACGGCCTTCGCGCCGCCCTGCGCGTCGAAGTTGCGCGCGAGGTTGCCCGCCTCGTGGAAGTAGCACTTGAAGACCGCTGCGTAGAGCCGCTTGCGTTCGGCCGCCGGCGTGGGCTGGACGGGCTCGACGAGGAGGTCCGCGTTGCCGTTGGCCTCCGCGCGTTCGAGGTCGCGGCCCGTCTCGCGCCAGAAGAGGCGCACGGCGTCGGCGGTCAAACGTTTGTTGGCGGCCTTCGGGTCGGCGGCCTTCGACTTCGGCGCGGCCAGAGTCAGCACGGGGCGCCCGCCCGCGCGAATCTCCTTGATGATGCTGCGGTCGGCCTGCACGACGAAGTCAACATCCGCCGTGTCGTTGGTGACGAGTTCCGCGTCCGAGTCGGCGTCGATGGTCCTGGCGCGGACGTTGCGGAGCGCGTGCGCGGAGGTGAGCTTCTGCTCCTCGTTGAAGTAGAAGTCGAGTTGTTCGGCGAAGACCTCGGCCGCGTGACCCTCGTTCATCGAGCGGAGGTAGGCGTTCGTCTTGGCCGTGATGTACTTGACGCGCTTCTGCTCGTTGAGCTGCGCCCCGATGGTCTCGCCGCTCATCACGTCGCGCCCCTGCTCGGCCGTCGCGCCGCCGGTGAAGTTGATCTGCATCACCGCCTCGTCGAAGACGGCCTGCGCCGACTTGATGGTCAAGGGCTGGCGCAGATTCACCTTCGGGATGGCGGCGGGCTGTTCGCCGGCGGCGGGCCGCGCGCCGGCCTCGGGACTGACGGTGATGACGACGGCGCCCTTCAACTCAAGCTTCTTCGCCTTCGCGTCGAGATGCGCCGCGTCGGAGCGGCCCGCGATGTTCTCGCGCTCGAACTGGACGGGCATGGTGAGGTTCGCCGCCTCGGTCTTGACTTCGTACTCGACCGACTCGGACTTAACCTTCAGGTTGTCGCGCGTCTCGATCTGCACGTCGCCGGTGAAGAGGAACTGCGTGTTGTCCTCGTTCGTCAGCGTCTGCTTCGCGCTGATCTTGTCGGGGCGGTCGCCCTTGTCGGGGTAGACTTCGAGGTAGACGTTCTCCAACTGGTGATGGCCGTCGGAGTATTGCACGTCCCTGTCGGCCTTGAGGTAAATCCACAGCCGCTCGCCCTTCATCTCGCGGTGTTCGAGGTGCTCGATGACGCCGACGACCTCGTTCGAGAGCTGCGCCTGCCCCGGCTTGAGTCTAAAAATCGAGCGATCCTTCAGACGCCAGTAGGAGATGCCGACCGTCACGATGCCGGCCACGAGCAGGAGCAGCGCCAACGCGCGCCCCAACTTCGGCGCCGCGATTCGCAGCCCCAGCCCCGACACCTTCCTGCGCCTGATCTCTTGCATGTTCGTTGGTGAATAGTGAATGGTAAGAAACTCTCAAGCACCATTTACTATTTACCGTTCACTATTCACCTTCCCTCAAATCTTCCACCACCAACTGAAGCCGCGTGTTGCCGTTCCAGCAGTTGGCCTCGACGGAGTAGGCCAGTTCGATGCTGGCGCCGGGGCGCGGCGTTGCTGTGTCGCGTTCGGCGCCGCCCCACCAGATGCAGTCGTGGACGCCGCGCCCGGCCGTCACGCCGAACTTCAGGTGTCGCCCCTTTAACACGCGCGGCTCGCCCACGACGCGCAAATTTTTTGTGACGAAAAGCGGCTTGGGCCAACCCGCGCCGAAGGGTTCGAGCGCC
Organism: Pyrinomonadaceae bacterium; assembly: GCA_036379655.1. GTDB lineage: Bacteria > Acidobacteriota > Blastocatellia > Pyrinomonadales > Pyrinomonadaceae > QHXN01. The sequence continues at coordinate 18,486 of DASVGG010000121.1, forward strand.
TCAAGCTCCGTACAGAGGTCGAGGCTGAGCGCGTCGGCGGGCAACTCTAAATCGTATTCGAGACTGGGCTGGCCGTCGTCGCCCTCGCGCATGACGCGCGCGGCGTGTTCGTTGAGACGGCGGCGCAACTCCGCGACGTTCTCGCGGCGGACGCCGAGGCCGGCGGCGTGCGCGTGGCCGCCGAAGGCTTCGAGGATGTCCGCGCACGCGGTCAGCGCGTCGAGCATGTGGAAGCCCTCGCCGCTGCGCGCGGAGCCGTGCCCCGTGCCGTCCTCGTCGAGCGAGATGACGACCGCCGGGCGCTGCAAGCGTTCGGCAATCTTCGACGCGGCCAGCCCGATGACGCCTCGGTGCCAGCCGTCGCCCGCGACCACGACGACCGCGGTCTCTTCCTGCCCCGTCAGCTCAAGCTCCGCGATGGCGCGCTCGGTCACCTGCTGCTGTACGTCGCGACGCTCGCGGTTGCGCGCGTCGAGGTGCTCGGCGATGGCGCGCGCCTCGTCGTAATTTTTAGACTCGAACAGCTCGACGACGGCGCGCGCGGCGTCCATGCGGCCGGCGGCGTTGATGCGCGGGCCGAGTCGGAAGCCGATGTCGAAGGCGCGCATCCCCGAGCCGTCGCCGCAGCCCGCGACCTCCATCAACGCGCGCAGGCCGGGGTTCTTCGCTTGATGAAGACCGGCCAGTCCGAGCGCGACGATGGCGCGGTTCTCGCCCGTCAACTGCGCCACGTCCGCGACGGTGCCGATGGCGACGACCTTGAGAAAACCCGGGACGAGATTCTCGCGACCGCGCTCGCGGAAGAGCGCGTGCGCGAGTTTGAAGGCGACGCCGACGCCCGCGAGGTTCTTGTCTGGGTACGGACAGCCGCGCTGGTTCGGATTGAGCACGGCGTAGGCGGGCGGCGCGCCTTCATCTTCGTCGGGCAGGTGGTGGTCCGTGATGATTACGTCGAGGCCGTTGTCGCGCGCCCACTCAAGAGGCTCGAAGGCGCGGATGCCGCAGTCAACGCTGATGACGAGTTTGTAGCCGTCCTCCTTCGCCTTCTCAAGCACGTCGCGGCGGATGCCGTAGCCTTCGGTGAAGCGATGCGGGACGTGGAAGCCGGTCTTCGCGCCTAAAAACCCGAGCGCGCGGCGGAGCACGACCGTGCCCGTCGTCCCGTCAACATCGTAGTCGCCATAGACGAGTATGGGCTCGCCCGCGTCCACGGCGCGCAGCACGCGCGCGACCGCCTCGCGCATGCCGAGCATGAGATAAGGGTCGTGGAGTTGTTCGAGGGACGGGCTGAGAAGTGCGCGCGCGTCCTCGCCTCTCTCGACGCCGCGCGCGGCCAGAACGCCCGCGACTATCTCCGAGACGCCGGCCGACTCGGCGAGACTCACGTGGTCTTTCGCCGCCGCGCGGCGCGGAATCCAGCGCCTCTCAACGGTCCTCCGACGGGTGACGGGCACCGTCATTCGGCGAACCATCCGTTCGGGTCGAGCAGGCGGACGCCGATGTGCTGGCGGCCGTCGCCGCCGTCGGTCCAGACGCCGTTGACCTCCGCGTCGAGCGAGCGGCCGAAGGGGGGCGTCAGCCTGACTTTCAACCCGACGTGCGCGGGGATGTCGGTGATTAGCGTCGCGCCGCCGCGACTGACGCGGACGGCCTCGGCCGAAACTTTGAAGGGGTTGCCGTCGGCGCCGGTGCCTTCCAGCTCGACGGTGAAGTTGACCGGCACGCGCGGGCTGCGCGGGCGCTGCGATGGGGGGTCGGTCTTGGTCGTATCGCTCATTGAAACTCGTCGCCTTCCGTTCCGTTAGGGGTTAGCTGCTCAGAAGCGGGAGGGGCGACTCAAGTTTAACCGATGCGGCGGCGGCGCGCGAGCCCTACGCGTTCTCTATCTGACCACGGAGGGCTCGACGACGCGCGCAAACAACAGCAGCAGGATGAGCCCGCCGACGAGCAGGCGGTAGGCGATGAAGACGCCGGTCGAGTGCTCGCGCAGGAAGCGCAGGAGGAACCAGATGGAGGCATAGCCGACCACGCCCGAGACGACCGTCGCGACGGCGAGCGGAACGGCGCTGCCGGCGGGCAGGCTGTGGACCGCCTCCTTCAACTCAAGCAGGCCGCTGGCCGTTATCGCCGGGATGGAGAGCAGGAACGAGAAGCGCGCGGCCGTCTCGCGCCGCTCGCCCGCGAAGAGGCCGCCCATGATGGTCGAGCCCGAACGGCTCGCGCCCGGGATGAGCGAGAGCACCTGCGCGAACCCGACGGCCAACGCGTCGCCGAGCCCCAGTTCATTTATCCCCTTAACCCGCGTCCCGACCTTCTCGGCGACGAGCAGCAGCAGCGCGACGACGACCATCATCGTCGCGATGACCCAGAGGTTCTTGGTGAACGTCCCCTCGATCTGCTTCTTGAAGACGAGCCCGACGACGCCGATGGGCAGCGAGCCGAGGAAGACGAGCCAGCCGAGCTTCGCGTCGGGCGACAGACGGCTGCCCAGGATGCCGCTCCCCTCGATGCCCGGCGGCGTGCGCCCGCGCAGCAGCAGCAGGTGGTCGCGGACGAAGGCGTAACAGATGTTCCAGATGTCGCGCGCGAAGTAGATGAAGACGGCGGCGAGCGTCCCCAACTGTATGACGGCGATGACGGCCGTCTGCTGCTCGGCCGCGAGCGCGTTCGACAGCCCCGTCAGCCGCGTCGCGAAGATAAGGTGCGCCGTCGAGCTGACCGGGATGAACTCCGTGAGCCCCTGCACGATGCCGAGGATGATGGCCTGAAGTATGTTCATGAAGTTGAGCGGGCGGTTCTATTCCCGAAAGTTTGCGTTCGAGGCGAGCCGGTCGTAGACGGCGCCGGGGAGGTGTCGGATGACGCGGACAAGCGTGGCGAGCTGCCACGGGAAGGCGTAGGTGCGCGCGCGTCGTTCGACGGCTTTGACGATGCGGCAGGCGGCGTCTTCTGGTTCGAGCAGGAACGGCAGCTTCTTCTTGCGGCCGGCGGTCATGGGCGTGCGGATGAAGCCGGGGTGGATGGTCGTCACGTCGATGTTGCTCCGGCGCAGGTCCACGCGCAAGGATTCGAAGAGGGTCGAGACGGCGGCCTTGCTCGCGCTGTAGGCGCCCGACTTCGGCATGCCGCGATAGGAGGCGAGGCTTGAGATGGCGACGAGGTGGCCCGCCCCGCGCTCAAGCATCGAGGGCAGCACGGCCGCGACGCTGTTGACGACGCCGAGCACGTTGATCGTAATCACGTCGCCGACCTCGCCCGCGTTCAGCCTCGTCCCGGCCGTCGTGCTGCTCATCCCCGCGTTGGCGACGAGCACGTCCACCCTCCCCCAACGCGCGAGCACGCGCCCGACCACCTCCTTCAACGCCTCCGCGTCGCGCACGTCGGCCGGCACCGCCATCGCCTCGCCGCCCGCGCGCTCGATCTCCTCGCCCAGTTTTAAAAGCTCTTCGCCCCGCCGCGCCGTCAGCCCCAGACGCGCGCCGCGCCGCGCCAACTCCAGCGCCAGCGCCCGCCCGATGCCGGACGACGCGCCGGTGATGAGGACGACTTTTTCCTTCCACTCGTATCTCATTTGAAGCGTTCGGCGTTCGGCCTTCAGCCAGGCTCAACACAGCTCCGCGACATGCTCGCCGAGCACACGCAGGGCTTTACCTAAATCGTCCTGTTTAATCAGAAGATGGTCGCGCGAAAATGATGGGAGCGCGCCGACGGGGATGGAGGCGTCGGCCAGTATCCGCGTGACGTGCGCGAGGAAGCCGACCACGTCCCAGCCGAGTTCAACGTCGAGCGTGACGAGCCGGAAGCCCGCCTCGACCTTCGCGTCGCGCGCGGCGTGGCGCATCGCGCGCCAGTCCGCCTCTTCGACGAGCAGCGTCACCTCGAAGGGGTCGCGCAGCAGCATGAAGTTCGTTTCGGGGCGCGGGCTCAGCTCCGGGTTTTCAAGCAGCCGCGCCCAGTCGGCGTGGCGCATCCCGACCAGCACGTAGGTCTCGGGCGCGACCTCGACCCTCGCGCGGCTCAGCAGTGCGGCAACGTCTGTGTCCGGCATGTCTCGGGTGCGGGTTTAGCGGCGCAACGCTTCCCTGATGCTCGAAAGGATTGGGTCGAACTCGCCCTTCTTCTTCTGCCTGTAGGCCGCGCCGCCGGAAGCCTTCGCCAGCGCCTCAAGGGCGCGGAAGCCTCCGTCGAAGTTGCCGACGCGGTCCCTCGACTCGACCTCGATGGCGAAGAGCTTGACGCCGCCCTCCTTCAAGAGTTTCTCGACCTCCTTGAGCGACAACTCCGAGACGGTGTCAACGCCGTCGCTCAGGACGAGGATGAAGCGGCGCTCGTACTTCCCCTGGGCAGCCTTCTTCAACGCCAGCGCGCAGCCGTCGAAGAGCGAGGTCGCCGCCGGCTCGCGCGACGAGAAGAGCCTGGACAACTTCTTAGAGACCTCGGCCGCGTCTTCCGTCCGGTCGAGAGAGACTGACGCGTACGTTGAGACCTCGACGACCGTGAACTCGTCGCGCCCGCCCGACGCCTGCGCGAAGCGCGCGAAGGCTTCGCGGAACCTCTTGCCATCCGCCCCGGAGAGCGAGTCGGCCGAGGTCGAAGCGTCCACGACGATGACGCCGCTGACCGGCTCGGCGACGGGCGTCGTTGCGGCCGTGCCGGTCTGCGCGCCCGCCGAGCGCGCGACGCAGAGGAGCAGTGCGAGCAGGAGAAGTCTCGAAACGTGGGACATAAAAGATTAGTGAGCAGCAGGCAGACGGCGGTAGGCAGTTAAGAACCCTGCCATCGAAAGCTATAAGTTGACCCTTCAACTAACGTAACGCGGAGCGCACTGCCTACCGCCTACTGCCTACTGTCCTTCAAATCTGCACGACGACGGGCAGGATGACGGGCTTGGCGCCGGTCTGCTTCTGTATGTAGCGTTTGAGTTCGAGGCGCACGCGCTCCTTCAGGATGGTGGAGTCGCGGCGTTCGTCGCGCGAGGCTGACTCGACGGCGGCGGTGACGACGCGGCGCATGTCGCGCAGCAGCGCGGCCGAGTTGCCGTTGCCGTCGAGCCCGAGCACGCCTCGGGCGACGACCTCGGGCTCGCCTTCGAGTTCGCCCGACTCCTCGTCGATGGTGACGACGGGCGTGACGACGCCGTCGTAAGCGAGTTGGCGGCGCTCCTTGACGACCTCGCCGTCGATCTCCTCGAAGCCCGAGTCGTCGATGAAGGTGCGGCCGATCTCGCGCTTCTCGATGACGCGCGCGCTGTTCGCCTGAAGCTCAAGCACGTCGCCGTTCTCGATGAGGATGATGTTCTCTTCGGGGAAGTCGCAGTGGTTCTTCAGAAACTCCTTGTGACGATAGAGCATCCGGTATTCGCCGTGGACGGGGATGACGAACTTGGGCCGGACGGCCTCGGTCATGATGCGGATGTCTTCCTGCGAGGCGTGGCCGCTGACGTGGATGAGCCGCCGTTTCTCGTCGATGATGGCGGCGCCGCGCTTGTATATCTCGCCGATGAGGCGCGAAATCGACCGCTCGTTGCCCGGGATGATGCGCGCCGAAAGCACCACGGTGTCGCCGTCCGAAATCGTCAGACCCTTGTACGACCCGTTCGAGAGTTGCGAGAGCGCCGCGCGCGGCTCGCCCTGCGAGCCCGTGACGAGATAGACGATCTCGTCCTTGGGCATCTTCTTCGCCTGCTGTAACGAGACGAGCATGCCCTCGTGTAAATCCAGATACCCGAGCCGTTCGGCGATCTCGACGTTCTTAATCATCGAGCGGCCGAGCACGCAGACCTTGCGGTCGAACTGCTGCGCCACGTCGATGACGATTTGCAAACGGTGGATGGAGGACGCGAAGGTCGCGACGAAGATGCGCCCCTCGGCCTCGCCGAAAATCTCTTCAAAGTCGGGGATGACGGCGCGCTCCGAGGGCGTGCGGCCGGGGACGGTCGCGTTCGTCGAGTCGGAAGTCAGAGCGAGCACGCCCTCCTGCCCGTAGCGGCGCAGGGTGCGCAAATCGATGGGCTCGCCGATGACGGGCGTCTCGTCCACCTTGTAGTCGCCGGTGTGGATGAGCGTGCCGGCGGGCGTGTTGATGGCGAGCGCGAAGCAGTCGATGAGCGAGTGCGAGACGCGGATGAACTCGACCTCGAACTCGCCGATCTCCACGCGGTCGCGCGGCTCGACGCGGTGCAACATCACGTCGCCGAGGATGTCGTGCTCTTCGAGCTTCGACTCGATGAGCCCCATCGTGAAGTGCGAGGCGTAGAGCGGCACGTTGAACTTCTTCAGCACGTACGGGACGGCGCCGATGTGGTCCTCGTGGCCGTGCGTGATGACGACGGCGATGATGTTGTCGCGATACTTTTCGAGGAAGTCGAAATCGGGGACTTCCACGTCCACGCCGTAGGCGGTCTCCTGGGGGAAGCCCATGCCCGTGTCTACGAGGATCATGTCGTCGCCGTAGCGCACGGCCATGCAATTGCAGCCGAACTCGCCGACTCCGCCGAGGGGCATTACTTCGATTACGTTACTCACTTGCTACACTTATCTCCGGTAAGGCGTAAGGCCCTGGGCCGTCCGCCGCATATTTTAAAAGGGGGCGAAGGCGGCAGTATAACACGCCCCCGGCTCACTTCGCGCGCTAGCGCCCCCGCGACTCTAATATCTTTACGAGGCCCGCCCACTCTGCGAGCGTCAGCGCCTCGGCCCGCCGCCTCGGGTCCACGCCCGCCGCTTCGAGCGCCGCCGCCACGCCGCCCGCCCGCTCGACGCGCGCGCGCAGGTCTTCGGGCGCCGAACGCAGGTTGTTGAGTATCGTCTTGCGCTTCTGCGCGAAGCCCGCGCTGACGAGACGTTGGAAAAGTCTTTCGTCGAACTCTTCGGCCTCGACACTTCGCGCGCGCAGACGCGCGACCGTGCTCCAGACCTTCGGGACGGGGCGGAAGGCGCCGGGCGGCACGTCGAAGAGCGCCTCCGATTGACAGAAGGCTTCGACCATCACGGTCAGGTATCCGCGCTCGGCCGAGCCCGGCGGCGCGGTGATGCGCTCGACGACCTCGCGTTGAAGCATCAGCGTCATCTCGGGGACGCAGGCGCGCTGCTCGATGAGTCGTTGCAGGATGGCGGTCGAGATGTTGTAAGGCAGGTTCGCGACGACGCGCGCGGAAGTTGCCGGCTGGATGGCCGCGCGGAAATCGACTCCGAGCGCGTCGGCTTCGACCAACGTGAAGTTGTCACGGCCGCCGTAGCACTCGCGCAGCAGCGGCGCCAGCTCACGGTCCAACTCGACGGCGACGACGCGCGCGCCCGTCTCCAACAGCAGGCTCGTCAGGGCGCCGTGGCCCGGCCCAATCTCCACGACCGTCTCGCCCGCGCGCGGCCCGACCGCGCCGACGATGCGCCGCGCGTAGGTCTCGTCAACCAGAAAATTCTGCCCCAGCCTCTTTTTCGCCCTTGGAAGGTTCAAAGGTAGCCAGTGATCTCTACGTCGTCGCCGTGGCGTTGCGTTTGTACGTCGCGGAGGCGCGCGGCCTCGGGGACGGTGAGCGGGCCGGCGCCGGTGACGGCGCCGAGGGCGTCGGAGCCGAGGATGAGCGGGGCGACGAAGAAGCTCGCCTTGTCCACGAACCCCGCGCGCAGGAAGGCACCGGCCACGCCCGCGCCGCCCTCGATGATGAGCGAACGCATCTCCCTGCGGCGCAGCTCTTCGAGCACGGCCGCGAGGTCGCGCCCGCCCACGGCCGTTCTTAAAACTTCGACCCCGCACGACTCAAGCTCGGAGACTTGCCGCGTCTCCGCACTCTCGGAAGTGAAGACTATGACCGGCGCCGCGCGCGCCGTCCGCGCGAGTTGCGAGTGCGGGCCGAGGCGCAGGTGCGCGTCGAGCACGACGCGAAGCAGGGGCCGTCGGCGCGGCAGTCCGCTGCGGTCCGTGAGCAGCGGGTCGTCCTTAACGGCCGTGCCGGAGCCGACGAGGATGGCGTCGTACTCGCGCCGCATCTGGTGCGCGCGCGCGCGCGACTCGGGGCCGCTGATCCAGCGTGCGTGGCCCGTGCTCGTGGCGATGCGCCCGTCGAGCGAGCACGCGAGCTTCAGGTGTACGAAGGGACGACCGTTCTTAATCGAGCAGATATATTTCTCGTTGAGCCGCTCAGCCTCTTTCGCGAGAACTCCAACGACGACTTCGACGCCCGCCTCGCGCAACTCTTTGAAGCCGCGCCCCGAAACGAGCGGGTTCGGGTCTTCGCCCGGCGCGACGACGCGCGCGACGCCCGCGCGAATCAGAGCCTCGCTGCACGGCGGCGTGCGGCCCGTGTGCGCGTGCGGTTCGAGCGTGACGTATGCGGTCGCGCCGCGCGCGCGTGCCCCGGCCTGTTCGAGCGCAAGCGTCTCCGCGTGCTTCACGCCCTCGAAGAGGTAGAAGCCTTCGCCGACGACCTCGCCATGATGGTCAACGATGACGCAGCCGACGAGCGGGCCGGGGCTCACCTGCCCCGCGCCGCGCGCGGCCAGTTCGAGCGCGCGCGCCATCATGCGCGCGTCAAGCTCTTCGCCCGCGTCGGGGGTCTCCGGTTTCGCTTTAAAAAGGGATTCAGTCAAACGAAAATTGGTCAGCCGTCCCGTCCGGCAGGCCCGCCCTCTTCATCGTTAATCCGTTCGAGGACGCCCGGCTGCTGGCCTTCAAATTCGAGGAAGCGCCGCAAGTCCTTTTCGTCGAACTCCACGGCGAGTTGCAGGTGGCCGCAGCGCACGCAGCCGTAGGCGCGGACGGTCTTCGACCCGAGGCCCAAGAATCTTGACAGATACGATCTGTCCGCGAGCCGGAAACACACTTTGCCCATGTCGGACTCGGAGGACAGCTCTCCTCCGACGAGGCCCTCGCCGCCGCATGCGACACATTTCATATCCTCACCTCATACCTGCTCACGCGAAGAGGCCGTTGACGTACTGCTCGGGGTCGAAGACGACGAGGTCGTCCACGCGCTCGCCGATGCCCGCGTAGCGGATGGGCAGGCCCAGTTCCTTCGAGATGGCGACGGCGATGCCGCCCTTGGCCGTGCCGTCGAGCTTCGTCAGGACGATGCCGGTGACGTTCGCGGTCTTCAAAAACTGCCGCGCCTGCTCCAGTCCGTTCTGCCCGGTCACGGCATCGAGGACGAGCAGCGTCTCGTGCGGCGCGCCCTCGACCTCGCGGCCCGCGACGCGCTTCATCTTCTCAAGCTCGGCCATCAGGTTCGACTTGTTGTGCAGGCGCCCGGCCGTGTCCACGATAAGCACGTCCGACTTGCGCGCCTTCGCCGCCTTGAGCGCGTCGAAGAGGACGGCCGCCGGGTCGGTTCCCGACTTCTGCTGGATGAGCGGGACGCCCGTGCGCTCGGCCCAGATGGCGAGCTGGTCGGAGGCGGCGGCGCGGAAGGTGTCGGCGGCGCAGATGAGCACGTCGTTGCCTTCGGCCTTGATGCGCTGCGCGAGCTTGCCGATGGTCGTCGTCTTCCCAACCCCGTTGACGCCGACGACCATGATGACGTACGGCACGATTGCGTCGTCAACGCTCTCCTCGGTCGCGACGCCCTTGCGCTCGGACTCGCGGAGGATGTCGAGCAGTTCCGACTTGAGCGCGGCCTTGAGGGCTTCGATGTCGCCAATCTCCTTGCGCGAGATGCCACGGCGAACCTTGTCGAGGATGGCGAGCGTCGTCGGCACGCCGAGGTCGGCGGCGATGAGCGCCTCTTCCAACTCGTCGAGGAGTTGCGCGTCGATCTGCTTGCGGTTCTCGAAAACCGTGTCGATCTTCTCCGAGAGCGACTCGCGCGTGGCCGCGATGGCGCGCGTGAAGCGCGCGGCGTAGGTCTGTTCGAGCGCGTCAATCTCTGCCTGCAACTCCTCTGCGGTGCGGTTGAGCCCGAGGATTGAAGAGGATGATGAGAAGGCCGAAGACGCGCGCGCGGGCGCGGGCCGTGGAGGTTGCTGCGATCTCTCCTGGGCCGGTTGCGTGCGTTGAGGCGCGGTCTGCTGTTCGCGCTGCCCTGACTCGACGGGGCGCGGTGTCTCGATGACTTCCGCTTTGCGCGCGTCGGTCAGGCCGGACTCGGCCGTGGGCTGCGGCGCGGGCTGCGCGCCGGTCGGCACGGGCTCGACGGCGGGCGGGACCGCGATTGGCTCGCGCGCCCGCGCGGCGGCGTCGGCGCCCGCGGGCGGTTCGAGCCGAGCCTCTTCCGCAATCTTCTCGGCTGGTGCTTCCGCGCCGGGCTGGTTGAGGCCGAGCGTGATGTAGCGGTCTTCCTTCTTGCGTCTCCAGAATGCCATGTGTCGGATGATGACCTTAGCTGATAAATTTCCGCCGTTCCCAAAAGGCCGATTATAAACGTAACTGCCGCGAGGCGACAAAAGCACCCCACGGCAGACATCGAGTTTCGTCTTGTAAGAGTCCCTGCCCGCGCCCCTCACTTCCCCCCGGGGCTGGTGAAGAGCCTGTCGTCGATCTTCACGTTGTGCTTGACCTCGGTCACGCGGAAGGTGAGCGTGAAGTCCTTGGTGACGATGCGGAAGAGCGCCGGCAGCTTCACGCCGTCAACGGTCGCGTAGCTGTCGATGTGGATGGCCTTCAGCGGGTTATCGTCCCAGCCGCCGGCCGCGCGGTCGGGCTCCTGCTTGCGCAGCAGGTAGGTCTCGGCGTCGAAGTACATGAGCATGGGCTTGTGCCCTTTACGCGTGGCGGCGAGCACGATCATCTCGCGCCCGTCCACGCGCACGCGCCCCTTCAGACGCGACGCGGTGAAGGCGTTCCGAAACTTGAAACCCCCTTTAACCTTCGCGGCCTCCTTAAAGAGGTTTCCGCCGCCCCCGAGCCCCGCCGTCGCCGCGCCCCAAGGCGTCTGCCGCCAACGACTGACGCCATCGGTCGCCGAGATGAACTGGCCTATCGGCGCGTTGATGATGCTCATCTCCATGTCCGGCGCCTTTTCGTAAGACTCGAAGTTGCCGGGGACGGGCGACAGCGACAGGTCCACGCGCCCACGCATGATGCGCGTCTTGACCTTGAAGATGGCCGCGCCGCCCTCCGCCAGCAAGTGGCGGACGAGCAACTGCTCGACCTCGTCAAACGGCTCCTTCACCTTCGCGTCGGCCGACGCGCGCGTCGTCAAAACCTGCGCCGCCGTAGCCGTGGTCATGACGAGCATGACGGCGAAGACGCACGTTGTTCTCTTCAAGATGTTGCTCATGGTATTTCGAGGCGGGGCGCGCGGCCTTTAACTCTTCCGAATACTTTCACTGCTTCACGCGGCGGGCGCCTGTTCGCTGGCGGGGACGGGCCGCGCGCGGAGCGCGGGGATGAGGGACTTGCCGGCGGCGAGGTCTTTCGCGCGTTGCGAGAGGCGCACGCGGCCGGGCGTGATCTGGCCCGACTCGCAGGCCGCGACGAGCGCGTCCACGACCTTCGGGTCGTAGCGCGTGTTGACGAACGTCTTGATGCGCTCGATGGCGTCCTCCAGGCTCATCCCCTTCTGGTACGGACGGTCGGTCGTCATCGCGTCGAAGGTGTCGGCCACCGAGACGATGCGCGCCTGCATCGGTATGTCGTCGCCCTTCAAGCCCTGCGGGTAGCCCTTGCCGTCCATCATCTCGTGGTGCATGTACATGCCCGGCAGAAAGTCCTTCATCGCGGGAATCTGCGACATGATCTTGAAGCCCTTCTGCGGGTGCCCCTTCATAATCTCAAACTCTTCGGGCGTGAGCGCGGCGGGCTTCTTCAGGATGTTGTCCTCGATGGCGATCTTGCCTACGTCGTGCAGGAGCGCGCTGATGCGCAGCTTCTCCATCTCGTCGTCGGGCAGCCCGAGGCTCTCGCCGATGGCGAGCGAGAAGCGCGCGACGCGCTCCGAGTGGCCGCGCGTGTAAGGGTCTTTGCCGTCGATGGCGGCGGCGAGCGCCTTGACCGTGCCGATGAAGAGCTGCCGGTTCTCCTCCGCGGAGTTTTGCAGGTCTTCGATGTAGTTTTCGAGCTGGTCGGTCATCTGGTTGAACGACTCGCCGAGGTCGCCCAGCTCCGTCTTACTCCGAACCTCGATGCGCTGCGAGAAGTCTCCGCCCGCGATGCGGTGCGCGCCCGCGGCCAGCTCGCGCACGGGGTGCGTCAACTGCTTGGCGAAGAGGAAGCCGATGAGCAAGGCGAAGAAGGCCGCGAGCAGACTGATGTAGAGCGTCTGCCGGCGCATATCCGTCACGGACTGGAGGGCCGCGTGCTCGTCCTGGATGGCGATGACGCCGAGCGGCGTCCGCTCGTCGAGCCGCGCCGTCGCGTAGGCGCCGAGCATGCGGACCTCGACGCCCTCGCGGTCGGCGTTGAAGGGTGCGAGCGCGGACTTCACCTGTCGGCCCGTCGCCGCCCAGTCCTGCACGACCTTCAGGTCCATCATCGAACGCTCGGCGAACGCGACGCGCGCGTCCGGGTGCGCGACGGCGCGGCCGTCGTCGTTGACGACGAAGATGACCGGCATGCCGCGTTCCAGCAGTTCCCTTTCAGTTAACGGAACAGGTTGCTGGACCGATGCGAAGACCTCTTGAAAGGAGATGACGGCGACGACGGCCGCGATGACCTCGCCCGAGTCGAGGCCGCCCATGACGGGCGCGGCGATGGTCAGGGCCATCTCCTGGCTCGAACGGATGAGGTGCGGGCCGCTGATGCGCACGCCGGGCTCGGCCATGTCCGCGAGCGTCGAGTTGAGCCGCGCGTTGACCTCCTCGCGCGTGATGGCGTCGGGCTTGTACGCGACGTGCGGCGTGCCCGAGACGGGCATGATGGCTAAGGCGTCGAGGTTGCGGTCGGCCTCGACTGCTTTCTGTAGACGCTCGTCGCTGCCCGTCTGCCCGAGCACGCCGACGCCGCCCGTCAGCTCGAAGGCGCGCGCGAGCCCCGTCACGACCTCGCGGTAACGCTGGCCGTACAACTCAATCTGCCGCGCCTTGTCCTGCACGAGTTGCGCCTGGTAGCGCCCCTCGATCTGGCGCAGTTCGTCCGCGCTCCGCCCCGAGAGCATCCACCCGGCCATCCCGAGCGGCAAGAGCCCGACGACGAGCAGCGTCCCGAGGACGATGTAAAGCAGCCGTACGCGCGGAAGTTTTTCCAGCATGAAGGAGAAATTTATTCGACCGAAAGGATAGAATCAGGCGTGCCGACGTTCGAACGGAAAGCTCACCGGCGGCGGGAACCCTCGGGCCGCCGGCCTGAATCCATAGTACGAACCGGCGCTCCGTGTTGTCAACGTTTGGCCGAAGTTTAAACCGGCTATTTTCTTGAGCAAATCCGCCTTAAACTTTCCAGACTTTAGGGCTTAGACGGGCGTCAAAGTTTTCGAGCGCGCGTTCTGGATGGCGCTCGGGGGTTTAGAGGCTCGTGACGTTTGTTGGGGTGACTTTGACGACCGACGAGCAGTTGGTGGAGCGCGCGCTGGCCGGTGACGGCGATGCCTTCGGCGAGGTCGTGCGCCGCTGGGAGCGCAAGATTTACGCGCTGACCTACGGCATCACGGGCAGCGTCGAGGACGCGCGCGACGCCACGCAGGAGACGTTCATCGCGGCCTACCGCAACCTCGCGCGCTTCCGAGGCGAGGCGCAGGTCTCTTCGTGGCTGCACCGCATCGCGGTCAACCAGTGCATCACGCGCCAGCGCCGCGCGCGCGTCCGCGCCGAGACGGGATTGGAAGAAGAGGTCGAGGCTGGGCGCGAGCAGTTTCTCTCGACCGGCGTTGAAGCGTCGCCCGCGCACGCGTCGGAGTCGAAGCAGCGCGCCGAGGCCGTCCGCCGCGCCGTCGCCACGCTCCCGCAGGAGTTGCGCGAGGTCGTCCTGATGAAGGAGTTCGAGGAGTTGACGTTTCAGGAGATCGCCGACGCGCTCCAGATTCCGCTGAGCACGGTCAAGAGCCGCCTCTACACCGCGCTCAAGCAGTTGCGTCTGAAGTTGGAAAGGTTTCAGTTGGAGGAAGCCCCGAGATGAGTAAGAACAGGGACGCCGCGACGACACCACCGCGCGGCTGCGACCGTGGCGAAGATTTGGTCGCCTACCTCTACGGCGAGGCGACGAAGGAGGAGGCCGGGCTGTTTCGTGCGCACCTCGACGCGTGCGTCGTCTGCCGCGAAGAGTTGGCCGCGTTCGGACAGGTGCGCGAGGGGCTGGGCGCGTGGCGCGCGGAGGCGCTCGGCACGCTCCCTTCGCTGAACATCGAAGAGGCGCTCGCGCCCGCCGCGCGGCCTCTCGCGGCCGAGCCCCGGAGGCGTTCCGCGCGCGCCGCGTTGCGCGAGTTCTTCTCGCTCTCGCCGCTCTGGCTGCGCGCGGGAGCCTTCGCCGCGACGCTCGCTCTCTGCGCGCTCATCGTGCTCACGTTCACGCGCACGGAGAAAGTAATTAAGGAACGCGTCGAGGTGCCGGTGCAGAGCGGCTACACGGAGGAGCAGGTCAACGCCATCGTCGCGCAGAAGCTTGCCGAGGCGCAGGCGCGGCTCGCCGCAGAGACGAAGCAGAAGTCCGACGAGCAGCGTCCGGAGCGAATCGTCAACGTCAGCGTGGGCAGGGGGAACACGCAGCAGTCGCCGAACCCCAACGCCGCGCGACGCAAGCGCCCGACGCCCCGCGCTTCGGGCCGGAACGATTCCCTTCTCGCGGAGGATAATCTGCCTCGGCTGTCCGACCTCCTGAGCGGCAGTTACTAAAGGACCGAAGTTTTTAATGAGAATGGTGCTTACCAACTTCTTCAACCCGGGGCGGCTCGCGGCGACAGCCTTCGGCCTGACCCTGCTGCTGCTCCCTCTCTGCGCCACGGCCGTGGCGCAGGAGCAGGAAGAGCCGCAGCCGCAAGCCACGCCTCAACAGCCCGCGCGCGCGCTCAACCTGATGCAGCGCCTGAACCTTTCGCGCGAGCAGCGCCAGCAGTTGCGCGAGATTCGCAGGCTGAGCGATCCGGAGGTGCGCGCACAGACGCGCCGCGTGCGGCTCGCGCGCCGCGCGCTCGACGAGGCCATCTACGCCGACGCGGTTGACGACGCGCTCATCGACCAACGCTCGCGCGAACTCTCGGCCGCGCAGACGGCGCTCGTCCGCCTGCGCGCCGCGACGGAGCTGAAGATTCGCCGCGTCCTCACCGACGAACAGCTCAGACTCTTCCGCACCCTCCGCCAACAGGCGCAGCGCCGCCAGCAGCTACAGCGGCGCCTCAACCGCACCGCGCCGCCGCCGGACGGTAGGCAGTAGGCAGATGGCAGTAGGCTGTTGAAGAACCTTCTTCTCACAGTTCGTCTGAAATTAAGCGTCAACGCTCGTAAATCAGAGCCAACTGCCAACTGCCATCTGCCATCTGCCTACTTTATAGCTTGACGCCCCCGCTACTTTCCGCACATCATAAGTCCGCTCGCTTCTGGCCGAACGTAAATAGCACGTATGGGTTACGCCCCGGGCCGCCGCGGACTGTCCGCGAGTCGGCGCGGCAGGTCAAGGCGGCGGTGTTCGGCACATCTCCCTGCGCGAAAGTTACCCGGCTCCTTTTGCTCGCATGAATTTCGCCCTGCGCGCCCTGCTAGAGGTTCAGGAGACCACCCTGCTCGCGGTGCGCGCCGCGAGCAGGCTCTTCCGACGCCCGTCATACATCCCCGAGATGATCACGCAGATGGACGTGATCGGCGTCGGCTCGCTGACCATCATCCTCCTGACGGGCTTCTTCACCGGCGGCGTGCTCGCGCTGCAAACCTATCCCACGTTAAAATATTACGGCGCGCAGGATCAGACCGGACGGCTCGTCGCGACGGCGCTCGTGCGCGAGTTGGGGCCGGTGCTCTCGGGGCTGATGGTGGCGGGCCGCGTCGCTTCGGCCATCGCGGCCGAGTTGGGCTCGATGGTCGTCTCGCAGCAGATCGACGCCATGCGCGCGCTCGGCACCGACCCGGTGCGCAAGCTCGTGGCGCCGCGACTGGTGGCGCTCCTGGTCACGCTGCCGCTTTTGACCATCGTCGCCGACGCCGTCGGCATCGGCGGCGGCTGGGTGGTCTCGACGCAGTTCTTCGGGATCAACTCCAGCTCGTTCATGGCGGCGGTCTGGGACGGGCTCTCGACCGACGACATCATCGGCGGCTTCGTCAAGACCTCTGCCTTCGCGCTCATCATCGGCACCGTCGCGTGCCACAAGGGGCTGAATACGGAGGGCGGCACCGTCGGCGTCGGCCAATCGACGACCTCGGCCGTCGTCGCCACTTCCATCTTGATTATCGTCGCCGACTACTTCATCACGCGCGGGCTCCAGCTCGTCTTCGGCCTGCCGGCCGGGTGAGCGCGGGCGAACATTTTATGTCTTCAGCGGACGTTGAGGAGCGGGAGCGGGAGTCGGCCGGCGGCGTGAGCACGGCCGCGGCCGAGAGCACCTTCGCGGAGGTGGACGACCGCGACCGCGTCACGCCCGCCATCGAGTTCCAGGACGTGACGCTCGCGTTCGACGAGAAGGTCATCCTCGACGGGCTCAGCTTCAAGGTCAACAAGGGCGAGACGAAGGTCATCCTCGGCGGCTCGGGCGGCGGCAAGTCCACGACCATCAAGCTCATCCTCGGGCTCCTGAAGCCCGACGCGGGGCGCGTCCTCGTGGACGGCGAGGACATCACCGACTACACAGAGGCGCAGATGATGTCGGTGCGCAAGAAGATGGGGATGGTCTTTCAGGAGGGCGCGCTCTTCGACTCGCTCTCGGTCTACGACAACGTCGCCTACCGCCTGCACGAGCAGGGCGTGCCCGAAGAGGAGGTCGAGCAGGAGGTGCGCCGCATGCTCCGCTTCGTCAACCTCGAAGACGCCATCGACAAGATGCCCATCGAACTGTCCGGCGGCATGCGGCGGCGCGTCGGCATCGCGCGCGCGCTGGTCGGCGGCCCGAAGATCGTCATGTTCGACGAGCCGACCGCCGGCCTGGACCCGCCGACGGCGCGCACCATCTGCGAACTCGCCATCAAGCTGCGCGACCTCGAAGACGTTTCCTCCATCTTCGTCACGCACGAGATGAACAACGTCAAGTACCTGACGAGCGAGTACGCGGTCGTCAACGACGACGGCGAGATCGTCTTCGAGCAGGAGGGGCAGCGCCTCTGCCTGACCAACACCAAGGTCATCATGCTGCGCGGCGGCAAGATCATCTTCGAGGGCACCGACGAGGCGCTCCACCGCAACGAGGACCCATACATCCAGCGGTTCATCCGCGGACACTGAAGAAAGGAACGATGAAGTATGAACGATGAACGATGAACTGTAAGAAAGTGTGCTTGTCTTCAGTTCATCGTTCATCGTTCATACTTCATCGTTAGAAATTATGCCTCCAGTCAAGAAGCGCGTCGGAATCCGCGAGGTGCGGGTGGGACTGCTGGTCGTCATCGCCATCGGCGTTCTCATCTTCCTCATCCTGAACGCGTCGGGCGACATCTCGCCCTTCTCGCGCAAGATACACCTGCGCGCGCGCTTCTCGAACGGCGACGGGCTGCGTCGCGGCTCCGAAGTGCGCCTCGCGGGCGTCCGCATCGGCAAGGTGGACGACGTGCGCCTGATGCCGCCCTCCGACAACCCGCGCGACAAGGTCGAGGCTTCGTTCTCCATCGACAGCGAGATCGACGGCCGCCCCGCCACCGACCTCATCCGCAGGGACTCGACGGCCGTCCTCTCCTCGCCCTCGATCCTCGGCGCCGAGAAGGTCATCAACCTCGCGCCGGGCAGCGCCACCGCCGAGCAGATACACGATGGCGACCTCATCCCGCCCCCGCCCGGCGACGAGGGCGGCACCGTGCAGCAACTCACCTCGTCGGGCACGCGCCTCATGGACCAGCTCAACGACCTCTCCAAGCAGTTCACCGAGATTTCGCAGAAGGTCAACCAGGGCCAGGGGACCATCGGCCAGTTCGTCAACAACGAAGCCTTCTACAACAACCTCAACGCGGCCGTGCGCGACGTGAACGAGCTGGTCCGCCAGATTCAGACCGGCCAGGGCTCGGCCGGCCGCTTCGTCAACGACCCGGCGCTCTACGACAACCTGAACGAGGTCAGCCGCTCGCTCCAGGAGATCGCCGACGGGCTCAAGCAGGGGCGCGGCACGGCCGGCAAGCTCCTCACCGACGACGCCATCTACAACGAGGCGCGCGGGGCCATCGCTCGCCTCAACCGCTCCGTGGACAACATCGACCTCATCGTCAGCGACCTCCGCCAGGGGCGCGGCACCGCCGGCAAGCTCCTCACCGACGAGGCCATCTACAACGACGCCCGCGCCGCCATCGCCCGCTTCAACACCGCCGCCGAGCGCATCGACAACGTCGTCGCCGGCGTCCAACGCGGCGAAGGCACCGCCGGCAAACTCCTCACCGACGAACAGCTCTACAACAACGTCAACCAACTCTCCGCCGAAACCGTCAAACTCATCTACGACTTCCGCCAAAACCCCAAAAAGTACCTAACCATTAAATTCGAACTCTTCTAGAACACACACGTTGTGTGTATGGATAATTAAGTTGTTCACTGGCGAAATTAAGTTCTTCCCTGAAGAAATTAAGTTGTTCACTAAGCCCACAGTCAGTTCGGCGTTCCCGGCTTTGCCACCTAGCCTTTTCGGTTAATGGCTGAGCGTCCCCTTGGCGGCTTCCTCTCATATATCGTCAGATAAATCTTTGAGTCACCCCGCGCACCGTGATAAATATCTAGTGCTGTCGGCCTCACCCGATAAGGCTCGGCAGCTTCTCGTCCTGAAACACCGGTAGCGCTGCCCCTTATCTCAGACTTACTCGCAGTGCCGCCCGGCCGTCACAAGAATTCGTTCTTGGTTGGGGAATAGCAATATGGGTAGAAGGTCAGGATTCGTCGGCTTAATGAACGCCGTCGCTCGCGACGCAGCGCGCGCCCAGAGGCGTGCCGTGGCGGACTATAACCGTCAACTGCGGGAGCAGGAGCGGTCACGAAAGGCCGCGGAGCGATACCAGCGGCAGTTCGCGCGTGACATGGAGAAGGATCGCAAGCAGGCCGAGAGGGAGGCCAAGCAGCAGTACCTGGAAGATCGCTTGCAGGAGGCTCAGGACGCGAACGACGCCCTCGCCGTTAGGATCGAGGAGCTTCAGTCTATCTTGCAGCATACCCTTGAAATCGAGGACACGATAGACTTCGGCGCGTTGCGGATCACAGAGGAGTTCAAGCCGTTCAAGCCGCCTACCCGCCTGACCTCGCAAACACCTAAGCCGCAGCAGGAACAATTCACTTCCAAGATAATGGCTGCAGCTCCCGTCGGCTTTTTCGAAAAGCTGTTTCACGGCGAGCACGGTAAGGGTCAGCGCGTGCTGAGACATCAGGAGGAGCAGGCTAGTCAGGCAGAACGAGGCTACCAAGATGCGCTAGCGCGGTGGGAGGCTGCTGAGCAGAGCAGAACGGTACAACTCACCCGCCTGCGGGCAGACTATGATGCGGAGCAGGAGGCATTCGAGGCTAAGAAGGCGCAGCGCAACGCCGATGTCGACGCCCTAGAGGCTGCGTACCGAGCTGGCGACCCGGAAACCGTTGTGACCTATAACTCAATGGTGCTCGAACGCTCAGACTACCCGGAAGGCTTCCCGCAGGAGTTTCGCCTCGCCTACTCGCCAGAGTCGAAAGAGTTGGTCATCGACTATGAGCTTCCTGACGTCAGAGGGGTGCCTACAGAGGCTGACTACAAGTATGTTAAGAGCCGAGACGTGATCGAAGTTAAGCCCCGCAAACCGGCTGAGATCAAGGCCCTCTACCAAGACGTAGTGGCGGCTACTGCCCTGCGCACGCTGCACGAGGTCTTCGAGGCCGATCAGGGCGGCCATCTCGAAGTGGCGACCTTCAGCGGTTTCGTGCAGACAGTCGACCCGACAACGGGCCAGGACATCCGCCCTTACCTGGTAAGCGTACGCGTCTCCAAAGAAGAGTTTGAGAAGTTCAACCTCGGGCGCGTCGATAAGAAAGCCTGCCTCCGAAACTTGGGGGCACAGGTCTCCCCGCAGCCGGAAGAGTGTGTTCCCGTCAAGCCGGTCGTCGAGTTCAACATGGTGGACAGTCGTTTCGTTGAGGGCAGCGACATCATTGCCGAATTGGACTCCCGGCCGAACCTTATGGAGCTTAGCCCGTTCGAGTTCGAGAACCTGGTGGGAAATCTGTTTTCACAGATGGGGCTGGAGACCCGGCAAACGCAGGCCTCTCGCGACGGCGGAGTTGACTGCGTCGCTTATGACACCCGGCCCATCTTAGGCGGGAAGGTGGTGATCCAAGCGAAACGATACAGCAACACCGTCGGGGTCTCAGCCGTGCGTGACCTCTATGGAACGATGATGAATGAGGGAGCGACCAAGGGCATCCTCGTGACGACCAGCGGCTACGGCAAGGATGCCTTCAACTTCGCCAAGGACAAGCCTATCGAGCTGATCGACGGAGGCGGGCTGCTCTACTTGCTAGAGAACTATGCGGCGACAAAGGCCCGAATTATTTTTTCCACTGACCGATGACCGACGCCGGAGAGAGTGGCGCGCGGTAAAGCCTCCCTGGCTCTCGACGACAGCATAGTTTGTTGTGTATAACGTCGGTGACAGGGTGTGCCATCTCGGCCCGAGAGTTGCGCCAGGAGGACTGCGTTGAGCGCTACCGTCGAGAATCGCACCGCGGCAGGGAGAAGACGCACCACCGGCCGCGGAAGACAACATGAAAGAAGCCTGAAGATTACTAAGTTACGCTCCAACCGCATCCCAGAGGTGGAATCCCTTCAGTTCGCGGCCGCTTTCTGCGGCGACGCGCGTCGCTTGGGACTCCAACCAGAATCGGTCGACACGATTATTACGTCACCACCCTACTGGCGTAAACGGGATTACAAGGTCCCGGGTCAGATCGGGCAGGAACGGAGCCCGGCGAGATACATCCAGTCGCTTCTGATCGCTCTCAGAGAGTGGCGACGAGTCCTTCGGCCCACCGGATCCGTCTTCCTAAATATCGGCGACACGTATCACAATCTCAACCTGCTTGACCTCCCGAGTAAGCTGGCCGAGGCCGCGCGCTCTGACGGCTGGGTCATCCGCAATCGAATCATCTGGGTCAAGAACACGGGCATGCCGGACCCAGTGAAGAATCGCCTGGCAAGCCGGTATGAGCACATCATCCACCTCACAGTGGGGCGCCGCTACTACTACGATCTGTTTGGATATTCGGAAAAATTCGGGAACGGGTCGAATCCCGGCGACGTCTGGGTCGTCGAGCCCGGCGTTAACAGGAGCGAGCACCTCGCGCCTTTCCCGGATGAAATCGTCGAGCGGATCGTCACCCTTGCCTGTCCGCAAGAGGTCTGCGTCTCCTGCGGTAAGCCACGCCAACGGGTAGTGCGTCGGACCAACCAACTCAACCTAGAGCGCCCCCAGGCCCGGAGGGCTCTGGAGATTGCGCGCAAGGCCGGTCTGACGCGCCAGCACATCGCCGCCATCCAAGCTACGGGGATATCCGACGCAGGTAAAGCCAAGCTTTTTCAGACCGGAGCCATGCGTGGCTCGGCGGAGGTGCAACGGCTAGCGGCGGAGGCGAAAGCAGTGCTCAACGGTTACTTCCGTGAATTCACCTTCCCGCTCCGTAAGTCTGTTAGGTGGAGTCGATGCGGATGCCGCAAGGGCTTCATGCCCGGGGTGGTCCTCGACCCATTTATGGGTACGGGCACCACGCCCCGAGTTGCTCTCCGTATGGGGCGGTCGGCCGTCGGCGTGGACTTGAGCCCGAAGTCAGTGAGGGAGTTTAGGCCGGTCGTCGCGCGCCTCTTCTTATAACCCACCTGCGACCCCACGGGGTTCGGCTACCGCGCGTGGAATCCGAGTGATATACTGCCGCGCGTCGCTGCCCAATGACGACGCCAGTCTCCGGGGCCTATCCACCCGGGAGGCATCGCCGGATGCCGTTGCAGGAAAGTTTACCTTCTCCTCGCACTTCCATCTGTTGTGCTACCCCTCCCAATAGGTCTCAAGTCGGACCGCCGGCGCGGCATTGCTCGGAGCCCAAAGCACATCGGGAGGTTGACGACGGATGCCGTCACTCAGCAAAAAGTCTTTATCCCTCTTCCTGCGGATTGGCTGCGAAAGGCAGTTCGTCCTCTCGCTCTACGACAACACAGAACTCAAGAGCCACGAAAATGACGGTATGCCGCCGCGGCAGACGGGCCGTGCCGGGCTCGGCCTCGTGGGGCAGGCGGGTTACGAGTGGCAGGATGAGAAGGTCAGTGAGTTGAAGGACGTCTTCGGCGAATCGAACGTCCACGTCAACCCGGTCATGAGAGGTAACAGGCCCGACTCACTACCCTTAGAGGCCACGCTACCGCTCGTTCAACCCTATCAGTTCGTTGTCGAGGCGCGTTACGACGCCGACTCGCAGACGTTCAGGAGGGCGACCGGCCTTACGAGCCTCGTGGATTTCTACGGAACCCCGGTCGGTATTCAACGAACCCTCCCAGACATCATCCAGGTCCTCCCACCGATGTCAGCCGGGCTCGGTTCCTACAGCGAGAGTGACCGTAACCCTTACGAGATGGGCGTCCGACCGGATGGGGAGACGTTTTTGCTGGAGGTGACAGATTCCCGACTCCGGCTCCGCGTCATCGACATCAAGAATACCTCAGAGCCTGGTGCCCACTACTTCGCCGAGGTCGTCTACTACTCGATGACGTTGGCCGCGTGGCTGGCCGAAAATCACCTCGACGACAGGTTCGTGGTGATCGCCTCCCCGGCGGTCTGGCCCGGCTCACACGAGGCATCCA
This sequence comes from Pyrinomonadaceae bacterium, assembly GCA_036379655.1. Taxonomy (GTDB): domain Bacteria; phylum Acidobacteriota; class Blastocatellia; order Pyrinomonadales; family Pyrinomonadaceae; genus QHXN01. The sequence goes on from DASVGG010000121.1 coordinate 41,269, forward strand.
ACCTTGGCAAGCAGCAGGCGGAGTGGAGGAAGAAACTCTATGCCCCGACGCCTGCTGAACTCGCCGCTGTGCTCGAAGAGGATCTTGAGGTCGCCCCGGTTGAGGTGTTCGCCCCCCTCCTGCGCCGCTTTTTCGCCGAGCGGCTCCCGGAGATGTTATCGAAGCCGTGGCAGGAACTGGTGTGGCACGTCGACTATCGGTGTAAGGGTTGCGAGTTCCTCGGATACCCGTGGCGCGACAAGGACGGGAACCCTACTAACCGGGACACCCACTGCATGCCGACAGCGGCTGCTGCTGGGCACCTCTCCCAGATCATGGGACTCTCACGCGGTGGGAGCGAGCACCTGAGGGCGCAGAACGTCTCCGACGTCAGCACGCTGGCTGCTACCGGCGCAGGTGCCCCCGTGTTCAACGAGCACCAAGGGCTGCGGGCCAAGCGCGGTGCCTTTCCCCACCGAGCCCTCGCACTGCAAACCAACGTCGCGTCTCGCATCCCGGACTCCGGGGGCGACGCGCTGATGCCACGCTGGCCCGACCTCCACGTTTATGTCTTCCTCGACTACGACCTGAGCAGCGCCATCACGGCCGCCATTGGCGTGCGCGCGTTCTGGTCGGAGCCCGTCCCGTTCAACTCGGGACTCGACAAGAAAAGCCATCAGTGGTCGGCCAAAAAGGGTGAGGACGAGATCTTCCTAGTGGACTCGCGCGAACTAGAGCGTGAGCGCGACGAGTTCCTGAAGTTCCTCCGCCAGCTGAGGAAGATTTTCGACGAGGTAACTGCTTGGGACGCCACGGACAACGCCGCCGGGCGGCGCAACCCAAAGAGTCCGAACAGCACCTACCAGATCTACCTGTGGGACGAGTCTCAGCGTAAGCACCTCGTCCGCCTAGTGGGGAGGCACCTCGCGCATATCCTCGCGGACCCACAACTGAGGGGGCTGGCGTGGCTGTTCCCTCCCCCGGAGCTGCTGCAACAGCCTGAAGATGCCAGCAGGCAGTCGCCCATCACGCTCGTCGCCAACGTGGTAAACAACACGGTAGCGATCCCGATCGCCCACTACTACCAACTGCTAGACGTCGCCCAGTTCTACGCGGGCGCGACCCCGGCCATGGTGTCGGTCCACCCACTCTACCAGGAGCCGATGAGCGACCTGATTCCCGCCGAGCGCGTCCACGAGTACTGGAGGAGGCGCGGCCGCTGGACCGAGACCCAAGACCTCATCCAGGAGACGGTGCGCAAAAAGCTCATCGCGATAGGGTTCGTGGTCAATCAACTGGAAAAGGATTTGAAGGCCAACCTGTCTAGACAAGCGGCGCCGCCGCTCAGCCGGCCGCCCCGCGCGGTCACCGGGCTGGCACCGCAGGGGCGGTTGTGGGCGGAGTTCACCAAGCTCAACGCGGCGGTTGAAAGCCTTGACATTCACTCTACCCGAGCGATGTCACCCGTTGAGCGGGAAGCCCGCCTGAAGTCGGCCAGGCTGACCCGCCGCCTCACCGGACAGGACGAACTAGGCGCGCTCGCCGCGCTGAATGCCCTCTCCGGCCTCAACTTGGCCCCGGCTCCCGACCTCTTCGTCTACCGGATGAGCGACGACTCGCTCGAGGTTAACGTTAAGCCGGGCGACTTTAACTTGGCGCTGTCCCCCGAGGGGATTCCGGGCTTTCTGGACGAACACCCCTACAGGCGCTTGCAGGGGACGTCATTGGAGAACCGGATCCGACGGCAGCCCACCTTCGAAGATGCGGGACTGACCGGCGTGCAGGTTGAGGCCATAGACCGGGTGAACGGCTATATCGCGCTCCGCGGCGGCCAAAACTGCTGCATTCCAGATCTCGAGCAGGAGACCGGGTTGGACTTCTCCCAAGATGTGATCCTCGATCCAGTCCACCGGGACTTCCTGAGCAAGAAGGTGGAGTTAACCCTTCAGGGCATTGGGTTCCCGGCGAGCGCCGTAGCGGATGCGCGCGTGTTCGAGGCTCTCGGCGTACCTCCACCCGCAGCCCCAGGGGCGGCCTCAGCGACCCCAGCCTCCGAACTGTTATGGGAAGCTCCGCGTCTCCACAATGAGCAGACGGGGAGGAACCTCGCTCCCCTCTGGAGCCAGCTTGAACTCTACTTCGCCTTCAACGAAGCCGCCCTCGATACGTCACAGTGGGAGGCTTGGGTGGAGTGCCTTTCCCGTCGCCTGACACTCGTCTGGGGTCCTCCTGGGACAGGTAAGAGCCGGACGCTGCGAGCGGTGATCCTCGGCGCGGTATTGGACGCCGTCGCGGGCGGGCGACCCCTCCGACTATTGGTCACGGCCAACACCTATACTGCGGTCGACAACGTACTGCTCGGCGTTGAGGCCGAGCTCAAAGCTCTCCTACCGCAGAAGCCCTACGAGATCTTCCGCGTGCAGAGTAAGTGGCGCAAGGAGGACTCGGACCTGCTCGCCCGGCACCCTGACGTCCAAAACTTAATTCTCAACCGGGAGAGCCCATCCGACGAGATCAAGGACCTGAGGAAGAGGCTCGAAAAGCCGCGCGGGATCGTGATCGTAGGCTGTCCGCCACAGCAGCTCCACAACCTCTCGTTGGCGGGCCGGACGAAGCGTGCGGCTTACACGGTGCGCCCGTGGTTCGACCTGACGCTCATTGACGAGGCCTCACAGATGGATGTGGCGAGCAGCACGCTCGTGGTCTCAAAGGTCGCGGACGGCGGCTCGTGTGTGGTCGCCGGCGATGACCTTCAGATGCCACCCATCCAGCAGGCCGAAGCACCCAAAGACTTGGAGTACGTTGTTGGTTCAACCTACAACTATTTCCGCCGGCACCACGACATTACCCCCAGCCCCCTTAACGTCAACTACCGCTCTAACGGCCCTCTCGTCAGGCTCACCCGGGTAGCCGGTTACAGCGCAAGCCTGGAGAGCTACTCACCTGATCTGAAGCTCCGGCTACTGTCCCCGCTATCGGCAGCAAGGCCAGCGAACTGGCCCGCCGACCTCTTCTGGACCGAGGACTTGGCGAAACTTCTCGACCCCGAATACCCGGCCGTCTGCGTCATCTATGATGACCAACTCAGCAGCCAGGTGAACGATTTCGAGGCCGACGCCGTGGCATCCCTGTTGTGGCTTCTGGAGGGGCGTCTCGCTGACAATCTCGACAATGAGCGGCAGCCGGACGGAAGCGTCCTGCCTGTGGGATCCAACACGCCATACACTAGTCAGGGGTTCTGGGAGAAGGCCGTCGGCGTCGTCACCCCCCACAGGGCGCAGATGGCCAAGGTGACTCGTCGCTTGCAGCAGGTCTTCCCCGGCCATTCGCCGGACAGCATCCGTTCGGCCGTGGACACGGTTGAGCGATTCCAGGGGCAGCAGAGAGACGTCATCGTCGCCTCGTTCGGCCTCGGGGACCCAGACATCATCAGCGCGGAGGATGAATTCCTCTATAACCTGAACCGCTTCAACGTGCTTACCTCTCGGTCGCGCGCAAAACTAGTCGTCTTCCTCACATGGTCATTGCTCGACCACCTGTCGAGTGACATCGACGTGTTGGAGGAGTCGCGCCTGCTCAAGCAGTTCGCATACTCCTTTTGTGCTGATGCCGGATCTGTCAGGCTCGGCTTCGTTAAGGATGGAGCAGAGGTCGTTCGCGAAGGTTTATTGCGCCGCGCTGGTTTTTGATACGTCAGGGGTTACGTTTGCCTACGGCCGGAGCCGGTGCATTCACGAACGCTTCCTCTTGGCAGCTATTTGAGGGGCTTGAAGGCCTTTTTCGAGGCTTTAAGTGATTTTGACGTACTCGGTATCCCTTCAGCTTTACGCCTGCATGGCAACCCATCAGGCAAACTTAGCTCATCATCTATCAAAGCTTCGACGGCTACGTTAGCTGCTCGCGCGTACGCGAGTAACACCTTCAGGGGTGGCTCTCGCTGGTCTATCTCATAGGTACTGATATCTGCTTGAACAATCTTACCCGTTAGGCCTATACGTCTAATCATCCCGTTCTGAGATAATCCTAGAGCCTTGCGGATGTGCAGCAGCTTTTCAGCCAAGCGCGCGGGCCTCTCTCGAACCGCCTTACCCATCAGGATGTCCCTCCCGATGGAATTTCAGGCTGTGTAGAGAGCTTGCAGCGAACCGAGTTTATTGTTAGCCTATCCCAGCTAATAATGAATATTATTAGCTGGGGTATCGCCCAACTTGCCGCCGGGAGTAAGGAACCGCACTGCTCCCGGTCGACACGCATTACCGTTGCCGTAGAGCCACTTCACACATGTCGAACTAACAGGTTGTCAAACTTTCAGGGGAAAGATAGCAGAAGTGGCGTCAGCGCGTCAGCAGAGAACGTCTCGCGACCTTTGAATGACGATGGCGATCGAAAAGTATATTGAGTGTCCCCGTTGTCAACGGGCCGTAGTGCCTCGGTTGTGGTTTGTAGGCGGCGATTTCATGTCGTATATGAAGACGCAACACGTCTGTCCATTCTGCGGCATTGTAATGTACGAGACGGGTGGGGGATATAAACGTAAGGTCGTAATCGCCACTATCATAATTATACCGTTACTGCTCTTGGCCCTTATCGTCTTTCTGGTATACACCGACCACCATTGAATGCAGCTCGGTGAAGTAAGGGTTGATAGACATAGGCAGTGCCACACATAGAGTATTGGCTGGCATCGGGCTACGCGTTAGCATTACTTTGGAAGGTACATTTGGGGGACTGAGCAGATGGCACCTCGGACATCAGAGCAGGCAAGCTCACAGTTCACCCGCTCTTTGTGGATGATCGAAGAGCTTGAAGTCTCCCTCGGGCTCATTCAGGACGACTCTGAACGGCACTACAGCCTGGCCCTGATCCAGATTATGCGCGGCAAGTTTCATGACGCCGTCAAGAGCTTGGATAAGGCTGTGGAAGCGAAGCCTGAGCATGTCCGCGCTCTCTGGCTCTTAGGTGAAATTCACATAAAGCTAGGCCAGTATGAGAAGGGGGCAGAGGCGTTAGAAGCAGTAGTCAGGCGCGAGCCCAGCAACCTCACTGCTATCACTTGGCTGAGCCTCGCATACCACTCTCTCAATAAGCGAAATCAGGCGACTAAGGTTCAGAGTATCTTGGAGACAATCGCCCCTGACCTCATAGTCTCACGCGCGAACAAATAGCTAAATCGAGATGCGCGTTAAATTTCCCTTGACGCGCAGTAAAGTAGCGACATAAGATGCGCGGCACTTTGAGCTATTTTGATGCCCATAAGAGGGTGAGGCAGGCAAGAGCTGGAATCTCTTACCCGCCTCTAGGTCACCCGGCACGGTATAGGCGCGCGCGGGGCCTGACTAAGTATATCACTGTGGGGGGTGTAAAAACCCCCCACAGCGGTACCCACCAGTCAGCATCTGCGCCTTGTAAATCAAGGGAGATACAGATGCTTCTCTACTCCTAAGAAAACCCACTCAATCATCCCAGCTTCTCGCTAAGCAAGAGCTTGTGCGAGCAGCCTGCCTTTGACCAGCCGTCGTGTGCTGGTCGAGGCCTTGGTGCTTATGGGAACCCGCGCCGTATATGACGACGGCGCTCCAATGGCTAAAGGTAAGGATTAGCAATGCCTAGAAGAAGATTCCGCTCAACGCCTGAAAGTATTGCCAAACGAATCGCCGAAGGGCGTGGACAAGGCACGGGAGGAAATTACCATCCATGGCATGAGGTGCAAGACTTTCCCTCCTCCGGCGTCAGTCACCGTCTGCTGGGACTAAAGACCGAGCGCGTACATCACCTCTTCAGCGATCTGGAGTTAACTGTTTTCCTTATCTACGATGTACTCACCTGCATCATCGACATCCGCGAACAATTCCCTCTTCTCCCGCTGGATGAGACTTTGCAGATTGCCAGGAAGATCGGCGTCAAACACCCCACAGATCCAGCCACCGGATATCCGATTGTCATGACCACCGATTTTCTTCTCAAGCTCCGTGTCAAGCGCGAGATCTTCTTCCACGCTAGAACAGTCAAATACAACAAAGATTTGGATGATCCCCGCGTGCGTGAAAAATTCGAGATTGAGCGTCGCTATTGGCTTAGGAGGGAGATCGACTGGGGTTATGTTACTGAGGAGGATGTATCACCAACTCTAGCCGAAAATGCTGCACTAATCCACCCCTGCTACTTCCCCGCTGACTTACTACCGCTGACTGAAAGAGACGTGCGTAAGGTTGGCTTCTATTTAGCAGGCAAAGTACGGCGAGAAGAGACTCCATTATCGGAAATTGTGAATGACTCTGATCGAAAGTTCGAGTTGCATCCAGGGAAGAGTTTCTCTGTCGTTTGCCACTTAATCAGCCGCGGTAACTGGCAGGTTGATCTCCTCAAACCTATTTCAATGAGCGAGAGGCTGGTTCTGCTGTAGTAGGGCTATAAAGCTGCCGTTCGTGTCTTCTTTGCAAAAGCACGTGAGAGGCTCGATATGCTTTTGACGGTCAACCAAATCATCTCCTGGCATGACGACGAAGCTGGATCGAAGTGGGACGAACGCGTCCTGCATCACTTCCCTGAAACCGGCCAAGTGGCGGTGATTGACACCGTAGCTGATGACGCAATGCCATTCCTACGCAAGGTAGAGTCTATAGAAGAGGAGATTGAAAAGGGCAACGCATGCATCCTCGAAGGAGATCCATATGCGCCTCGGCGTTTTACCGAAGAAGAACTCGAATCCAAGAAGCTTCAAAAATTCAAGAGGCGTCGCGACAAGGCGCTAAAGATTATTGAACCCCTGTTCAAGGGTGATGATGCGGTTGACATGCTGTTCGCGGAGAACAGGGCGGGACTTATACGCAAAAGGCACAAAGAAATTCGCTCATGGTCCAAAGAGGAAAGGGCGTCCCAGAAGACGATTTACAAGTTTTGCCGGAGGTGGTGGCAAGGCGGTCAAGTACCAAACGCCCCTCTCCCCCGTTACGACAACTGCGGGGCTCGCCGTAATAAGCCCAGAAATATAAAGAAAAAGTTAGGTAGGCCGAGCCGCATTACCCAGCGTAGTAACAAGAATGGTGAGGCGGAGGTAGTAACCGGTGCCAACATGAAGCCTGAATGGCTGGAGAAGATTAAACTCGGGGCTAAATTGTTCTATGAAAACCGGCTAAAGCCGAGCATCGCATGGGCATACAAACAGACACTGGCGCGATTCTTTATCAAGGACAAGGTTATAGAGAATGGTAGAGAAAAAATAATTACTCTTGACCCCGCCAAAGGCGAAATCTTCACTAAAGCGCAGTTCCGCTACCACTATTTACTTCACAGGGACCCAAAGCGCGCTACTCGAAAGCGGTCGGGCTCTAGGAGATTCAACACAAGACATCGTGAGCGCAGGGGCATAAGCACCGCGAGAGGCCCGGGCTACCGGTATCTAGTAGACGCAACGATTGCCGACGTGTACCTCGTGAGTCGCTACGGGGCTCACTTAATCATCGGCAGGCCGGTCATCTGGGTGATGATCGACGTGTACAGCCGCATGATTACCGGCGTTTGCGTGAGGCTTGAAGGCGAAGGCTGGTTAGGTCTCCAACTCGTAATTGAGAACACGGTTGAAGACAAAGTAGCGTTCTGTGCCAAGTATGGGATCAAAATTACCAAGGAACAGTGGCCGGCCGGTCACAGGCCTGTCGGAATCCTTGGCGATCGCGGAGCGTTGATCAGTAAAGCAATACACCGGTTCATCAAAGCTTTCAACGTTGTCGTCTCTAACACTCCTCCCTACCGGCCAGATTGGAAGGGTATCGTCGAGAGAATTTTCGGCGAGATGAATATCCGCGTTTTCAAATGGCTTCCCGGCTACGTCGTCCCCGAACGTGATCCCGGGGATCCGGATTACCGACTCGCCGCAGTTCTCGATATTGAGGAATTAACCGCGATCATAATCGAGGCAGTACTTCACCATAACAATGAGTGCCTAATCTCCGATGGCGTCGAAATAGACCCCAAATTTCTTGCGGAGGATCTCGCACCCTACCCTACGCAGCTGTTTATGTGGGGTGCCAAGCACAGGCCGGGAGGGCTGCGTGAGTCCGACTTTGACACCGTCCGCCGCTCACTACTGCCGGAAGGCAAGATTTCGATCAACAATGGCGAGATCAAGTTCAGGCATCCTAAAGCCCCTAAGGCACTCGTTTATAAGTGTGACCAGATACCTGATGCAGGACTACTGCTGCGTGATACAGGAACTAAGGGTCGACAGTTTAAGGGCCTTTATGACCTGAGATGGGCGGACGAGATTTACCTCATTCGTCAGGCCGGCGGCGACCTGATCCCGTGCCAGTTGCGAGATGTTAAATCGATCCATGTCAATCGGGATTGGGCAGAGGTAGTTCAATACATGGACGAAGTACAAGCACAACGCGACCGGCAGGCTTCAAATGTTCTCCAAGACAGTATTAACTTTGACCAGCGCTTGAAAGAGCGTGTTTCTAAAGCCAATCGTCGTCGCGCTGAAGCCCAGAGAACCAGCCCAACTCAGAGTAAAGCTTCTATTCTCAAGGACATCCGCTCGAATCGCAAAACCGAGACGGAGCGCATGCACCAACAAGAGGCCGATCAACTCCGTGTCAGAAGTCAGCAGGGTTCCGCGGTGCCCGCTACTCAGGAACGTTCAAAACCCAAGCGCAAAGCCTCTCAACACTCGCGCGGGCCTCTAATACCAAATATCGCTGATATTCGAAAGAGGAGGATGGGAGAGTGAGCAGCAAAAAGCGTAGCAACCCTATAACGTTGCCGCCTACCCAGATTATCAGGGGCGCGCATATCACAGCTGAATACTTAGCTCAAGAAATTCCGGTGTTTCGTGACAATCCGCTGATTGAGACTCAACCCCTGACTCTTACGCCCGTGGAGATCACCGAGTATCTTCTTCAACTTCCTCCATATTCACCAGACGATCGCGAGTTAAGCCAAGTTGCGAGGCTACAGCTAACAGAGACGGCTCGTGAGTTCTTCGTACCTAATGGTAAACACCTCACAGTTTACTACGCCATTACAAACATGATCCGGCGTGGTTATGTCCGCCGTAACCCTGTCCAATGGGAATACTGGAAACAGGTACATAGCAACATCAAGTCCTTCCTTCAGGCGATAAAAGAAAACCCCATTCCCAAACTCAAGAGCAAGAGGGCTAGCCATCGTAGGCTCAGGCGGGACTGGGAAATCAACCACGGTCGAAAAAATACTTCAATCTCTGCCACAGGTGATTACTCACGTCTCATATAAGGGACGGGACTTCATCCTGAAACAACTCGTCTGGCTCAAACTTGACTGCCCCCGCAACGGATCTCTCAGGGATCTTTGCTTTACTTTTTTCAGGGTTGTCGACGAGGTATTAGGGACTGAGTACAAAAAGCGTTACGCCGGAAACTCACGCCGAACGCTGGAAGATCTTATTGCGGGGATGGCTCGCGTTTCTGCCAATCACTGCCTTGGAATAATAATCATAGATGAGATACAGGATCTAAGCGAGGCGCGTAGCGGCGGGGATATTACGATGGTTAATTTCTTCGTCCACCCAGAGAACGCGATAGGCGTACCCTTTGCCCTCATAGGCACACAAGACGCAGTTCCGATTCTTAGCACACAATTTCGCCAGGCGAGGCGTGTGAGTGAGCAGGGATATATTGCCTGGGATCGGATGTCAGAGGTGGAACCGGAAATTGAAGAGGACGATGACGAGGATGACGATGACGAAGAACCGACGACACTGCCGGGCGTTTTAACCGAGCAACCGACATCTTCTGAAGAGGATGAGGAGCAAGTCTCACCTACCCCAGATGCGGTCTGGAAGAATTTCGTAGAAACACTCTGGACGTATCAGTACGTCAAGCACCTAAGAAAGCTCAAGGAGAATGTCGTTGAAGATAAGTGTGCTCATGCCCTGTACAGAGTTTCCAAAGGCATTCCTGCTGTCGTTCAAACTATTTTCGTTCTCTCCCAACAACTAGCCATCCTCTCTGGAGAAGAAAAAATCACACCGAGGCTGATTCGTGAAACCGTTAGACAAAATCAGCAAGTAATTTCGGAAATGCTAGGTGAGGCTCGCATGAAAAAACCTCGAGAACTGCGGCCTGTCGGAGATTTGGCTGATATGGACCAGATCTATGAGGCTGAGCTTTCCCCTGTTGTTACTCAAGACGAACACGACGATGATCTCGATTCAACAAACTCCTTAGTAAGAAGCAATGCCGGTGAGGATGGTGGAGATATCGTTCAACCAGTTCCGGCAAACGTAAATACGAGGCCTGAAACTGTGCCTGACAAGAAAGTTCCTAGCAGCAAAGGGAAATCTACAGGTAAGGCGCTTGGAGGGCAGCGTGAAAATCTTTCTAGAAACGACCTAAGAAATCCGCTTACACGGTCGAGCGAGCAAATCCATTCTAAAAGCTCCCGGAAAAATAAATATAGTCGGCCACCTGGTGAATATCTAAAACGAAAATAAGGCATTGCGATGAGTTTTAGATCCAAGGACAGAACCAATGCGCAAGCCCGACACAACATACATCATTTAGATAGACAACAAGTCTTTGGTTCCGATGACTTATGCCCAGCCACTTCCCGCATCCACATCCCGATGAATTATTCTACAGCCTTTGCGCAAGGTATAGCGCGCGTGTTGACTATCCAGGGGCGCGGGCAATACCGTACGAATTGTTCGGAAGTTACGGCGCGGTAGCTGTAGTAGACCTCCCTAATAACCTCGATCATTTTTCAGAGTCGCTACCACCCGGTTCATCATTAACTTCAGAGCGGCTTATTGATGATCGTACTCTATTTCCATTCTTTAGCGCTTTTCTCCCACCTGAGCGTGTCAAGTTACTCCACAAAGCTATGCGAAGATCGTCCGGGCCAGCTAGCCATAGGCTTTCTGGCGTTAGAGGAAGCTCGATTCATAGCCCTAGTAGCTTGAGGATCTGCTTATTATGCAAACAAGATGATGAGAGAAACTTTGGTGAGGCGTATTGGCACCGGTTGCATCAGGTGCCGGGGGTATTGGTCTGCCCCGTACACAACACTTTCCTTAGAGCCACTAACAAAAATGGCCGTTGATTCTGCCCCAACAGATCATTGCGTTCGCCAGATGCACCAGCGCCTCGTGCATGTCGTCCCGCTTCTCGTCGCGCACCCGCAGGCGGCGGAACCCTTGCTGCCAGCTAATCG
>DASVGG010000122.1:0-95955 GCA_036379655.1 Pyrinomonadaceae bacterium
GCCCCGGTCTGGTCGTAGAAGTCGCCGCGCCCCTCCACCCCGACCGTCTCGGCCACCGTGATCTGCACCGAGTCGATGTAGCGGCGGTTCCAGATCGGCTCGAACAGGCCGTTGCCGAAACGGAAGACGGCCAGGTTCTGGACCGTCTCCTTGCCGAGGTAGTGGTCGATGCGGTAGACCTGCGACTCTTCGAGATGACGCAGTATCTGCTCGTTCAACTCGCGCGCGCTCTCAAGGCTCGTCCCGAAGGGCTTCTCGATGATGACGCGCGCCCAGCCGTCATCCTGTTTTAAAAGCCCCGCGTCACCGAGTTGTTTGACGGCCTCGGCGTAGTGCTCGGGCGCGACCGAGAGGTAGAACAGACGGTTCCCGCCCGTGCCGCGCTCTTTGCTCACCTCTTCGAGCCTCTGTGCGAGTTCCCTGTAGCTGTCGGGGTTGTCGATGTTCGACGGCAGGTAATGGAGCCCGGCGGCGAAGGAGCGCCAGACCTCTTCGTCAACCGACTTTGACTCGGAGAACTCGGCGACGGCCTCCCTCATCTTGTCGCGGTACTCTTCGTCGGACATCGGCGTCCGCCCGAGGCCGACGACGGCGAACTCGGCCGGCAGCAGTCTCTCCTGCACGAGCCTGTAGAGCGCCGGAATCAACTTCCGCTTGGCGAGGTCGCCGGACGCGCCGAAGATGACGACCGCGCACGGCTCGGCCGCGCGCCCCAGCCGCATCCCGACGCGCAGGGGGTTTTCGACGACAGTGGTCATAGTCACCTCAGTACTGAGTGCCGAGTATCGAGGACTGAGTGAAAGCAAGTAGCTTCTTCACTCAGTCCTCGGCACTCAGCACTCAGCACTTATGTCTTACTTACGCTGCCCCTCTAGTAATTCTTCCCACTCGGTGTGGACGTAGCCGGCGTCGGGGCGGTCGGTTCGCTGGTAGGTGTGCGAGCCGAAGAAGTCGCGCTGCGCCTGCGTGAGGTTGAGCGGCAGGTCGGCCGTGCGGTACATGTCGAAGTAGCCGAGCGAGGCCGAGAAGGCGGGGACGGGGATGCCGGCCTGCGCGGCGGTCGCGACGACGCGCCGCCAGTTCGCCTGCGCGCCCTGCATGTAGGCGTTGAACTCGGGGTCGAGCAGGAGGTTCGGCAGGTCGTGGCGACGGTCGTACGCCTCTTTAATCTTGCCGAGGAAGCGCGCGCGGATGATGCAGCCGCCCTTCCAGATGCGCGAAGTCTCGCCGAGGTTGATGTCCCACTTCCAGTTGTCGGAGCCGGCGCGGATGAGGTTCATGCCCTGCGCGTAAGAGCAAATCTTCGACGCGTAGAGCGCGTCGCGCACGGCGGCAATCATCTCGGTGCGGTCACCCTCGAACTTGAAATCCTGCGGGCCGCTGATCTGCTTGCTCGCCTCGACGCGCTCCTCTTTGCGCGAGGAGAGGTTGCGGCCGTCAACGGCCGCGTTGATGGTCGAGATGGTCACGCCGAGGTCGAGCGCGACGGCGCTCGTCCACTTGCCCGTCCCCTTCTGCCCCGCCTTGTCGAGCACGAGGTCAACGAGGGGCTTGCCCGTCTCTGGGTCTTTCACGCGCAGGATTTGCGCGGTGATTTCGATGAGAAACGATTCGAGGTCGCCGCGATTCCACTCGTCGAACACGTCGGCCATCTCGTCGGCCGACATGCCGAGCACGCGCCGCATGATGTCGTAGGATTCGGCGATGAGTTGCATGTCGCCGTACTCGATGCCGTTGTGCACCATCTTGACGAAGTGCCCGGCGCCGCCCGGCCCGATGTACGTGACGCACGGGCCGTCGTCAACCTTCGCCGCGATGGCCTCCCAGATGGGCCGTATCTGCTCGTAGGCGTCTTTATCTCCGCCGGGCATCAGCGACGGCCCCCACAGCGCGCCCTTCTCGCCGCCCGAGACGCCGGAGCCGATGAAGTTGAAGCCTTCGGCCTTCAGAGCCTTCTCGCGCCGCTCCGTGTCCATGAAGTAGGAGTTGCCGCCGTCGATGATGATGTCGCCCTCTTCGAGGTAGGGCTTGATCTGGTCGATGGTCCAATCGACGGGGTCGCCGGCCTTCACGAGCAGGATAATCTTGCGCGGGCGTTCGAGCGACTTGACGAACTCCTCGGGCGAGCGCGTGCCGATGAACTTCCCCGAACCGTTCTCATTCATGAAGGTGGTGACGCGGTCGGGCTCGTCCCTGCTCGGCGGGCGATTGTAGACGGCGACGGTGTAGCCGTTGCGCTCGATGTTGCGCGCCAAATTCTCGCCCATCACGGCGAGGCCGATCATGCCGATGTTCGCGGTCTTCGGTGTCTGTTCCGGAGTTGCCATGTTCTCTTCCTCGCGTGAAAGTTTTTACCCGGCGGTCGCGCCTGAAACGGGGACTGCTTCACGAATGACTTCAAAGAGGCGGCGGAGGCCCGCCGTCACGTCGGGGCCGATCTCGACGCGGACGGCGCGGCGCCCGCGCGTCGCGAGCGAGCGGAAGTCGCCGAGCGCCTGCGCCTGCTTGAGCGTCGAGAAGGTGTAGGGCTCGCCGGGTATCTCCACGTCCTTCGCGTCTTTGGCCGTGACCTGGATGAAGACGCCGCTGTCGGGGCCGCCCTTGTGCAGTTGTCCCGTCGAGTGCAGGAAGCGCGGGCCGTAGCCCGTCGTCGTCGCGCAGTGCGTCGCGTCGCGCAGGTGCGTGCGTATCTGCTGGACGATGCCTTCGGCGTCCTCCGACTCCTCGAAGTAGTCGAGCAGAGCGATGTAGTCGCCCGCCTTCGCGCGCCGCAAGTGCGCACTGAGCACGTCGGGCGCCGTGCCCGCCGCGAGCGACGCGTCGTCGGCATAGACGGTCAGCCCTTCGCCTTCGGCGACGACCTTCTGCTCTTGCAGCTTGCCGTTCTGCTTGAAGGCTTCGAGCAGTTCCTTCGTCGCGTCCTTCGACTCCTGCACGTTCGGCTGGTCGAAGGGGTTGATGCCGAGCCGCCAGCCCGCGACGGCCGTCGCGATCTCCCAGAGGAAGAACTCTTCGCCGAGGTCGTACAAATCAGTCAGCGTGCGATAGACGACCGGGTGTCCGGCGGCCTCAAGCGCCTTCAGCTTCGACTCGACCGCGCTGTCGAGTCGGCCGACGGCGATGGAGACGAAGAGACGGTCGTCGCCGTACGCCGAGGGCGCGGCCAGAGGCTCGCCCGCGACGGGCACGACGCCCTTGCCCTCCTTGCCCGTCGATTCGGCGATGAGTTGTTCGACCCAGAGGCCGAAAGATTCGACCTTCGGGTCGGCGACGATGGTCAGCTTATCGCGCCCGGCCTTCGCGCACTCGCCGATGACCGCGCCGAGGCGCGCGCCGGGGTTCTCGCCAGCGGGCACGACCTGCGAACAGGCGTGGATGACGCGCTCGGCGCGGTCAAGCAGTTTGCGTATGTCAACGCCCATCAACGCCGCCGGCACGATGCCGAAGTAGGAGAGCGCGGAGTAGCGCCCGCCGATGTCCGAAGGGTTGAGGAAGATGCGCTTGAACTTGTCGCGCGTGGCGTCGCGCTCCATCTGCGTGCCGGGGTCCGTGACGGCGAGGAAGTTCTCGCCCGGGTTCTCCTTGACCTTGCCGACCTCGGCGTACCAGTAGCGGTAGAACGAAAGCGGCTCGGTCGTCGTCCCCGACTTCGAAGAGACGATGAAGAGCGTGTGTTCGAGGTCAACTTTTTCGCGGAACTCGGCGACCGTGTCGGGGTCGGTCGAGTCGAGCACGAGCAGTTCGGGGTAGCCCTCCTGCTTCCCAAAAGTTCTGCGCAGGACTTCGGGCGCGAGCGAGGAGCCGCCCATGCCGTTGAGGACGACGTGCTTGAAACCCTTCTCGCGCAGACGGTCGGCGAAGGCGATGATGTCGTCTTCGACGCCGATCATCTGGTCGGCGACGTTGAGCCAGCCGAGCGAGTTCTTGATGATCTTCTGGTGCTCTTCTTCGGACTTCCAGAGTGCGGCATCTTTACGCCAGACGCGGCGCATCACGTCGCCTTTTTCGGCTTCCTTGATGGCCGCACTCACCGCGTCAGCGTATTTTCCCAACGATGCGCTCAACCTTTCGTTGATGCCCGAGAGCAGAGCGCCGCGCTTGGCCTCGATGGATTCAGCGAGCGTGTCGAATGAAGTGACGAAGGCCGCGAGGCCGTCGCGCTGGAGCTTCTCCGTCACCTCCTTCAAATCTATCCCGACTTCGGATAGCTGACTGATGAGGGCGCGGCATTCGTCGAGACCTTCTTCCAAAGTCACCTCGACGCGGCCGTGGTCGCGGATGGCCGTGTAGGTCGCGGGCGGGACGGTGTTGACCGTCTCGGGGCCGATGAGGTTATCGACGTAGAGCACGTCCGAGTAGTTCGGATTCTTCGTCCCCGTCGAGGCCCACAGGCACCGCTGCACCTGCGCGCCCTTCGCCTTCAATTCGGCGAAGCGCGGGCCGTGGAAAATCTCCCTGTACTTCTCGTAAGCAAGTTTCGCGTTGGCGATGGCGGCCCGGCCGCACAGGGATTCGAGCCGCTGCTTCTCTTCGGGCGAAGAGGCGTGACGCGCCTTGTATTCGAGGTCGGCGTCAATCGCCGTGTCCACGCGCGAGACGAAGAAGCTCGCGACCGATGCGATGTGGTCAACGTTCTTCCCCTCGGCCGCGCGCCGTTCGAGCCCCTTGATGAAGGCTTCGGCGACCTGCTCGTAGTTCTCGATGGAGAAGATCATCGTGATGTTGATGTTGATGCCGCGATAGATCGACTCCTCGATGGCGGGCAGCCCCTCCTGCGACGCGGGAATTTTTATCATCACGTTCTTGCGGCCCACGCGCTCGAAGAGCCGCGCCGCCTCGTCGATGGTGCCCTGCGTGTCGTAGGCGAGCTTGGGGCTGACTTCGAGGCTGATGTAGCCGTCGAGCCCGTCGGTCTTGTCGTAGACGGGCTTCAGCACGTCGGCCGCGTTCCCGATGTCTTCGACGACGAGGTCTTCGTATATCTCGCTCACGCTCTTGCCGGCCTGGACGAGTTTGCCCAACTGCTCGTCGTAGTCGGTCGAGCCCGTGATGGCCTTCTCGAAGATGGTCGGGTTGGAGGTGACGCCGCGCAGGTCGTCCTCCTCGATCTTCTTCCGCAAGTCGCCGGTCGTGAGCATGGCGCGGCGTATGTTGTCGTACCAGATGGACTGGCCGAGCTTCATGATTTCGACGAGTCGGTTACTCATAAACACTCTCCTCAAGCGGGGTGAAAACAGGGGGACGGACAGTCTTAACGAGACGTATCGATGGGGCGTGGGGCTACACTTCGGCCGCCGCCGCGCCGGGCGGCAAGGCCCGGCTGTATCCCTTTCAAACGCGCTGTTTCCGAGTTGGCGGGATACTATCACATGAGTTCCGACGCCGCCAACAAAGAGGCCCGTCGCCCCCAAACAGGACCGCCCGCCCGCACGGTGAGCGCGGGCGGGCGGACGCATGTGTCTTAACTGAACAGCCTCTTACGGCTGCGTGGAGGCCGACTGGGCGGCGAAGACCGAGTCCTCGGTCTTGACGCCGTAGGTGACGGTGAGCACCTGCGACTCCTCGACCTGCCGGTCGCCCGAATAGAGAACCGAGCGGTAGGGGACGAGCGTGCCCTGCACGACGCGGTAGTCGTGGAAGGTGCGGCGGTACTTGGTCCCGTCCTCCTCGTATTCGAGCCAGAGGACGCGCCCCGTCTTCGCGCTGATGTAGTAGCGCGTCGAGCGCCTCTCCTTGTCGGTCAGTTCCAACTGCCAGAGGTCGAGCCCCTTCTGGCTCTCCTTGCCGTTGTACTTGATCGTCGCGCCGCTCTCCTTGTAGCGCAGCAAGGCGTCCAGGCCGTGGACGCGGTCGGTCATCAGGCTCGTCACGTCCTCCTGCTTCGGCGTAAAAGGGGTGCCGCGCAGGATGCCGGTCACGCGCCCGTCGTTGAGCACGAGCGAGTACTGGAGCGAGGCGAGACGCTGGTCGAAGCGTATCTTGTCCTTCTCGTACGTGTCGCCGCGCTTGAAGGTGCGCTCGTAGGTGATCTCCTCGGGCTTGCCGTCCTGACCCGTGCGCGTGATGCGCCCGCGCTCGACGCCGGTCCGCCTGATCTGCGCGAGCCCCGGGCGCGAGCCGTAGACGAGGACGACCGTCTCGGCGACGCCCTCGGCCGTGACGTTCTGGTCGCCCTTGCCGGCGCGCTTCGGCGGCTCCTCCTTCTTCTTCTGCTTCTCTTCCGCCTTGGGGTCCTTCTCCTGCGCGGCGGCGTGGGCGGGGGCGAGCGCGCCCGCCGTCGCGGCGACCAGGAGCCCCGACAGCGCGCACACCTGTAAGCGTCGTAACACTGAGTTGTTCTCCATTCCTGACTTGATGGCCCGGCGTCTCCGGCCCGGGCGCCGCGCCTGAGGAGAGGGTCGGCGGCCGAACTGCGGCGGATTGTAACACAGACGCGGCGGCTAAAGCCCCAGCGGTCGCGCCCGCCCTCTCGGTCCAAAACAATTGATGCCAATGGCCTTGCGGCGGATGCCCGCCCGCGCTTTGACAACCCCGCGCGGCAGCCTGTAAAGTCCTGTGTTTTCATCATAGTTTCGTAAGTCCCGGGACCGGAGTTAGGGTCTGAGGTCGAGACTAACTCCCTGTTTTCGTGCCCGGACTGTGGACTACAGACTTAGTCGTGAAAGGACAGGAACCGTGAAAAAAGTAGGACTGCTGGTCGGCCGCGAGCGGACGTTCCCCGTCTCGCTCATCGAGAGCATCAACGAGCGGGGCGGCGGCGAGGTCGTCGCCGAATTCGTCAAGATCGGCGGCGTGCGCCACGACGCGGGGGTCGGCTACGACCTCATCATCGACCGCATCTCGCACGAAGTGCCCTTCTACCGCGCCTTCATGAAGCGCGCGGCGCTCGAAGGCACCATCGTCATCAACAACCCGTTCTGGTGGTCGGCCGACGACAAGTTCTTCAACTTCTCTCTCGGCGCCAAGCTCGGCGTCGCCATCCCGCGCACCGTCCTGCTCCCGCAGAAGAACTACATCGAGGGCATCACGAGCGAGAGCCTGCGCAACCTCGAATTCCCGCTCGACTGGCAGGCCATCGCCGACTACGTCGGCTTCCCCGCCATCATCAAGCCCTTCGACGGCGGCGGCTGGAAGAACGTCTCGCGCGTCAACAGCCTCGAAGAGTTGTGGGAGGTCTACGACACGACCGACACGCTCTGCATGACGTTGCAGGAGATGATCGACTGGGACCAGTTCGTGCGCTGCTACTGCATCGGGCAGGAGGACGTGCTCATCATGCCCTACGACCCGCGCAAGGCGTATCTGTCGGGCGAGCAGTACGTCCACAACCCGACCTATCTCACGCCCGAGGTCGCCGCGCGTGTCGCGCAGGACGTGTTGACGCTCAACCGGGCGCTCGGTTACGACATCAACACGGTCGAGTTCTGCATTAAGGACGGCATCCCCTACGCCATCGACTACATGAACCCCGCGCCGGACGCCGAGATCGCCTCGGTCGGCGAGTTCTACCACAACTGGCTGACGAAGGCCGTCACGGACCTCGTCTTCCGCCGCCTCGCCGAGCCGCGCCCCGAGCGCGTCTACCGCTGGGACAATCTCCTGAACCCGCAGCCCGAGCCGCCGGGCGCGTCCCAGACGCTCGCCGCCGCGGCCTCCGCCGCGCAGTCGGCGGCCGACTCGGTCCTGCCGCAGTCCGTCCGCGACCTCCCTTCGAACGTCGTCAACTCGGTCACGGAGTTCCTCGGTCAGGCGACGGGCGTCGTCTCCTCGCTCGTCGATTCGGTCGCCGAAGCGGCCACGCCGGGCGCGCAGGCCGATGCACAGACCGAGACGCCGGTTGACTACGCGCCGCCCGCGCCGCAGGCCGCGACCAAGCGCCCACGCCCCGCCGCCGGCTCGAAGAAGAGCGCGGCGAAGGGCACGACCAAACGCCCCGCCACGACCCGCTCGAAGAAGTCCACCGACGAAGGGCCGGATGAAGCCTGAGCCGGTTGAACTCAACCGTTGATACAAAAGGAGGGCGACCCCTGCGGGCCGCCCTCCTCTCTTTTTACCCGACGTGCGTCGTCGTCAGAACCCCTTCGAGCGGAGCCATTCGTCCATGAGACGCCAGCCCTCGTGATTGCGGAAGTGCGTGTTGAAGTCGTGCCCGACGCCCGGCAACGCCTGCACGGTCACGCTCGACGCGCTCGTGAAGTAGGCGGCCTCGCCGTCGGCCAGAGCGCCCGGGAAGAGACCGTCGAACTCGCCCAACTGCACCAGCACCGGCCCCGTCACCTGGCCGACGCGCAGGACTGCGTTGTCGAAGATGAACGAGGGCAGGATGCCCGTGTTGAGCTGACCACGCGCGAGGAAGTCCGCGAGGTTGTCACGGTCGTACTGAATCACGTCCGGGTCGGCCCCGGGCGCGTAGTAGAACATCACGGGCCGCAGCTCGCCGGGAACCATGAAATATTCGAACTGCGAAAGCTGCGCGATGAGTTCGGCCGGGACGGGTATCGCGTGCGGGACGTGCCCCATGCCCGTCGTGATGACCGCGTCGGCGTCGTGGTACGTGCCCTGCTCGTAGACGGCGTTGATGCTGCCGAGCGAGTGGCTGACCGTCACCACCTTCTCGAAAGAGTACCCGACTCCGTTCTCGCCCGAGCGCAGACGCGTGATGACCTGATGAATCGCGGAGGCGGTCTGGTCGAGCGTCACCGCGTCGCCGTCAACGGGCTTCGTGCTCTCGCCCGCGCCGAGTTGGTCGATGGCGAGCACGGCGTACTTGCGGTCGGCCATGTAGCGCGCGAACGAGTACTCGTGCCCGTTGATGGTCGGCACGTCCCAGTACTTGTGGTTGTAGTTGGCGCCGTGGACGGCGAGCAGGAGCGTGCGGTTGTGGAAGCTGCCCTTGTAGTAGAGGTAGCCCACGACCTCGGCGGGGCCGCCGTCGGCGAGCGTCACGGGGAATGTCACGCGCTCGACCTTGATGTCGTTCGCCTGCTCCCGCGCGGCGGCGAGGCCGGCGAAGCAGAAGAGTGCGAGCGCGACGGCGAAGAGTCTGAACGCGTTGCGATTTGCGAGGCCGGTACGATTGCGTTGAGTGAACATAAGTCAGCCTTTCTGTTTAAGGGCTGCGCGCGGATGAATAGGTAGGAGCTTGCGCGCGGCTGTGAGTTGCGTGCGAGACACGGAGTCTCGCGTCCCGCTCCAGTACGCGTAGAAAGTGCGCGCGTGGGATCAAGTGAGGGGGCGATTTTTTTTCGGAAGGACTAACGGCTCTGAGGTAGGTCTTTGGTGGGAGCCCGCGCGATCTCGCGTCCACGAAAAACGGGCGCCCCGGAGGACGCCCGTCAGTCTTCAAAACTTTTGATGGCCAGGGACGGAGTCGAACCGCCGACACCGCGATTTTCAGTCGCGTGCTCTACCAACTGAGCTACCTGGCCGTAAACCTTCTCACGCGAACAGAAGGCAGAGTATAGGGGCTTTGAAACCGGCCTGTCAAACGTCGCGCGGGGGTTCGTTTTTTGTCAAATGCGTCACAAAAAAACGTTGACATTTTTTCGGCGAGGCGTATAATCCGTCGCGTCTGAGGGTGGTGCCGGTTGCCAAACAGCCGGTGCGTTCCGCAAGGGACAACCAGCCGAAGCCCGAACATCGACAGTGCCCGCCCGTGCCAGCTCGACCGCCGTACGTGCCCCCCACGTCGCTACCTTCGAGCTGGCACTTCCATTTTTTCCTTAAAAAATCAGATACCCGAGCGAGCCGCAAGGAGTTCGTACTGTCGCGCCGCCTCCGTGACGACCTCGCGCTCGTCGAGCGTCCGCAACTCGCCGCCGCTGAGCACGATGCGGCCGTCGATCAGCACGTCGCGCACGTCGCGCGCCTCGGCGGCGTAGACGACCGTCGAGACGACCTCGGGGCGCGGCGTCGTGTGCAGGCGGCCGAGTTGGAGGACGTTGATGTCCGCGCGCTTGCCGACCTCGATGCTCCCGATTTCGTCGCCGAGGCCGAGCGCGAACGCGCCGTCGAGCGTCGCCATGCGCAGGACGCGCGCGGCGGGCAGCGCGTCCGCGCCTCGGCTCACCTTCTGCAAGAGCGCGGCCGAGCGCATCTCCGTGAACATGTCGAGCCGGTTGTTGCACGGCGCGCCGTCCGCGCCGAGCGAGACCGAGACGCCGCGCGCCAGCAGTTCCGAGACGGGCGCGACGCCCGAGCCGAGCTTCATGTTCGAAGAGGGACAGTGCGCGACGTGCGTCCCCGACGCCGCGAGCAGGCCCATCTCATCCCCGTCGAGGTGTACGCAGTGCGCGAGCAGGACGTGCGGCCCCGAGAGG
This sequence comes from Pyrinomonadaceae bacterium, assembly GCA_036379655.1. Classification (GTDB taxonomy): domain Bacteria; phylum Acidobacteriota; class Blastocatellia; order Pyrinomonadales; family Pyrinomonadaceae; genus QHXN01. The sequence continues at coordinate 10,320 of DASVGG010000122.1, forward strand.
CCGAGCGAGTCGAGGTACAAGACGTTCCTCATCCCCGTCTCGCTCTCGACCAACTCACACTCGGACGTGTTCTCCGATGCGTGCGTGTGAATCATCACGCCGCGCTCGCGCGCGAGCGCCGCCACGCGCTCAAGCAGGCCGCGCGTGCAGCTTATGGCGAAGCGCGGCGCGAAGCAGTAGCGGAGGCGGCCGTCGGCGCGGCCGTGCCACTTCTCAAGCAGCGCGAGCGATTCGCGGATGGAATCCTCGGACTCTTCCCTTAAACCGGCCGGCACCTCCTCGCCCTTGTCCATCATGCACTTGCCGACCGTGGCGCGGAAGCCCGATTCCTCGACGACGCGGAAGACCTCTTCGGTGTGATTGACGGTCTCCATTGTGAGCGCGCAGGTCGTGCCACCGCGAATCAACTCAGCGACGCCGAGACGCGCGGAGGCACGCAACGAGGCAGCGTCGTGCGCGGCCTCAAGCGGCCACACGCGACGCTTGAGCCAGTCGAGCAGCGCGAGGTCGTCGGCCGCGCCGCGAAAGAGCGTCTGGCAGAGGTGGACGTGCGTCTGCACGAAGCCGGGCAGCACGGCGCAGCCGCGCGCGTCGATGGTCACGTCGGCCGACACCGAGGACAGGTCGCCGCCGACGGCCTCGACGTGGCCGCCGCGCACGAGCACGTCGCCGTCCAGCACAGTCTCCGAGGCGTCCATCGTCACGACGGCGCCGCCCTTGATGAGGACAGTCTGCTCCATCTGAAATAGGCGAAGAGAGTTTTTAAAGCGGAGTCTCTTGCCGCGCGATTATCCACGCACGGCGGGTGGGCTGTAAAGGAAGGATGAAGCAGGAACGCGGAACGATGAACTGAAAGACTATTGCCTTCAGTTCATCGTTCCGCGTTCAGCGTTCGTACTTCCCTTACTCGGACTCTTCGGCGTGGACGCCGATGCCGAGCGCCTTCTTCACGTCGTTCTGGATGCGGCCGAGCAGCTCCGCGTTCTCACGCAGAGTGGTCTTGGAGTTCTCGCGGCCCTGGCCAAGGCGCTCGCCGCCGTAAGAGAACCAGGCGCCCGACTTCTCGACGACGCGGTTCGCCACCGCGAGGTCGAGCACATCGCCCTCGCGCGAGATGCCCTCGCCGTACATGATGTCGAACTCGCACTCGCGGAACGGGGGCGCGACCTTGTTCTTCACGATCTTGACCTTCGTGCGGTTGCCGACGACGCGGTCGCCGTCCTTGATCGCGCCGATGCGGCGGATGTCGAGGCGCACGGAGGAGTAGAACTTGAGAGCGCGACCACCGGTCGTCGTCTCGGGCGAGCCGAACATGACGCCGATCTTCTCGCGAATCTGGTTGATGAAGATCAGACACGTGTTCGTCTGCCCGACGATGGCCGTCAGCTTGCGAAGCGCCTGCGACATCAGACGCGCCTGAAGGCCCGGCAGCGAGTCGCCCATCTCGCCGTCCAACTCGGCGCGCGGCACGAGCGCCGCGACCGAGTCGATGACGATGACGCCGACGCCGTTCGAGCGCACCAGCGCCTCGGCGATCTCCAATGCCTGCTCGCCCGAGTCGGGCTGCGAGATGAGCAACTCTTCGACGTTGACGCCGAGTTTGCCGGCGTACTCCGCGTCCATCGCGTGCTCTGCGTCGATGTAGGCGGCCACGTCGCCCGTCTTCTGCGCCTCGGCGACGATGTGGAGCGCGAGCGTGGTCTTGCCCGACGACTCCGGCCCGTAGATTTCAATGATGCGACCGCGCGGGATGCCGCCAACGCCGATGGAGGCGTCGAGCGAGAGCGAGGTCGTCGAGATGGCCGGGATGTCGATCACCTCTTTATCGCCGAGGCGCATGATCGAACCCTTGCCGAATTTCTTTTCGATGTTCGCGAGCGCCGCCTCAACCGCCTTGCCACGGTCGGCGCCCTGCCTGTCAGCCATTTGTGCTACCACTCTTTCTCGTCCCCTTTTCTCACGCTGTTAAATTTGTGTCCTAAAGCTTAAGACTCGGAGAGTCTACCACAAACGGCGCGAGAATGGAACAGTGTTTCACGCTTGCAACAAAGATTTTTTCATCCTGGCGGAGATGAAGCCGGAGACCCTTACTGAAGTCGGGACAATATACGACAGCCGCCCTTCCAAGTCGAGCACTGTCTTCGAGACCGTTCTTAGATGCACGAGAGATGGAATCAGTGCGGCAGCAGCGAGCGCGCGAACTCGCCGACGCGTGCGACGAGGTCGGGGTCGCCGGCACGTTTTTCTATCTCGGAGACGAGCGCGGAGCCGACCACCGCCGCGTCGGCGTAGGCCCACACGTCCGCGACCTGCGCCGCCGTCGAGATGCCGAAGCCGACGGCGACGGGCAGCTCCGTCACGCCGCGCACGCGCCCGACGAGGCGCCGGGCCTCGTCGCTCAACTGCGCGCGCGCGCCCGTGACGCCCGCGCGCGAGACGGCGTAGACGAAGCCGCTCGCGCGCTCGGCGATCATCCGCAGGCGCGCGTCCGAAGTGGTCGGGGCGACGAGAAAAATCTGGTCGAGCCCGCGACTTGAGAGCACGGCGTTGAAGTCGGCGGACTCTTCGGGCACGAGGTCGGTGGCGAGGACGCCGTCCACGCCCGCGCGCACGCACTCGTCGGCGAGGCGCTCGACGCCGAACTGTAGGAGCGGGTTGAAATAGCTGAAGAGGATGACGGGCACGTCCGTCTCGCGCCGCGCCTCTGCGAGAATTCGCAGCACGTCAACGAGCCCGACGTTGTGGCGCAGCGCGCGTTCGGCCGCGCGTTGAATCGTGGGGCCGTCGGCGACGGGGTCGCTGAAGGGCACGCCCAACTCAATCAACGTCGCGCCCGCGCGCGCGAGTTCGACGATGAGCGCGCGCGACGTGTCGAGGTCGGGGTCGCCGACCGTGATGTAAGGGATGAAGCCGCGGCGGCCGTCGGCGCTGATTTTCGCGAAAGCCTTTGTGATGCGACTCACGCCGACTCTCCGCCCGTGAGTTCCGCCACGGTCTGCACGTCCTTGTCGCCGCGCCCCGAAAGGTTGACGACGAGTGACTCGCTCGGCTTCATCTCGCGCGCGAGCTTGAGCGCGTGCGCGACGGCGTGCGCGGATTCGAGCGCGGGGATGATGCCTTCGAGTTTCGCGAGCAGGCCGAAGGCTTCGAGCGCATCATCGTCCGAGGCGGAGACGTACTCGACGCGTCCCTCGTCGTGCAGGAAGGCGTGCTCAGGGCCGATGGAGGGATAGTCGAGCCCGGCGGAGATTGAGTGCGTCGAAGCGATCTGCCCGCGCTCGTCCTGCAAGACGTAACTCATCGTGCCCTGCAAGACGCCGAGTCGCCCGCCGCCCGCCTCGTTGAAACGCGCGGCGTGCAGTCCCAACTCCGCGCCCGTTCCACCGGCCTCGACGCCGACCATGCGGACGCCGTCGTCTTTTAAGAAAGGATGAAACAGCCCAATCGAGTTCGACCCGCCGCCGACGCACGCGACGAGCGCGTCGGGCAGCCGCCCTTCCCTTTCAAGAAACTGCGCGCGCGCCTCGCGCCCGATGACGCTCTGGAACTCGCGCACCATGAGCGGGTAGGGGTGCGGCCCGAGCGCGCTGCCGAGCAGGTAATAAGTGTCCGCGACGTTCGTCACCCAGTCGCGCAACGCCTCGTTGATGGCGTCCTTGAGCGTGCGTTGGCCCGCGTCAACCTCGCGCACCTCGGCGCCGAGCAGGCGCATGCGGAAGACGTTGAGGCGCTGCCGCCGCACGTCCTCCGAGCCCATGTAGACGACGCAGCCGAGCCCGAAGAGCGCGCAGACCGTCGCGGTCGCGACGCCGTGCTGCCCCGCTCCCGTCTCCGCGATGACGCGCCGCTTGCCCATGCGCCGCGCGAGCAGGACCTGGCCGAGCGCGTTGTTTATCTTGTGCGAACCGGTGTGCGAGAGGTCTTCGCGCTTGAGGTAGACGCGCGCGCCGCCCGCGTGTTCGGTCAGACGCGCGGCGTGGAAGAGCGGCGTCGGGCGGCCGGAGAAGTCTTGCAGCAACGACTCGAACTCGCGCTGAAAACTCTCTTCGTCGCGCGCCGCGTCGAAGGCTTCGGTCAGCTCTTCGAGCGGCGCCATCAAGGTCTCGGGCACGTAGCGTCCGCCGTAGCGCCCCCAGTGCCCGCCCGCGTCAGGATTTAAAGTCTGCTCGCCCATCGAAGTTGATACCTTGTTGCCAGTCTAGCTTAGGCGAAAGCGTTTTGAAACCGGAGGCCACGCCGCGCGAAGAGTTAACGACAGAGACACAGAGGCACGGCTTGAAGAGTATTAACTCAACGAGCCGTGCCTCTGTGTCTCTGTCGTTAAGCTCTCAAACCGGAGGCGGGGCCGGCCGCGCTGGCGAGCACGGCGCGGTTGCGCCCCTCCTGCTTGGCGCGGTAGAGCGCGGCGTCGCTGGTGCCGAACAGCTCGCGCTCGGTGCGCGCGTTCTCGGGGCACGAGGCGACGCCGATGCTGACGGTCACGCCGCCGCCGACCTCTTCGAGCCGGCGCTCGGCGACCGCGACGCGCACACGCTCGGCGGCGGCCAAAGCCTTGTCGCTCCCGACGCCCGCGAGCAGCAGCGCGAACTCTTCACCACCCAAACGTGCCGCCGTGTCGTTGTCGCGCGAAAGCTCCGCCAGCACTTCGGCCACGGCCCGAATGACGCGGTCGCCCGCCGGGTGGCCGTAGGTGTCGTTCACGCGTTTCATGTGGTCGATGTCGAGCAGCAGCAGCGCGCAGGGGATGTCGTAGCGGCGCCAGCGCTCGGCCTCCTGCTCAAGCGCCTTGCGGAAGCGGCGGCGGTTGGCGAGCCCGGTCAAATAATCACGGTCGGCCTCCGCGCGCAGGCGGTCAACGGTCAGTCGGTACGTGATGAGCTGCGCGGCGCGCGCGGCGAGCAGTTGGAACTCGTGCGGGAGTTGGAAGTAGTCGGAGGCTCCGGCGTTCATCGCCGCGCCGCGCCGCTCGGGCGTCGAGGGGTCGAAGCCGGCGATGATGACGGGCACGGGCTCCTGCGCGTCGGAGAGCATGCGCGAAAGCTCCGTGGCGCTGACGCCGCGAACTTCGGCGTCGGCGACGACGACGTGCGGGCGCGTGCGCTGGAGCGCGACGAGCGCCTTGACGCCGCCCGCCACGCCCGCGACGTGAAAGCCGCGCTCTTCTAAGCCGGCGCCGTAGGCGCTCACGCGCGGGTCGTCGGTCACGAGCAGGACGCGGCCCTGGTCGCGCGTCGGCTGGCGGCGGCCGTCGATAAAACGTGCGGTGGCAGTCATCAAGGGAACTCGGGCGAAACTATGAATTGATTGTCAGCCCTAACGGTGGGAGGCGAAGTCGGGGCGCAACGTTCGGCACGGCTACCGAACCCCTTGCTCGTTCATCGCCAGAATAACCGAAGAGGTGGGAGAGGAGTCAAGGGGAAAGTAGGCAGATGTTAGATGGCAGATGGCAGTTAAAGAAAATCCGTCTTAACTGCCTACTGCCTACTGCTCTTCACCTGCTCGACGAAGCGTCGCATGAGTTCGGGACTCTTGCGACCGGGGGCGGTCTCGACGCCGCTGCACACGTCCACGGCGTAGGGGCGGACGGCGGCGACGGCCGTCGCGACGTTGTCGGGCGTGAGCCCGCCCGCGAGGAAGAGTCGCGGGACGCGCTCGCGCGTGAGCGTGGCGAGCGTCCAGTCGAAGGTGTGCCCCGTGCCGCCACGCGCGCTCGCGACATAGGCGTCGAGCAGGACGGCGTCGGTGCCGTAAGCGGCGGCCGTGTCGATATGGTAGTCCGCGCCGACGCGCAACGCCTTGATGGTCGTCAGGCCGCGCAGGCTTTGACAGTATTCGGGCGTCTCGTCGCCGTGGAGTTGAACCGCGTCGAGACCTGCCTCGCGCGCGATGCGTTCGACATCGGCGGGCGCCGGCTCGTTGACGAAGACGCCGACGCACGCGACGCCGTCCGGCAGACTTTCAATTATCTTTCGGGCAACGGCGGGCGCGACGCGGCGCGGGCTCCGCGCGTAGAAGTTGAAGCCGAGCATGTCGGCCCCCGCTTCGAGCGCCGCGAGCGCGTCCGCAAGGTTCGTGATGCCGCAGACCTTCACGCGAGTCATCTTCAACCTCGGACCACGGGGGCCGCGTCGCCCCAGCCGCCCGCGCCCGCGAGACGCCGCAGCGCCGTCTCCGGGTCTTCGGCGCGCATCAGCGTCTCGCCGACGAGGAAGGCGCGGAAGCCGCGCGCACGCAGACGGTCAACGTCGCCCGCGCCGCGCAGTCCGCTCTCGCTGACGAGGATGATGTCGGCGGGCGCGAGCGCCGCCAACTCGATTGAGGTTTCGAGCGAGACCTCGAACGTGCGCAGGTTGCGGTTGTTGACGCCGACGATCTTCGCGCCCGCGTCGAGCGCGCGCCTCAACTCCTCCGCCGTGTGGACTTCGACAAGGGCGTCCATGCCCAACTCCTCCTCGGTCAGACGGAGCAGGCGCGCGAGCTGTTCGTCTTCGAGCGCGGCGACGATGAGCAGCAGCGCGTCGGCGCCCGCCGTGGCCGACTCGAAGACCTGATAGTCGTCGAAGACGAAGTCTTTGCGCAGCACGGGTAGCCGCGTGCTCGCCTTCGCCGCGCGCAGGTCCGCGAGCGAGCCACGGAAGAAGTCCTCCTCCGTCAAAACAGACAACGCCGCCGCCCCGCCGCGCTCGTACGCGCGCACGGTCTCGGCGACCGACGCGCCCGCGCTTATCTCGCCCTTCGACGGCGACGCGCGTTTGAACTCGGCGATGACGTTCACGCGCCCCGCGTCGTTAAGAGCTTCCAGCAACGCATGTCTCTCGGCGCCTGTCCTCACGGCGAGAGCTTTGCGCCGCACCTCTTCGAACGGCCGCGCCGCCTTCGCGTCGGAGAGGCGACGCGCCTTCTGCTCGATTATCTTCGATAAGAAATCGCTCGACATTCGACCTCAACCCTTCGACGCGCTGACAAGTCCTTCAAGCTTAGCGAGCGCGGCGCCGCCGTCGATGCTCTCGGCGGCGAGGCGCGCGGCCTCCTTCATATCGCCGGCCTCGCCGCCGACGTAGAGCGCGGCGGCCGCGTTCAGACAGACGAGCGCGCGTCCCGCGTCGCGCCGCTCGCCGGAGAGAATCGAACGGATGATGGCGGCGTTCGCCTCCGCGTCGCCGCCGCGTAAGTCTTCGAGCGGCGCGGACTCAAGTCCGAAATCTTCCGGCGCGACTTCAAAAACGCGCACCGCGTCATTCGAGACTTCCGCGACCTTCGTCCGTCCGTCGAGCGTCAACTCGTCCAACCCGTCGAGCCCGTGCACGACCCACGCGCGTTCCGACCCGAGCGCCTTCAACGTGTGCGCGAGCGGCTCGACCAACGCCTCGTGCCACACGCCGATAACCTGTCGCGGCGCGCCCGCCGGGTTCGTCAGCGGCCCCAGAAGGTTGAAGGTCGTGTGCACGCCCAACTCGCGCCTGACGCCCGCGACGCGCGCCGTCGCGCCGTGGTAGAGCGGCGCGAACATGAAGCAGACGCCCAGCTCGTTCAGACACGTCTCCGACACCTCGGGCGGCGCTGAGACGTTGACGCCGAGCGCCGTGAGCACGTCGGCGCTACCAGAGCGGCTCGTGGCGGCGCGGCTCCCATGCTTGGCGACGGGGAGCCCCGCGCCCGCGATGACGAAGGCCGCCGCCGTCGAGACGTTAAAGGTCTTCGCCGCGCTCGAACCGGTCCCGGCCGTGTCCATGAAGCGCTCGTGCCGCGAGCGTATGCGCACCGCCCGCCCGCGCATCGAAGAGGCGAGGCCGGCCAACTCCTCGACGGTCTCGCCCTTCACCGCCAGCGCCACGAGGGCCGCGCCAATCTGCGCGTCGGTCGCCGTACCGTCGAGCAACGCGTCGAGCAGCGACGCAGCCTCCTCCCGCCGCAAGTCCTCGCCGCGCATCAGGCGCAACGTGAACTCGCGCAACGGCGGCCCCGCGCGCTCGTCCCTCCGCGCTGGCGTAGGAAGGAGCCACTGCGGCAACGTCTTCTCTCTACGAGGTTCGTCGGACATAAGTTAAACCCCTCTGTGGCCTTTGTGAAATCCTTTGTGACCTTTGTGGTTAAGCATGTCTGACTTAAACACAAAGGTCACAAAGGATTTCACAAAGGTCACGAAGGTCCTGCTGATAGCCGTTCGCTCAAAGCTTCAGGAAATTCGCGAGGAGCCTCTTCCCTTCCGTCGTCAGGATTGATTCCGGGTGGAACTGCACGCCCTCGACCTTGAGGCGGCGGTGGCGCAGGCCCATGATGATGCCGTCGGGGGTGGTCGCGGAGACTTCGAGGCAGTCGGGCAGACTCTCGCGCTCGACGACGAGCGAGTGGTAACGCGCGGCCGGAAAGCGGTACTCGCACCCGTCGAAGATCGTCCGCCCGTCGTGGCAAATTTCGGCCGGTTTGCCGTGGACTGGCTCGGGGCCGCGCACGACGCGCCCGCCGAATATCTGCCCGATGGCCTGATGCCCGAGGCAGACGCCGAGCACGGGCACGTGCCCCGAGATGGCGCCGATCAGCTCAAGCGTGACGCCCGCCTCGTCCGGCGTCCCCGGCCCCGGCGAGACGACCACGCGGTCGGGCCGTATGTCGTCCTCGACCTCGCTCACCGTCACCTCGTCGTTGCGCCGCACCTCGACCTCCGCCCCAAGCTCGCCGAGATACTGCACGAGGTTGTAGGTGAACGAATCGTAGTTATCAACCAGAAGAACCTTCTCGCCCATCGAATCACCTACTTATAAAACAATTTGAAATTTCAAACTTCAAATCTCAAATTTCCTTATACCTTCCGCTTCGCCGCCTCCGACTCGCGCAGCAGCTTTTGCACTTCCGTGTGGCGCGCGTCGGTGGCGTGGCCGAGCGCCGACTTGCCCGTCTTGTCCTTCGCCGTGGGGTCCGCGCCGCGTTCGAGCAGGAGGCGCACGACGCTCTCGCGCCCCCTGAGCGCGGCGGTCATCAGCGGCGTGCCGCCGCCCGCGTTGGCGATGTTCGGGTCGGCGCCGCGTTCGAGCAGGCGCGAGACGACGGGCTCCAGGTCGTAGTAGACGGCCCACGTCAACGCCGTCCCGACCTGTTCGTCCACCTGATTCACGTCGGCGCCCGCGTCGAGCAGCAGTTCGACCACCTCGGGCCGGTTCTTCGCAATCGCGTACATGAGCGCGGTCGAGCCGCGCGTCTCCGGGTCCGTGGTCTGCGCGCCGAGGTCGGGCTTGAATTCGAGGACGGTCTTGACCGTCTCCTCCGAGCCGTTGAGCACCGCGCGCATGAGCGGCGTGAAGCCGCGACGGTCGCGCCCGTTCACGTCCGCGCCGCCCGCGAGGAGCGCGCGCACGGACTTGGCATGGTCATAGCGCGCGGCCAGAAGCAGCGGTGTCTCGCCCTCCTGGTTCCGCACCTCCGGGCTCATGCCCGCGATGAGGAAGAGCTTGACGCCGACCTCGCGCCCCTCCTTCGCCGCGTTGAGGAAGTCCGGCTCCTTGTACGCGTACCCGCGCAGGAACAGCTCGCGCCGCGCCGTGTCCGGCCCGATGTCGCGGTCCTGCCGCCCGCCGCCGCCACACGCGAAAGCGGAGGACAGAAGACAAAGGGCAAAAATCAAAAGTGTAATGCGGCTGAACTTCATAACTCCTAAAGCCGGGAGCGCGGGCATCCTGCCCGCCAAAGCGTGCGCCAGCACGCTTAGCCGTGAAGCTTTATCCCACAACCTTGAGACATAAAGTCTCACTGTATTCGCGCTGACGCGCTCATGGCGGGCAGGGATGCCCGCGCTCCCGGCAATCATAATCCTTTTTCGGCCATCTCGACGGCGTTGAGGACGGCGCGCGCCTTGTTGACCGTCTCTTCGTACTCGCGCTCGGGGACCGAGTCGGCGACGATGCCGGCGCCGGCCTGCACGTAGGCCGCGCCGTCGCGCACGACGACCGTGCGGATGGAGATGCACGAGTCGAGGTTGTCCGCGTAGTCCACGTAGAGCACCGCGCCCGCGTAGACCCCGCGCGGCGCCGGTTCGAGCCCGGCCAGAATCTGCATCGCGCGCACCTTCGGGGCGCCCGACACGGTGCCCGCGGGGAAGCATGCGGCCAGCGCGTCGAAGCGGTCGCGGTCGTCGCGCAGGCGCGAGCGTAGCGACGTGACGAGGTGCATGACGTGCGAGTAACGCTCAAGCGTCATCAGCTCGCCCACCTCGACCGAGCCGTAGTCGGAGACGCGGCCGAGGTCGTTGCGGCCGAGGTCCACGAGCATCGTGTGTTCGGCCACCTCCTTCTCGTCCGCGCGCAGCTCCTCGCCGAGCAGCCAGTCCTCCGTCTCGGTCGCGCCGCGCTTGCGCGTGCCCGCGATGGGCCTGTAGTCGAGCCGCTGCCCGCGACAACGCACGAGCATCTCGGGCGACGCGCCGACGACCGTCTCGCGCCCCATCCGCAGGAAGTACATGTAAGGCGACGGGTTCGTCGCGCGCAGCGCGCGGTAGATTTGGACCGGGTCAACGTCGCACTGCTTCGAGAAGCGTTGCGAGAGCACGGCCTGATAACAGTCGCCGGCCGCGATGTGCTCCTTGATCCTGACGACGGCCGACTCGAACTCCTCGCGCGACCAGTTCGACTCGAACCGCTTCAACTCATTTTCGTCCCGACCACCTTCATCAACAAACGACGGATGCGCCGGCCCCTCCGACAGCAACCGCTCGACGCGCTCGGTCTCGGCCACGGCCGCTTCGTAAAGCTCGCGCAGCTTCTCACGATTCTCGGCGGCCTCCTCGGTCATCACGCACGACGTGATCTCTATCTGCTGCCGCACGCGGTCGAACGCGAGCACGGTGCGGAAGAGCATGAAGACCGCGTCGTCCGTCCCTTCGGCCGGCCGCAGGTCTTTCGTCAGCACCGGCTCGAACCAGCGCGCCGCGTCGTAACCGACATAGCCGACCGCGCCGCCCGCCATCGGCGCGAGCCCCGCGCGCCGCGCGAGGCGGCGTGCGCGGAAGTAGTCGCGCAGGAAGTCGGTGGCGCGCACGCCGCGCAATTCATCAATCTCGCCGTCGCGCTCGACGTAGGTCGTCTCGCCGCGCCCGCGCACGACCAGCTCGGGGTCCGCGCCGATGAACGAGTAGCGCGCGATGCGCTCGCCGCCCTCGACCGACTCAAGCAGAAAGGCGTGGCCCGCCCCGCCCGCCACGCGCAGGAACGCGCCCACGGGCGTCTGCAAGTCCGCGAGCACGCACCGCACCACCGGCACCACGTTCCCGCGCGCCGCCTCCCGCTCGAACTCCTCGAATGTCGAAGGCTGAAGAGAGATCATAAGGAACTATGAACTGGGAACGATGAACGATGAACTAAGAAGCAGTCGTCTTCAGTTCATCGTTCATCGTTCCTAGTTCAGCATTCTGGTGCTGCCGAGCCAGTGGCCGCCGTCTATGACGATGACGGCGCCGTTGATGTATGAGGCGGCGTCGGAGCAGAGGAAGACGGCGCACTGCTCGATGTCGCGGATGCGCCCGAAGCGGCCGAGCGGGATGTTTTTGCGCAGCCGTTCTTTCACCGGCTCGGGGACGAGGCGGCTCATGCCTTCGGTGTCTTCGATGGGGCCGGGGGCGATGGCGTTGACGCGGATGCCGTGGCGGCCCCACTCGACCGCGAGGTTGCGCGTCAAGGCGTCCACGCCCGCCTTCGCCGCCGAGACGTGCAGTTGCATCGGCGTCCCCAAATAGTGGAGCGTCGCGCTGATGTTGAGAATCTGGCCGCCGTTCTTCTTCAACTCCTCGAACGCCGCGCGGCAGACGTTGAAGGTGCCCTTGAGGTCGATGTCAACGACCGTCCCGAAGCCGTTGGGCGAAAGCTCTTCGGCCTTGCAGAGGAAGTTGCCGGCCGCGCCGTTGACGGCGATGTCGATGCGGCCGAAACGCTCGACCGTCGCGGCCAAGGCTTGCTCGACCGCCGCCGGGTCGCGCACGTCGGCGGCCACGGCGAAAGCCTCGCCGCCCGCCTCGTTAATCTTGGCGGCCGCCGGCTCAAGGTGTTCGAGCTTGCGACTGACGAGCGCGACGCGCGCGCCCGCCTCGGCCAACGCGCGCGCGACGCCGCCCGTGATGCCCGTGCCCCCGCCCGTCACGAACGCGACGCGTCCTTTGAGAATGTCCGCGGCAAAGATGTTTCGCGCCTCTTCGGTCATGCGGCTTTCAAAGCCTCCTTCAATGTGAAACGCCCCTCGTAGAGCGCCTTGCCGACGATGACGCTATCGACGCCGCACTTCGCGATGGTCTTCAATTTAACGATGTCTTCGAGCGACGAGACGCCGCCCGACGCCGTCACCCTCAACCCCGACTCGCGCGCGATGGCGCACGTCTGTTCGAGGTTCGGCCCCGCGAGCATCCCGTCGCGCGACACGTCGGTGTAGACGATGCGGTCCACGCCCGCGTCGGCCACGCGCCGCGCGAGCACGGCCGCGCTCAACCGCCCGCCCTTCTCCCAACCGTGCGTCAAGACCATCCCGTCGCGCGCGTCGATGCCGACGCAGACGCGCAGGCCGAAGAGTTGGACGAACATCTCAAGCGTCTCAGGCGACTCGGCGGCGAGCGTGCCGACGACAACCTGCGCCGCCCCGTACTCGATCAACTGCTGCACGTCGGAGACCGTGCGCAGGCCGCCGCCGAACTGCACGGGGATGCGGACGGCGCGGATGATGCGCCGGACGACCTTCCGGTTCAACGCGTTCTTGTCCGCGAACGCGCCATCGAGATCGACGACGTGCAGCATCCGCGCGCCCGCGTCCTCGAACCCCTTCGCGATGTCCACGGCGTCGCCGTCGTAGACCTTCACCTCCTCGCGCCGCCCCTGCGTCAGGCGCACGCACTTCCCGTCCCTCAAATCGATTGCCGGAATGATGAGCATGAATGGTGAATGGTAAAAGGTGAATGGTAAAAGGTGAATAGTGAATTGAAGAGAGCGGCTTTCACCATCCACTATTTACCATTTACCATTTACTGCTTTTTCGGCGTGGGCGTCGGCTTCCCTTCCTCGTCGGCGACGTTGGGGCTGATGGGGGGCGGGATGGGGGCGCCGTTCTCGTCCTCCTTCGTGTCGCCGCCGAGTTGTTGGTTCGCGGCGGCGGCGCCGGCCTGCGCGTCGTCGTTGTCGGGGTCGTGGCGGAGCGCGCGCTGGTAGTCTTCGAGCGCCTCCTGATACTGCCCGCCGTTCTGCTCAAGCTTCGCGCGCTTGACGTAAGTGCGCGCAAGTTCGTCCTGCGTCTCATCGTCCGCCGGGTTGCGCTCGGCCTGCTTCTCAAGCCGCTCTATCTCGCCGTTGAGCTGCGTGACATCGGCCGGCGCCGCGGCGTTGCCCTGCTGCGCGGAGGCCGTCTCGCCCGTCGTGGCGTCCGAGCCCTTCTTCGCCTCCCGCCGGCAGCCCGCCTGAAGCGCGGCGAGGGCGACGACGAGCGCGAGGGCCGTGGCCGCCGAGCGCGCGATGCGTGGGTTGTTGTTCATACGTGACTAGCCCCCCTGCACGAACGGGCGCGACTGCACGATGAAGATTTGACCGCGCATGTAGACCCACTCGATGTCCTGCTCGCGCCCGCCGAAGACGCTCTTGATCCGCGAGGCGGCGCGCGCGAGCTTGCGGACGACCTCGTCGGTCAGCACGGCGCGCTCGCCCGAGATGGGAATCTCCTTGACGCCGCCCGCGTCGTCGAACGTGAGCAGACTCTCCTCTTCGGAGCGCGTCAGGATTCTGACCGAGTTGGCGCGCGGGACGAAGAGAATCTGCTCGGGGATGCGCTTACCCTCGACCACCTTGATGCCGAGGCCGCGCTTGGCGCTGATGTAGATGGCGCCGCGATTGTCCGCGTCGAACGGGTCGGTCGTAATCATCACGCCCGCGCTGTCGGCGTTGACGCCCTCCTGGATGAGCACGGCCATGTACGCCTTCGCGTGGTCGATGTTGGCGCGCTCGCGCGCCTCGTACGCCTCGAAGTTCCAGAGCGAGGCCCAGACGGTCTTGACGGCCTCGACGAGCTTCTCCTCCTCCTTCACGTTCGGCACCGTGTCGTAGAGCCCCGCGCCGTTGAAGTTGGGCAGGTCTTCGACGTTCGACGAACTGCGGACGAACAACCCCTTGCCCGCGTACTCGGCGCGCGTCTTCTTCAAAAGTGCCTCGCGCAGTTCGTCGCTGACCTTCCCCTGCTTAAAACGTTCGCGCATCGCCGTCAGGCGCTCGCGGCGATAGGCGGGGTCGTGGACGAACCTGTTCTCGTCCCTCATCTCGATGATCGCGTTTTCGAGCCCGTTCTCTTTGACGAACTGTTCGTAGTAGTGGATGGGAATCCCGAAGCCGGCGGGGACGGTGACGCCCGCGAGGCGCGAGCGCGCCACCTCGCCGAGGTTGGCCGACTTCGAGCCGTAGGCGTCGCTCATGCGCTTCGTCTGCCGCGCGAGGTCGAGCAGGCGCCGCTCGGCGAGGTTGAAGCGCGGCGTCATCGCCTTGACGAGTATGGACTGCGCGTCCTGATACTTCTTAATCTCGCCGATGTCCGCGCGCTTGATGGTGTACTTGTCGGGCGTCGTCTCGAACGTGACCCACCACGTGTCGTACTGCTTCAGCAGCTCGTGCGCGTTCTTGATGTAGGCGTTGGGCACGCCCCAGCCCTTGACCAGCAGGTTGATGTGCGAGAGCGGCGTCGAGGGCTGCGAGATGATGACGCCCGCGACGGGCGGGAGCGAGAGCGGCACCTCGTTGAGGACCAGTATTTCGTTGGAGCCGATCTCGACGTGCTCGTCTAGTTTGTCGATGATGTGGATGCGGCCGATGCCTTTGGCGACGTTGAGCGCCTGGTACTCCTGTTGGCTCGCGATGTCGCTCTGCGTGACGCGCGCGAGCCCTTCGATTTGCGCCGACTCCTGCTCCTGCCGGAGCGAGTTCGGCTTGTAGGCGACCGCGTCGAAGAAGGTCTTCTTGATGGTGTCGGCCGTCAGTTTTATCAGGTCGGCCGGGATGAGGTCGCCTTCCCAGTACTCGAACGTGTAACGCTTGACGGGCTGTTGCCACGCAAGCGTGCCGAGGATGAAGCGGCGGTTGGCCTTGAGGTAGTTGTTGCGGAAGAACTCGTCGCCGCGTTCGAGCGAAAGATACGTGCCGTTAACGAAGTCCTTGTGGAAGCGGAAGCGTTGCGAGTTGACGTAGTAAATCTTGTTCTTGTTCTGGCGGTCGATGACGAAGATGACGTGCGGCAGCGCGTAGGGCTGGTCCGTGTAGACGCGCGCGAGGCGCTCGAAGTCCGCGCGCGTCGTCAGTCGTTCGAGCCATCGCTCGGAGGCAGCGGGTTTCGCGGCGTTGCCGCGCGCGTGTCGCGGCACACCGGGCAGGCGTTTTGCGTCGGGCGCGTCCGACGACTGGCCGCGCGCGGCCGACGGGGCGAGCGCGAGCAGCAGACAGAAGAGACAGAGCAACGCGGGACGCTTAAACTTCGACTTCATACTTCGACCTCTCTCTGCGACAGCTTCGAGCCTTCTTGACGTAGCAATTCTACCAGATAGTCGATGTGGCGGCGTTCGGTGAGGAAGCTGTTGACGTTGATGCGCAGCGCGCGGCGCCCGCGCAGCACGGTCGTCGCCAGCCACGCACCTCCGGAACGCTCGACGCGTTGTTGCAGCGCGCGCTGCAACTCGTCCTGCGCTTCGAGAGATTTTAAGCGTGCCCACGCGGGCAGGTACCGAGCGCAGCAGAGCGCAGTCTCGACCTCGCCGACGCGCTCGAACTCTTCCAACTCGTCGAAGCGTGAAGCGAGGTAGTTGACTAACTCAATCTGTCTGTCAATGACCTCCGCATAGCCGCGCACGCCGAGCGACTTGAGCGCGGCCCAGACCTTGAGCGCCATCCCACGGCGCGTGCCGAGTTGGCCGTAGCGGAAGAAGTCGAACTCCACGTCCGCGCCGCCGCGCTCCTCGCTCAAATACTCGGGCGTTATATCAAAAGCATCGCGCAGCACGCGCCCTCCGTCGCGCACGAGCAGCGCGCCGCACTCGAAGGGGACGAACATCCACTTGTGCGGGTCGAACGAGACGGAGTCGGCGCGTTCGATGCCGCGCAGGCGCCACTTATGCGTCTCCGAGAACGCGAGCGGGCCGCCGTAGGCCGCGTCCACGTGGAACCAGAGCCCGAACTCGCGCGCGATGTCGGCCAACTCGTCAAGTGGGTCAACGACGCCGGTCGAGGTCGCGCCCGCCGCGCCCGCGACGCAGAGCGGCGTGTGACCCTCTTTCAGGTCGCGTTCGATGGCGTCGCGCAGGAGGTCCACGCGGATGTGGAAGCGCGAGTCCGTGTCAATCTTCGTCAGGTTCTCGCGGCCGAGTCCGAGGATGTCAACGCTCTTGACGAAGGAGTAGTGGCACTGCTCGGAGGCGTAGACGACGAGACGGCCGTTCGAGTTTTGCGCGCGCAGTCCGAAGTCGCGCGCGCCAGCGACGGCGCGGTCGCGCGCGCACTTGAGGCCGACGAGATTCGCTTCGGAGCCGCCGCTCGTCAGCGTCCCGAATCCTTCGGGGCCGTAGCCGATGAGTTGGCAGAGCCAGCGCAGCACGCGCGCCTCGACCACGCTTATCGAAGGCGAGTTGCGCCACGCGGCGCCGTTCTGGTTGATGGCCGAGGCGACGGCGTCGGCCCAGACCGCGACGGGCAGCGGCGTCGGGTTGAAGAGGCCGAAGTAGCGCGGGCTCGGGATGTTCATCGCGTGCGGGAGGAGGTCGCGGCCGATGCGCTCGAAAATCTCTTCGACGTTGACGCCGTCGATGGGGAGCGGCTCGTCGAAGAGTTCGACCAATTCAGCGGGCGTGGCCGTCGAGCAGACGGGCGCGTCTTCGAGCGCGCGCGCGTGGTCGGTGATGAGCCGGAGGGCGGCGCGGCCCAGGCGCTCGTGCTCGTCGGCGAGCGTGCGCGTGTCGGGGGGTCGGCTGTTGTTTGCTTCTGACATCCGCTAATCTTCGGTTGGATTGGGGAGATGGCCGAACGAAAACTTACACCACGCGGCGAGTTTGACAAAGTGCTGGCGGAGCGGGCGCCGCGCTTCGGCGTTGAACTGTGTGAAGAGGCGCGCGCGCGGCTCGGAGATTACTTTGAGATGGTCACGGCGTGGAACCCTCGGCTCCACCTCGTCGCGCCGTGCGCGCCCGCCGAGTTCGCCGCGCGCCACGTGCTCGAATCGCTGACGGCGCTCCCGTTCGTCCCAGAGGGCGCGAACGTGCTCGACGTTGGCGCGGGCGCGGGACTGCCCGCGATCCCCTGTCTCGTCGCGCGGCCCGACCTAAAGGCCGTACTCGTCGAAGCATCGCGGAAGAAGGCCGTCTTCCTGCGCGAGGCTCTGTCACGACTCGGGCTGTCGGAGAGGGCGCGCGTCGTCTCTGAACGTTTCGAGAAGGTCGAAGCGCCCGCCGCCGATTGCCTCACCTGCCGCGCCATCGAACGCTTCACGGAGATATTGCCCGCGCTCAACGCCTGGGCCGCGCGCGTGCCGACGCTGTTGTTGTTTGGGGGAGAGAGTTTGAGGGAACGGCTTGAACTTGAAGGGCTATCGTACGAGGCGGTGCTGGTGCCGGAGTCGGAGAGGCGGTTTCTCTTCGTCGTACGGCGCGTTTGATGGAAAGGTTTTAAACACAGAGGGCACGGAGTACGCACGAAGGGCACAAAGGTTTGAATCCTTTGTGCCCTTCGTGCAGACCTTGGTGTCGTTTGTGTTTAGACCGCGCCGCTTAACGAATCACGCTGATGGCGATGAGCTGTTGGCCGTTGACGACGTAGTCGGCGGGCGGCAGTTCCTTCTCGCCGAGGGGCGAGAGCACGGTGGGCGTGTAGCCGCCGGAGGCGCGGTCGCTGTTGAGCGTGGCGACGAAGGAGGGCGGCAGGTTCGGCATCTCGTCCGTGCCGATGACGGCGCCCGTCGTGATGCGGAAGAGCTTGACGTAGAGCCGGTCGTTCTTCTTCATCTTGTTGATGGCGCCGACGAGTTGTCCCAAGTCCTGCGGGACGAAGCTCTGCGAGGCCGAAGCCTGTTGGAGCGTGCCGCCGTCGCCGACGAAGAGGACGAGTTGGCCGGGCGGCACGTCGGCCGGAATCTGGACGGGGATGCGCTGGACGAACTGCTTGCCCGACTCGGTGCGGACGTAAGCCTGCACCTCGACGGTCTCGCCGCTGCGCACCTCGTTACGGTCGAGCGAGATGCGGTCGAGCGTCGCCACGCGCCGCACGTCGGTCGCGGCGAGGTCGAGCGTAATGGGGCCGAGTTCCACGCCCTCGAAGCCGCTCGACATGAGCGCCTGCACGGGGCCGGCCACCGAGCCCGCCGCCGAGATGCCCGCGCCCTGCATCGAAAAGCGACGCTCAAGCAGGATGGGCTCCTGCCCCTTGACTTCAATCTTGCCTCGGACGCTCACGGTGGAGTCGCCGAGGCTGCGCTCGCTCGAAGTGAGCGTGCTGTAGACGGTCATGTTCAGGAGCAGCGGCGTCAGGAATTCGTCGTTGGCGACCTCGTAACGGAAGGTCTCGACGTGGTCGCGGCTGGTGTGGAGGTTGATGGTGACGGGGACCATCTTCGGCGCGTGGCCGAGCCGGCCGAAGATGCCGGTCGAGCGGTCCTGCGAGATGGAGCCGACCATCTGCCCGGCCGTCGCGAGTTTGAAGGAGTTGAGCGTGTTCGGGATGACCGTCACGACCTTCGACTCGGACATCGGCATGTCGGATGAGCCGAGACTGAGGAAGGGGTGGCCGAAGGCGTAGACGCGCTCGCCGTCGCGGTGCGTCACCGTCCCCGACGCCGCGACCGAGTAGTCGCCGCGCACAAGCTCGACGCTGACCGAAGTGCCCGGCGCGAGCGTCTGCTCAGTCACCTTACCGAGCGGCGTGATGGCCGAAGAGCCGCCGATGCCCGCGACCGGCATCAACCCCTGCGACTGTAGTTGCGGCGAGAACTGCGCGACCGCCTGCGGAGAAAAACCGTTGAAGACGAGCGGCGTCGCGATGGGCGCGAACTGCTGTCCGAGGAGCGCCGCCAGCGGCGAACCCGAAGCGACCGGCGCGACGAAGTTGACGCCGCCAGCCTGCGCTCCCGGCAACTGCGACTTCCAGTCAACGCCCGTGAGTTGAGAGTAAGAAACGGCGCGCGGCTCGCGCAGGAAACCCATCTGGTCGCGCCCCTCGCTCGACTGGCGCCCCTGCTCGAACATCTCGATCATCTGCTTGATGGGCGTGATGCCGGCGATGGGCTCCTTGGCGAAGGGGAAGGCGTAGGCGATGGCGCCGACGAGTTTGCCGTCGATGTAGACGGGCGAGCCGGACATGCCCGCGAAGACGCTCGTGCGCTCGACCTGCGCGCCCGTGAGCTTAGCGATGATGACCGACTTGCGCGGCGCGGGAAAACCGGGCAGCACGCCCAGGACTTCGAGCCCGAACTCTTCGGGCACCGCCCCCGCGAAGACCGTGCGCGCGACGCCCTTCTGCCCCGTGCGTACGTCTTCGAGCGGGTAGAAGTCAACGGGCTTGCTCGCGGCGGCGGGAGTTGTGCCCTGCGCCAGCCCCGTCAGTTGCAATGCGAGAAAGAGGGCGAACAGGACGACGGCGTTTCTTCTCATCAAATTACCTCTAGGGGGAGGGCGCTTGTTTAAAAGTGGCGGCGGCTCGGGGTCGGACTCGGCCCGGACGCCTGACGAAGGATGAACGAGAAAGGGCTCCCGCGCTTGCCGACTATAACCGTGCCTTTCTCCAGGGGTCAAGCTACATCTTGTCCAATCAAGGATGTGGCCGGGACTCCGGGAGTTGCTTGGGTTAAAGCATTAAAGGGATTACTTTTCCCGCGACAGTAGGCAGTTAAAACCCTGCTGTCGAAATCTCCGGTATAATTCTCTCAACAGCCGTAACGCGGAGCGGCTGCCCACTGCCGTCTGCCTACTGCCTGCTGATTATGTTAGACACCGAAGGCTTCATTTTGGCCGGCGGACTTTCGAGCCGGATGGGCGAGGACAAGTCGCGACTCCGCCTCGGGCGCCGGACGTTCGTCGAGATCGCGGCCGGCGCGCTCGCGTCTGTCTCGGACAGAGTCAGCGTCGTCGGGTCGCGCGAAGGGATCGAGTCGCACGGGCTCGCGGTCGTGCGCGACGTGCACGAAGGGCTCGGCGCGTTGGGCGGGCTGCACGCGGCGCTCGCGGCGTGTCGGACGAAGTGGGCGGCGGTCGTCTCCTGCGACCTGCCCTTCGTCACGGCCGGGTTGTTCGAGAGACTTGCCGCGTTGCGTGATGATGACGTGGACGCGGTCGCGCCCGTGCAGGAGGACGGACGGCCGCAGCCGCTCTGCGCGCTCTACGACGCCGCGCGTTGCCGTGAAGTTGCCGAGCGCCTCATCGGCGCGGGCGAGTTGCGGCCGCGCGCGCTGCTCCGAACGGTGCGGACGCGTTGGGTCGGTTTTGAAGAACTCTCCGACCTCGAAGGCGCGCGCCTCTTCTTCGCAAACGTCAACACCCCTGAAGACTACGAGGAGGCAAAAAGAAGACGTTGGATGCCGGGTAACAGCTAACATCTTCTTTGCCGCCTCTTGCCTTTTGCCTTTACAATACTGGCGCCATGTCTCCTCCTCGACGCCGAACGGGACGGAAAGCCTTAACGGCGCTGCTCCCACTCCTCCTGCTGCTGGTGCTCGCCGTGGTCTCCGTGACGGCGTGGCTGGTCTATTCGGCGACGCGACCGCCGCAGCGCGCTTATCTTGTCACGCCCGAAAAGTTTCTGCGTCTGAGCGACCGCGGCCTCAAGGCCACGGAGGAGACCTGGGCCAACCGCGACGGCACGCGCGCGCGCGGCTGGCTCGTGCGCGGGGCCGAGGGCGCGCCCGCGGTGCTGCTGCTCCACGGCTACGGCGCCGACCGCTCGTGGCTCCTCAACCTCGGCGTGAAGATCAACGAGACGACGAACATGACGGTGCTGCTGCCCGACCTGCGCGGACACGGGCAGAGTCCGTCCGTCGCGTCTTCATCCTTCGGCTGGGCCGAATCGGACGACGCGCTCGCCGCGCTCGAATACCTGCGCGGGCTCAAGTCGCCGCAGGGGCGCGCGCTGGCCGGGCCGGCGCTCGGCGTCTACGGCGTCGAACTGGGTTCCTACGCGGCCCTCTCGGCGGCGCGGCGCGACCCGGCCGTGCGCGCGGTCGTGCTCGACTCGGTGCCCGACAGCGCCGACGACGCGCTGGCCGGCGCCGTCCGCGACCGCACGGGTTTCGACAACCGTCTGCTGCAAGCACTCGCGCGGCTCGGCACGCGCGTCTACTTCGCGGGGCGCTACAAGTCGGACGCGGCCTGCACGCTGGCCGAAGGGCTCGGCGACCGGCAGGTGCTTCTGCTCTCGGGCGAGGGCGCGGGGCGTTTGAAACAGACGACCGAGACGCTCGCCAACTGCTTCCCCGTCCGCGCCAACGTCGAGACGCACACGGACCTCCCACTCACCGGCCTCGCGCTCGCCTCCGCCTCGCCCGAAGAGGATGAGAAATACGACCGCCGCCTTATAGACTTCTTCGACCGCACGCTGCGTTGAACAGTAGACAGTAGTTCAAGGATAAGAAACAGCGCGGCTTTCATCATCAACCGATGAAAGCCGCGCTGTCTGTTTTCCTACTGTCTACTACTCTTCACGTACACGAGCGCGTGACGGCCGTTGAAGGCGACGCGTTTGGACTCAAGCGACGGGTCTTCGTAGAGTTGATGCTCGTCGTCGCGGTGGACGATGACGAGGGCCGCGCCGCCCTTGCCCTGCGTGAACTCGGCGACCTGCCCCGTGCCTTCGAATCTCAGCGGCTCGCCGTTCGCGTCGTAGGCGAGGCGGCCGGCGGCGTAGAACTCCGACGTGCGCTCGACCGTGTGCAGGTTGACGATGGGCAGCCCGCCGAAGCCCTGCGCGCTCGCCTCGGCTATCGTCGGGCCTAAGCTCTCTTTCCGCGTCAGGCGCCCGAGCACGCCGCTGGCGACGACCATCGCGACCGTCAGGAGCGTCGCGCCGACGATGGAGACGGCGCACAGCGCCCTCCGCCTCGGCGCGAAAAGCGCGCACAGCGCCGCGAACCCCGCCGGCAACAACAGCAACGTCACGTAGACGGGCGAGAGTCCACGCAGGACTTCGCCGAACTCGCTGACGTGAAAGACGAGCAGCGCGACGCCCCCCGCGAAGGCCGCGAGCGCGAACAGTCCCGTCAGACGCATCGCCGCGAGCCCGCCCGCGCCGCGCAGGTATCGGTGCAGCCCGTCGCCCGCCAGCAGCGCCGCGCCCGCCAGCGCCGGCAGCACGTACCCCGGCAGCTTCGACCCCGACGCGGAGAAGAAGAGCACCGGCACCACGAGCCACGCGAGCGCGAGCACCCTCAACTTGCTCGCGGCGTCCTCCGCGCGCGCGTTCGTCCCGACGGCGGCAACGATTCCATTCACAAGAAAAGCGGTCCACGGTAGCGCCAATCCCAACGTCACGGGCAGGTAGAACCAGAAGGGCTGCGGGTGGTGATACTTGTTCGAGACGTAGCGCGCGAAGTGGTGCTGCACGAAGAACTCGTCCACGAACGCGCGGCCGTGTCGCGCGATGACCGGCGCGTACCACGTCGCCGCCACCATCAGAACGAGCAGCAGGCCCCACGGCACTCCCAGACGCAGGAGCCCCGGCCAGCGTCTTCTAAAAACGGAATAGACGACGACCACCGCGCCCGGGATGACGACGCCCACCAGTCCCTTCGCCAGCAACGACGCGCCGATGAACAGGTAGAACCCGACGAGCCACGTCCGACGCCCCGCGCCGCGCTCCACCTCGGAACAGTAGAAGCATGCGAGCGCGCCCGTCACCGTCGTCGTCAACACCGTGTCGAAGCTCGACGCGCGCGCGAAGACGAAGAGCCCCAACGTCGAAGCCACGACGGCCGCGCACGTCACGCCCAGGCCGCGCATGTCTTCCCTCGACTCGAACTCCGCGCGCCGCGCGGCCCACCCCGCGAGCAGCACCGTCAGCACGCCCGACAGCGCCGAGCCGAACCGCGCCGCGAACTCCGTCACGCCGAACAGCCCGTACGCCGCCTCCATCAGCCAGTAGAGCAGCGCGGGCTTCTCGAACCACGTGTGCCCGCCGAGCGTCGGCGTCACCCAATCGCCGCGCGCGAACATCTCGCGCGCCACCTGCGCGTAACGCGGCTCGTCCGGCCCCAGCAGCGGCACCGCCCCGAGCCCGTAGAAATAGGCCGCGCAGACCGCCCCGAACAGCACGACCCACGCGCGCTTTGCAAGCAGGAAACGTTGCAAGTATAGTCTCCGAAAAAGCTTTCAGCGTTCAGCTTTCAGCGTTCAGCCAGATGCTTTGGTATCAATCCCGACGAGTATCATTCATGTCGGCCCACAGTTCAAACACGCCCGCCGCCGGGTGGGAGCGGCTGAACGCTGAACGCTGACAACGTCCCGGAGGAACCTTTGACCATTCGCACCGCCGTCGTCGGCGTCGGCCACCTCGGCCGGCAGCACGCGCGGATACACGCGGCGCTCGCCGCCGAGGGCAAGTCCGAGTTCGTCGCCGTCTGCGACACCAACGAGGCGACCGCGCGCGCCGTCGCCGAGGAGCGCGGCGTGCGTTGGACGAATGACTGGCGCACGCTCGCGGGCGAGGTGGACGCCGTGAGCCTCGCCACGCCGACCGAGTCGCACGCCGAGATCGCCTGCGCGTTGTTGGAGTCGGGCGTCCACGTCCTCGTCGAGAAGCCCATCTCGCGCACGCTCGAAGAGGCCGACCGGATGATCGAGTCCGCCGCGCGCGGCGGAGCGACGCTGATGGTCGGGCACCTCGAACGCTTCAACCCGGCGCTCGTCGCGTTGAAGCCGCACGTCAAACAGCCCGTCTACTTCGAGATTCACCGCGTCGGCCAGTTCACCGCGCGCTCTCTGGACATCGATGTCGTGCTCGACCTGATGATTCACGACCTCGACATCGTGCTCTGGCTCGTCGGCCACGACGTTGAGGTGACGGACGTGCGCGGCGTCGGACTGCCCGTGCTGACGAACCGCGTGGACGCCGCCAACGCGCGCATCGAGTTCGCGACCGGCGCCGTCGCCAACATCACCGCCTCGCGCGTCGGCACCGAGAAGATTCGCAAGATGCGTTTCTTCCAGCCGCACGACTACGTCGCCGTCGATTACGCCACGCGTTACGCCTCCATCAGCAGCCTCGCGCCGCCCAGCGCGACCGGCTCCTGGCCCGGCGTGCAGGTCCGCAACCTCGACATCATCGACGTGGAGCCGCTGCGCACCGAGATAGAACTCTTCCTTGAAGCCGCGCGCGAAGGGCGTCCCGCGCCCGTCACTGGCGAAGAGGGGCGCCACGCGCTCGCGCTCGCCGAACGCCTCCTCGCGCGCATCCACGAGCACCCCATCATCGCCGGGATGAAGATGCAGTTTTGATGACAGCCACCGACGCGAACCCTTCCGCCACAATCTCCGCAATGCTCGCCGAGCGCGTCGAGGCCGGCGACTTCCCTTCGGCCGTCTACGTCGTCGCGGAGGCGGGGCGCGTGCGTTTCGCCGATGCCATCGGCGACGCCGTGCGTGAGCCTGAGTCGCGCCCCGCCACGCTCGGCACCGTCTACGACCTCGCCTCTTTGACGAAGCCGCTGGTGACGGGGATGCTGCTCGCGCTCCTCGTCGAGCGCGGCGCGGTCGGCTTAGACGCGCCGGTCGCCGAATACCTCGACGAGTTCGACGTTGAAGACAAACGCGCGGTCACGGTGCGCCAACTGCTCACGCATACGTCGGGTCTGCCCGCATGGCGGCCGCTCTATCTTTCAACCGGCGGCGGCCGCGACCGCGTGTTGGACGTTATCGCCGCGCAGCCGCTCGAACAGGCGCCGGGCGGGCGCGTCGTCTACAGCGACCTCGGCTTCATCACGCTCGGGCTGCTCGCGCAACGCGTCACGAACACGCTTCTCGCGGACCTCGCGCGCGGAGAAATCTTCGACCCGCTCAATCTCAAGCGAACCTTCTTCAATCCCGAAAAGACGATTCAAACAGAAGTCGCCGCGTGCGAGTCGGGCGGCAACGCCTACGAGCGTGGCATGTGCGAAACTCAAGAGGGAGCAGACAAAGCGAGTTGGCGCGACCGCACCATCTGGGGCGAGGTGCACGACGGCAACGCGTATTTTCTCGGCGGCGCGGCCGGACACGCCGGCCTCTTCTCCGACGCGCGCGAGACTCTCACACTCGCCTCGCAGTTCCTCCCGCGCACGACGACTCTGCTCAACCCGGAGACGTGCCGCCTCTTCAGTCTGAACATGACCGAAGGTTTGAACGAGGCGCGCTCCTTCGCCTGGCAGCTCGCGGCGACGCCCGAATCGACGGCCGGGCCGCGCCTGCCGCCCGAAGCCTTCGGCCACCTCGGCTTCACGGGAACGAGTTGTTGGATAGACCCGACGACCGAGCGCGTCTTTATTCTTCTCACCAACCGCACGCACGCGCGCCCGCTCCCCTTCGTCAACATCAACGGCGTCCGCCGACGTTTTCACACACTCGCCGTCGAAGCGTTGGAGTCGCATGGCTCTTGAAGAGAGAGCCGACCGTCATGTGTCGTTCGGTGAGGCGCTGCGCTTCTGGGTAAAGCTCGGGTGGATTTCGTTCGGCGGGCCGGCGGGACAGATCGCCATCATGCACCGCGAGTTGGTCGAGCGCCGCCGCTGGCTCTCGGAAGAGCGTTTCCTCCATGCGCTCAACTACTGCATGATGCTGCCCGGCCCGGAGGCGACGCAGCTCGCCATCTACGTCGGCTGGCTCATCCACCGGACGCCGGGCGGCATCGTCGCGGGCGCGTTCTTCGTCATCCCTTCGATACTCGTCCTCCTGCTCCTCTCCTACGTCTACGCCGCGCACGGCAACACGGCATTCGTGACGGGGATGCTCTCGGGCTTCAAGCCGGTCGTCGTCGCCATCGTCGTCGAGGCCGTCATCAAGATCGGCGGCCGCGCGTTGAAACGTCGCGCGCACCTTCTCATCGCCACGGCCTCGTTCGCGTCGATCTACTTCCTGCACGTGCCCTTCCCCCTCATCGTGCTGCTGGCCGGGCTCGCGGGCTACGCCGGCACGCGCTTCTGGCCCGGCGCGTTCGTCGCCGAGACGAAGAAGGTTGATGAGAGTGGTCGGGTTGAGACTGAAGAGACCGACGGACTGCCGCTCGTCATCGACGACCGTGCGTCCCCGCCGCCGCACACGCTCACTTCGCGCGCGCGCGTGTTGAAGGTGTTGGGGG
The DNA here is from genome assembly GCA_036379655.1 of Pyrinomonadaceae bacterium. GTDB lineage: Bacteria > Acidobacteriota > Blastocatellia > Pyrinomonadales > Pyrinomonadaceae > QHXN01. The sequence continues at coordinate 36,608 of DASVGG010000122.1, forward strand.
TCGGGCTCGTGCTCTGGGTCGTGCCGTTGACGGTGCTCGCGTGGCTGCTCGGCACGGGCGGCATCCACGCGCAGGAGTATTTCTATTTCACGAAGGCCGCGTTCGTCACCTTCGGCGGCGCCTACGCCGTGCTCGCGTACGTGACGCAGGCCGTGACGGTCGCGCCCTACAACTGGCTCTCGCCCGCGCAGGCCGTGGACGGGCTCGCGCTGGCCGAGACGACGCCGGGGCCGCTCATCATGGTCTTGCAGTTCGTCGGCTTCATGGCCGGTTGGAACCATCCGCCCGCCGGTTTGAGCCCCGCGACGAGCGGCGTCGTCGGCGCGCTCGTGACGACTTACGTGACATTCCTGCCCTGCTTCGTCTTCATCTTCGTCGGCGCGCCCTACATCGAAGTCATTCGCGGCAACCGCTCGCTCGCGGGCGCGCTCGCGGGCGTGACGGCGGCCGTCGTCGGCGTTATCCTCAACCTCGCGCTCCTCTTCGGCGCGGCGGTCATCTGGCCGCGCGGCTTCACGGCAGAGGTCAACTGGTTCGCCGTCGCGCTCGGCGCCGCGGCCTTCCTCGCGCTCTACCGTCTGAAGCTCGACGTGCTCTGGGTCGTCCTCGCCGGAGGGCTGCTCGGACTTTTAAAGACTTACCTTTTCGGTTGAGTGCGAAGACGTTCACCCGGCGGCGCCCGGATGTTGTAGAATCGCCACGGCGCGCTCCCCTCCAAACACTGCGCGAACGACTTGAGCACGAGACCCCGATGCGTTCCTCCTTCAAGAGACTGTTGACCGTGGCGCTGCTCACCTGCGCCCTCGTCTCTCCGCAACTCATCATCAGAGCGCAGGACGAACGACCCGCGACGAGGCCGCGCCGCGTGACCCCGACCGAGTGGCCGACGACCTCGACGAGCGCGCCCGTGGCCCTGCCCGAGGTCGAACCCGAGGTCGTTCATTTGACGAAGGAGCCCGTCATCCGCATCGGCCTCGCGACGGCGGTCCGCAGCGCCACGATCTCCACGACCGGCAACGTGCTCAACGCGACCGACGCGGGCGAACAGCCGCTCCCGCTCGAACTCGCGCGCGTCCGCGTCGAGCCGCGCGCATACCCCGCGCTGCCCGCCCCGACGCCGGAGGCAACAGAGGGCGAAGTCCAGACCGCATCAACTTCATCGAATAGAAGCGGCGTGCGCCCGACTTCGCGCGCGGCGCCGCCGGGGCGTGGCGAGGCGCTCTACGCGCCGGGCTCCGCGAAGCCCCTGCTCGACCTGCGCACGCCCGTCGTCTTCGCGCCGGAAGACCCCGAGTTGCACCCCGTCCGCTACAACGAGAAGCCATATCGCGGGCGGCTCGAAGTCTTCGCCAACACGAAGGGGACGTTGACGGTCGTCAACGTCGTCCCGCTCGAAGAGTACGTGCGCGGCGTCGTGCCGAACGAGTTGTCGCCCGGCGGCTGGCCGGAGCTTGAAGCCTTGAAGGCGCAGGCCGTCGCCGCGCGCACGTACGCCGTCAGCAACCTCGGCCGCTTCTCCGCCGACGGCTACGACCTCACGCCCGACACGCGCTCGCAGGTCTACGGCGGTCGCGCGACCGAGCATCCTTTAAGCGACCGCGCCGTCGCGGAGACGCGCGGCCGCATCCTTACTTACAAGGGCGCGCCCGTGAACGCCGTCTACACCTCGACCTGCGGCGGGCGCACGGAGGACGGCGAGAACATCTTCGGCGGCGCGCCCGTCGCATACCTGCGCGGCCGCGAGTGCGCGCTCGAAGCGGGCGAACACTTCGCCGCGCTCAACGTGCGCACGTCGCGTGAGCCCGCCTCGCTCAAGTCGGCCGAGCACGCGACGAGCGCGCGCGACGCGGCGCTGCTCGCCGTCCACGGCTTCAACCTGCCCGCGCGTTTGAACGACGAGTGGCTCGCTTCGAACGTCACGTCTGATGAATCCCGCGACTTGCTTTCACGTGTGGCATTGCTCGCGCACCAGGCGGCGCCGAACGTTGGGGCCGATGCGACGAGGCCGGCGGGTTTCGCCACGGCGCTCGCGTCCGCGCTCGACGGCGAGAGTCGTGGGGCGACGCTTCTCAACAGCGCGGATGTCGAATACCTGCTCGCCTTCCGCGACGCGGACGAGGTGCCACAGCAGAACCGCGCCGACGTGGCCGCGATGTTGCGCGAAGGGCACCTCGCGCTGCTGCCCGACGGGACGCTCCGGCCGCGCCAGCCTTTGTCGCGCGCACGCGCTCTCCGCGCGGTCACGCACGCGTTGGAGGGGCGCGGGCTGCTGCGTTTGCAGAGGGCGACGGCACGCGTCGGCACCAACAACGCTCTTACGTTCCGGCCCACTTCCGGCAAGGATTTGAGCGTGACCGTGCGGCCGGACGCGCATCTGTTTCGCGCGTTCGGCGAGACGTTGTTCGCCGTGCGCGAGGTGCAGGTTGTCGGAGGAGAAGCGGTTGTTTATCACACCGGCGCGGGCGGCGAGGTTGACTATCTCGAAGTCCGGCCCGCGGCCGGCGGCGCCGCTTCCGACCGCGCGTCGAAGTACACGAACTGGACGGAGACGTTGACGCCTTCGGGGGTCATGTCAAGACTCTCGCGCTCGGTTTCTGGTGTCGGGACGATCCTCGACCTTCGCGTGCGAAGGCGCGGCGTCTCGGGGCGCGTGCTGGACCTCGAAGTCGTGGGGACTACGGGCACGGCGCACGTTCGCGGCGGTCGGATACGCTCGGCGCTCGGACTGCGCGAACAGCTCTTCGTCATCGACCGCGAGTTTGATGAGAGTGGTAGGGTCTCGGCATTCACCTTCACGGGGCGCGGGTGGGGGCACGGCGTCGGGATGTGTCAGGTCGGCGCGTACGGCCTCGCGCGCGCGGGCTTTTCGTACGAGAAGATTCTGAAGCACTTCTACACGGGGGTCGCTTTGACGAAGCTCTACACATGAAACTCACGCGCTCACAACTCGTCGGCGCGCTCGCGCTGCTGCTCGTCGTCTGGCTCGTGTTGGCCTGCCGCCTCTTCGCCCCTTCCCTTTGAGCACGGAACTCAGGACAGAGCGGCCCGTCGTCGCCGTCGTCGGCCCGACCGCTTCGGGCAAGAGCGACCTCGGCATCGCGCTCGCGCTGCGCCTGAACGGGGAGATCATCAACTGCGACTCGGTGCAGGTCTACCGCGAGATTGAGATCGCGACGGCGAAAGTCCCTCTTGAAGAACGACGCGGAGTCCCGCACCATCTCATCGACTTCGTCCCGCCCGAGCGCACCTACACCGCCGCCGACTGGGCGCGCGACGCGCTCGCGAAGATTGACGAGATAGAGGCGCGCGGCCGCACGGCGCTCCTCGTCGGCGGCACGGGCTTCTACCTGCGCGCGCTGCGCGAGCCCTTCTTCGAGGCGCCGCCCACGGACGCGGAGTTGCGCCGCCGGCTCGTGAGTTTGCGCGAACGCAGGGGCGCGGAACACCTGCATAAGCTCTTACAAAAACTGGACCCCGAGAGGGCCGCGCGGCTCGCGCCACGCGACTGGTCGCGCGTCCAGCGCGCGCTCGAATTCCGTCTGCAAACTGGCGAGAAGCACTCGGAACGCACGGGCGCGCGCCCCGCCCCGCCGCCGCAGGCCGCGCGCCTGCGCGTCTTCGTCCTCAACCCGCCGCGCGCGGAACTTTACAGACGCATAGACGTGCGCGCCGAGGCGCACTTCCGCGCCGGCCTCGTCGAAGAGGTGCGCGGGCTACTCGCGCGCGGCGTGCCCCCGGAGACGAGCGCGCTCGGCGCGCACGGCTACCGCCGCGTCGTCGAGTACCTGCGGGGCGAGCGCACCCTGGAGAGCGCCGTCGAGCAGACGAAGCTCGACGTGCGCCACTACGCCAAGCGTCAACTCACCTGGTTTAAACGTGAACTCGGCGCCGAGTGGGTCGAGGGCTTCGGCGAAGACACGGCCGTGCAGGAGTCGGTCGCGCGCCGGCTCGGAGTCTGAATGGTTCCAAAACGCGGAAAGTTTTCTATTTCTGTCAACTTTGAAAGTTAAACTTTGAACTTTGCAGGGGCAGGGTGTAATCTGTCCGAACCCAAGGTACACTCAGATTCAAGCGGGGGCAGTCTGTGGACACAAAATCAACTCCCCAGAATATACAGGACGCGTTCCTGAATACTGTGCGCCGTGAGAAGGAGACCGTCACGATCTACCTGATGAACGGCGCCAAGCTCTCGGGGCGTATCCGCAGTTTCGACAAGTACTCGGTGCTGTTGGAGTCGGCATCGCAGGAGCAGCTCATCTTCAAACACGCCATCTCGACCATACAGCACGCGCGCCGCCCGACGGGCGAGCACCGCCCCCCGCACCAGTCCGACCACGCCTCCGACGCGGGCGGCGAGGCGACTGGCCGCTCCGAAAGCTGACCTCACCCGCGTCATCCAGAACGGAGAAATTTAAAAAATCTTGGCCCCTGCTTTCATCACCTTCGAGGGCATCGACGGGTGCGGCAAGTCTACCCAGCTCCGCATGCTCGCGAGCGAGCTGCGCCTGCGCGGCCGCGAAGTCGTCACCACGCGCGAGCCCGGTGGGACCCCGCTCGGCACGCGCGTCCGCCAACTCGTGCTCGACACGGAGGAGCAGGTTGACCCGCTCGCCGAACTCCTCCTCTACGCCGCCGACCGCGCGCAGCACGTCCGCACGCTCGTCCGGCCCGCGCTCGAATCAGGACACGTCGTCCTCTCCGACCGCTACGCCGACGCGACCGTGGCCTACCAGGGCGCGGGGCGCGGCTTCCCCGACGAGATCGTCTCGGAGCTGGTCGCGCTGGCGACGGGGGGTTTGATGCCCGACCTGACGCTCATCTTCGACCTGCCCGTGGATGAGAGCCAGCGGCGCGCGCACCGTCGCACGGACAAGGAGCGCGAGCGCGACCGCCTCGACGCGGAGGACGCGGCCTTTCACACGCGCGTCCGCGACGCCTACCAACGCATCGCCGCCGCCGAGCCCGACCGCGTCCGCGTCATCGACGCCGCCGGCTCCGTCCAGGAGACACAGGCCCAAGTCATGCGCATCGTCATGCCATTTCTGGAGAGTAGACAGTAGTCAGTAGGAAAAACAACTCGATGAAAGTCGTCTTGTCTTTCTTACTAACTACTGACTACTGATACCGACTTGCGAATCAAAATAAGGTCGCGCACCGCCGGGAGCGCGGTCGCCTTATTTCATCTCGCAAGTCGGTATGACTACTGTCAACTGACTACTGTTTTCTATGTTCGACTCACTCGTCGGGAACGAGCGCGCGAAGGAGACTTTGCGGAGGATGCTGCGGCAGGGGCGCGTCCCCGGCGCGCTGCTGTTCGCGGGCGAGAAGGGTCTGGGTAAGAAGTCGTTCGCGCTGGAGGTGGCGCGGGCGCTGAACTGTAAGGACAGACGCGGCGTCGAGGGCTGCGGCGTCTGCCCCGCGTGCCAGCGCATCGTTAAGTTTCAGTTCCCGGCGGGCGACGACAGGGACGCGCACGAGAAGATCATCTGGTCGGACCACCGAGATGTCGGACTCATCCGACCTTACAACCGAAACATTCTCGTCAAGTCCGTGCGCGACCTTGAGCGCGAGAGCAACTTCCGCCCCGTGGAGGGCGCCGCGCGCGTCTTCCTCGTCGAGAACGCGGAGAGCCTGAACGAGTCCGCGTCGAACGCGCTGCTCAAGACGCTGGAAGAGGCGCCGCCGACCACGCACATCATCCTCATCACCTCGCGCACTTCGAGCCTGCTCCCGACCATCCGCTCGCGTTGCCAGAGCGTGCGCTTCGCCCCGCTCGCGGCCGAAGAGTTGGAGAACTTCCTCGTCAGGAACGGCAAACGCGCGGGTGAGGAGGCGCGTCTCGCCGCGCAGCTCGCCTCGGGGCGGCCGGGCGTGGCGCTCGGGCTCAACCTCGACACATACCGCGCGCGGCGCGACGCGATGCTCGGCGTGGTCGAGGCGCTCGCCTCCGGCGGCGACCGCGTGCGGCTGCTGCGCGCGGCCGAAGAGCTGGGCGACGCGAAGAACAAGGAAGAGTACGAGCCGCGCCTCGACGCGCTCGAAATACTCGTCCGCGACCTCTGGCTGCTCGCGCTCGGCGGCGGCGGGACGCTCGTCAATCAAGACCTGCGCGAACGCCTCGCGCGACTCGCCGAAGGCGTCCGCCCCGCGCGCGCCGCCGGCTGGCTCACGCGCATCGAAGAGTTGCGCGGCCAACTCTCATTCAACGTCAACCGCCGCGCCGCCACCGACGCACTCTTCCTCTCGATGTCCGCCGACTGAAGCTCTAACGTCCGCGCCCCGCGCGACGCCTGTAACCGGCGGCGTTGGGATTAGGCAGCGGCCTTGCGTCGCGTCCGGCGTAGCCCGTCCCGTCGCCGAAGTTGAGTTGGTGCATCACGAGCACGAGTCTCTGCGGGTCGGTCGCCACCCCCTTCGCTTTAAACTTCTCCCAGGCGACGGCTTCGTCCACCGGCACTTTGATGACGGCGCTCGCGCCGGGCGCGATGGGCACGTCCTCGGGTCGCGCGATGGCCGTGAAGCTCCCCAACGCAGGACTCCCAAACTTCAACCTGTAGACCGGCTGCAACCCTGCCAACTTCGCGCCCGGCAGCAGGAGCAGGAGCGAGACAAAGTAGATCGGCTTGCCCCCCGTGTTGGTCACTTCGACTTCGAGGTCGCGCAGCCAACGGCCGTTCGACGGGTCGGCCACGCGCTCCGCGTTCTTCACTTCGACCTGCAAAGGTATGCGCGCCGGTATCGTGACGACGACGGCCCTCCCGCGCTCCTGCCCCACTGTCGGCGCCGCCCCGACGCACAGGGCGAAGCCGACGCAGACCGCGAACAGAACGGCCGCCGGCCTCCGCCATCGCGGGCGGCAGACAAGTCCCTGACGAATCATCTTCGTTAACCTTTCCGAATGGAGTTCGCGGGGGCGCGAGTTTCGGTGAGACCGAAGAGGGGCTAAGACAAAAGTAAGTCGTGGCGGAGCGCGGTGTCAACGGGAAAGTTCCGGCGCGCGTTCCGTGTGAGGCTGGAGTCGGAGGCGTGCGTCCGGGTTGAGAAGTCCGAACGCCCGTCTTACTTGATCTGAACCAGCTCGGGCAGCAGTTCCGCTTGAGACGCGGCGCCCTCTTTGACGAGCTTCTCGGCTTCGGCGACGAACGCCTCGACGATGTTGGCGCCGGAGACCTTACGCATGGGGCGGCCGTCCTTGAAGATCATGCCGACGCCCTTGCCGAAGGTGACGCCGAGTTGCGAGTCGTGCGCCTCGCCCGGCCCGTTCACCTCGCAGCCCATGATGGAGAGGTGGAGCGGCTCCTCGATGTGCGCGAGCCGCCGCTCGATCTCGGTGACTATCTCGACGAAGTTCTCAACGTCCAGGCGCCCGCAGGTCGGGCAGGCGACGACCGTCACGCCGCGCTTGCGCAGCTCAAGCGACTTCAGGATGTCCCACGCGACGCGCACTTCCTCCCACGGCTCGGCCGCAAGACTGACGCGGATGGTGTCGCCGATGCCTTCGTGGAGGAGAATGCCGAGGCCGATGGATGACTTGATGGTGCCGCCGAAGGGCGTGCCCGCCTCCGTCACGCCGAGGTGGAGCGGGTAGTCAACCTGCTCCGCGAGCAGGCGGTAGGCCGCGACCGTGCGGCGCACGTCCGAAGCCTTGAGCGAGACAACGATGTCCTGAAAGTCGAGCTCTTCGAGGATGCGTATGTGGCGCAGCGCCGACTCGACCATCGCCTCGGGCGTGGCCGTGCCGTACTTCTTCAATAAATCTTTTTCGAGCGAGCCGCCGTTGACGCCGATGCGGATGGGAACGCCGCGCTCCTTGGTGGCGCGGACCACCTCGCGCACGCGCTCGATGGAGCCGATGTTGCCGGGGTTGAGACGGAGCTTGTCGATGCCCGCTTCGAGCGCCATCAGGGCGAGCTTGTAGTGAAAGTGTATGTCGGCGACGAGCGGCACGTCGGGCACGCGGCGGCGAATCTCTTTGAGCGCGACCGCGGCCTCGTTGTTCGGGACGGCGACGCGGACGACCTCGCAGCCCTGCCGCACCATCTCCTCGATCTGCCGGACGGTGCCTTCAACGTCGGCCGTGTCCGTCTTCGTCATCGACTGCACAGCCACCGGCGCGCCGCCGCCGATGAGCACGTCCTTGACCCTGACCTGTCTCGTCTGTCTCATGTCTGTTGTTACGAACTGCCGGAACTTAAGGTTGCTCAAGAGTAAACCGTGACGAGAAGAGCTGTCTCACTCTCGTCACGGTTCACGTGTCACGGTTCACGCCCCTTCACTTCTGCTGCGTCGCCGGGGGCTTCTCCTTGGAGCGGAAGAGGCCGGGGGCGAACTTGGTCACGTCGTTGATGATGACGAAGCCCATCAGGAGGAGCAGGAAGACGAAGCCGACCTGCTGGATGCGCTCGCGCACGCGCAGGGAAATCTTCATCCCGAAGATTGCCAGCGCGCCCTCGACCAGGAGCATGAAGAGCATCCCGCCGTCGAGCACGGGAATCGGGAGCAGGTTGAAGATGCCGAGGTTGAGGCTCAGGAAGCCGAGCATGTTGAAGACGCCGTCCCAGCCGTAGTTGGTCGCCGCCTCGTAGGAGGCCGCCGCGATGGCGATGGGGCCGCCCACGGCCTCGCCGACGGGAAGTTGCCCGGTGAAGACCTGACCCAAAGCCATGCCCGTCAGGCGCAGAATTTCGAGGTTGGTGTTGACGGCGACTGACGCCGCCTCTAAGGGGCCGACCGTCTCAAGCGGCGGCTGCTGGAAGTAGAGGCCGAGCGTCTTGCCGCCCTCCATGCGCCGCTCGGGCGTGGTCAACTCGACGCGTTGACCCTCGCGCTCGACCGTGATGCGGACGAGGCCCGGGTGCTTGCTGATGTACTCGCGTACCTGTCCCGTGTTGCGCGTCGGCGCGGGGTCGCCGTCGAGCGCGACCATGCGGTCGCCCGGCTTGAGCCCCATCTCCTCGGCGGGCGAGCCCGGCACGACTCTGTCCACGACCGCCGCCTGCACGCCGGGGTCGGGCTGGAAGCCGAGGTCGCCGATCTCGTGGCCGTCCTCCTGCACAACCTTCGGGCTGATGGAGAGCGTCACGCGCTCGCCGTTGCGGTCAACGACCATCGGGAGCTGCCGGTTACGCTTCACCGACGCGGCGACGTTCATCCAGCGCCACGTCGGCTCGTTCTCGCCGTCGAAGGAGATGATGCGGTCGCCGGGTTTGAGTCCGGCCGTCTCGGCCGCGCCGCCCTGCTCGACCTGACTGACGACGGGCGTCAGTGCCGGCACGCCGACGGTCATCGCGGCCACGAACGGAATCGCCAGCGCCGTCAGGATGTTCATGACGGGGCCGGCCACGCCGACCATGAACTTCTGGTAGCGCGGACGCAGGTCGAAACGCTCTTTGGGGGGAATATCCTCGGCGCCTCCGTCTTCGATGCCGGAGTTCGAGTCGTCGCCGCCGAGCTTGACGTAGCCGCCGAGCGGGATGAGCGAGAGGCGGTAGTCGGTCGTCCCCCACTTGCGCCCCCAGAGGCGCTTGCCGAAGCCGACCGAGAAAGTCTCGACGCGGATGCCGAGCATCTTGGCGACGATGAAGTGGCCGAACTCGTGCAGGATGACCGCGGAGCCGAGGATGAAGACGAACGCAAGGAAACCGAGCATTTTATTTAAGTCTCTTCAAATTTGGGCCGAGCCCGCAACAGAATTTAGAGGCGGAGCCTCCCCGCCCGGTTGTACCGAAAAAGTTTACGTGCCCGGCGCGCAACCGTCAAACAAACTTACAGTTAAGCGACGGCCTTCGTCCCTTCGTTCAGACGCGCGATCTCCTCGGCGGCGGCCGCGCGCGACTGTCTGTCCACTTCGAGCACCACGTCGAGGCTCGACACCGGCCGCGTCTCGTGCGCGTCCATCACGCGCTCGATGACGCGCGGGATGTCCGTCAGGCGGATACGTCTGTCGAGGAAGGCCGCGACCGCCTCCTCGTTCGCGGCGTTCATCGCCGCCGGGAGCGTGCCGCCCTCGCGCAGCGCGCGGTAGGCCAAGGCCAGGCACGGGAAACGCTCGAAGTCCGGCGACTCGAAGCGCAGCGTCCCGAGTCTCGTCAGGTCGAGCGGCGGGAGCGTCGCCGTCGGGTGGCGCTCGGGGTACGTGAGCGCGTACTGGATGGCGTGGCGCATATCGGTGACGCCAAGCTGCGCGATACAGGAGCCGTCCACCAGTTCTATCATCGAGTGGACGACCGAATCGGGGTGAACGACCACGTCTATCTGGTCGGCGCCGAAGCCGAAGAGCCAGCGCGCCTCGATGACTTCGAGCCCCTTGTTCATCAGCGTGGCGCAGTCGATGGTGATCTTCGCGCCCATGTTCCACGTCGGGTGGCGCATCGCCTCCTCGACCGTCGCCCCCTGCATCGCGCTCAAACTCTTCTCGCGGAAAGGCCCGCCCGAGGCGGTCAGGATGAGCCGCCGCACCTCCTCGCGCCGCTCGCCGCGCAGGCATTGGTGAAGCGCGTTGTGCTCCGAATCGACGGGCAGCAGTTCCGCGCCCGACTCCTCGGCCGCGCGCGTCATCAGCTCGCCCGCCATGACGAGCGTCTCCTTGTTCGCGAGCGCGACGCGCTTCCCCGCTTCGAGCGCGCGCAAGGTCGGGACGAAGCCGACGGCGCCCACGGTCGCGCTCACCACCGTCCGCGCCGCGCCGTGCGTCGCCACCTCGATCATCCCCGCCTCGCCGACCGCGAGACGCGGGACGGCGACGCCGCGACTGCCGAGTTCTTCCTTCAGCCGCTCCGCGCACTCCTCGCTCTCGACCGCGACCAGCTCCGGCCGGTGCCGCTCAACCTGCGCGGCCAGCCGCTCGACGTTGCGCCCGGCCGCCAAAGCGACGACGCGGAAACGCCCGTCACTGAAAGACTCGACCACGCTCATCGTGTTGCACCCGATTGAGCCGGTCGAGCCAAGTATCGCTATGCCCTGTGTGTTCATTAACTACTTTGAGGTTTTATGTTTTCGGTTTTCGATGACGATAGTAACCTCATCCTCAGTTTCGTCCTCGAACCGGATGCGGTGGGTCTTTTTATTGACCGGGATACGCCTGATGGTTTCGCGCTCGCGAATCATCTCATCCACTCTCTGCTGCAATCTTTTGAGGGCTTTGTCCGTTTCATCCTCGCTCACATCTTCCTGCCTTTCTTCTTAGTAAAGCCCTCTGGCGGAAGGGTGTGGTCAACGGAACGGGCTAATTCTAGCGTTAACGCCAATAGTACAGTGCGAAATAGTAGAGGAGCGGCGCGTTGAAGAGCAAGCTGTCGAGCCGGTCAAGCAGGCCGCCGTGGCCGGGGAGGATTTGGGCGGCGTCCTTGGCGTTGGCGCCGCGCTTCAAGGCGCTCTCCGTCAGGTCGCCGACCACGCCGAGCACGTTCATCAGCGCGGCCAGCGCCAGCGCCGCCGGCAGCGATATCTCTGGGAAGAACCAGTAGTGCGACAGGGCCGCCGCCAAGAGGCTCGCGACCATCCCGCCCGCCGCGCCCTCCCAGGTCTTGCCCGGGCTCACCGTCGGCGCGAGCTTGTGTTTGCCGAACGCGCGCCCAGTGTAGTACGCGCCCGTGTCCGACCCCATCAGCACGAGGAAGAAGAACGAGAGCATGTGCGTCGAGAGCGTGTGACTGAGGTACGCGTCGCCGACGAGGTAGGTCTCCGAGTTGCCGAGGAGGTTAATAAACCCCGTGCGCACGCCGACGAGGTGCAGGCCGAGGAAAGCGACGTAGAAGACGCCGAGCACGGTCGAGCCGACCGACAGCACCATCTTGTCGAACGGCGCCCCGCGCAGCATCTCGGCCACGAGCGCCCCGATGATGAAGAGCGGCACGATCACGTAGAGGAACATGATCTCGTTGGACAGGAAGACGAGAAAGAGCGCCGCGACGGCCGCGTACCCGACCACGATGTCCGGCTTCGCCCCCACGCGCCGGCACAGGAACCAGAACTCGTAGAGCGCGATCACGACGGCCGCCAACGCTATCGCGACGAACAGGAACTTCAGCGGCGGGAAGATGATGGAGGCGATCAGGACCGGGAGCGCGATGACTGCGGTGATGAGACGGGAGTTCATGCAGGAGTCAGTAGACAGTATTCAGTGGACGGTAGAAGAACTTTCTTAATTACGAACCCGACGGCTTTCATCCTCAACGTCAGCAGAGCGGAGCCTTCCGACTCCCGACTCCTGACTACTTCGCATTCGCCACCAGCTTCAGGCCGCCGAAGCGGCGGTCGCGCCGCTGGAAGTCGGCGACGGCTTCGAGCAGGTCCGCGCGGCGGAAGTCGGGCCAGAGCGTCTCGGTCACGTAGATTTCGCTGTAGGCGGCCTGCCACAAAAGGAAGTTCGAGATACGCAGCTCGCCGCTCGTGCGCACGAGGAGGTCGAGTTCCGGCAGCCCCGCCGTGTAGAGGTGACGACCGATGTCTTCTTCAGTCATCTCCTCGTCCGCGCGCCCTTCGGCGGCGAGCGCGCGCGCGGCCGCGCGGACGGCGTCCACAATCTCCGCCCGCCCGCCGTAGTTGAGCGCGACGCTCAGGACCATCCCCGTATTGCCGGCCGTGCGTTCGACGGAGCGTTCAAGCTCGCGCCGCACGCTGTCGCGCAGGCCATCGATGCGGCCGATGGGCTGGAAGCGGATGTTCTGGCGGTGTATCTCTTCCAGCTCAAGCCGCAGGTAACGCTTGAGCATGCGCATCAACGCATCAACTTCGAGGCGCGGGCGCTTCCAGTTCTCGGTCGAGAAGGCGTAGAGCGTGAGCGCGCCCAGTCCGAGCCGCGCGCCTGTGTCCACGGCCGCGCGCACGGCCTCGACGCCCGCGCGGTGGCCCGCGACGCGCGGTTGGCCGCGCCGCGCCGCCCAGCGGCCGTTGCCGTCCATGATGACCGCGACGTGGCGCGGCAGGCGCGACCAGTCGAGTCCTGCGAGCAAAGACTCCTCGCGCGAACCCCTCTCGACCACGTCGGCGAAGTTTGAGAGCATAGGGATTGAAGGGGCGGAAACGTTTACCCCGCCGCGCATCTTAATCGCAAACCACTCTAAAGTGCAAAGCGGGGCGGCCCGTCAGTAACGCACTTCGACGAGCGTGAGCCCGTGGGCGGGCGCGGTGACGAATGAGTGCGGTCGCTCGCCGGTCTCGATGGCGCGGCCGATGAGTTCGCCGTCTATCTCGCCACGGCCGGCGGCGAGAAGCGTCCCGGCGATGGAGCGCACCATGTAGCGCAGGAAGCCTTCGGCGCTCGCGCTTATCTCGACGAGGCGGCCGCGCGTGCTCGAACGCTCCGAGACTTCGAGCGCGGTCACGTTGCGCACGCGCGTCTTCACGTCGGACTGCGCGGCGGAGAAGGCCGTCCAGTCGTGCTCGCCGATGAAGAGGCGCGCGGCCTCGCGCATCCGCACGAGGTCGAGCGGGCGCGATTCATGCAGCGCGTAGCGCGACCAGAAGGGCGACATGTAAGGCTCGTTGAAGACGCGATAACAATACGTCTTGCCCTTCGCGTCGTAGCGTGCATGAAAGTCGTCGGGCGCGGGCGTCGCGTCGAGGACGCGCAGGTCGCGCGCGAGGTTGCCGTTAAGGGCCGCCGCGAGACGCCGAGGCTCTATCTCTCGATTAAGATGCGCGCTTGCTACCTGAGCCTCCGCGTGGACGCCCGCGTCCGTTCGCCCCGCGCCGTGGACGACAACCTCCGCGCCCTCAAGCAGCGAGAGGACGCGCGCGAGTTCGCCCTGCACGGTCCGCCGTCCCTCCTGCATCTGCCAGCCGCTAAACTCCGTGCCGTCGTACTGGATCGTCAGGCGATAGTTCATAAGCGTCGGCCGCGCCTTCAAAGCACGGCCGACGCATATTAACACCGGATGAGACTTCAGCCCTGCGCGGCGAGGAGGCGTTCGCGCGCGGCGGCGATGTTGGCGGCGGGTCGCGCGGGCTTCGCGGGGAAGCTGACGACGTTGCCCGCGTCAGCGCGCTCGTCGGGGCTCAAGTGCTGAAGCGGAATCCCCAGTTCCTTCATCATGCGTGCGTCCCAGTCTTCGATGGGGTCGAGCCCGGCGATGTACTTGCGCGCGTCGTTGCGGATGGGGTTGCGCACGCTGAGAATCTCGGGCCCGGAGGCGAGAATCACCTTCTTGTAGTTCGGCATGCTGCTCTGCCAGAGCTTCGAGCCGTAGTGCCGCGCCATGTTCGTCAGGCTCCCCAACTGACGGCAGAGCCGCTTGAAGTGTTCGACGACCTCGGCCGGCTCCATCCCGACGGGGCGGTGGCAGAGCGTGTAGCCGTCGTAGTCGCGGCTCACCGTGCCGGGCAGGATGCGCCCCTCGCGCGCGAGCTGGCGGTAGAAGGGCGTCTCCGGATAGGGACAGACGATGCCGAGGAAAGTGATGTTGAAGTAACGTAACTCGGAGAGGTAGTCGGGCAGGCGTTCGAGGTACTCGGTCGTGTCGCCGTCCGAGCCGACGAGCAGGCCGAACGAGAGCATGATGCCGTTCTCGAAACAGCGGCGGATGACGCGGTCAACCTCGGAGATTTTGTTCTGCCCCTTGTTCATCGACTTGATGGAGTCGGGGTTGAGCGACTCCAGCCCCGTGTAGACGTAGCGGCAGCCGGCCCGCGCCATCAGCTTCACCGTCTCTTCGTCCTTCAGGACGTTGAAGGTGAGCGCGCAGCCCCACGTCTTCTTCAGTGGAATCAGCGCCTCGCACAACTCGCGCAGGTAACGCGGGTTGCCGCCGAGGTTGTTGTCGAGGAACGAGAAGGTGTTGTCCATGAGGCCGAAGTAGTTCTTGTTCCAGCGCATCTTGAACTTGATCTCGTCCACAACGTGCCCGACGGGACGGTAGCGATACTTTTCGTGACCCGTGAGCACGCAGAAGTTGCAGGTGAAGGGGCAGCCGCGCGAAGCCTCGATGCCGGGCAGGCGTATCTTGTTGGTCTTGAAATCAACGAGGTCGTAGCGGTACGGACGAATCTCCGCAGGCCCGGCCGACGCGAGGTTATAACGCTTCTTCAGCTCGCCCCGCTCGAAGTCTTTGATGAGCGCCGGGACGTTCGACTCGGGCTCGCCGGTAACGACCGCGTCGAAGTATTTCTCGCAGTCGTCGGCGAAGTGGACGGCGTGACGGCCGCCCGCGACGGTCTTGATGCCACGGCGGCGGAAGAGCGTCGAGAGGACCTTCGTGTGCTCGTAGTAGGAGTGGAGGTAGGAGAAGAAGACGAGGTCCCAGTCGCGGTCGAGCGGGATGTCGATCTCCTTCTCGTTGTAGACCTCGACCTCCGCGTGGTCTGGGCAGAGCGAGGCGATCAGTTCCGGCACCGACGACTGCATGACGCCGCGCTCCTTGTGCGGCTGCCTCGTCGGGTGCGTGTACGTGCTGATGACGGCGATCCTCATGATTCCCTCCTCGGTTCGTTTCGGTGAGCGTTGATGAAATTTATGAAAGGCTGCGCCCGGCCGCCTGCGTCTCGCTCGCGCCGCGCCTCTTCTCGATGTGGAACGTGCCGAAGAGGTAGTCGAAGATCGGCGAGGTGACGCCGAAGCGGACGGTCGCGTCGTAGTGATGATGTTGCAGGTGGTACTTGCGGAAGTAGCGCGTCAGGCGCCCGCGCGAGGTGCCGTGGTGCGCCTGAAAGTCCAGATATTCGTAGTAGAAATAACCGACGATGAGCCCCGTGAAGAGGTGCGTCGCCGCCTGCCAGCTCCCCGCCAGCGCCCACGCCATGAGGAAGTAGCTGACGCAGACCGGGATGCTCTCGCTCAACTGCACGTTGAGGCGTTGGAGCGAGTTGGGGTCGGCGTGGTGGCGCAGGTGCGTCAGGTTGCCGGGCAGGTTGAAGCCTTCGGCCTTCGGCTCGCGGTGCAATATCCAACGGTGGATGGCGTACTCGTAGAGCCCCCACGTCAGGAGCCCCACGGCGAAGAGGCCCACGGCCGAAGGGATGGAAGAGGCGCCGCTCCTGACGACGGCGAACTGCATGACGGAAAGGACCACGATGTAAAAGATGAACGGCTTGTAGAGCTGAAACCTGTCTACCTGCTGGTTGCGCTCGCGCCTTGTCTGTTTGACTCGACTCATAAATGCTCCGCTTGTCGTCGCTGACCCGTTTGACTGTCTGAAAGAGATTGACGAATCAATGAAGGCAACACGTGGGATGACTGCTCGACTCGTTAACGCGTGAAGACTCGGCGGAAAGGATCACCCGAACGCGAAGAGGCCGCCGCGCCTGAAATAGCGCGCGGCGGCCTCGCCTCAAGTTTCCATGAACGGGGCTTTAAGAGAGCCCAGACGTTCAGCGGTTTTTCACAACCCGGCGTGGTTCCAGGAAGTGGTGTCTCTTCAACCGCTCGAACTGCTCGTTGTCTAACGCCCTCACCGACCCGTCGTAGAAGAGGACGAGCCGCTTGCCGTCGTGGTTCGGGCGCTCCTCCGCGACGAGGGCAATCCTGCCGGGGGCCGTCCTTGCGAGGGCGGGCCGCTCGGGGTCGTTCACGAAGCGGTAACTGATGACGCGGGCGGCCCCTCCCGTCGCGGCGCCCGTTTGCGTGTCGGCCGGACAGGTGAGCAGCGTCTCCTCGTGCGACATCGGGCCGATGTTGACGACGAGGTCTTGCGGGAATTCGAGCACCCCGGCGGACTGGTGCTGGTAGGCTTTAATCAGCCTGAAGATCTGCTTCAGGTTGGCGGCGCACTGCGCCTCGGCGCCGCCCGGGTTGGCAGACTGTTCGCCCATCTCTTGCGCCTTCATGGTAAAGGAGCCGAGCAGGCCGAGGAGGAGCGCGGCGAGCGCGAGCCGGCGGCCTCTGCCCGCCGACGCGGACCTGGCCGCCCCTGCCGGAGTTCCTGATTTCATAAATGCACCTCCCGCCGAAAGCTTATACGCACGGGGTCAACGGTTCAACTGTTGGAGGACTCGCTGCATGTATTCGATGTCGGCGGTGTACGCCTTGACCTCGTTGGCGGCGAACCTCTTGGGGTCGTTCCACCAGCGGTTAAAGTCTTTGGTGCCCTTCCCGTACTTGGCGATGCCCTCCCGCGCGGCCTCGCGGTGGACTTTTTCGTGCACGGCCGTGGCCTTCACACGGTATGGGTTCGGGTCTTTCTTCACCTTGGACTTGCCGTCGGCGGTCGTGTACCCGGCGATCTTGGGCTTGCCGTACTTCGGGGTGAGTATCTCGTCCACCATCTTCTCCAACTCGGCGACGGACTTCGCGGTCTCGCCGGCCTTCGCGTAGGCCGCCGCCGCGTCCCGGTCGAATTCGATGTCGGCCTCCAACTGGCTCTTCCACTTCTCGACCGTCGTCTTCGACGGCCTCCGCTGCTCGGCCCGCGCGCCCTCGCCCTCGGCGGGCGCCTCGGCGCCCGACTCCTGTTGGCTCGCCGCCCTCCGCTCGGGCTGCGCCGCGCTCTCGCTCGACAGCGAGAGATTCTCGTTGCCGTCGATCATGTCGCGGGCCTGCTGCTCCGTGATGAGGCCCTTCTTGATGAGGTCGTTGATGCGCGCGGCGAACATCGTGTCGGCGAGGTCGCTGTCGAACTTCGCCATGGCCTCGGCGATGATGCCCGGCCCGCCGAAGTGCGGGTCGAAGAAGCCGGGGTTGCCGCCCCAGAAGTTCGACGAGACGCTGCCCCACCCCTCGGACGCGGCCATCAGCCCCGCCGGGTCGGTCTGGTTGACGGGGTCGTTGTTGACGTAGGTGTAGCGGTTGAACGACTGCGGGCTGCTCAAAGACATGCTGCCGCCGTACGGGTCGGGCGCCGTCCAGCGCGCGGACATGTTGTCGAACTCGCGCCAGAGCGTGTGGCTCATGCCCGTGAACTCGTCGCGCTCCATCCCGGCGTACTGCTTCCGCAGGTCGTCCGGCTGCGAGTAGCCCTGCGCGCCGGTGCGCATCCCCGTGCCCGCCGCCAGGTCCTCGCCGAAGGGCCGGTAGTCGTGACGCGCCACGACCGTGCCGCCGCTCATCACCACGCGCGCCGAGCCCTGGTGGTCTCCGATGATGTAGCGCGTCCCGTTGTTGGCGACGGCCCCGCTGTACTCGGCCACGAGGTCGCCGCTCGCGTCGTAGACCATCACGTTCGTGAGGTTCGCGCCGACCTTCGTCGCCACCCTCTGCCCCACCCCGTCGAAGACGCTGTTGACCGCGCCCGAGCCGTCGAGGTTCGACGACTGCCGCTGCCGGTTGTGTGCGTCGTACTGGAACGCCCGCTGGCGGAAGCGCGCGTCGGCCGCGATGTTGCCGGCCGGGTCGTAGGTCAGGCCCGACGTGAAACGGTTGGTCGCGCCGTTGAAGGAGCCGTCTTCGACCCACGGCTGCGGGAAGGGGTTGCCCGGGTTGCGCGACTGCTTCTGGAAGCGGTTGCCGTAAACGTCGTAGTCGTAGTTGAGCAGGTAAGTCTGTTGCAGCGTGTCGCCGCGATACTCGCCCGCCGCCGAGAGGCGCCCGAGCGAGTCGTAGGTGAACCGTTGCTGCCACTGCCGCTGCGTCCCGATGGTGCCCTCGATGCGGGCGATCTGCCCGTCGTTCTTCGTCTCGTCAACGTCGCCGGTCGCCGCGTTCACCTGCCCGTACTTGTAGTCGTAGCGTTGCACGGTCGCCGAGCCCTGCGTGAGCGTGATGCTCGACAGGTGGAGCCGCGCGTCGTTGTAGGCCATCGAGTAGGTCGTGCCGTTGCCGAGCGCCATCGACTGCAAGCCGCCGAAGGGCTTGTAGGTCATCTGCGCCGCGTAGGCGGTCGCGCCGCTCGACACGCTCAGCAGACGCGCCGCCGCGTCGAAGCCGTAGTTGACGACGCGGCCCGACGGGTAGGTCTGCGACGTGAGCACGCCCCCGAGGTTGTAGGCGTACGAGAGGTTGTAGGTGTTCGCGTCCACGATCTGCTGCTGCCTGACGACGTGCCCCATCTCGTCGTAGTCGTAGACCTGCGAGGTCTGCGGCGCGTTGGCGGTGGCGGTCGTCGTCAGCTCGGTCAGCTTCCCGACGTTGAAGTAGCCGTTGCGCTCCTGGTCGTAGTAGCTCTTCAGCGTCGGCGTGCCGTCGGTGTAGGTCGCCTCGAAGGGGCGGCCCATGCGGTCGTAGGCGTAGCGTGTGACGACGCGGCGCGCGTCCTCGGCCGTCGTCAACTGCCCCTTGTAGCTCACGCCGCCGATGGTCTCGTCGTAGGCGAGGCGGCGCGACCACGTCGGCTGTCCGGTCACGGGGTCGGGGATGGTCGCGTCCTGCTCGGGCTGCCTCTCGAACGTCAGCCGCGACATCGCGTCGAAGCGGAAGTGGCGGTGCTGCGCGTAATTGGTGGCGACCTCCGGGTTCGCGCCCGCCTGGGTGAGCCCCTGGTGGATGCCGACGAGATTCCCCTGCGTGTCGTACTCGTAGAAGCTCGGCTGGTAGGGAGAGTTCTTGTCGCCGCCGTCGAGGTTGCCGTTCGCGTCCGGCTCATCCACGCGCACGACGCGGCCGAGCGCGTCCGTCTTCTGCCGCCGCTTCCTGCCCGCCTGGTCCGTCACCGTCGTGTAGACGCCCGTGAACTCGGTCGTCACCGTCGTCAGGTCGGGGAGCGTGATCAGCCTCGTGCGGCCGAGCGCGTCGTACTCGTTCGCCGTCCAGTACGAAGGCTGGTCGGCCGTCACCCAGTAAGGCGCCTGCGCCGGGTCGCCCGTGCCGCTGACCGTCGTGCGGAAGGGGTTCGAGCTCTGGCTCACGCGGCCCATGTTGTCGTAGCGCGACTCCGCGACCACGAAGGTCAGCCCCGACTCCCGCACGAAGGAGCGGCTCGCGCGCCCCATCTTGTCGTAGAACTGATAACTGTGCGTGGAGGTCGCCGCGTCGAACTTCGTCTCGACGTGCACGAAGCTGTTGCCGACCACGTCGTTATAAGAAGTCCTGGTCCAGCCGCCGTCCGGGCGCGTGACCTTGCGCAGGCGGTTGAGCGGGTCGGGCACGCCCTGGTCGCCGTAGCTGAAGTAGGTCGTCTGCTGGTTCGGGTTCGTCTCGGTCAACACCTGCCCGGTCGCGGGGTCGTACGTGTTCGTCGTGACGAAGGCCGCGGCCGAGCCGTGCAGACCCGTGGGGTCGGGCGCGGCGATGGTCGTCTTCGTGACGAAGGCGTGCTTGTAGGCGGCCGAGAACTCGCGCTCGGACTGTATCGAGCGCACGTCCCAGTAGTTGACGGAGTTGCCGCACTGGTCGTACTGCGCGCTGGTGTCGAGGTAGGTGCCGGCGGCAAGGTCCGTGTAGCGCCTGACGGTCGTCGGGTTGCCGCGCACGGCCGTCGAGCCGGGGTCGATGTAGTTCGGGTCGCCCGCGAGGTCCGGGTAGTTCACGAGCGGGTAGCCGGGCTCGTCGTAGAAGGTCTCCGTCATCGTGACGGGCAGGCCGTCGGCGTCGTTGAGCGTGACGGAGGAGACGAGGCCGAGGATGTATCGACCGATGTACGCGGGGCCGTTCTGGTAGACCGTCACCGAACTGCTCGCGGCCGGGCCGGCGGGGATGAGCGACATGGCGCCGGTCTGCGCGGTTGATTGGTCAACGGAGGCGAAGTGGGTCTCGGCGACGCCGGTGCGGTCGAGGCCCGTCGTCATCTCGAAGGTCGTGTCGTAGTCGTACGTGGCGGTCTTCGCGAGCGCGGCGCCGCCCGTGTCCAGCATGAGGCTCACGGTCTTGACGGGCCGTGGGTTGCGGTAGGCCGTGTAGTTCGTGCGCGAGATGTTGCAGCACGGCGTCGGCGGCCCCGTGTAGCCGCGCGAGGTCTGCGCCCACTCGGTCAGCGTCCGGCTCAGCATGGCGCCCCCCGAGTTGAAGACGCGCTCGTCGTAGACGAGGCCGTTGCGCGAGTCCGTGTAGCCGAAGTTTCGCCCGAGCGGGTTGAAGCTGTGGCGGTAAGATTCCGTCCGCGTGTTGTCGGGCGCGATCACCCTCACGAAGCTGCCGCCGCCCTCGTACGTCCACTTCGCCTCGTCCGTGCCGCCCGTGCCGTTCGGGCTCACCCAGCGGAACTTCACGCCCCGGCTCCCCTGCTTATACGGGGGCTTCATCTCGCCGGTCGAGGAGACCTCGCCGTACTGGCTGCGCTGGTAGCCGCCCGTCGGGTAAACGACCTTGTCCATCTCGCCGTAGAGGTTGTAACTGAACTTGTAGCTCAGCCCGTTCGGCAGCACGACCTCGGCCAGCACGACCGGGTCGAAGAGTTGCCCGGCGGTCTGCCCGCGCCCGACCAGGTAGGTGTAAGTGAGCGCGGGGTTGTCGGCCGCGTCGTCGCCGTAGTCGGAGAAGAAGAGGCTCGACAGGTTCGACGGCTGCGGGAAGTTGCCGCTGCCGTTGTTGGTGGGGGTCGCGGCCGGGTTCGGCAGGTAGTGGCTCGACTGCGCCTTGAGCGCGGGCGTCTGGCCCTGCGCGTCGGGCGTGAGCGCGCTCGACAGCGACCGCCACTTGAAGACGAAGGGCGAGGAGTAGCCCGGCGGCGTGTAGGAGTAGTCCTGCCCGGCCTGCGGGCTCGCGGGCCACGGCGTGCCGACGACGCGCCCGAGCGTGTCCGTCCACTGGCGCGCCGCCGCGTCGTAGTTGAGCGCGTTGCCGTTGCGGTCGATGAAGATCGCGGTCGAGCCGTTCAGTTCGTAGCGCGAGCCGTCGGGCATGTAGAGCGTCCCCGTCGTCGCGCCCGTGCTGTCGTAGCGCAGGCGAGAGCCGTCCACCGCGTAGAAGGTGCCGAACTTGTCCACCGTGCCGTTATCGGCGTAGACCTGATCCTGCTTGCGCAGCTCATGCCTTGAGCCGTCCGGCATGTGGATGAAGACGTTCGCGACGCGGTAGGTGTAGGGCGGGACCGAGTTGTGATACGCCTTGCCGTCGTACCAGTAGAGGTCATTCGCGCGCGGCCACTCGACACGCGGGATGTCGAGGCTCGTCGTCCAACCCGCCGTCGAGTGCTCGGCGTAGATGGCCTCGGCCACTGACTGCGGCAGCGCGCCGTCGTGGACGGTCTTGATGTAGCCGACGCGCCAGACGCGCGACGAGTAGTAGAGCGTGACCGGGAGGTTCGCCCCGCCGCGACCGGGGTAGGCCGCGATGGGTATCTGGATGGCGTGATCCAGCCCCGACCCCACCGCCCCCTGCGTGAACTGCACGTTCTGACCGCGCGCCGCGAGAGACGCGAGGAACAGTGCGCACGCGAGCAGCAGGAGGCGCACGGCGGGCCTCGGCCTCGGGCGTGTGGCCGCCCCCGGCGCGCGTAGAGCTTGCTTCGCGGCGTAACCGTCCGTCGGGCAGACAACCAGTCTCATCGCGTCCCTCCCTCGCTTAGCCCGTCACCGCCGGACGAGTCCCTTACCGCAACGCGTCACGGTGGAGCGGCGTGTGTTGACGTGAGTTTCCCGCTGGCGAGTGCTTCAGTTTTCGGCGACGACGGTGATGTCGGGGTAGAGGAGTTTGTCCTCCGGGGTCACGGCCCGGTCCCCCGCGAAGACCCTTTTGACGTAGACCCTGTGGGCGGCGACCTGGCGGCCGCTCAGGTAGGCGCGGGTCTCCCTCACCCTCCGGGTCAGCTCGGGCGTCTGCATCCTGCTGTAGTAAGGGACCTGGATGACGACGACCGCGCTCTTGTTGTCGCGCAGCAACGCGGCAGCCTTCTCCAGCACCGCCGCGTAGGATTGCGGGGTCAGCTTATCGAGCCCCTGCGCGCCGACATCGGTCACGTCGTCGGGCAGGAGGCGGTCGGCGCGCGTGAGCTGGTAGCCGCTGACGGCGGAGGCGCGGCGGGCCTCGGCGAACTCGGGCAGTCCCGCCTCCGCCGGGACGAACCAGTACTCCGTCCGCGCGTAGTTGTCGCGCACGAGCGGGCAGTCCCGCTCCTGACGCAGGTAGTAGATGCTCGCGCGCGGGACGCCGACCTGCGTCAGCTTGAGCGCCGTCTGGAAGGGGTCGCCCATGGCGGCGGCGAGCGCGACCGGCATCGGGTCGGCCGAGCAGACCCTGATGGCGACGGCGTCGCCGGGCTTGACGGTCGGCCCGAGTTCGAGGCCCAGTTTGTAGATGCCGTTGAGCACGTCGCCGCCGCTGGCGTCGAAGTATCTCAGCAGGCGCGGCCGGCCGCCGTCGGCCTGGGCCGCGAGCGGCGCGCAGAGCGCGGCCGACAGGATGAGCGAACAGATTGCTACACGCATAGTTCTCCGCGCCGCCCTCACGGGGCGGCCTCTCTACTTACACCTGACCGGACTGGACGCGCCGCACGGGTTGATATAGTAGTTCTCCGGGCTCGGGCGCGACCTACTGATGTCCTTCCGGTACTGCTCGATGAACTGGTACTTCACGAAGCCGAAGTGCAGGCCCCTCTGGTAGATGTTGACGGGGCCGCTCCACTTCGCCGTCGTCCCGATCTTGTCGCCGACCTTCAGCGTGACCTTACTCTTCGGCGAGCCGTCCTTGTTCAGGAACTTCATCGACTTCACATCCCCGGGCGACGATTGCGGGGCCGACCGGACTTTGGCGCTCAGGTTCTCGATGTCCTTGAGCACCATGACGGTCTTCTTGTCGGGCAGCAGGATGTAGACGCTGTAGTTCGGGGGCTTGCCGGGCTCCTGGATGTACCACGTCAGGATGGTGCCCGTCAGGCCCTTGGCGCCCTTGATGGTCGAGCCCTCCCGCGCGCCGAGGACGTGGTCGCCGTCGTGGGCGCTGGTCGTGCCGATCTTGAAGCGGTACTGCCCGTTCGACTGTACGTAGACCCCGTCGTTGGGGTCAACCATCTCGGTGATGTTCGGGCGGTCGTCCTTCTTCTCCTCGGCCGGCTGCGCCGCCTGCTGGCCGCCCTCGCCGTCGGTCGTCGTCCCTTCGGTGCCGCCGCCCTCCTGCTCGGCCTCCTCCTCCTCTTCGTCGGGGCCGTACTCGCCGCCCTCCTCCATGTCCTTGGCGACCCATGCGTCGTGCCGCCCCATCGCCTCGGCGACGATGTTCTGGCCGAACATCGGGGTCGAGAAGTCAACGCCGCCGCCCCAGAAGCCGTTGCCCGCCGTGCTCCAGCCCTGGTCCGCGCCGGGCATCAGCCCCGACGGGTCGGTCTGGTTGACGGGGTCGTTGTTGACATAGTTGTAGCGGTTGAACGACTGCGGGTTGGTGACGACGAGGCTCCCGCCGTACGGGTCGGGCGCCGTCCAACGCGCCGAGCGGTTGTCGTACTCGCGCCAGAGCGTGTGGCTCATGCCCGTGGCGTCGTCGCGCTCCATCCCGGCATACTTGTGGCGCATGTGGTCGTCGGCCGCGTAGCCCTGCGCGGGCGTGCGCGGCCCGAGGCCGCTCGGGGCGTCCTCGCCGAACGGCAGGTAGTCGCGCCGCGCCAGCACGAGGTCGCCGCCCACCGGCGCCGCGCGCATGACGACGCGCGGCGTGCCCTGCTGGTCGGCCATCACGTACTGCGTCCCGCCCGGCGGCGGCGCGGCGGTCTGCCCGTACTCGGCCACCAGCTCGCCGAAGGCGTCGTAGACGAAGACGCGCGTGACGTTGTTCTCCGACATCGACGCGAGCCGCTGCCCCGCCCCGTCGTAGACGCTGTCCACGGCGTTGGCGTCCGCGAGCGTCGAGGAACGCTTGAGGCGGTTGTTGGCGTCGTACTGGAACTTGAGCAGGCGGAAGCGCGCGTCGGCCGTCACGTTCCCCGCGTCGTCGTAGGTCATCCCCGCCGTGAAGCGGTTGTTCGCCGCGTTGAAGTCGCCCAGCTCCACCCACGACTGCGGCACGTTGTTGCCCTGGTTGCGCGTCGCCTGCTGGTAGCGGTTGCCGTACACGTCGTAGTCGTAGTTGAGCAGGTAGGAGCGGCTCTGGAGCGAGGCGCCGTGGTATTCCGCCCCGGCCTTGAGCCGGCCGAGCGGGTCGTAGTCGAAGCGTTGCTGCCACTGCCGCTCCGCGCCGATGTA
This sequence comes from Pyrinomonadaceae bacterium, assembly GCA_036379655.1. GTDB lineage: Bacteria > Acidobacteriota > Blastocatellia > Pyrinomonadales > Pyrinomonadaceae > QHXN01. The sequence continues at coordinate 61,523 of DASVGG010000122.1, forward strand.
GCCCTCGATGCGGGCGATGAGGCCGTCGTCCTTCGTCTCGTCCACGCTGCCGTTCGCCATGTCCACGCGCCCGTACTTGTACTCGTAGCGCTGGATGGTCGCCGCGCCCTGCATGAGCGAGATGCCGGAGACCTGGAGCCGCGTGTCGCTGTAGGACATGGAGAAGACGGCGCCGTTGCCCAGCGTCATCGACTCCAGCCCGCCGTGCGGCTTGTAGCTTATCGCGGAGGCGTAGTTGGTCGCGCCCGCGCCGACGCCGAGGAGCCGCCCCGCGTCGTCGTAGTTCATCGAGACGACGCGCCCCGTCGGGTAACGCTCGGAGGTGATGGCGCCCCCGATGTTGTAGTCGTAGCGCATCGTGTAGACGTTGGCGCCGACCCACTGCTGCTGCCTGCGCGCCTGCCCCATCTGGTCGTAGTCGTAGAGCTGCTGCGTCTGCGGGATGCTGCCCGCCGCCGCCGTCGAGACCTCGGTCAGCCGCCCCTTGTTGTAGAAGACGACGGCCGTCTCGCCGTCGGGCGGCGCATCCGTTCGCGGCTGGTCGTAGCGATTGGTGATGGTGGGCGTCGTGCCGTCCGTGTATGAGACCTGATAGGTGCGGCCGATGCCGTCGTAGCGGTAGTGCGTGAGGACGTGGCGCGCGTCCTCGGTCGTGGTCAGGTAGCCCTTGTAGCTGACCCCGCCGAGCGTCTCGTCGTAGGCGAGACGACGCGACCACGTCGGCTGTCCCGTCACCGGGTCCGCAATCGTCGCCGCCTGCTCGGCCTGCTTCTCGTAGGTCATCCGCGAGAGCGCGTCGTACTTGAAGTAGCGGTGCTGCGCGTAGTTCGCGGCGGTCTCCGGGTTCGCGCCCGCCTGCGTGAGCCCCTGGTGGATGGAGACGACGTTGCCGAGCAGGTCATACTCGATGAAGCTTGGCTGCGCGGGCGAGTCGAAGTCGCCGAGCGTGCCGCTCGCGCCCGGCTCGTCCACGCGCACGATGCGCCCGAGCCCGTCGGCCTTCCGCCGCGTCTGCTTCCCTGCCTGACTCGTGACCGTCACGTAGACGCCGCGCTCGTAGGCCGTCGTGACGGAGGTGCCGTCGGGATGTGTGATCTTGTTCGCGCGGCCGAGCTTGTCGAACTCGGTGGTCGTCCAGAGCGTGCCGGCGACCACGCCGTCGAAGCTCTGCGTCCGGTACGGGTTCGAGGTCTTCCACGCCCGCCCCATCGTGTCGTAGAGCGTGTCGGCCGCGATGTAGTTCCCGCCGCCCTCGGCGGAGAGGCTGTGCGAGGCGCGCCCGAGCCCGTCGATGAACTGGTAGACGTTGGTGCTGCGCGCGGCGTCGAGCCGCGTCTCGGTGCGGACGTACTTCTCCGCGTCGTGGTAGTCGTAGAGCGTGTAGCCGCCGTTGGGCCGGTCAACCCTGCGCAGCCGGTTCAGCGGGTCGGGGTGCGTCGCGTCGATGTCGTAGCTGAAGCTGGTCACGCGGCCGTTCACGTCGGTCGTGGCGAGCATGTGCCCGGTCACGGGGTCGTACGTGTTGGTCGAGGTCAGGGGTTCGGTCGAGCCGTGGTCGCCCGTCGGGTCGGGGGCGAGCGTCGAGATCGTCGTGGGTAAGGCGTGCTTGTAGTCGGCCGAGTAGACCTTGGTCATGTTGGCGTTCTGCGCCGTCAGGGGGAGCGTCGCCGCCTCGTCCCAGTTGTAGACGGGGTTGCCGCACTGGTCGAACTGCGCGCGGCTCTCAAGGCAGACCCCCGCCGGGCACGCCACGCCCGGCGCGACGGAGGCCGCCGGGTTGATGTAGCGGCGGACGGTCGTCGGGTGGCCGCGCGGCGCGGCAAGGCCCGGGGAACTGCCCGGGTCCGCGTAGTTGGGGTCGCCCACGAGGTCGCCGTAGAGCACGAGGTCGCGCTCGTCGTAGAACGTCTCGCGCTTGCTCACGGGGGTGCCGGCGGCGTCCCTCATCGTGACCGAGGTCTCCAGCGCGAGGAGGTGCCGGAGGCGGTAGTCCCCGTCGTTGAGGTAGACGGTCTCAAGGGTGCTCGCCACCGGGTAGGTGTAGCCGTCGGCGATGGTGGCGACCGTGCCGGTGGCCGCGACCGACTGCCCGACCGGGACGTAGTGCGTCTCGGTCACGCCCGTGCGGTCGAGCCCCACCGTCATCTCGATGTTCCAGGCGTCGAAGGGGTCGGCGGCCTGATACTGGAAGGTCGCCTTCTTGACGAGGGCTTCGGTGAGCCCCGTGTCGAGGATGATGTTCACCTGCTTGGTCGGGCGCGCGTTGCGGTAGGCTTGCTCGGTCTCCTCGCCCGGCAGGCCGATGCGCGGCGGGATGTTGTTGGTCGTCCACGCGAAGTCGGTCAGCGAGCGCCTGAGCATCACGCCCCCCTCCGAGGGCGGCTTGTCGTAGGCGCGCTCCTCGTAGACGAGCCCCTGCCGCGCGTCCACGAAGCCGAAGGGCCAGAAGTGCGGGGTGCTGCGCGTCCCGGACTGCGCGGGGGCCGGGAAGTCGTACTTGCGTGAGAGCGTGTAAGACCCGTCGGGCGCGGTGGTCGTGACCGACGACGGCGTAACCTCGTAGCGCCAGGTGTTGGCGTCGGTGCCGTCGCCCTTCGCGCTCAGTTCGCGAACCTTGAGGGAGCGGTTGGCCTGCGAGTAGGGCGGCTTGAGTTCGCCGGTCGGCGCCATCTCCGCGTACTCGAAACGCTGGTAGCCGCCCGGGGGGTAGACGATCTTGTCGATCTCGCCGTAGACGTTGTAGGTAAACTTGTAGCTCAGCCCGTTCGGCAGCACGACCTCGGTCATCACCACGGGGTCGAAGAGCGCCCCGCCGACCTGCCCGCGCCCGACGACGTAGGTGTTGGGCGCCTCCTCGTCGGCCTGGTCGGTGATGAAGAGGCTGGGCCGGTCGTTCGGGCTCCAGGAGGACTGCACCCACTGCGGGTAGTTGTTGCCGGCGAAGTTCGTCGGCGCCGCCGAGGGGTTGGGCAGGTAGTTGTTGGCGATGGGCTTGCGGGCCGGGGGCTGCGTCTGCCCCGGGTGGACGGTGAGCACGCCCGGGTCGGAGAGGTGCTTGAAGACGAACTTGAACGGGTGGTCGTTCTGGAAGCCGGGCGGCACGTACTCGTAGGTCTGCGGCTGCGGGTTCTTCGGGAACGGTTGGCCGACCTGCCGGCCGAACGTGTCGGTCCACTTGCCCGTCGTGTAGGAGTAGTTGGTCACGTTGCCGGAGCGGTCAACGTAGAGCGCGCTCGACCCGTTCAGCCCGTAGCGCGAGCCGTCGGGCATGTAGAGCGTCCCCGTCGTCGCGCCCGTGCTGTCGTAGCGCAGCCGCGACCCGTCCACCGCGTAGAAGGTGCCGAAGACACGGAGCGGCCCCTCGTAGGGCAGGTCGCTCTGGCGCAGCTCGTGGCTCGTGCCGTCGGGCATGCGGATGTAGACGCGCGCCACGCGGAAGCGCCTGAAGTTCGAGCCGCAGATGAAACAGAACTGCTTGCCGGTGTAGTAGTACTGGTCGTCCTCCTTCGGCCACTCCACCTCCGGCAGGTCGAGCGTGGTCTTCCACCCGGCCGTCGAGTGCTCGGCGTAGATGGCCTCGGTGATGGAGGTGTAGTAAGAGCTATCGTTGACGGTGGCGAGGTGGCTCAGCCGCCAGACGCGTGAAGAGTAGTAGAGGGTAACGGGCAGACTGGTGCCGCCTCGCCCCGGGTAGGACGTGAGCGGTATCTGGATCGTGTTCTCGGCGCCGGTGCCGTTCGCCCCCTGCGTGAACTGTATGTTCTGCCCGAGGGCCGCCGCCGAGGCCGCGAGGCAGAGGAGGCAGACGAGCGCGAGCCGCGCCGCGAGCCGCTTCAGGCGGAGGGATGCGCCGCCGCGCATGACTGTCGTCGGTGTAAGGCTAAGCGTCAACAGGTCCGTCCGTGTCATGTCGTGCGTCCCTCTCTGTCAGTCTGACTTCGCCTGAATCCGTGCCCGCGCCGCGGCCCGTCCGTCAACATCCGGCGGCGCCGCGCAGCCGTTAAAAGTGGCGCTCCGAGTTCCGCGTCACGTGTCTTGCCGGGGCCGCGCGCGCCCCTACTGAAGGCTGAGCAGGACGAGGATTTCGCCCGTGCCCTTCTCCAGCGGTTCGAGCGCCTTGCCGATGATGGTGCCCGGCCGGTGGAACGAGACGCCGCCGAGGTCCACGGGCACGGACTTCATCGCCACGCCCTCGACCCCGCTCGTCACCAGGAGGTCGCCGACCTTGATGGCGCCGCGCGAGGCATCGACCTTGACCTTGACGCGGCCCGTCGTCGCCACCTTCAACTTGTCGTCGCCGCCGACGCCGAGGATGACGCCCGGCTCGGCCGAGACGACGCCCGCCACCTTCGTGTCGTAGGCCGAGCCCGACGCGATGACGTGGTTCGTCTTCCCCGCGTCGAGGATGACGACCGTCCCCGGCGCGAGCTTCTGCGAAGAGGGCACCCACTCGGCCACGTCCTGGTAGGTCGCGCTGACGCTCCCCGTGGCCTTGATGTTCCCCACCACGTCGAGCGCCTCGGTCGGGCTCGCCGTGCCGACGCCGACCTTCCCACTCACGCGGTCGAGGGTGATCACGTTGGCCTGCGTCCCGTTGTTGACGCGGTGGAACGTGAGGTTGCCGTTGACGTTCGTGTCCAGCGTAATGTCGAAGCCGTAGAGCGCGTTGTTATCCTGCCGGACGGAGAAGGCCGGCGCCACGGTGTCGTCGACCGAGATGATCTGGAGCTTCGCCGACGGCGCCGACGTGCCGATGCCGACGTAGCCCGACGGCATGATCGACATGGCGAGCGTGTTGTTGGCGCGGAACCCGAGCGGATGGTTCGTCAGCGTCCCGACGATGCCGTAGGGCGAGCCGTCCGAGCCCATGAAGGTGCTCGTGGTGTTGTTGGTGGCGGTGACGTAGGCGCCGGAACTCGGCCCGAGCGCGACGTTGATGCCGGGGAGCGTGGCGATTGGGGGCGTGCCCGAGCCGATGAAGAGCTGCGAGCCCGGCGCGCTGTTGCCGATGCCGATGTTGCCGCCGTTGTAGAAGACGTTCGTCCCCGAGGTCGTCCACTGGCTCGGGTTCCCGCCGCCGACCTGCGACCAAGCGGTCTTGCAGTCGCCCGCGATGCAGAGCCCCGAAGAGTTGACGTTGCCCACCACGTCAACCTTGTAACCGGCGCCCGGGCTCGTCGTCCCGACGCCGATGTTGCCGCCGTTGTCGGCCATGATGACCTTGCCGGAGGTCGTGCCCGGACGGATGTACCAGTCGCCGGTCGTGCCCCAGTGGACGTAGCTGGTGTTCGCGTCGGCCGTGTTCGTCGGCGACCACAGCGCGGTGTTGGGGCCGGCCGCGAGCGACCCGCCGGCGCGCACGTCCAGCTTCGCCTGCGGGCCGGTCGTGTTGATGCCGACGTTGCCGGAGGTCGGCAGGATGGTCATCCGGGAGGTGTTGTTCGTGCCGAGGTGGAGCGGGGCGGCGCCGCCGGTCGCGACGAACATGTTGTTGGCGTTGGTGGTGTTGTTCCACTGGACGAAGCCGCCCGCGCCCTGCGCGAAGCCGCTGTCGAGGTAGAGGCCCGAGAAGCCCGCCGCGTCGTAGTTCGAGACCTTCAACTCGGTCCCCGTCGGCTGGTTGCGCCCCACCTCAAGCAAAGAGGTGGGCGCGTTCGTGCCGACGCCGATGTTGCCGGTCGCGTTGTCGAACGACATGAGGTCGCGCGTCGTCGCGTTGCCGGCGTCGTTGAGCACGCGGAAGAAGAAGCGCCCCGAAGCACCCAGCGCGTTGCTGCCCCAGAGGTTGAACTTCCGGTTGTTGGCCGGCATCCCCGTGTTCTCAAGGACGAACTCGGAGAGGCCCGACGCGTTGGGGCCGGAGATGTGGAAGCCGCGGACGGGCGTCGTCGTCCCGACGCCGACGTAGCCGTTGCCCCTGACGGCCAGGATGTTGCCGATGGCGCTGGAGAAACTCGCGACGGTGTCGGTGGCCGCCGAGCCCGTCGAAGAGACGGAGAAGAGGTTGTCGGCCTGCCCACCAACATGAAGCCTCGACGTAGGGCTGGCATTGCCGATGCCGACGTTACCGCCGGTGTAGTGGATAGCCGTCCCCGAGGTCGTCCACTGGCTCGTGCCGCCGGTGACCTGCGACCACGCGGTCTTGCAGTCGCCCGCGATGCAGAGCCCGCCCGAGGCGTTGACCTGTCCGCCCTGCACGTCGAGCCGGTAGCCGGGCGAGAGCGTGCCGAGGCCGACCCTGCCGTCCATGCGGACGTAGAGCATCTCCTGCTGCGGGCTGATCCCGTCGTTCCGGAAGAGCCGCAGGAGCCCCCGGTCGGTGACCACGCTGTGCGCGGAGTTGATGACCATCGAGGAGTAGCCCGCGTCCGGGTTCGCAATCACCGTCAACCCGTCCTTCGTGAAGGTCGAGCCGTAGCCCTGCGTGGTGAACACCGCGAGGTGGTTGCCGTCCACGACGTGCAGCTTGCTCAGCGGGTTCGCCGTCCCGATGCCGACGTTACCGGCGGCGGTGACGCGCATCCTCTCCGCCGCGCTGCCCGCGTTCATCGTCACGAACGACAGGTCGCCGGCCGAAGCGTTGGCCGTGCGGTTAGTGAAGACCGCCACGACCTTCGCCGGGGTGATTCCGGCGCCCGCCGAATCGAACGTCCGGAACGAAAGGTCGGCGGTGTTGTTGGCCGTCGTGTTCGTGTTGAAGACGCTGAGGGCGGCGTTGGACGCCATGAAGACTTGGGTGTTCGTGCTCGGCGCGGCAAGTTCCAGCAACCGCGTTGGGTTCGTGGTGCCGATCCCGACGAGGCCGGCGTCGCTGATGGTCAGGGCTTGCGGCGAGCCGGTGGTGCCGATAAAGAAGGGCAGGTTAGCTAAGCTGCGGATGAAGCCCCCGGTGATGTTGGTGCCGTCGGCCCTGTAGCCGAACTTGATGCCCCCGGAGCTGGTGCCGGAGCGGCTGCCATACACTATGGTGTGTTCGCCCGACGCGGCCCCGTCGTTGAAGTCGATCTGCACTTTCGCGTTGGTCGGGGTCGTGGTCCCGACGCCGACGTTGCCCGTGTTCGTGTTGTTGATGTTGCCGCTGGCGTCGGGCGTCGTCCACTGCGCGCGCGCCGTCGCGGGGCCGAGCAGGCAGAGCGTGAGCAGCACGAAGGCCGCCGTGAAGTAAGTCTCCCTTGATCTCCGTGCCGTCGTTTCCATCGCAACCTCCTCGGCTGTGCCGACCTTCATCGTTCCGAACGTCCTCGTCGCACGACTGTCAAACCGACTTTCAAGCATCGCCCCGAAGGTGCGCCGCGCCGTCGTGGAGCGCGGGCGCCTTTCAACCCTTCGGGACTCCCCAAGGGGCGCGCTCATCTGACCCTCTCGCGCACGTCCTGTAGATGGGCCTGCTTCACGGGCAGGCTCAGCGCCAGGGTCGTGTCGTCGGGCAGGGCCGCCATCCCGAGCGCGACGAGCGCCGGGTTCAAGTTTGTGCGTAGCTCCTGAAAATGGGCCGCGAGGATCGCGCCGCCCTGTGCCGGCGCGGGGCCGCTCAGCCACGAGGCCGCCCCCGCCCCCGCGAGTGCGCGCACGGCCGCCACGGCTCGCCGCAGTTCAGTCACGTGCGCGGCCTTGACCAGCGTCGCGCTCGGCTGGAGCGGGTCGTCCGTGAAGACGACCGTGGTGGCGAGGTCGGCGTTGCTGTAACCGGAAGGGCCCGCCGCGTAGAGCGCCTTGACGCGGTAGAGGTATGCGAAGTCGCCAGCGGGGGTCGAGTCGTTGAAGGAGGTCGCGGCGCTGTTGGTCTGGACTTCGACGGGCTGTCCGCCGAGGGCGCTCGTGCGCTCGACGACGTAGCCGACGACGACGCCCGCGGCGGGCGCCGCCCACGTCAGCGACACGCTCGACGCGGAGGTCGCCGTCGCCGAGAGGCTCGTCGGCGCCGGCCCCGTCGGCAAGGGCGTCGGCTCCTCCGTGGCGATGATGCGGCCGCCCCCGTAGACGTACTCCTTCGCGAGCGGCGGGCCGCCCTGCTGCGTCGTGGCGGCGGGCGCGAGCAGCGGCCGCATCCCGACCGCGCGGCGCACGGGCTCGAAGCGCGTGGCCGCGTACCCAACGGTCAGCAGCGCGCACGCCGCGAGCAACGCGAATGTCAGCCGCGCGCGGCGCGCGGGTCGCCCCGACGGGGGCTCTACCTCAGCCTTCCTGTCCCTATGTTTGTTCGACACGGATGCACCCCGTGCCGCCCGTGCGGCAACTTACGCGGTCGTTGAAGAGAGAATCAGTGAAAGGTCGGAGGGTCCGGCCGTGTCGCGCGGCTGCGTGCGGGAAGGGTAGAGCGGTGCGTGTGGCGGCGCGCACGAGACGGCATCCTCCAATTTTGGTTGATGCCTGTCGCCTTGTGCGCTAAGATGCGGGCTGCCAAGCGATGCATCTTCTGCGCGACACGCGACAGGAGTTGTGTTGTGAAAGGAGCCTCGCTGACGCCTGCAAGCGTCGGCGGGGCTCTTAAATTTTTACGACGGAGATAACCCGGAAGGTACGAGGCACACGCGAGGCGTCGCCCTGCTCAAGCTTGTGGCTCGACGCGGTCGGTGCGCTTGCGTGTGGAACGCGCATCAAAAAATTTCTCTTTATCCGGGGCAGCTTTCGTGAGCCTAGCGACGGGTAAGACTTGATCGGTAGCTCGCGTGGATTATGTTCAAAACACCGGGGAGCGTGCGGCAATCTACTCCCAGACCCGTCGGCCTGTCAACAAAATTTTTTGCACATGCTCGCGGCCGTCGATAAACGACACACCGCTTCAAACTTAACAATGCTTCAAACTTATTCGTCAAGTCTTTCGACTCCCGGGCTTGACGGCGGGGACGCCCGAGGCGCAGAGCGCGCAGTCGGCGGGCGAGACGGCGGGGACTTCGAGCGTGGCGAGGGCGACGCGCGGGACTCCAACGTCCGAGCGCCCGCCCGAGCGGTCGATGATGGAGGCCGCGCCGACGACGAGCGCGCCCGCCGCGCGCAGCGCGTCGCACGTCTCGCGCGTCGAGCCGCCGGTCGTAATCACGTCTTCGACGACGAGCACGCGCTCGCCGGGACGGACGTTGAAGCCACGGCGCAGCGTCATCTTCCCTTCCTCGCGCTCGGTCCAGATGGAGCGGACGCCGAGCGCGCGCGCCACCTCCCAACCGATGATGATGCCGCCGATGGCGGGCGCCGCGACCGTCTCGACCTGCTGTTTGTCGAACCGCGCGGCGACGGCGCGGCCGAAGGCTTCCGCCTCCGTGGGGTGTTGGAGCACGAGGGCGCATTGCAGGTATTGAGTGCTGTGGAGCCCGCTCGTCAGCACGAAGTGGCCTTCGAGCAGCGCGCCCGTCCGGCGGAACCTCTCGACGACTTCTTCCCGTTTCATCCGCGATTTCCTTCCCTTTCGCGCGCCTCTCGGCTAAACTTTGGACCGATGCTGACCTTCCGCAACCTCGTGCCGGACTCGGCGCTCGTCGAAGAGACCATCAGGCTTTTGCACTCCAACGGGGGGCGCGCGCCCGCGACCGAAGTCTGCGCCAACATCCTCGAACTGCCCGACCTCGATCTGGTCGCGGCCTCTTCGCTCGTCAACGAGCTCATCGGCGAGGACTGGCGGCTGCGCGTCAGCGAGGACGGCGCGGTGGTCGAAGTGCTCTGCGAGGACGACGAGTGCCGCGCGCTGACCGAGACCGACTTCGTCGTCTTCGACATCGAGACGACGGGGCCGAAGATGCCGCCCTCGCGCGTCATGGAGATCGGCGCGGCGCGCGTCCACGCGGGGCGCATCGTCGCCGAGTTCCAGACGCTCGTCAACCCGCTCATGCCCATCCCGCCCTTCATCGCGGGACTGACCGGCATCCGCGACGAGATGGTCGCGGGCGCCCCGACCTTCGACGAAGTCGCCGGCCGCTGGCTCGACTTCGCGGGCACCTCCGTCCTCGTCGCGCACAACGCCATCTTCGACGTGCGCTTCATCAACCACGAAGTCTCGAACATCTTCCCCGGCCGGCGGATGATGAACTCGCACATCTGCACGGTCTCGCTCGCGCGCCAACTCCTGCCCGAGCTGAAGAGTTTCCGACTCGGCGCGCTGGCCGAACACTTCTCAGTCCCGCACCGCACGCGCCACCGCGCGGGCGACGATGCACGCGCCACCGCGCGCGTCTTCCTGCGCCTGCTCGAACACCTCGCCGAGCACGGCGTCCGCGATCTCAGCGGCGCGCGCCGCTTCCAGAAAATTCTGCCGACGAACGGCAACGGCCAGACGGCGGAGTCGGCAACGACAAAACATTAGTCGGCGGTCGGCGCCCCGCCCTCTTCCAGGTCCGTGGGGCCTTCGCTCCCCTTCTTCCGCTTCAACAGACTCCGCAGCACAAAGACGACGATAACCAACGCGGCCACGCCGATGCCGACCGCCGGGTAGTTCTTCGCGAGCACCTCTTTGGCCTGCTCGCCGTAGCGGACGGCGAGGAAGCCTTCGAGGAAGAAGCGGAAGGCGCGGCCGACCGCGACGGCCGCCGCGAAGCGCGCGAGGCTCAGGCGGAAGACGCCGGCCGTGATGACGAAGAGCTTGAAGGGGAACGGCGGCGGCAGCACCGACGCGACCAGCACGGAGAGCACGTCGTAGCGGTCAACGAGTTCCTTGACGCGCGCCTGCTTTTGCGGCGGGAACTTGTCGAGCGCGCGCCGGCCCGCGCGCTTCGAGATGTAGTAGAGGATGACGCAGCCGACGACCGACCCGGCCGTCGCGCCCAATGCGTAGAGCGGCATCCGCGCCGGGTTCTGCGTCGAGAGCAGCAACATCACCGCGTCCGGCCCGCCCGGCAGGGGGATGAGCGCCGAGTCGAGCAGCGCGATGGCGAACAGCCCGAAGACGCCGAACGGGACGAGAAAGTCCTTCACCGCCGTCAACCCGTTCGTGAACTTACGCAGCAGCCACTTCACGATTTAGTCCGCAGCCCTCCCGTCCGTCTCTGCTTCAACCTTCTCTCCTTCCGCTATCTCGACCGCCGTCCGGCGCGGCGCGCGGATGTGCTTGAAGAGCACGTAGCCGCCGACGCCCAGAACGAGCAGCGCGCCGACGCCGCTCAGGATGTAGAGGCCGTTCTCGCGCATGAAGACCAAGACCTGCTCGCCGTAGAAGACCGCGAGCGTCCCCTCGACGATGTAGCGGAGGCTGCGCGCGATCATGATGGTCACCATGAACCGCCAGCGCGGGTATTCGAGCGCGCCCGCCGTCGCCACGAAAATCTTGAACGGCATCGGCGGCGGCAGCAGCGCCGGCACCGCGAGCGCGAGGAAGCCGAAGCGCGCGTAGGCGCGCTCGACCTTCGCGATGTTCTCGGCGCTGAAGCGGCGGCGCATCACGGCCTGCCCGCCGCGCCGCATGATGGTATAGAGCACCGTGCAGCCGATGACCGAGCCCGTGGCGGCGAAGAGCGGAAAGTAGAAGACGGACTTCGGGTCGCTGTAGCAGCGCGCGACGACGAGGTAGTCGTTAATCTCGGGCAGGCTCAGGAGCGACGAGTCGAGCGCACCGATCAGAACCATCGCCGGAGCGGCGACGTAGATCGGCACCTCCTTGATGAAGTCGTGCAGCCAGGTGACGAGTTCGGCCAACCACTCGAACATAAAAGCGTAGACGAAGCACAAATGAAAAGTGACGAGCTAAATCAATTTAACCCGTCACCCTTCACTTGTCACTCGCGACTGTTTTATTTGACCGGCGTGAAGACGGAGGGCGTGTCGTAGGTGACGCCGAAGGTGACGCCGGAGCGCGGGCTGAACTCGGTCAGGCCCTTGATGCCGGCGGCGTCGAAGCGCAGGCCGGCGGCCTTGACCTGAAGGCCCAAACGGAACTCGCCGAGCGACTCGGTGCCGAGCGGCGCCGCGCCGCCGCGCGTGTTGGCGCGGCCGTTGACTTCGGCCGCGAGGTTGACCGTCTTGTTGACGCGGAAGATGCCGCCGAGGCCGTAGAGCAGCATGTCGTTCTGCGTGAAGAGCCGCGTCGGCGCGGTGTAGATGCCGAGCCCGAGGTTGCCGAACGTGTTCAAGCGCCCCTCGCGCCCGAACTTCTTACCCATAAGAATGATGCCGAACGCGTTCGTCTGGTTGAGCCCGATGCCGCGCGACTCGTTTGAGTTCGGCAACTCCACGCCGAACTTGAAGCCTAACGACGGCCCGCGCCGCGTCTCGTTGCGCAGCTTGATCTTGGTCGCGAGTCGGAAGTCGCCCGTGTCGTTGGTGGAGTTCTCGCCCGCCGGGATGCCGAGCGGGATGGCGGACGCGCCGCGCGTGTTGATGCTCAAGAAGTTCTGCGCCACGCCTTCAATCGAAAACTCGACGTTGGGCGAGAGCCCGACGTGGACGCCGATGACGCCGACGCGCGTCAAGTCGCCCGTCAACCCCGACGCGGGAAACTTCGCGTCCTGCATGAAGTCGATGCCGACCTCCACGCGCAGCGCGCCCGGCTCCAGAACGTCCACGTCCTCCGTGATGAGCGGACGCTGCTGCGCGCGCGCCGTCGTCAAGAGCACGAGCGCGAACGCGAGCGCGCTGAAGAACCGTACGGCTTTCGAGAAGTAAGAAGGCATGTCTGCTGTGTCTCGGTCTGTTGAATGAAACGTGCGACGACGGCCGGATTGTAAAGGCCGCCCGGCCGCGCGTCAACAATCGGCCCTCGCCGTGCCCGTTAATAACGGCGCCCGGCCTGTTTGTCACAAATCCCTTCCCGCCGGGAAAAATTTGGAAGAAGATGCGAGCGGCGCGCGTCTATTGTGCCGAGAGTTCGAGCGGAGGAGAGAATGGAGAGCGTCGTCTTGACGGTCGAAGAAACGCGGGGCGAGGCGGTCATCGAAGCCTGTAAGCAGGGCGACCGTGACGCCTTTCGCCGTCTCTTCGAGCGACATAAGGACCGCGTCTACTCCGTCGCGCTCTACTTCTTCGGCGGCGACGAGGCGACGGCCGCCGACGTGACGCAGCAGGTCTTTCTCAAGCTCTTCACGCGCATCACACAGTTCCACGGCGAGGCCGAGTTCACCACCTGGCTCTACCGCCTGACGACGAACGCGTGCGTGGACGAGCAGCGCAAGCGCCGCCGCGTGCAGCAGTTCGGCGAAGGCTTCGAGCTGAGCGAGCCGCGCGAGAGACGAACGCAGGAAGAGAGTGTCGCGCGGGCCGAGGTCAAACGCTCGGTCGAGCAGGCCGTCGCCGCGCTGAAGCCGAAGTTAAGGGTCGTGATGTTGTTGAAGTATTTCGAGGAGATGAGCTACGAGGAGATTGCCGACGTGCTCGGCCTGTCGAAGGGGACGGTTGCCTCAAGGCTCAATCGCGGGCACAAGGCGCTCGCGCGCAGGCTCGGTCACCTGCGCGGCGTGCTGGTGCGTGAGGAGCGTGAGGGATGATGTTCGCAAGGCATTACAGGAAACATCTCTCGGCTTACGCCCACGGCGAGCTTGCGCCGGAAGAGGCCGCGCGCGTCGTCGGGCACCTTCAAAACTGCGACGCGTGCCGCGCGGAGTTCGAAGAGATAAAACTCGGCATCCGCCTCGCGGAATCGCTCCCGTCGGTCGCCGCGCCCGCGAGCCTCTGGGACGGCATCGAGGCCGCGCTCGTCAAAGAGACACACAAAGAACGCGAGCGCGTCTCTCAAACTCGACGCTTCCCTTCCCGCCGACGAATCTTTGTCCCGGCCTTCGCCGCGTTGCTCGTTGCGCTCGCGGCGGGCGGCGCGTGGCTCTACGTGCGCGCGACGCGTCCGGGATGGGAGGTGGCGCGGGTCGCGGGCACGCCGCGCGTCGCCTCGAATCGCATCGACGAGCGCGGGCGGCTGCGCGTCGGCGAGTGGCTTGAGACCGACGCGGCCTCGCGCGCGGAGATCGCCGTGGCGAACATCGGCGAAGTAGAAGTCGAGCCGAACACGCGCGTCCGCCTCGTCGAGACGCGGCTGACCGAGCACCGACTTGAGCTTGAGCGCGGCACGCTGCACGCGCGCATCTGGGCGCCGCCGCGACTCTTCTTCGTCAACACGCCTTCGGCCGTCGCCGCCGACCTCGGCTGCGCCTACACGCTCGAAGTGGACGACGCGGGGCGCGGGCTGCTGCACGTCACCTCGGGTTACGTCGCGCTCGAAACGGAGGAGCGCGAGTCGATTGTCCCGGCGGGCGCCGCGTGCCTGACGCAACCGGGCGCGGGGCCGGGCACGCCCTTCTTCGAGGACGCGCCCGAAGCGTTCGTCGAGTCTCTGGCGAAGCTCGACTTTGAGAACGACCGCGCCGCGCTCGACGCCGTGCTCGAAGGTGCGAGGGAGAGGGACACGTTGACGCTCTGGCACCTGCTCTCGCGCGTCGGCGCGGATGAACGCGCGCGCGTCTACGAACGGCTCGCGGCCTTCGCGCCGCCGCCCGCGGGCGTGACGCGCGAAGGCGTTCTCAACCTCGACCGCGCGATGCTCGACGCGTGGAAAGATAACCTCGAAAGCAACTGGCTTGGCGGGAGTGCGCCCGCCGTCCGCCGCGTGTGGCGGAAACTCTGGCGTTGAAATGAAGGAGGCGTTTATGTCGAAAGGTGAAGTCGGATTCTTCGACCGTCGTCTGTTCCTGCGCGGCGCGGGCGCGGCCCTCGTCGGCCTCCCCGCGTTGAGTCTCACCGCCGCCGGCTGCGGCCGGAGCCCGCGCGCTCTGGCGGGCTCGGACTCTACCTTGAAAGAGCCGGCGGGGCTTTCGTGGAAGACATTGATAACGACCGAGCGCGAGCCGGGGACGCCGATGGTCGTAACGGGAAGAATCTTCGCCGCTGATGGAAAGACGCCCGCCGTGGGCGTAACGCTCTACGTCTACCACACGGACGCGCGCGGTCTTTACTCAGAGAAGGATGGTCAGGGCGGGCCGCCCGACCCGCGTCTCAAGGGCTGGATGAAGACTGACGCGGAAGGCCGTTACGAGTTCCGCTCCATCCGCCCCGCCTCCTACCCGGGCACGCGCAACCCGCAGCACATCCACGCAAAGGTCGGCGGCGCGGGCTACGCCGAGCGCCCGATTCTCGAATACTGGTTCGACGACGACCAACTCGTCTCCGCCGAGATGCGCGCGCGCTACAACGGTCTCGGCACCTTCTCGCCCATCGTCAACGCGAAGCGCGGCGCCGACGGCGTCTTCGCCTTCGTCCGCGACATCCGTCTGGAACAGACGTAGCGACCCGGTCTCCACCAACAACTTGAAAAACCAACGGCCCGGCCGCGATAGCAGCCCGACCGTCAGGGAGGGCGTGTGTCTAACGCAGAGGAGCACCATGTCACGAATCAGACTCTTACTCTACGCCGCGGCCTTCGCGCTCCTCGCGCTGCTGTCCTCGGCGGCGCCGGCGCACCCCGCGACCGGCATCGTCGTTGACGCGTCGGGCCGCATCCACTTCAGCGACCTCGAAACCGTCTGGAGGCTCGAACCATCGGGGCGGCTCACGGTCTTCCGCCCGGCCGTCAGCGGCCGTCACGTTCACGAGTTGTCTATCGACAACGACAACAACCTCTACGGCGGCGACGTGACGTACGAGTCTGCGACGGGCAGGTGGGTCGAGGCCGTCTGGCGTCGCGCGCCCGACGGTCGCGAGGAGACGTACCTCGTCGCCCCCACCACGGACCCGCCGCGCGGCGTCACCGTCTGGCGCGACGCGGCGGGCAACACGTACTCCGTCCAGCAGGACAACAACCTCAAACGCGAAACGCTGATCCTGAAACGCACGCCACGCGGCGAGGTGTTGACGCTCGCGGGCGGCGCCTACGGACACGCGGACGGGCGCGGCGCGCGGGCGCGTTTCCGGAGCATCGGCGGCATGGCCTTCGGCCCCGACGGCTCGCTCTACGTGACCGACGCCGGAGACCTGCGCCGCGTTGATGCGGACGGCGAGGTGCGCACGTTGGCGACGAGGCTTGAAGAAACGATGCCCGACGACACTCTCACCGGATACGGTGGACTAATGGGGCTCGCCGTCGATGCCGGCGGCAACGCGTACGTCGCCGACTACGGCCGCCGTCGTGTGTGGAAGGTCGCGGCTGACGGAAAGGTTTCGCGTGTAGTCCGTAGCGACGCTCCGTGGTCTCCGACGGGTGTCGCCACGACGCGCGACGGCAGAGTCCTTGTCCTCGAAACCGGCTTCACGCCGCCGAACATTTACAACGGCCCGCGCGTCCGCGAACTCGCTCGGGACGGGACTCTGAAAGTCCTCGCGACCGTCGGGCTCAAGCAGAACGTCGCGGCCCGACTGACTTCATCGCGCGCCGCCGACGTTAATGCGCCGACCGAAAAGTACGAAAGCAAAGACGGACTTTTGGAGCGCGCGCTTAGTCTCTACTTCGGTCTCGGTGTCGTCGCCATCTGCGCGGTCGCCGGGCTCAAAGGATTCGCGCGGAGGTCGGGCCATGCGTAAAGTCTTGAAGGTCGTTGCGGTGTTTCTTCTTCTGCTGATGGTCGGCGTGCAGTTCGTCAGGCCCGAGCGCGTCAACCCGACGATTGTCATCGACAAGTCGCTCGAAGAGCACGCGCGCGTGCCGCCGGAGGTCGCGGGCGTGCTCAATCGCTCGTGCATGGACTGTCACTCGAACCGCACGGACTGGCCGTGGTACTCGAACGTCGCGCCGGTCTCCTGGTTCGTCGTAGACCACGTGAATCACGGCCGCCGCCACCTCAACTTCTCGCGTTGGGGTGAGTACAGCCGTCGCGACGCGATGGAACATCTGAACGGAATCTGCTCCACGACGAAGTCGGGCGTGATGCCGCTCGACTCCTACACGCTCGTCCATCGCGGCGCGCAACTCACGCCCGCCGACGTGAAGACGCTCTGCGACTGGGCCGGCGAAGAGAGCCGGCGGCTCGCTACCGCCGACTGAGGGAGCGGCGCGCGTGTGCTAACATCTGTCATCGAGCGATGACAGATAAACCTTTACTTCTCGGCGGCGAGTGGCGCACGACGGCGCGGACGCGCGAGGTGCGCTCGCCTTATAACTCGGAGCTTGTCGCTAACTTCAGCGTCGCGTCGGAATCGGAAGTCGAAGAGGCTCTGGCGGCGGCCTCGCGCGCGGCGGCGGAGATGCGCGAGTTGCCGCGCCACCGCGTCGCGGAGTCTCTGCGCTCAATCGCGGACGGCATCCGCGCGCGCGCCGAAGAGTTCGCGCGCACCATCGCGCTCGAAGCGGGCAAGCCCATCAAGACCGCGCGCGCGGAGGTCGAGCGCGGCGTGATGACCTTCACCTACGCGTCCGAGGAGGCGCGCAGGTTCGCGGGCGAGGTCATCCCGCTCGACGGCCAGTCCACCGGCGCCGGCCGCACGGGATGGACCGAACGCTTTCCGCGCGGCGTCGTCTTCGGCATCACGCCCTTCAACTTCCCGCTCAACCTCGTCGCGCACAAGGTCGCGCCCGCGCTCGCCTCGCGCAACGCCATCGTCGTCAAGCCGAGCCCGCGCACGCCGCTCACCTCTTTGCTGCTCGGCGAAGTCTTCCTCGAATCGGGGCTGCCGCGCGCGGCCTTGCAGGTCGTGCCGATGGAGGTCGAGACCATCGACGCCGTGCTCGAAGACGAGCGCGTCGGGATGATCTCGTTCACGGGGAGCGCGGAGGTCGGCTGGCTCCTGCGCCGCCGCGCCGCGCGCAAACCCGTCGCGCTCGAACTCGGCGGCAACGCCCCCGTCATCGTTGACGAGACGGCCGACGTTGCCTTCGCCGCCGAGCGCACGGCCGCCTCCGCCTTCGCATACGCCGGGCAGGTCTGCATCTCCGCGCAACGCGTCATCATGCACGAACACATCGCGGAAGAGTTCACCCGTCGCTTCGTTGACATCGCCAAGTCGCTCAAAGCAGGCGACCCGCTCGACGAGTCAACCGTGCTCTCCAACATGATCGACGAAGCAGCCGCGCGCCGCGCCGAGAGTTGGGTTAACGAGGCCGTCGGCGCGGGCGCGCGGCGCCTGTGCGGCGGCCGGCGCGAGGGCTCTCTGCTTGAGGCGACCGTCTTAACAGACGTGCACGCGGAGATGCGCGTCTGCTCCGAAGAGGTCTTCGCGCCCGTCGCCACGCTTCAGAGCTTCGGAGATTTTGAAGAGGCGTTGAGCGAGGCGAACAACACGCGCTATGGTCTTCAGGCGGGCGTCTTCACACGCGAGACCGCGCGCGCGTTGCGTGCTTTCCGCGCGCTCGACTTCGGCGGCGTCATCGTCAACGACTCGCCCGCCTTCCGCGTCGATAACATGCCCTACGGCGGCGTCAAACTCTCCGGCGCCGGCCGCGAAGGCATCCGCCACGCGATGGAGGAGATGACCGAGCAACGCCTCATCGTGCTGAACGATGAAGGATGAACGATGAACGATGAACTGAGTACAAGACGCCTTCAGTTCATCGTTCATCCTTCCTAGTTCATCGTTATCTGGTAAGATGCCTACGCCTTTGACACCTTCCGCCTTGAGGTTTCACCCGATGAAAGCAGTCGGTCTTGTCGCGCGTCTCGCCCTCTCCCTCTCATTTCTCTTAACGTCGTTCGCCCTCCCCGTCGCCGCGCAGACGGCGGCGCCGCAGGCAGAGGCCGGGGCCGTACGTCTGCCGGGTCTGAAGAAGGCTGTGAAGGTGCGGCGCGACGAGCGCGGCATCCCTTACGTCGAGGCAGAGGACGAGTTGGACCTCTACTTCGCGCAGGGGTACGTGACGGCGAGCGACCGCCTGTGGCAGATGGACCTGTTCCGCCGCACGGCGCGCGGCGAGTTGTCCGAGATTTTCGGTAAGGCGGCGCTCGAAGAGGACAAGCGGCGGCGCACCTACGGCTTCGCGCAGGTGGCGGAGGCGAGCGCCGCGCGGGCCGACCCCGGTTCGCGCGCGGTGATGGAGGCTTACGCGGCCGGCGTCAACGCTTACATCGACTCGCTCGACGACAAGAGCCTGCCCCCTGAGTTCCAAATCCTCGGCTACCGCCCGCGCCACTGGACGCCCGCAGACTCGGCGGCCGTCGGCAAGAACTTCGCCGAGGCGCTCTCTTCAACGTGGACGCTCGACATCGCGCGCGCGGTCTTCACGAGCCTTCCCGCCGACAAGGCCGCCGCGCTCTTCCCCGAAGTCTCGCCCATCGACGTGCTCGTCGTCGGCACGGACAAGACCGACAAACAGAACACACCAACGCCGAAACGCACCTCCGCCCTCCCGCGTCAGTCGAACATGAAGGAGATGCTGTCCGAACTCTCCTCCGTCCGACAGACGGAGGAGCGCACGCGCGCGCGCATCGGCCTCGACGCCGAAGAGCGCGCGGCGAGCAACAACTGGGTCGTCAGTGGCAAGCGCACGGCGAGCGGGAAACCGCTGCTCGCCAACGACCCGCACCTGCCGCCGTCGGCGCCCTCGATCTGGTACATGATTCACCTGAGCGCGCCGGGGCTGCGCGTCGCGGGCGTGACGGCGGCGGGCGCGCCCGGCGTCATCATCGGCCACAACGAGCGCGTCGCGTGGGGCATGACGAACCTCGGGCCGGACGTGCAGGACGTGTACCGCGAGACGTTCGATTCGCAGAACCCGCGCAAATACCAGACGCCCACGGGCTGGCGCGACGCGGAGGTGCGCCGCGAAGAGATCAAGGTCCGCAAGTCCGCTTTAGGGACCGAGACCGAGCCCTTCGCGCACGAAGTCATCGTCACACGTCACGGCCCTATCATTTTCAAGAAGGGCACGGACTCTTTCGCGCTGCGCTGGACGGCGCTCTCGCCCACGGCGACGGAGTTCACGGCCTTCTACAAGTTGAACCGCGCGCGCAACTGGAAGGAGTTCGCGGAGGCGCTCAAGGACTACGGCGGCCCCACGCAGAATTTCGTCTACGCGGACGTTGAAGGCCACATCGGCTACTACGGCGCGGGGCTCATCCCCGTCCGTTCGAGCGGCGACGGCAGCATCCCCTACGACGGCGCGAAGGACGAGGGCGAGTGGAAGGGCTTCATCCCGCACGCGGAGTTGCCGCACGTCTACGACCCGCCGTCCGGCATCATCGTCACGGCGAACAGCCGCGTGGTGGGACGCGACTACCCGCACTTCCTCACGCACGTCTGGGCGCCGCCCACGCGCTCGCGCCGCATCTACGACCTGCTCGCGGCCAAGCAGAAGTTGACCGTGGAAGACTTCCGCGCCGTGCAGGGCGACGCCTACACCATCTCCGGCGCGACCTTCGCGCGCGAGGCGGCGAAGGTCGCGCGCGAGGCCGGCTTAGACACTAAAGACGAGAAGTGGCGCGAGACCGTGAAGCTCTTCGAGACGTGGGACGGACAGTTAGACGCGGACGCGCGCGCGCCTCGGCTCGCCGTCGAGATGGCCGGCGCCTTCCGCACGAAGATACTCGTCGGGGCGCTCGGCGCGGACCTCGCGAAGGAGTACCGCTGGCCCGCCAGCGCCATCCTCTTCGACCGCCTCATACAGGAGCGGCCGAAGGAGTGGTTGCCGAAAGAGTTCAACTCGTACGCCGAACTGCTCGACGCCGCGCACCGCGAGACGCGCGAGTCTCTGACGAAGACGCTCGGCGCCGACGAGACGAAGTGGACGTGGGGCGCGCGGCTGCCCGTCAACTTCCCGCACCCGCTCGCGGGCGTGCCTTTGATTGGGAAGACGTACCAGATCGCGCCCTTCCCGCAGAGGGGCGGCGGCGGTCTCTTCGCCGCGCCGAACGTGGGCTCGGCGGTCTCGATGCGCCTCATCGCCGACGCCTCCGACTGGGACAAGACGCGGCACGGCATCGCGCTCGGCGTCTCGGGCGACCCGCGCAGCCCGCACTGGCAGGACCAGTTCGAAGACTGGCGCGCGGCCAACCCGCGCGTCTTCCCCTTCACCGCCTCGGCCGTCGCGCGCTCCGCGCGACCGACGCTGACGCTCGTGCCGAAGTAGAATCGAACAGGTATCAAGGCAGGC
Organism: Pyrinomonadaceae bacterium; assembly: GCA_036379655.1. Lineage (GTDB taxonomy): Bacteria > Acidobacteriota > Blastocatellia > Pyrinomonadales > Pyrinomonadaceae > QHXN01. Next base: position 82,443 of record DASVGG010000122.1, read on the forward strand.
GTGCAGATGGCGGAAGACGCAACGAATCGGCGCGGCAAGGCGGGCGGCGAAAGCGTATTGTGTCTTCGACTCTTCTTCGCGGTAGAGCTGCCCCTTGAGATTCGCGCGGCCGCGGCCGAACATGCCGCGCGCCTGCGCCGCGAGTTCCCCGACGCGCGCGCGAGTTGGCCGCGCGCCGAGAGTCTTCATCTGACGTTGAAGTTCCTCGGCGAGGTCGAAGCCATCCGTCTCGACGCTCTCCATCACGTGGCGGAGGTCGCGGCGGCCGCGCTCACCCCGTTTGCGTTGACCATCGAGGGCACGGGGACGTTCCCCCCGCGCGGCGCGGCGCGCGTGCTCTGGCTGGGCGTGCGCGACGACGACGGCCAACTCTCACGCCTCCAATTTCGTCTCGATAAAGAGGGCGTCTACGTGGGCTTCCCGCGCGAGTCCAAGTCCTTCAGGCCGCACCTCACGCTCGCGCGCCTGCGTGACTACCAACGCTCCGAGGCCGCCCACGGGCTCTGCGAAGCGCACCGCCGCGCGCCCTTCGGCCCGCTCACCTTTGAGGTCTCGGACTTCGTCCTCATGCGCAGCGAACTCGGCCCCGGCGGCTCGCGCTATACACCTTTATCTCGCCACGCCTTCTAAGACGCCCCTGCCCCGGGAGCGCGGGCATCCCTGCCCGCCATGAGCGCAAAGCGCGAATACGAAGAAACGCCACACCTCAACGTTGAGGTGTGGCGTTTCGCTGTTAAGCGTGCTCTCGCACGCTTTGGCGGGCAGGGATGCCCGCGCTCCCGGGGTTAAGGGTTAGCCGGTCGGCAGTTGTCGCTGGCGGCCGGGCGGCAACTGCTGTGCGCCGCCGTCTTCCTTCCTCTTTTCGCCGGTCTCGGAGAACATCTCCTTGAGGGCGCCGATGCTGGAGAGCATGGCCGTGGTCTCGACGGGCATGAAGATGACCTTCGCGTTCTGGCCGCGCGACATCTCCTTGAGGCTCTCAATGTAGCGTTGCGTGATGAGGTACTGCGCGGGGTTGCCGTGGTCGAGCATGACGCGCGCGACCTGCGCGATGGCCTCGGCCTCGGCCTCGGCGTTGCGGAGCCGCGCCTGCGCCGCGCCCTCCGCCGCGAGGATGGACGACTGCTTCTCGCCCTCGGCGCGCGTCACCGCAGCCTGCTTCTCGCCCTCGGCGCGCGTGATGGCGGCCTGCTTGTCGCCCTCGGCCTGTAGAACGAGCGCGCGGCGCGTCCGCTCGGCGGTCATCTGCTTCTCCATCGTGACGCGCACGTCCTCGGGCGGGTTGATGTTCTTCACGTCCACGCGCGTGACCTTCACGCCCCACTTGTCCGTCGCCTCGTCCAACCCGATGCGGAGCTTCGCGTTGATCTGGTCGCGCTGCGACAGCGTGTGGTCCAAGTCCATGTCGCCGATGACGGCGCGCATGCCCGTGATGGTCAACTGCACGATGGCGCCGATTAAATCCGCGACTTCATACACGGCCCTTTTCGGGTCGGTGATCTGCCAGTAGACGACCGAATCGACGTGGATGGTCACGTTGTCGCGCGTAATCACGGGCTGCGGCGGGAGGTCGATGTACTGCTCGCGCAGGTCGATGGAGGTGAGCCCCGGCCGCACGTTCGTCCAGTAGACGCCGCGCGGCTTGTCGAGGAACGGCACGATGACGTTGAGGCCGCTGTCGGCGATGCGGCTAAAGCGACCCAACCGCTCGATGAGCATGACGGTCGCCTGCGGCACGATCTTGATCGTCTTGGCCGCGATGACGAGCGCGGCGATGGCGATGAAGAGGAAGAAGAAGAGAATACCGAGTTCAGCCATAAGACCTCCGGGGGACATCGATTTGAAATCTCAAATCTCAAATTTGAAATCGGTTCGTTAGTACGGGCGAGACTATAACGGATTGGCTCAGGCTTTTGAAAGAGTCTCGCTCGGGGGCCGCCATCCGCCGAGCGCCGCTTCGATAACTCGCGCGGCGGCGAGCACCCGCCGCTCCTCGTGCGGGCGGCCAACGACCTGCACGCCGACGGGCAACCCCGTGGCCGTCCGCCCAGCGGGCACGCACGCGGCCGGCAGGTCGAAGACGTTTGCCGCGTGCGCGTACGCGAAGGCGCGGAACGTAGGAACGCCGCGCCCCAACACCTCGACGCGTCCGAACTCCTCGTGCCGGAACGCGGGCACCGCGCCGACCGGCGCGACGAAGAGCGGCGTGCGCTCCATCCACTTCAACAACGTCTCGCGCGCGCGGTCGCGCTCGTCCCACGCCGCGAGCACTTTCTCTAATGAAGGCTCGCCCCAACGTTCCGCTCGTTCAAGGATGACGCGCGCGGCGCGGCCCGCTTCGTCTTCCCTGCCCGCGTATGTCGCGCGCACGAACCGCTGCGTCGCGTACTCGAAGAGCGAGAGCCAGAGCCCCGTCGCCTCCGCGACAAAGGGAGGCAACTCCTCCACAACGTCCAGCCCCGCGCCAGTCAGAGCACGCGCCGCGTCTTCGACGGCCGTCCGCGTCTCCGCCGACACGGGCATCGCGCCGTCGTCCGCGTAGAATGCGAACCGCATCCCTTTTAACGTCCCGACCCCGGTAACTTCATCATCCACGGTCGCGGCCTCTCCGGCGAGCACGCCGTAGAAGAGCCGCAGGTCTTCGACTCTGCGCGCGAGCGGGCCGAGCGTCGCGCCGAGCGAGTGCAGGCCCGACATCGGCGGCACGTGGCCGCCGCGCGGGATGCGGCCCGAGGTCGGCTTCAACCCCGCGACGCCGCAGAAGTGCGCGGGGATGCGTATCGAGCCGGCGAGGTCGCTCCCCAAACTCCCCGCCGTCATGCACGCCGCGACCGCCGCCGCGCACCCGCCGCTCGAACCGCCCGGCGTGCGTTCGAGGTCGTGCGGGTTGTTCGTCCGCCCGAAGACCGGATTCTCGGACGTGTAGTCGAGCGCCAACTCCGGGCAGTTCGTCTTACCCAACACAATCGCCCCCGCCGCGCGCAGCCGCGCGACCGAAGGCGCGTCCTCTTCCGCCACGTACTCCGCGCGCACGCGCGACCCGCCGACGGCGCGCAAGGCCCGCACGTCAACCGTGTCCTTCACCGTCACGGGCACGCCGTGCAGCGCGCCCACGGCCTCACCATTCAACAAAGATGCCTCCGCCTCCCGCGCACGTTCGAGCGCGTCGGGCGCGAGCGTCACGACCGCGTTGAGCGTCGGGTTCAACTCCTCGACGCGACGCAGGTATGCCCCGACCACCTCGACCGGCGAGACCGCGCGCGCGCGTATCTGGCGGGCGAGTTCGACCGCCGACATGCTCGTCAACTCTTGTCCTTCTGAATTACTCATCCGACCTCTGTGAGAAATTTTTCGACTTCGTCGCTCGAACGTAACGTGATGACCTGCTTATCGCGCGCGTGCTCCTCAATCCGCGCGAGCACCTTCGGCCGGCTCCTCGAAGGGTAATTCCAAATCCAGTCCAGGAACTTCAGGTCGAACTTCTCGCCGCAGCCCTCGGCCATGTCCGGCCGCCGCGCGTCCCTGTACATGAGCCAGCGCTTCAACGCGCGCCACACGCAGACGGCGCGTGGCAGGTCGAGGAAGATGACCGTGTCGCAGGCCGCGAGTCTCAGTTCGAGCGTGCCCGAGAAGTTGCCGTCCATCACCCACGACTCGCGCGCGCACAGCCCCTCGACCGTTTGCCGCCACTCCTCCTTCGGCGTCTCGACCCAACCGGGCCGCCAGAAGCAGACATCGAGGTGTATGACGGGCAGCCCGAGCCGCTCGCCCAGCCTCCGCGCGAACGTGGACTTGCCCGCGCCGCCCGAGCCTATCACCAGGACGCGCTTCATGCCTTCGCGCCGTGGCGCTGCAATAACTCGACGAACTTCCGCGCGGCGGTCGAGAGCGCGCGGTCGCTGCGGTAGACCACGCCGACGGAGCGCGCCCACTCCGGCTCGTCGAGCGGGACGACGGCGAGTTGGCCCGAGCGTCTTTCGTCTAACACGGACGGACGCGGGACGACCGCCACGCCGAGCCCGACCTCGACGGCACGCTTGATCGTCTCGATGTTGTCGAACTCGGCGGCGCGCTGGACGGTGACGCCGTGCGCGCGGAGGATGCGGTCTGTGGCGCGTCGCGTCGGGATGTCGCGCTCGAAGTGTACAAAGCTCTGCCCCTGAAGGTCCGACGCGCGCAGCTTCTTGCGCTTGGCGAGCGGATGCTCGGGGCGGCAGATGAAGACCAGACGGTCGCCGCCGAGCGGCACGACCTCAAGCCCGCGCCGCTTCTCCGGGTAGGCGACGACGCCGAGTTCCACGGCCCCGCTCAGCACGTCGCGCACGACGCGCGTCGTGCGGCTGTATTCGAGGTCGATCTTGGCGCGCGGGTAGAGCCCCATGAACTCGCGCACGACCGGCGGCAACTCGTGCAGGCCGACGCTGTAGACGGTGGCGACGCGCACCGTCCCGCCGACCGTCCCCGACAACTGCCGCATGCTCTCTTCAAGCCGTCCGTACGCCTGCAAGACTTCGCGGCTGGCCTCGTAAAATGCCTCGCCCTCCTGCGTCAGGTGCAGCTCGCGTCGCCCGCGCACGCGCTCCAAGAGACGCCGCTTGAACTTGCCTTCGAGCCCGCGCACCTGCTGGCTCACGGCCGACTGCGTGACGAAGTTGCGCTCGGCGGCCTGCGAGAAGCTTTTTGTTTCGACGAGGTCGCAGAAGATTTTCAGCGTTTCAATCTGCACAGCCTTTATAAGAACCTCTCAGATGTTTGCCCTATATTTTTCATTTTATCTTATAACCGCGCTGAACTAAAATTTACCTTATCGGAGCAGGCTGTATGGTCGGACAACTGACATTCGCGGCGGGGCTCACGCTCGGCGAGGCGCGGGCGCGCATGTTCGCGTTGGGCGGGCTCGGGGACGACGGCGGTTACAACGACGCGTGGGTGTGGCTGAAGCTCTGGCGCATCCCCTTCGCCTTTCCGAACACGGAGGGGCGGAGGCGGGCCGTCAGGTTCCACGACCTGCACCACGTCCTGACCGAGTACCCGACGACTTGGCGCGGCGAGTTCGAGATCGCGGCGTGGGAGGTGGCGGGCGGCGTCAGGCGTTACTGGGCCGGGTGGCTGCTCGACCTGCTCGGCTTCGCCTGCGGCCTCGTCGTCTTCCCGCGCGCCACGTACCGCGCCTTCGTGCGCGGCCGCCACAGTACGAACCTCTACGGGGACGTGTGGGACGAGTCGATACTCGGCCGAAGGGTCGGCGAGCTGAGACGAAGACTGGGATTGGACAGAGAAGCGACGAAGGCAACGCGCGACGACAAGGTCTCTTTCGCACTCTGGGCCACGGCGAGCGCGGCCGCGTACGTCGCGACGGGCGCGGTTCTGCTGGCGCCCGCGTTCGCGCTGGCAGCCGTCGTGTGGGTCTATTTCGCGCGTTAGCGAGCGCGGGGCGTGCCGCACGGGAGACGTTGGGCGCGCGCGATTGCTTTTCCGCGACGCGTCGTTATAATCATGGCCGACCTACCAGACATCAACGAAACAACGTTGCGGCGCGCAAGCTGCGAAGGAGAGGCACTCTGACATGGCCGTCCGTCTGAGCAGTACGTTCGTTTTCAGGAAGCTTCACCAGTTGACGGGCATCCTCCCGCTCGGCGTCTTCCTGCTGGAGCACTTCTACACCAACTCGAAGGCGATGACCGGGGCGGCCGACTTCAACAACGCGGTCAAAGACCTCCAGTCGATTCCCTACATCATCTTCATCGAGATCGGCGGCATCTTCGTCCCGCTCATCTACCACGCCGTCTACGGGCTCTTCATCACGTGGGAGATGCGGCCGAACAACCTCTCGTACCCGTACCCGCGTAACTGGTTCTACACCGTCCAGCGCGTGACGGGGCTCATCCTCTTCTTCTTCATCACGTTCCACGTGCTGAACTTCCGCTTCGGGGCCATCCCCTGGCTGAACAACATCTCCGTCGCCGACGAGCCCCACAAGGCTTTCGACATCGTCAGCGGCGAGTTCGGCATCACGTGGGTCTTCATCGTCTACCTGATCGGCATCACGGCGACCGTGTGGCACCTCGCCAACGGGCTGTGGCTCTTCGCGGTGGACTGGGGCATCGTCATCGGCGAGCGCGCGCAGCGTTACGCGGGCTACGCCTGCATCGCCTTCGGACTGCTGCTGCTCCTCGTCGGCATCAACGCGCAGGTGGCCTTCGTCCGCCACGGCGGACTGCTCGGGCTCATAGGACTCGCATAACATGGCAAACAACGGCATCAGGATAGCCATCGTCGGCGGCGGGCTCGCCGGCCTCGCGGCCGCGATGAAGATCGCCGAAGACGGGCACTCGGTTGACCTCTTCTCGGTCGTGCCCGTCAAGCGTTCGCACTCGGTCTGCGCGCAGGGCGGCATCAACGGCGCCGTCAACACGAAGGGCGAAGGCGACTCGACGTGGAAGCACTTCGACGACACGGTCTACGGCGGCGACTTCCTCGCCAACCAGTCGCCCGTCAAGGCGATGTGCGAGATGGCGCCGTCCATCATCTACCTCTTCGACCGCATGGGCGTCCCCTTCACGCGCACGCCCGAGGGGCTGCTCGACTTCCGCCGCTTCGGCGGCACGCTCTACCACCGCACGGCCTACGCGGGCGCCTCGACGGGGCAACAACTGCTGTATGCGCTCGACGAGCAGGTGCGCCGGCACGAGGCCACCGGCAAGGTGAAGAAGTACGAGCACTGGGAGATGCTCTCGCTGATACAGGACGACCACGGCGTCTGTCGCGGACTGGTCGCGATGGAGCGCGCGACGCTTGAGCTGAAGGCGTTCCCCGCCGACGCCGTCATCATCGCGACGGGCGGCCCCGGTCTCATCTTCGGCAAGTCAACGAACTCGATGGTCTGCACGGGCTCGGCCGTCTCCGCCTGCTACCAGCAGGGCGCGAAGTACGCCAACGGCGAGTTCATACAGGTCCACCCGACCTCCATCCCCGGCGAGGACAAGCTGCGCCTGATGTCCGAGTCCGCGCGCGGCGAGGGCGGCCGCGTCTGGGTGCCGAAGACGCAGGGCGACAAGCGGCAACCCTCTTCCATCCCGGAGAGCGAACGCTGGTACTTCCTCGAAGAGAAGTACCCCGCCTATCGCAACCTCGTCCCGCGCGACATCGCGACGCGCGAGATTTTCCAGGTCTGTCTGGACGGCTACGGCGTCTACGGCGAGAACCAGGTCTACCTCGACCTGACGCACATCCCGGCCGAGACTCTCGACAAGAAGCTCGGGGCCATCCTGGAAATCTACGAGATGTTCGTCGGCGACGACCCGCGTCACGTGCCGATGCGCATCTTCCCCGGCGTCCACTATTCGATGGGCGGCCTGTGGGTTGACTTCAACCAGTTCACGAACATCCCCGGCCTGCTGGCCGCGGGCGAGTGCGACTACTCCATCCACGGCGCGAACCGTCTGGGCGCGAACTCGCTCGTCAGTTGCGTCTACGGCGGCTTCGTCGCGGCGCCCGCCGCCATCGAGTTCGCCAGGAACGTCGAGCGCAACGGCGTTGACGGCTCGAACGTCTACGACGACGAGTTGAAGCGCCAGCAGGAGATCAACGCGGGGCTCCTGAAGCAGTCGGGCAGCGAGAACCAGTACGTCATCCACGACGAGATGGGCAAGTGGATGACGGACAACGTGACGGTCGTCCGCTACAACGACAAGCTGAAGGCGACGGACGAGAAGCTCCTCGAACTCATCGACCGTTATCAACACATCTCGCTCAACGACTCGAACATGTGGGCGACGCACGCGCTGCCGCACGCGCGCCAGCTCTACAACATGCTGCAACTGGCGCGCGTCATCACGCTCGGCGCGCTGAACCGCGACGAGTCGCGCGGCGCGCACTACAAGCCCGACTTCCCCAACCGCGACGACGAGAACTTCCTCAAGACGACCATCGCCGAGTTCTCCGGCGAAGGCCCCGTCTTCTCCTGGGAGGCCGTGGACGTGGGGCTCATCGAGCCGCGCAAGCGCGATTACACGAAAGGCAAGCAGAAGGCCGCCGGGACCACTGGCGGGCAAGCCGAGCAGTCGCCCACCAGGGACGGCGCCGCGCAGGTGCCCGCCTCCGGCTGGGAGCAGCGCCCGCCCAACACCTCGGGGCCGGCCACGTGGGGCCAGAAGAAGGAGGCCGTGGACAACGCCGTCGCCGGTGAGACCACCCCGCGCCCCGAGCGCGGCGACACGATTGACGAAGCAGGGGGCAAGACCGAGAAACAGTAAGACTCAAGACGAGGGGAGCCGACGCCCCGTTCAGGTGAAAGCCATGTCAACGCCGACGGTCACACACGTGACACCCGAAGAGTACCTCGCCGCCGAGAGGTTATCGGAAACCAGGAGCGAGTATCTCGACGGAGGTGTGTTCCCGATGCCCGGCGCTACCATCAATCACGTCCAACTCGTAAGCAACGTAGCCTTTGAGCTAGGCTTACAACTCCGCACGGGCCCGTGCCGCGTCCTTATGAGCGACTTGAAAGTTCGCATGCCGGACTCGCGAAAGTTCTTCTACCCGGACGTGGTAGTTGTTTGCGCCGAGCCGCAATTCCATGACGAACGGAAAGACGTAATCCTCAACCCTGACCTTGTTGTCGAGGTTTTGTCGCCGAGCACCGAGGCTTTCGACCGCGGGGCAAAGTTCAGGGCGTACCAGACGATTGAATCACTAAAGGAGTATTTGCTCGTCTCGCAGGGTAAGCCGCTAATCGAGCAGTACATCAGGAACGATGACGGGGAGTGGCGGTACAGGGCGGCCGAGGGGCTCGAAAGTTCGCTGACGCTGCCGTCAATCGAATGTACTTTGAATCTGGGCGCAGCCTACGACAAGGTGGATTTCAACTCATGAGCGCAGAAGCAAAAACGGAGCAGCACGTGCAGGGTCTCGGGAACCCGCCGCGGGAGGTGGTGCTTCGCATCCGCCGCCGCGACCGACAGGACGCGCCGGCGCGTTGGGAGGAGTTCGCGCTCCCCTACCGGCCGAACCTCAACATCATCTCCTGCCTGATGGAGATCAGGAAGAACCCGGTCACGCGCGACGGGAAGCAGACGACGCCGCCCGTCTGGGAGATGAACTGTCTCGAACAGGTCTGCGGCATCTGCACGATGGTTATCAACGGGCGCGCGCGCCAGTCCTGCTCGGCGCTCATCGACCACCTTGAGCCGCACAAGCCCATCACGCTTGAGCCGATGTCGAAGTTTCCCAACGTGCGCGACCTCGTCGTTGACCGCTCGGAGATGTTCGACCACCTCAAGCGCGTCAAGGCGTGGATCGAGATCGACGGCTCCTACGACCTCGGCCCCGGCCCGCGCATGTCGCAGGAAGACGTGGACGAGCGCTACGCCTACTCGCGCTGCATGACGTGCGGCTGCTGCCTCGAAGCCTGCCCGCAGTACGGCGACGGCAACTACATCGGCCCGCAGGCCATCGCGCAGGTGCGTTTGATGAACATGCACCCGTCGGGCAAGATGACGCGCGACGACCGCCTCTCGGCCATCACCGGCGACGACGGCATCACCAACTGCGGCAACGCGCAGAACTGCGTCCGCGCCTGCCCGATGTCGCTCCCGCTCACCAAGGCCATCTACGAGGAGAACCGCGAGACCATCATTCACGGCCTCTTCGGCTGGTTCAGGAAGTAAAAGTCCGTAAACGATAAACCGTGAACCGTGACAAGAGGGACGCAAGCCCTTCTTGTCACGGTTCACGGTTTACCGTTTACGGACCTTCAGCGCGCGCAGTCGCGGCAGCGGCCGACGACCTCAAGCCGCGCCTCCTCGACGCGGAAGCCAGCGGGCGGCTTGAGCCGCTCGAACGCGGCGGCGTCGGCGCCGGCCTCCACGTCCCAGATGCGGCCGCAGCCCGTGCAGCGCGCGTGGTAGTGCCTGTCGGTGCGCACGTCGTAGCGGGCCGAGGCGTCGCCGTAACCGAGTTTCGTGATGGCCCCGCACGCGGCCAGCGCCTCAAGGTTCTTGTAGACGGTCGCCAGGCTTATCTTCGGCAGCTCGCCCTTGATCTGGAGGAATATCTCTTCGGCGGTTGGGTGGTGGCTGACCCGGCCCAGGTAGTCGTAGACGGCCGCGCGCTGGCTCGTCATGCTCAGGCCGCGCTCGTCCAGTTTCTGGCGGAGCACCTCCCGTGCCTCTTTCGCCTTCGTCTTGCTCATCCCGCGTAGCTTAGCCCGAGCCCCCCGCCGTTGGCAATCGACCTGCTCGCCGCGCGCCGCGTGAAAATAAACGCGAATAATTATTCTTCTGGAAATTTCCGGGGAAAGGAGTATGATGGCGCCAACCCCACACAGACGACCGTCACCCGACGCAGTTTTCCAAGGTTCTTTCACACAGAACGGAGAGGAGCACTATGAGCACCCAGACGCGCATCAAGCTTTTCATCGTGCTCGCGTTAGTTTGCGGGCTGACCGTTCCGATTTTGTTCCAGGCGAGGGCGGGGGCGCAGGACCGCGCGCCGAGGCCGGCGGCCGAGCAGAAGGATTCGTCCTTCTCGCCGGTCGTCGAGGAGCCCTTCGAGGTCGTCCTGCGGCGCGACAAGGCCAACCGCGCGCGCGTGATGGCCGCCGCGCGCAAACTGCTCGAAGATCGCTACGACCTCGCGCGCCGCGTGGACCCCAACGTGAAGATGACGCGCGGCAAACCCGTCCCCGTCGGGCCGACGGCGCGGCTCAAGCGCGGGGTGACGTGGGAGCAGTTGGGCAACATGTCGCCGGAGGAGATCAGGGAGAAAGAGCTCTTCCCTTACCTGCCGCTGCCGCACGTCGTCCACGCGGTGGGCGGGATGCTCTTCCCGCAGGAGCACGTCAAGGCGCAGCCGCGCCTCGAACGCTTCGACATGGAGTTCGACATCCCCGAGCACTTCCGGCCGGAGTTCCCGCCCGCCATCTTCCTGACGACGCGCCCCGACCTCGGCGACGTGTCGAAGGGGCAGATCGTCACCATCAACAACTTCTACGACCTCTTCAACGGCATCCTCAACCCGAAGCAACTCGACGGCCTGCGTCTGCTCGTCACGCAGTTCCCGCAGCAGCAGTTCAACGCCACGGCCGACCGCAAGACCGAGCGCGCCGACGGGATGCAGGGCGTGACCTGCTTCGACTGTCACGTCAACGGCCACACGCTCGGCGCCGCGCACCTCGTCGGCGACATACGGCCGCAGGAGAACCGCCGCCGCATCGAGACGCCCTCCCTGCGCGGCGTCAACATCCAGCGCCTCTTCGGCTCGCAGCGTGCGCTGCGCACCGTCGAAGACTTCACGGAGTTCGAGCAGCGCGCCGCGTACTTCGACGGCGACCCCGTGCTGGCGGCCAAGAAGGGTCTCAACATCCTTGAGCGCGGCCACCAGGTCCACAACATGGCCGAGTTCCAGGAGCTTCTGGACTTCCCGCCCGCGCCGAAGCTGAACGTCTTCGGCCGCCTCGACCGGCGCAGGGCGACCGAGGCGGAGGTTCGCGGCGAGGAGCTGTTCTTCGGCAAGGCGAAGTGTTCAGAGTGCCACACGCCGCCTTACTACACCGACAACACGATGCACGACCTCATGGTCGAGCGCTTCTTCAAGCCGCGCATGGAGGGCGGCATGATGATCACGAAGCAGGGTCCGATCAAGACCTTCCCGCTGCGCGGCATCAAGGAGTCGCCGCCCTACCTCCACGACGGCCGCCTGCTCACGCTCGAAGACACGGTCGAGTTCTTCAACCTCGTCCTCGAAACCCGCCTCAGCACTCAGGAGAAGTCCGACCTCGTCGCCTTCATGCGCGCGCTCTGAAACGCGTAACGATGAAGTAGGAACGCGGACCGATGAACTGAAAACAACAGTCTTTCAGTTCATCGGTCCGCGTTCCTACTTCATCGTTACGACGGTCGCGCCCCAGCCGCCGGCCTCGGGCGGGGCATCCGTGAAGTGTTCGACGAAGGGGGTGCGTGCGAGGACGGCGCGGACGGCCTCGCGCTGGACGCCGATGCCCTTGCCGTGGATGATGCGCACGCGGCGGAAGCCGAGGCGGCGCGCCTCGCGGAGGTACTCTTCAACGACGGCGCGCACTTCGCGCGGCGGGACGGAGTGCAGGTCGAACACGTCCTTTATCTCAAGGCGCACGGGCTCGGGGAAAGGGTCGAAGGGATCAACGTCGTCCGCGTCATCTTCTTCCTCCACGGCGGGCGGCGCGGAGTCATGCCCACCACGCGCGAACGGCGCGAGCCAGCGGCCGAGGCGTGCGAGAAGTCCCATACCTTTTGTCACCTTTTCGTTGACGCGCTTTCGAGGTGAGAATACATTCCGCACATCGTTCTATCACGCGACGGCCGGGCACGGTGCCCGTCATCCGCCTCGCGGAGTTCCTGGCCGACACGCGGCGCATCGGGCGCAACGTCATCATCGGGCAGGACAACTGGGAGGCGCGGCTCGCGGCCAACAAGGAGGCGTACGCCCTTGAGTTCGTACAGACCCCACGCTTCGAGCAGGCGTTCCCCTACACGATGTCATCGGCGGAGTACGTTGACAAGCTCATCGCCAACACCGGCTCGGCCATCTCGCAGGCCGAGCGCGTTCAGCGTTCATAGTTCCTTTCTTGACACCCGCCGGAGGCGCTCGTTACACTCGCGCTCTTCCAACACCGACACATGCGCGCGCCGAAACGGGCACGATTGTGACGCGCGACACTGCGCCCGCGCGTCAACTTATGCCTTAAACCGCCGCGCGGACGCTCTATCGAATATCGAATTTTGAGGGACGAAAGGGAGAGAGACTGATGGGCAAGCGAAACAAGATAACCGTGGTCGGGGCCGGCAACGTCGGCGCGACGGCCGCGCACTGGCTGGCGAGCAAGGAGTTGGGCGACGTGGTGCTCGTGGACATCGTCGAGGGCATGCCGCAGGGTAAGGCGCTGGACCTCGCGCAGGCCGCGCCGGTCGAGGGCTTCGACGCGGCGCTCGTCGGCTCGACCAACGACTACTCGCTGACGGCGAACTCCGACGTGGTCATCATCACCTCGGGGCTCCCGCGCAAGCCCGGCATGAGCCGCGACGACCTCCTGAAGACCAACGCCGGCATCGTGTCGAGCGTCACGGAGGAGATCGTCAAGTACTCGCCCGACTCCGTCCTCATCATCGTCTCGAACCCGCTCGACGCGATGTGCCAGGTGGCGTTCAAGAAGTCGGGCTTCCCCAAGCACCGCGTCATCGGCATGGCTGGCGTGCTGGACTCGGCGCGCATGCGCTGCTTCCTCGCGGAGGCCCTGGACGTGTCGGTCGAGAACGTCACGGCCTTCGTCCTCGGCGGCCACGGCGACACGATGGTGCCGCTGCCGCGTTACACGACGGTGGCCGGCATCCCGATCACCGAGCTGATGGCCGAAGATCGCATCAAGGCGATCTGCGACCGTACGGCCAATGGCGGCGCCGAAATTACAAAGTTGGTGGGTACGAGCGCCTGGTATGCGCCAGGGGCTTCGGCGGCATTGATGGTCGAGGCGATCCTG
>DASVGG010000123.1:0-125494 GCA_036379655.1 Pyrinomonadaceae bacterium
TCTTGATTTCAACGACGGCGCGAACGTTTTAGCGCAGGACGAAGTTGTATGTGACGACGCCCGAGAGCTTGACCCGTTTGCCCTCGATAGTCGTGGGCTTGAAGCGAGCCTCGCGCGCGGCCTTGACCGCCGCGGCCTGTAGCAGCGGGTGGCCGCTCTTCGCCTGCGCGGCTATGACGCGTCCCTCCTCGTCAACCACGATCTGCACCGCGACGGTGCCCTGCGCGCGCGCGGCCCGCGCGAGTTCCGGGTAGGCGGGCGGCGGCTTCGAGACGACCCAGCCGGCGTTGGCGTCCGGAGCCTGCGCCGCCGACTGGCTCACCCCGTAGACGGGCTCGCCCTTCTCGCGCAGCGCCTTGATGAGCCTGTCCACCTCGCCCTCCCGCGCGCCCTCTTCGAGCAGGCGGAAGGAGCCGAGGAACCTGGCGGCGACCTCCTCGGCGAAGGCCGTCGCCGCGTCCGCCTCGCCGAGCTTCGGCAGCGTGACCGCGACCTGGTAGAGGCGCGAGCCGACGACGTACATCCTCGCGTGCATGACCCGGCCGTCGCGCATCAGCTCTTTGAGCTCGCGGCCCGGGTGCTCGCCGAGCGTGATTTCCTTCATGTCGAGGAGCCGCGCGCCGACCGACGCGACGGCGCCGCGCGCGCCTTCGTCGAGCAGGCGCCCCTTCATCTCGGCCCCCGTGACCGCAAACGGGTAGTCGGCGTAGATGACGCCGTACTCGGCCGAGGTGCGCAGCGTGTGGACGTACAGAGGGATACCCGCGCCGTCGGGCGTGGGCATCCGCTCGGTCTTGAGCGTCAGCTCGCCGGGTACGAGGACGGCGAAGCGCCCCTCGGCCGAGGCGAACTCCCTCCAGGCGCGCGGGTCGCGCTCGGCCTTGAGGACTTCGGCCTGCGCGGGGGTGTTCTCCCGCGCGGCGACGACGGCGGCGGCCGTTGTGGCGTTGAGCGCGAGTAGGAGTAAAAGTGTTGCCAGTCTCTTCAAAGCGTTAACCTTTCTTCCACGGCGGGCGGTCGCGGCATTTCAGTGGCCGGTCTGCCACGCCTTCAACTGCTCGGAGGGGTAGACGAGCAGCAGGATGTTGAGGAGGAGGCTGTCCCTGATCCAGAAGAGCAGGACGAGTTCGGTGAGCGCGAAGACGAGGAGGGTCTTGAGGGCGCCGAGGCGCCGTGCGAGGAGGAAGCCGGCGGCGCAGGCGATGACATCGCCGAGCGAGTTGACGACCGTGTCGCCGTTGTAGCCGAGCGCGGCCGTCGTCTCGCGGTAGCGGTTGATGACGAACTCTGTGTTCTCGAAGACCTCCCACGCGGCCTCGGCCGCGACCGCGAGCGCGAGGCGCCAGCGCCAGCCCGCGCGCGGCAGCAGGAGCGCGAGCAGCCCCGCGAACGCGAAGCCGTGCAGCACGTGCGTGAAGGAGTATGGGTCGAAGAGTTGCTGCGAGGTCTCGGAGCCCCACGCGTCGCCGAGCCAGAGGCGGAAGCGCCCGCAGGAGCAGAGCCACAGACGCCCCTGCCAGCGCAGCACGAAGGCCGCCGCCGCCAGCACCGCGACGACCGCGAGCCACGGCCAGAGCCTCCTCTTCAAGTCGTCTCGTGCCGAAGCGTTCTCCAAGGCGGTCGGCTCCGAATCGGAAAAGTTCTTCAAGGCTTGACGGCGCGCGTGGCGACGTAGGTCGGCATGAACTCCGCGATGCGCAGGCCGCGGTGTCGGTCTTCGTAGAGCGCGGTCAGTCGGAAGCCCGCGTCGAGCTGCCCGCCGATCTGGTCTTCGAGCGTGTGGCTGAACTCAAGGGGACGACCCGTGGCAAGCAGCCTCGCGCGCTCCGCCTCGTCAGGACTTTCAACGTCGGAGTAGGGAAGTTTGAACTTCACTTCGAGCCGATGCTGCCGCTCGTCCTCAAGGTCGAAGATGTAGATGGCCGGGTTGTTAAAGCCCGCGAGCAGCACGCCGCCGCTTCGGAGCACGCGGAACGCCTCGCGCCACACGGGGCGCACCGACGGAGCGAAGAGGTTCGAGACGGGGTGGAAGACGAGGTCGAAGCTCTCTGCGTCGAAGCGCGAGAGGTCGGCCATGTCGCCCTCGAAGGTCCGTAGGTCGAGCCCCTCGCGCTCGGCCACCAGACGGTCCTGCGCGAGTTGCGCGGGCGAGTTGTCGAGCACCGTGACCCGCGCGCCCGTGGCCGCGAGCGTCGGCCCCTGCTGCCCGCCGCCCGAGGCGAGGCAGAGGATGCGTTGGCCGCTCATCTCCGTGGGAAACCATTCGCGCGGCACGGGCTTCTGCTCCGTGAGCAGCACCGACCAGCGGCCCCGCCGCGCCTCCTCGACGACCTCCGGCCCGACCGGCCGCGTCCACTCGTTCCCGAGCCCGACCTGCTCGTCCCACGCGCGCTTCTGGTGCTCAAGGAGATTCATAAAACAGTAAGCAGTAGGCAGACGGCAGTAGGCAGTCGCCCCGCGTGACGGTAGTTGAAGGGTTAAACCGGAAGTCCCGGCGGCAGGTCTTTCAACTGCCTACTGCCGTCTGCCTACCGCCTACTTCTTTTCCCCTTCCAGCTTCTTCAGCATCTCGGTCGCGTTCTTGTTCTGCGGGTTCAGCTCAAGCGCGCGGCGGTAGTTCTTGATCGCCAGCGCCTTGTCGCCGGTCTCGGTGTAGGCGTCGGCGAGGCTGTCGTAGACGTTGAAGGACTGCGGGTAGAGTTCGGCGTTGAGGGAGAAGACGGCGATTGACTCGCGCGGCTTCTTCGCGCGCAGCAGTTCGTAGCCGAGCGTGTTGAGGCGTTGCTCGGAGACGGAGACGTTGTCGGGCTTCTCCTTCTTGATGGCGCGGTAGGCGGCGACGGCCTCGTCCACCTTGCCCGCTTGCAGAAGCTCGTACGGGATCGTCTCGCCGTCCTTCATGCGCGGCGCGTCGGCGGAGTTGCCGCCGCCGCCGTAGGTCACTTTGGCGGGCGCGTCCCCGGCGGCGGGCGCGAAGGTGAGACGCAGCGGCGCGTCCTGCCGCGTGAACAGCGTCTCGGAGATGGGGAAGAGTTCGGCCTTCGGCCCCTGCGTCGGCTGCGCGAAGAGGCGGCCGGACTCAAGCGTGATGTTGAGCACGCGGTCGGGATTGATGAGGTAGCGGCCGGCGTATGCGGCGAGCCGCTCGGGCGCGACCGAGACGGTCTCGACCTCCGGCGGCAGGTACTCGTCCCAGCCGTACTCGCGCGCGATGGCGCGGAAGATTTCGCCGACGATCTGGCTGTTATCCGAGTTGACCATCACGACCGCGCCGTAGCCCTTCTCGCGGTGGAGGAGGAGGTCGGCGCGGAAACCCTCGTCCGCCCCGTTGTGGCCGAAGTAGAACTGCTGCCCGCGCTTCTGGACGAAGAGGCTGAGGCCCACGTCCGACGAAGGGATGTAGGGCGTTACCATCTTTTCAACCGAAGCCTTCGAGAGCACCTTGTTCGACTTGCCCTGCAACGAGAGCTGCACCTCGATGCCGAACTTCGCGAGGTCGGTCGGCGTCGTCCACAGACCGGCCGCGGCCATCTCGGGGTAGACGTGGAACTTGCCCTCGACCGCTTTGCCGTCGGCGCGGTGGCCCGTCGCGGCGTGGCGCGCGCGCTCCGCCGCGAGCGGCTGCTCGTAGCCGCTGTCGTCCATGCCGAGCGGGCGCAGCACGGTCTCGCGCATGATGTCGGGGAAGGGCTTGCGCTCCGTGTCCGTGAGCAGGAGTTGCGCGATGGTGGTGCCGCCGCCGGAGTAGCGGAAGCGCGTGCCCGGTTCGAGGTCAACGCGGACGGGCGCGGTGTTGGCGGGCGCCGCGCCGTCGAGCACCTGCGGGACGGTCGGAACCTTCTCGCCAGCGGCGTAGCCGGGGAAGCCGTGGACGGTCAGGCCCGCCGTGTGGCTGAGCAGGTTGGCGAGCGTCACCTTCTTCTTCGCCGTCAACTCGTTGTCGGGCAGCTTCCACGAGACGAGTTTGGCGTTCACGTCTTCGTCGAGCGACAGACGGCCCTGCTCGACCTTCTTGAGCGCGGCCATCGCGGCGACGGGCTTGCTGATGGAGCCGGCCTGAAAGAGCGTCCGCTCCGTCACGGGCTCGCGCGTCTCAACGTCCCTGACGCCGTAGCCGCGCGCCCACTCGACCTTGAAGTCCTTGATGACGGCGACGCTCACGCCGGGAATCTTGAGTTGTCGCAGCCGCTCCTCGATTGACCAGACGGGCGCGCCCTTGATGAGCACGGGCGGGAGCAGTCCGCGCTCGACGCGCGCGCGGCGCGCCTCGGGCGACGCGGCCGCGTCCTGCGCCTCGGGCCGCGCGAACGGGACGAGCAGGGAGAGGGCGAGAGAGAGAGGTAGGAAGAGGCGACGCAGTCTCATGTTTAAATCTCTTTCGGTGTTCGTGTGTTGGGATGATAGCGGCGCGCGGTCGGGTGCGAACGGCGCGTGTCGATACGGGTCGGTACTGATCGCTATGCGCGCGTCAGCGTCCGGGCTCGGTGACGAAGTCCGCGAAGAGGTCGCGGCGGCTGTGCGCGAAGGCATAGCCCTTCACGCCCCCGTCCTCGTCGGTCCCGTCGAGGCTTATCTCCTCGGCCTCGACGACGAGCCAGCGCCCGCTCAACTCCGTCTTCGCGTTGCGCGGTATCTGGAACCGGAGGCCGGCGAGCCTGTGCTCCTCGCGCGGGCTCAACACCTGCTCGACGAAGACCGGCAGGCTCCTGCTCTCCATCTCCCAACCGCCGCGCGGCGGCTTCTTCGCCAGCCCAACGAGGAGCGTGTTGACGAGCCGCCGCCCCTGGTACGGGCAGTGCTCGCTCACGTAGATGAGGACGCGCTCGACGTGCACCTCGACGTACTTCTCGCTGACGGTGTACGTGCCCGACAACTTCACCTGCACGCCGAAGGCCGAGCCGAGCGAAGAGATGGTGAAGGGCACGTTCTGCCGCCGAGCAACGCGCGCGCGCGACTCCGCCGGCTGCGACGCGAGCATGAGCGCCGCGACCAACGCGAGCGCGAACCTCTTCCTGAAAGTGTTGCCGGCCGGTTTCATGTTCACCTCCGCGCGGCGCGTGCGCCGCATCGTTCAAGGGAGAGGGCGGGAGACTTCAGAGTAACACGATGGAGTCGTCGGTGGGCGCCCGTCGCGGGGGCGGCGCGGACGCGGGGGCCGAGGCGGCGGCGCGCGGGCAGGAGTCGCAGTAGGACTCGTGGCGGCTGAGTCGGTCGTCGCAGTCGTTGCAGTCGAGCGCCTCGCCCGCCACGCGCAGCGCGTCCAGGAGCGGCGTGAGCAGACGGCCGCGCTCCGTCAGCACGTACTCGACGTGCGGGGGGCTGCCGCCGAGGTCGCGCCGCTCGATGAGCGCGTCGTGCTCCATGTCGCGCAGGCGGTCCATCAGCGTGCGGCTGCTGATGGGGTGGAGTCGTGTGAGCAGTTCCGTCGTGCGGCGCGGCGCGGGGGCGAGCTCGCGCACGATGAGCAGCGTCCACTTGTCACCCACGACTTGCAGAATGCCCCACACGGGGCAGCCGTCGCCCTCACGTCGTCGCATTCCTGCCGCCCTCCCTCGAATCGGTTTTACCGCGCGGGCGCCACGGTGACGCTGTGGCGCGAGGTCTCACGCGCGTACGTTTGAAACTCCGCCGGAGGGCGGAAGCTTAACACAAAGCCGCCCCGTGGCGCTTTGAGAATATTTCGCTCGCGGAGGGGCCGCGTCCCTGTCGCGCCCGTTTTTTCGTCCGACGGCTTGCCGCCGGGCGAGGGGACGTTCTATTCTCGTCAACGCCTCGCTCACCTCACCGGATACGAACCGACAGCGGCCCCATGACCTTAGACCTCATGACCTTCGTCGAACAGCGCAAGCACGAGCGTGTGGCGGTGGACCTGCACGTCTACTGGGGCTGGACCGACGACTGCCCGTTCCACGACCGCATCATCAGCATCAGCGAGGGCGGTTACTTCCTCCGCACCGAGCGCGGCGCCCCGCGCGGCCAACCCGTCTTCATCAAGTTCTGGCTGCCCGAGCAGAAGACGCTCGGCGGCGAGGTGCGCTACCATCTCGAACGCTGGGGCGTCGGCGTCGAGTTCAAAGGACTCTCCGCCGACGAGACGGCCGCCCTCACCTCCCTCGTCGAACATTACCGGGAGAGCAGTAGGCAGTGAGAGCCGCGGCGGCGGCGTCTTCAACTGCCTACTGCCATCCGCCTACTGCCTACTTCCTTTGCCTTTTAACCCCCGCCTTCTTTATCATTATCTCAGCCCCAGACTCCGGCCCCACACCTCATCCAGAGACTTACAGCGCCGGGCTGTGCGGCGGCGCGAGAGGTTTTACGTCGCCGTTTATGAAGACCGAAACTTCGCAGGGCGAGCCGGCCGTGGACGCGCGCGGCGGGCGCCAGCCGATCATCCTCGTCGCCGACGACGAGCCCGTTAACCTCGCGCTCATCAGGCGCCGTCTGGAGTGGGAGCACTACCGCGTCGAGACGGCCGAGGACGGCGGCCAGGCCGTCGAGGCCGCGCGCGGCATCCTGCCCGACCTCATCATCCTCGACGTGATGATGCCCGTCCTCGACGGCCTGCAAGCCTGCCGCCTGCTCAAGGAAGACCCCGCGACGCGCGACATTCCCGTCATCTTCCTCTCCGCGCTCGACGACACCGACACCAAGGTTCGCGGCCTCGGCTTGGGCGCGAACGACTACGTCTCGAAGCCCTTCCGCGTCGAGGAGCTTCTGGCGCGCGTGAGCGTCGCCATCCGCCTCAAGCTCGAACGCGACCGCCTGCGCCAGCGCGCCGAAGAACTACGCCGCTCGGCCGAGGCCGCCAGCGAAATGTCGATGACGGACGCGCTGACGGGGCTCCTCAATCGCTACGGCCTGCACCGCGCGTTGCAGAGGGAACTCTCCGAGGCGCGGCGCTACTCGCGCCCGTTGTCGTGCCTGCTCATCGACATCGACTTCTTCAAGGCGGTCAACGACACCTACGGCCACGCGGCCGGCGACACGGCGCTCCAGCAGGCGGCGCGCGTCATCACGGAGTCGGTGCGCGGCTCGGACGTGGTCTGCCGCTACGGCGGCGAGGAGTTCCTCGTGCTCGCGCCCGAGACCGGCGTTGACGGCGCCCGCTCGCTCGCCGAGAAGATACGCCATGCCTTCTCCGGGCGCCTCTTCGGCGACGCCGGCCGCGTCTTCCCCCTCACGCTCTCGGCCGGCGTCGCGCAACTCGGCGACAACGAGTCCGGCAACGACATGATCGCCCGCGCCGACGAAGCCCTCTACCACGCCAAACAGACCGGCCGCGACCGCGTCGAAGCCGCGCCCGGGGCCTAGCACGTCGGCGCGCGGGGCCGTGTGGCTTGAATTATTAAATCCGTGCGGCTAACCTAACGCCCTCACGCAACTCCGCGCGCCGTCGGCGCGGCCCGGCGGACGGTCTGACGTATGCTCGCCCCGAACACACTTCTACAGAACCGCTACCTCATCCAGAGCGCCGTGGCTCAGGGCGGGATGGGCGCCGTCTACATCGCGACCGACCAGAGGCTACGGTGCTTCGTTGCGCTGAAGGAGACCTTCTTCCACGATGCCCCGCTCCTCAGAGCCTTCGAGCGCGAGGCCCAACTGCTCGCCAGCCTGCGCCACCCGGCCCTCCCCAACGTGACCGACCACTTCACCGAGAACGGCGGGCAGTACCTTGTCATGCAGTACATCCCGGGTGATGACCTTGAGGACATGCTGAGGCGCGAGGGCCGTCCCTTCCCACTCGCGACGGTGCTCGAATGGGCCGACCAACTGCTCGACGTGCTCGACTACCTGCACACGCAGCCGCACCCCATCATCCACCGGGACATCAAGCCGAAGAACCTGAAGCTGACCGCGCGCGGTCAGGTTGTCCTGCTCGACTTCGGGCTGGCAAAGGGCGCCGCCGGACAGATGCAGGTCTCGGGCGCGAGCAAAAGCGTGCTCGGCTACACGCCCGGCTACGCGCCGTTGGAGCAGGTCGTCCGCGCCGATCAGCGCTGGGTTGAGGTCTTGACCATCACGAACGGCGCGCACCTCAGCCGCGCGCAGGGGCGCGGCACCGACGCCCGCAGCGATCTCTACTCGCTGGGGGCCACCGTCTACCGCCTCATCACGGGGCAGCCCCCCAAGGACGCGCCCGCGCGCGCTCTGTCGGTCTGGGCTGGCCGCCCCGACCCGCTGCCGCCGGCCTTCGAGGCGAACTCCGACGTGAGCCCCGCGGTCTCCGAAGTCCTCGCGCGCGCCATGGCCGTCGAAGGCGACGAACGCTTCGCCACCGCCGACGAAATGCGTCACGCCCTGCGCGTGGCGGCCCGGCCGTCGTCCCCGCCACGCGGCGGCGGCGTGGTCGTCGTCGAGGACGAAGAAGTCTCCACGCTCATCGACAACGACGTGGTTGTCGCCGTCGAGTGTTACGCCGAGACCAGCGTCGGGCGCGGCCGCACGCTGAACGGCGACAACTGCCTGCTCCTGCAACACACGGCGGGCGTTGCGTGGATCGCCTCTGACGGGAGTCCGGTGCCGGAGTCGCTGCGGCGTACGCGGCCGGAAGAGCGGCGCCTCGTCTTCGCGGTGGCGGACGGCATGGACGGCGAACTCGCGCCCGACGTTGCCAGCCGCATGGTCATCGAAACCATCCGCGACATGCTCATGGCGGCGGCGGAGGACGACGACTATAACCCCTTCGACTCGGACTCCACGCCTGCCGAAGTGCTGCGCAACGCCATCGACTACGCAAACTTCGCCGTCTACCGCAAAGCGCAGGAAGACCCGCGCTGCTCGGGGATGGGCACCAGCCTGACCGCCGCCGTCCTGACCGGCGACGCGCTCGACGTGCTACAGGTGGGCGACAGCCGCGCGTATGTCATCCGCGACGGGCATGTCAGACAGATCACCAAGGACCAGTCGCGCGTGCAGCAGCTCGTCGATGTGGGACAGCTCAGCGAGGTCGAGGCCGAGACTCACCCACTACGCTTCAAGCTCCTTCAGGCGCTCGGGATGGCGCCCGAATTCACGCCTGTGATGAGCCACGTGAGGCTCAGGCGCGGCGACGCCGTGCTGTTGTGCAGCGGGGGGCTCTGGCGCGGGCTGCGCCGGAACGACTTCAAGCAGATCATCGACGCGGAGCGGGGGAACCCTCTGCTCGCCTGCCTGGAGCTGGTGGGCGAGGCGAACCAGCGCGGCGGCGCAGAGAACCTCACGGCGCTGATGGTCGCGGTGAGGGGCGGGACTTCCCCCGACGGCTCCCCCATCACGGTTGAGTTGCCGCCCCTCTGACGGCCCGCTTTCTTCTTGTCACGGTTTACGGTTTACCGTTCACGTATTATCTTCTCTGAGGAGAAGGAGCAGAGTGAATGACCTGGATCAAGACTGTTCCGTTCGATGAGGCCGACGAGAAGCTGCGCCGCGCGATGGAGGCGCAGCGCGGGCTCTACCCGGTGGAGTATGCAACGCCCGTCCACCCGACGCCCGACGGCGGGTCTTCGGGCATCGTGTCCTCGCACAGTCTCATCCCCGACGCGCTCTACCACGCCTTCGCGACCTTCGGCGTGCTGATGTCGCCGGAGTTGCCGCTCACGCGCGCGCGCCACGAGATGATCGCCACGGTCGTCTCGGCCGTGAACCGGTGTCACTATTGAATCGAGTCTCACGCAGAGTTTCTGCGTCGCGTTACGCTTGACGAAGAGTTGGTCCGCGCCCTGCAAGAGGACTACACGACCGCGCCCGTCTCCGAACAGGACCGGGTGATGCTCGACTACGTCGCGCAGCTCACGCGCGACGCCACGCGCATCACCCCGGAACATCACACGCGTCTGCGCGACGCGGGCTTCGACGATAAAGGCATCCTTCAGATAACGCTCATCGCCTCCTGGTTCAACTACATCAACCGCGTCGCCGACGCGCTCGGCGTCGGCCGCGAGTAGTCGGGAGGGGGAATCACGGAGACACGGTTAAGACACGGCCTCTGACTTGAAGCCGTGCTCAAGCCGTGTCTCGGTGTCTCTGTGGTCCGCCCCTGCTTCCACACCGGACTCCGTGCGGAGGAGGCGGACGGCGGCGAGCGCCATGCCGAGCGTGAGGGCGAGGCCGCTGCCGATGACGGCCCATTGGAAGCCGCCGATGCGGCCGACGGGGAAGAGCAGGGCGCCGAGCGCGACGAGCGGCGCGGCCACCAACGACGCGGCGCGCGCGCGCCAGAGCGCGTAGGCCAGGACGAGGAACCCTGCGGGGAAGGCGAGCCCCGGCAGCGGGTAGAGGAGCACGTACGCGCCGACGCCGCTCTTCATCATCGCGGCCTCGATGGCCTGCTCGGCCGCCGCGTTCAGCCCCGCGCCTTCGAGCGTCTGAAAGATCGCGTTCGCCGTCAGAATCCCCGAACCGGCCAGGCAGCCGACCACGGCCAGCGTCCCACCGACGAGCCCCGCGCCGTCCGCGCGACCCCGCGTCAGGCCGACCAGCGCCAGCGCCGCGCCGACGAAGAGCGCGAACGAGAGCTTAAACATGACGAGCCACGCGTGCCGCGCGCCCGCCCAGTAATGCAACGCGTCGCCCGCCAGCATCAGCGCGGGCGCGACGAACAGGCACACGACCGCGCCCCTCCTTCTAACCTCCGCCGCCGTCTCTGCTTTCATCTTCTTAATCTCCTTCTCTCAGACGTTCTGACCTTCGAAGTGTTAAGCGACGTGGGCGGCGGAAAGTGTCCACCTCGCGCGAAAAAAAACTTCGGGACGAAAATTCGTCTCAGGCCGCGCCGCCGTGGGTGGTAGAATCCGCGCCGCAGTCCGGCCTTAAGTCCGTTTCGATTCAAGCCCCGACCCGATGGAGACCCTCTCGCCGCAGGAGATAACGAAGCTGCTCGCGGACTGGCACGCGGGCGACGCCGATGCGCTCGAACGCCTCGCGCCGCTCGTCTACGCGGAGCTGCGCCGCATCGCGCGCCGGCAGATGGGGCGGGAGCGCGAGGGGCACACGTTACAGGCCACGGCGCTCGTCAACGAGGCGTACTTGCGGCTCGCGGGCGGCGAGGCGCTCGCGCTGCAAGACCGCGCGCACTTCTACGCCGTCTGCGCGCAGGTGATGCGCCACGTCCTCGTCGATCACGCGCGCGGGCACGCGCGGGACAAGCGCGGCGGCGGCGCTCCGCACGTCCCTCTGGACGAGGCGGCGAACGCGGCGGCACGGGACAGCGATCAACTCGTCGCGCTCGACGAGGCGTTGCGCGGACTCGAAGAGGTTGATCCACGGAAGGCGCGCGTCGTCGCCCTGCGCTACTTCGCGGGCCTCGGCATCGAGGAGACGGCGGAGGTCTTGGGCATCTCGCCGACGACCGTCAGGCGCGAGTGGAGGCGCGCGAAGGCTTGGCTGTATCGCGCGGTCGCGGGGGGCGTCCGGGAAGTTGAAGATGAAGCCTGAGCGTTGGCGGCAGGTGGATGAACTGTTCGGGCAGGCGTTGGAGCGTGCCCCGGCGGAGCGCGCGCGTTTTCTCGACGCGGCCTGCGCTTCGGACCCTTCGCTGCGGCGCGAGGTCGAAGAGATGCTGCGCTGCGACGAGCGCGCCGAAGAGTTCATCGAGACGCCCGTCTTCGGCGTCGCCGCCGCGCTCATCGGCGCGCGCGCACAACGGCCCGCCTCCGACCAGGGCTCCGACGGCGCGAAGAGGTCGAACGGACTGTCCGACTCCTCCTCCATCGACGGTTCGAGGTTCTTGCCCGGCGACGTGCTCGCGGGCCGTTACCGCGTGGTCGGGCTGCTCGGCCGTGGCGGGATGGGCGAGGTCTTCCGCGCCGACGACCTCAAACTCAAGCAGCCGGTCGCGCTCAAGTTCCTGCCCGAGTCTCTGTCGAACGACGGCGCCGCGCTCGCGCGTTTCTATCAGGAGGTGAGCGTCGCGCGGCAGGTCTCGCACCGGCACGTCTGCCGCGTCTACGACGTGGCGGAGGCCGAGGGCTCGCACTTCATCTCGATGGAGTACGTGCGCGGCGAGTCCCTGTCGTCGCTCCTCAAACGCATCGGGCGCCTCCCCGAAGACAAGGCCGTCGTGACGGCGCGGCAGCTCTGCGCGGGGCTCGCGGCCGTCCACGACGCGGGCGTGCTGCATCGTGATTTGAAGCCCGCCAACGTCATGATCGACGAGCGCGGCGACGTGCGCATTACAGACTTTGGCATCGCCGCCCTCGCCGACGACGCGCGCGGCGCGGAAGCCCCGGCCGGCACGCCCGCCTACATGTCGCCCGAGCAGTTGAAAGGCAGAGAGCTGACGACGCGCTCGGACATCTATTCGCTCGGCCTCGTCCTCTACGAACTGTTCACGGGCCGGCGCGCGTTCGAGGCGCCGTCACTGCGTGAGCTGCTTCGTCTCAGGCGCAGCGAGTCGCAGCCCTCCTCGCCTTCGAGTCACGTCAAGGACCTCGACCCGACCGTCGAGCGCGTCATCTTCCGCTGTCTCGAACGCGACCCCGAGAAGCGACCGGCGACGGCGTTACAGGTGGCCGCCGCGCTGCCCGGCGGAGACCCGCTCGCCGCCGCGCTCGCCGCCGGCGAGACGCCGAGCCCCGAGATGGTCGCGGCCGCGCCGAAGGACGGCGCCCTGCGTCCCGTCGCCGCCGTCTCGCTCCTCGCCGCTTCGCTCGCGAGCCTCGCGCTCGTCTTCGTGCTTTCGGGCGAGGTACTGTTGAACCGTTGGGTGCCTTTGAATAAGCCGCCCGAGGTCCTGGCCGAGCGAGCGCGCGCCGTCGCACGCGCGGCGGGACAGGACGCGCCGCCCGCCGACACGGCCTACGGCTTTGAGGACGACATAGAGTTCTATCGTTACGTCGCCCTGCACGATGGTTCGATGACGCGCTGGGAGGGGTTGAAGTCGGGCCAGCCCGCGCTCATACAGTTCTGGTACAGGCAGAGCCCGCAGCCGCTCGAACCACGGGCGGGCATCGAGGTGACGCCCTACGACCCCGAGCGTTATCTCTACACGGGCATGGCCGACGTGCGGCTCGACACCGAGGGGCGGCTCATCGAGCTGACGGTCGTGCCGCCCGAGTTGGACGAGACAAACGCCGCCGTGGCCGAGCCCGACTGGGCGCCGCTCTTCGTGGAGGCGGGGCTCGACATCGACAAGTTCAGACCGTCCGAGCCGCGCTGGACGCCGCCCGTCTTCGCGGACCGACGCGCGGCGTGGGAGGGCGTCTTCCCTCTGCGGCCCGAGACGCCTCTGCGCGTCGAGGCCGCCGGCTACCGTGGCCGCGCCGTCTCGTTCAAGCTCGTGGCGCCGTGGACGAAGCCATACCGGATGCAGCCGTACCTGACCGACCCGGGGCTGAAGCGTCTGCTGATGTTCATCGCCGCCGTCTTCGTCACGCTCATCGTCGCGGCGGCGTGGCTGGCGCGGCGCAACTTCCGTCTGGGTCGCGGCGACCGGCGCGGCGCGTCGAAGCTGGCGCTCTTCGTCTTCGCGACGCGACTCGCGGGCGGGCTCGTCGGCGCGAGCCACGTCGCGACCTTCGCGGGCGAGGCGGCCGTCATCTTCGCGGCGATACTGCGCGCGCTCTTCGCCGCGTCGATGTTGTGGCTGCTCTACATCGCGCTTGAGCCTTACGTGAGGCGGCGCGCGCCGCACAGGCTCATCTCGTGGACGCGGCTGCTGGCGGGCGACTGGCGCGACCCTCTGGTCGGGCGCGACGTGCTGGTCGGCGTGCTCCTCGGCATCTGGATGAATTTGTTCATGTGGTTCGCGGAGCTGTCGGCGCGCGGGCTCGGCATCGCGCCCGACCTTCAGGGGATAACGCTCGACACGCTGCTCGGCGTCGGCGGCGTCGCGCCTCTGCTGCTCGGCACGCAGACGACCGTCCCTCTGTTGCACGGGCTGGGCTTCGCCTTCATGCTCTTTTTGCTGTCGCTCCTGCTGCGGGGTGAGCGGCGCGGGACGTTTGCCGCGTGGGCGTTGATGTTCGGGGCGCTCGCGATGCAGGGCGCGCCCCCGTTTGCCCTGCCGTTCTTTGCCGCGCTCGCCGCCGCGTACATCTTCGTCGCGGCGCGCTTCGGGCTGCTGGCGCTCACGGCCGCGCAGTTCGTCTTCTTCATGGTCGAGTTCTACCCGTACACGACCGACCCGTCCGCGTGGTACGCGGGCGTCACGCTCTTCGCGGCGGCGGTCGTCACGGCGCTCGCCGTCTACGGCTTCCGCGTCTCGCTCGGCGGCCGCGCGCTCTTCCGAGGCGGGCTGTTGGAGGATGAGGGTCTATGAGTGAAGTTGAAGAGTCGGGGCACAAGACTTTCGACCCGGCCGCGAACGCAACAGCGTACGTCGCGCGCACGCGCTCGGAGGCGGCCACGCTCGTCTTCGCGGTCGCCGTGGCGGTGACGCTCGGCATCGCCTGCGGCGTCTGGATCAACTCGCGCTTGACCCCGCGCTCGTCCGCCGGCGCGGCCCGCTCTGCCCGCCCGCTGCCCGACGCGCGCACTGCTACTCCCCCCATGCCCGAGGCGCGCCCGTCACCATGCGACGGCTGCGACGCCCCTTCGGCGGGCGAGGCGACTTCGGCGCGCTCTGACAAGGCGGCCGAGGCGCGGCCGAAGACAGATACCGGGACGCAGACAGACGCGGCGCGCGAGACGGGGCCGGGCGCACGCGCCACGCCGGGTCGCCCCGACGAGGTCGCCGCCGTGGGCGCCGCGCCGCGCGTCCCGACCGACTCGGAGGCCGTCGCCGCGACAAGCCCAGACCCCTCGCGCCCATTGGCGTGGCAGGTGGGCGCGGTGCCGAAGGCGGGAGCGCGCGCCGCCGCGCGGGGCAAAGTCGAAGGGGGCGCGGCGCAGGGTCCGCGCGGGCCTTGCGCGCTGTACGCGAGCGCGTCCTCACTCCGCGTCCGCGTGGGAGGAGCCGCCCCGCTCATCCTCGGCGGGCCGGGCGCGGGGGTGCGTATCAACGTGAGCACGCCCGACTGGGCGGAACTCGCGGTCATCTTTGAAGGGCCGGCCGCCGGGCACAACGGTTGGTTAAGATACTCCGTCAGGTCGGTCGGCCGCCGGCCGGGTCTCTACACGGTGCGCGTCTCCTCGCCCTGCGGCTCGCAGACCATCCCCGTCACAGTGAAGTAGGAACGATGAACGATGAACGATGAACTGAAGACAACGGTCTTACAGTTCCTCGTTCATCGTTCCTACTTCATCGTTCCTTACAGTTCCTTTTACTGCGCGCGCCCGGCGCCGAGCGAGTCGTAGTTGAGCGCGGCGTTGAAGAGGAGGAAGAAGGCGCCCTGCGTCTGGTGGCGCCACATCGGGTTGGTGGCGAAGAGCAGGACGTGGCCTTTGCCCAACGGCACGTCCACGACGGCGGGCGCGTTCGCGAGTTCCGACCCTCCGGCGAGCATCCCGCTCACGAGCAGGCTCTTCTCGTCCGAGGCGAAGCGCAGCACCACGCGCGGACGCTGCGCGGGCGGCGTGAAGAAGGGGCTTCGTTGCTGCTGCCGCTGCTCGTCGGTGGGCGCCTGCTCCTCGCCCGGCCGCGCGGGCGTGCGCCGTGGCGCGGGCGAAGCCTGCGGCATCGCCTGCACGATGTCCGGGTCTGTCAACGTTCCGCGCCCCGATGGCCGTCCTGTCGCGCCGCCGCCGCCCGGCCCACCCTCGCCGCCGCCTCCGCCGCCTCCCGTGGCGACCTGCAAGACCGGCGACTGGTTGAAGTAGATGGGCAGCGTCTCGCCGTAGCCGTAAGCAATCGGACTCTTACGGTCAGCGAAGGCCGCGTTGTAGATGGAGCCGCGCGCCTGCAACTGCGGCGTGTCGCGCACGGCGACGCCCGAGATGAGTCCGTAGTCGATGGGGATGCGCACGTTGCTCGTCACGGCGACGAAGAGCCCGCCCTCTTCGACGAAGCGTTGCAGGTTCGAGAGTCCCACCAGCCCCATCCCGCCGCGCATGTCTTCGGTCTGGTCGGGCGACGTGCCGAAGTTGGGCGTCAACTCCGACCGCTTCCACGGTATCGGCTCGCCGCGCATCGGCAGCCCCGCAACGACCTGCTGCGCCGAGCCGCCGACCGGCGGATAGATGATCACGTCGAATCGCTCGCGCAAGTTCGGCGTGTTGCGCAGGACGTGGTCGGAGATGTACGTGTAAGGAATCTTGTAACGGTCGAACTCGATGCGATACCAGCCCTCGTTCTGCGTGTTGATCCAACTGTGGACGATGGCGATGCGCGGCACCGTCATCTCGTGCGTCTTCACCGTCGGCGGCTGCGCGGAGGCGTAGGCCGTTAAGCCGAGTTCCGTCACCGCCGCCTCCAACCTCTGTCGTAAGTCGGACGGGTTGCCCTCGCTCTTAATCATGAAGGAGCCGGCGTTGAACTGGCGTTCGTTGACTTTGAAAGACTCTTCGGCGGCGCTCATCTTCACGTCGCTCAGGCGGAAGCGGAGCGTGGCGAGCGTGTTGTCGGCGTTGTGGTTGATGACAAAATTCGGGCCGGAGCCCACGACGCGCCCGCGCACCGAGGCGTCGGCCGCGAGCAGCGTCATCGGCGTTTGCAGGACGCTTCGGTCGGTGACGCGCACGGTCTTGATGTTGCGCATCGCGCCGAGCGTCCAGCCCGTGTCGTCGTAGGGGCGCGGGTCGCTGACGTTGTAGAACTGCGTGTCCAACATCATGTCGGCCATGCGCGAGTAAGGCTGGTCCATCCGCACGACGTACGAGCCGGCCGCGAACTTCTGCTCGCCGACGTTGAAGTCGTTCTTCGCCGCGTGCACCTCGACGCCCATCAGGCGCAGCAGGTTGACGGCGTCGGCGGCCTCGACGGGGCGCGGGTCGTCGGCCGGCAGCACGTACGCGGCCGGCCCCTCGTTCGAAGCCTTCGCCACCGCGCGCTTACTCTTCAAGTAGAAGTTTTGGAGGAAGCGTTCCTTGTTGTTCGAGACGAAGTTCATCGCGAAGAGCAGCGCCGACTGCTGCATGTTGACGTTGTTGCGGAGCGACCACTTCACGCGCGGGAGCGGCGGGTTCGGCCTGTACCAGTCGCGCTGCGCCTGCGTCGTCACGGTGCGGTCGAGCGTGTCCGCGCCCGCGTTGCCGAACGTTTCGTAGAAGCGGCCGACGGCGTTGTGGCCGTTGGCGACGTAGAACATGTAGTTCGGCGCCCAGCCGTCGTAGAAGCCGTGCGTCCACACGCCGGGCACGCCGCGCTTCGTCATCTCTTCAATCTCGTGGTAGGCGAGCACCTGCCACTCGTCAACAACAATCGGGTCGAGCCACGCGTTGTACGGCCCCGTCCCCGTCGAGGTGTAGAGGAAGGGCACGGACTCGTGCAGGTCGTGAAGAATCGCCGGGTGCCATTCGAGGAAGGTCTTCATCATGTTGCGCGTGAGCGCGAGCGCCATCCCCAGACCGTCGCGGTTGTTGTCGTGCGCGACGTACTTGCCCCAGTAGACGAGCGGCGGCACGGCCTTCGTCGGGTTGGCCGTGCGGTAGTTGTAGAGGTCAACCATCTTGTCGCGGCCGTCAACCTCCAGGGCCGGAGTGATGAGCACGACGACGTTCTTCCTGATGTCTCTTATGAACGGCGACTCCTCGACGGCGAGGCGGTAGGCCAACTCCATCAGCATCTCGGGCGAGCCGGTCTCGGGCGAGTGGATGGAGCCCGACGCCCAGTAGAAGACCTTGCCCTCGCCGATGAGCTTCCGCGCATCCGCGTCGTTGAGCCCGCGCGGGTCGGCGAGGCGCGCGGTGATCTCCTTGTAGCGGCCCAAGCGCGCGATTGTCGCCTCGTCGCCGACGGCGACCAGAATCTGCTCGCGCCCCTCCTCCGACTTCTCCGGCGCGGCGAAGACCTTGACGCGCGGGCTCGTGCGTTCAAGCTCGCGGTAATAACGATGGAGGTCTTTCGTGTGCGTGAGCTTGCCCGGCGTGCCGACGACGTAGCCGAGCACCTTGTCGGGCGAGGGCACGCGCTCCGAAGAGGGCAGGTGGTCTACGAGTTCGGTCAGGAAGTACTTCTCGGTCGTGTACTCTTTAATCTTCGCCGCGTAGGCTTCGTCGGCCTTCTGTTGCGCGGACGTGTTCAGGGCGAAAGCACAGGCGAGCGCGAGCGCGCAGAAGAGTCGGCTGCCAACGAGTTGCATGGTCTCCTCCGTAAGTTGTCCGCGGTGTCTTTTGGGGCGTGCGCCCCGATGTTACGTGCGCGCGGGGCGCGAGTAAAGCGCGGCCGGGGGCTCACGCTCGCGGCGGCCGGAAGAGGGGTGTTACAATTCACACCTTGCCATGAGCACGCCCGGCGGTGACAACAACAACGGCATCAACGACCTGATGGTCGCGGCCTCGCGCGGCGACCTCTCGCGCGTCGAGGCGCTGCTGCGCGACGGCGCCGACCCGAACGCGCGCGACGCCTTCGGCCAGACCGCGCTGATGTACGCGGCCGGCGCCGGCCACCGGCCCGTCGCCGAGGAACTGATCGACGCGGGCGCGCTGGTGGACACGCGCAACCGCAACAACAAGTCGGCGGCGGACCTCGCGGCGGCGCGCGGCCACGCCGCCCTCGCCGCACTGCTCCGCCACGCGCGCCTCTTCCTCGCCGCGCGCGACGGCGACTTGCACAAGCTCAACGAACTGCTCGACT
The DNA here is from genome assembly GCA_036379655.1 of Pyrinomonadaceae bacterium. Lineage (GTDB taxonomy): Bacteria > Acidobacteriota > Blastocatellia > Pyrinomonadales > Pyrinomonadaceae > QHXN01. Next base: position 18,590 of record DASVGG010000123.1, read on the forward strand.
CGGGCATAGACCCCAACGCACTACTTCGCGACGAGTGGACGGCGCTGATGATCGCCTCGCTCAACAACCACCCGCCGGTCGTCGCCGCGCTGCTCCGTCGCGGCGCCTACCCCGACGCGCAGAACGCCACCGGCTGGACGGCGCTGATGATCGCCGAGCGCAAGGGGCACGCGGAGGTCGCGCGCCTGCTCAGGCAAGGCCGCATCGAGAAGCCGCTCCCGTCCATCATCGCGTCGGCGCGCGCGGGCGGCGACCACCTGGACCTGTCTGACTTTCCGGAACAGCTCGACGACTGACCGCGCGCCGTTCGAAAGATGAAGAGAGCCCTCGCGAACGTTATCCTCCTCGCCGCCGCGCTGCTGTGCTGCGGCTTAAACGTCATGGCGCGCGAGGAGCCTTGCAAACTTGAGCGCGCCGTCGCGCCCGACTACGGCGGCGTGATGCTCGGCATGAAGTTGGAGGAACTGGCGCGGATGTTCCCCGGCTCGGAGGATTTGCAGAAGGGCGCGCGGGGCGCGGCCGACCCTTCAAAGCCCTTCGTCGCGTCGCTCGGCGGGTTGGAGTTGGGCGTGCGGAAGGAGTTCTTCGGCGACGTGAACGAGTTGCTGCTCACCTTCATCGGCGGCGCGCTCCATCGCATCGACGTGCGCTACCGGCAGCCCGCGCCGTGGCGCGAGGTGACGGAGTTCTCCGCGCATGCGTCGAAGCGGCTCGCCGTCCCGGCCGACGCGTGGGGCGGGCCGTCGAAGGACGAAGAGAAGCAGTCGCGCGTGCTCGACTGTCGTGGCTTCAGCATCGTCGTGCGCATCGACAGGGGCGGCCCGAGCACGCTCAGCATCGTGGACACGGCCGCCGCGAAACAGGAGACGGCGGCGCCCGCGAAGACCGAGCCGGCGCCGGCCAAGCGACGCCCGCGCAAGCGGCGCGGCGGGAAAGGACCAACGGGGTGAAAGAGAAAGTTACCAGGACGGAGGAGGAGTGGCGGCGGTCGCTCACGCCCGAGCAGTACCGCGTCGCGCGGCAGAAGGGGACGGAGCGCCCCTTCACGGGTGAGTACTATAAAAATAAGGACGTGGGTGTTTACCTCTGCGCGGCCTGCGGCGCGGAGCTGTTCACGTCCGACGCGAAGTTCGACTCGGGCTGCGGCTGGCCGAGCTTCTACGAGCCGAAGGAGGGCGACAACGTCCGCACGGAGGTTGACACGACCCACGGCATGGTTCGCACGGAGGTGCTCTGCGGCACCTGCGACTCGCACCTCGGCCACGTCTTCGACGACGGCCCGCGCCCCACGGGGCTGCGCTACTGCATCAACTCCGTCGTCCTCAAGTTGAAGAAGGCCGGCGAAGAGTCAACGGAAAAGACTTCATGAAGGCAAAGCTTTCGACCTTCATCATCGCCTTCGCGCTGGCGCACGTCTGTGCGAGCCTGACGGCGGCGCAGGCGACGGTTGAAGTCAAGTCTCTCGCCGCGCGGCTCGGTCACCCCTCGGACGCGAAGCTCCTTATCGTTCACGCCGACGACCTCGCCGCCGCCCACTCCGTCAACGCCGCGACCTTCAAGGCGTTCGAGACCGGCCTCGTCAACTCCGCGAGCATCATGGTGCCGTGTCCGTGGCTGCCCGAGGTGGCCGACTACGCGCGCCGTCACCCCGAAGCGGACCTCGGGCTTCACCTCACGCTCACGAGCGAGTGGAAGACGTACCGTTGGGGCGGCGTCCTCTCCAAAGACCGCGCGCCCACGCTCTACGCCCCGGACGGTTATCTCTACCCGACCGAGGACGTGGCCGCCGCTCGCATCGACGTGCGCGAGGCCGAGGCCGAGATACGCGCGCAGATAGAGCGCGCCCGCGCCTTCGGGATTCGCCCGACGCACCTCGACTCGCACATGCGCACGCTCTACACGACGCGCCCGCTCTTCGAGATGTTACTGCGCGTGGCGCGCGACGAGCGTCTGCCCGTCATGGTCTCGCGCGAGTGGTTCGGGCAGGCGCCCTTTCTCCCGGCCGCGCTCGGCCCCGACGGCATCGTCGTCGATCACATCGTCAGCGCGGACCCTTCGGTCCGCCCCGAACGTTGGAACGAGTTCTACTCGGACGTGATAAAAAACCTGAAGCCGGGCGTGACGGAGTTGATCGTTCACCTCGCCTACGACGACGAGGAGATGCGCGCCGTCGCGCTCGACCACCCCGACTGGGGCGCGGCGTGGCGCCAGCGCGACTTCGACTTCGTCACGTCCGAGCCGTTCCGCAAACTGCTCAAAGAGCACAACGTCAAACTCGTCACCTGGCGCGAAATTGGTAGGCTGATGCTGGGAGCGCGGGCATCCCTGCCCGCCATGAGCGCGTCAGCGCGAATAGAGGGAGACTTAAAACCTCAACGTTGAATCCTGGCGCTTGATTGCTAAGCGTGTTGAAGCACGCTTTGGCGGGCAGGGATGCCCGCGCTCCCGGCGTGGAGTCGCCTAATTTATTTCATGGCGGAAGAGAAGAAGAAGAGAAAGTTTTCGCCGTCGCAGGCGTGGCGCGACGCGAGGGAGTTGATCTGGGCGCATCGCGGGCGGCTGGCGGTGGGGATGGCGCTGATGCTCGTGAACCGTCTGGTGGGCCTGGTGCTGCCGGCCAGCTCGAAGTACCTGGTTGACGAGGTCATCATCAAGCAGAGGGGCGAGCTGCTTTCGACCATCGCGCTCGCGGCGGGCGCGGCGACCGTCGTGCAGGCCGTCACGTCGTTCGCCATCTCGCAGGTCCTGGGCGTCGCCGCGCAGCGCGCCATCACCGAGATGCGCAAGAGCGTGCAGGCGCACGTCGCGCGTCTGCCCGTCCGTTTCTTCGACTCGACGCAGACCGGCGTCCTCATCTCGCGCGTGATGACGGACGCCGAGGGCATCCGCAACCTCGTCGGGACGGGGCTCGTGCAGTTAATCGGCGGAATCATCACGTCGCTCCTCGCGCTCTGCGTGCTCTTCTATTTGAACTGGCGGCTGACGCTGATTACGCTCGTGGCGCTCGCGGCCTTCGCCACGGTGATGTCTCTGGCCTTCAAGCGGCTGCGGCCGCTCTTCCGCGAGCGCGGGCAGATACACGCCGAGGTGACGGGGCGGCTGACGGAATCGCTCGGCGGCATCCGCATCGTCAAAGCCTACTCGGCCGAGCGGCGCGAGACTTTGACGTTCGCGCGCGGCGCGCACCGCCTGTTCCGCAACGTGGCGCGCTCGATGACGGGCGTCTCCGGCGTGACGGCCTTCTCGACCGTCATCGTCGGCGGCATCGGCTGTATCCTGACGCTCGTCGGCGGCCGCTCGGTGCTCGCGGGCGAGATGACGCTCGGCGACTTCTTCATGTACATCTTCTTCACCGCGCTCGTCGCCGCGCCGCTCGTCGAGATAGCCGCCATCGGGACGCAGATCACCGAAGCCTTCGCCGGCCTCGACCGCATCCGCGAGATCAAGCTGATGGCGACCGAGGACGAGGACGAGGCGGACAGAGAAACTTTAGACGAAGTCGAAGGCGAGATTGCTTTCGAGGACGTGACCTTCGAGTACGAAGAGGGCGCGCCCGTCCTGCGCGGCGTCAGTTTCCGCGCGCCCGCCGGGACGACGACCGCGCTCGTCGGCTCAAGCGGTTCGGGGAAGAGCACGCTCATCGGTCTGGTGATGGCCTTCAACCGCCCGCTCGCGGGGCGCGTGCTGGTTGACGGCCGCGACCTCGCCGACGTGAGGCTGCGTGACTACCGCGAACAACTCGGCGCGGTCCTTCAGGACAACTTCCTCTTCGACGGCACCATCGCCGACAACATCGCCTTCTCGAACCCGCACGCGACCCGCGCGCAGGTCGAGGCCGCCGCGCGCGTCGCGCACTGCGACGAGTTCGTCCGTAGCTTCGCCGAGGGTTATGACACCATCGTTGGTGAGCGCGGCGTCAAACTCTCGGGCGGGCAGCGGCAGCGCGTCGCCATCGCGCGGGCCGTCTTGGCCGAGCCGAAGATTCTAATTCTCGACGAGGCCACGTCGAGCCTCGACAGTGAGAGCGAGGCGATGATTCAGGACGGATTGCAAACGCTCAGGCGCGGGCGGACGACCTTCGTTATCGCGCACCGCCTCTCGACCATCCGCAGCGCCGACCAGATACTCGTCCTCGAAGACGGGCAGATCGTCGAGCGCGGCACACACGAGGAACTGCTCGGCGTGGGCGGCCGCTACCGGCAGCTCTACGACAAGCAGTACAACTTCGAGCGCAACCAGTTCATCAACCCCGGCGAGGACTTCACGCCCGAGCCGCCGAAGGCGCTGCCTTCGCCCCCCGTGCCGACGAATCTTTAAGGAGAGACGCAAGTGGACGAGAGCCCCCAAACATACGAGAACCACACGCGCTGGCACGCGCCCTTCCACTTCTTCCTGGCGCCCGTGCTGTTGACGAACGTCATCGTTGCCATCATCCAACTGGTGCGCGACCCCGGCCTCGACCGTGGCTGGTGGCTCGTCGTCTCAATCGCGTTGGTGGTGTCGGGCGCGCTCACCAGGGTCAACCCTTTGAAGGCGCAGGACCGAGTCATCCGGCTCGAAGAGAGTCTGCGTTACTACCAACTCCTGCCCGAAGAACTCGCGCGGCGCGCCGCGTCGCTCACGACCGCGCAGACGGTCGCGCTGCGCTTCGCCTCGGACGAGGAACTCGAAGGGCTCGTCCGCGAGGTGCTCGCGGGCCGGCTCACCAAGCCCGACGAGATCAAGCGCGCCGTCAAGAACTGGCGCCCCGACACGCTGCGAGTCTGAGGCGAGGCGACGATGTTAGTCGGAAGAGTTAAAGAGGTCTGGCGTTACCCTCTGAAGTCGATGGCCGGCGAGCGGCTCGACGCGGCGTCGGTCGGCGCGCGGGGCTTGTGGGGCGACCGTGGGTGGGCCTTGCGCGACGAGAAGGCGGGCGAGATGCGCGGCGCGAAGATAAGCCCCGCGCTCATGCTCTGCGCCGCGCGTTACAGAAATGAGCCGGCGGCCGAAGGCGCGCCGCCCCACGCGGACATCACGCTCCCCGACGGCACCGCGACCGGAACGGACGACCCGCGGGTTAATGAACTGCTGTCGCAACTCGTCGGGCGCAGGGTCACGCTCTGGCCGCTGCGGCCCGCGAGCGACCGCGCGCACTATCGCCGCGCGATGCCGGCCGCGCGCGTCGTCGGTTTCCTGAGTCGCTCGCGCAGCTTCCGCCGACTCGCGATTGGAGCCATGCGGCTCACCGGAAAAGATAAAGAACTGCGCGAAGACTTCGGCCGCGAGCCGGGCGAGCCCCTGCCCGACCTCTCCGCGCTCCCCGCCGAAATCTTCGAGTTCACCTCGCCGCCCGGCACATACTTCGACGCCTTCCCCGTCCACCTGCTGACGACCGCCTCGCTCGCGACACTCGCGCGCCACGCGCCCGACACCGTTTGGGACGCGCGCCGCTTCCGACCCAATTTTTTGATCGAGACTTCGGAAGGTATCGAAGGCTTAATCGAATCCGACTGGGGCGGCCGACTCTTGCGCGTCGGCGGACTCAGGCTCAAGTGCGAGATGCCCGCGCCGCGTTGCAGCATGACCATCCAGGCACAGGCCGGGCTCCCCAAAGACCCGCGCGTGCTGCGCACGATAGTCAGGGAGGCCGGGCAGAGTCTCGGCATGTACGCCAACGTCGAATCGGCGGGCCGCGTCGCGGTCGGCGACGAGGTGGAGCTACTCTAAGCCGCTCTCAGGCGTCTAAGGGTGATGAGACAACTGAGCGACATCCCTTTCTCCGTCCTCGACCTCGCGCCCGTGCCCGAGGGCTCGGACGTGGCCGACTCTTTCCGCAACACGTTGGAACTGGCGCGGCGCGCGGAGGCGCTCGGCTTCAAGCGATTCTGGCTGGCCGAGCACCACAACATGCGCGGCATCGCCAGCTCCGCGACCGCCGTGCTTATCGGCCACGTCGCGGGCGGCACGCGGAGCATCCGCGTCGGCTCCGGCGGCGTGATGCTGCCGAACCACTCGCCGCTCGTCGTCGCCGAGCAGTTCGGCACGCTCGAAGCACTTCACCCCGGCCGCATCGACCTCGGGCTCGGCCGCGCGCCCGGCACAGACCAACTCACGATGCGCGCGCTGCGCCGCAACTTCGCCGCCGCCAACGAAGACTTCCCGCGCGACGTGGCCGAGCTGCGCGCATACTTCGCGCCCGCGCGCCCCGGACAGTTGGTCTCGGCCGTGCCCGGCGAAGGGCTGCGCGTGCCTTTGTGGCTGTTGGGGTCGAGCCTCTACAGCGCGCGGCTCGCGGCCGAGTTGGGATTGCCCTTCGGCTTTGCCTCGCACTTCGCGCCCGACTACCTTCTGCACGCGCTCGAAGTCTACCGCGACAACTTCCGTCCGTCCGAAGAGTTGAAAGAGCCGTACGCGCTGGCCTGTCTCAACGTCTTCGCGGCCGAGACCGACGCGGAGGCACGCCGCCTCTACACCTCGCTCCAACTGGCCTTCATCAACCTGCGTCGCGGACGCCCCGGCAAGTTCCCGCCGCCCATAGACGTAGCTACGCTCGAAGGCGTCGCGTCCGAGCTGGAGCTGGCCGGCGTCGAGCACGCGCTCCGCTACACGGTCGTCGGCTCGCCCGAGAACGTGCGCGCGGGGCTCGAAGCCTTCGCGGAGCTGACGCGCGCCGACGAGTTGATGCTGACCTCGCAGATACACGACCACGCGGCGCGTTTGCGCTCCTTCGAGATCGTCGCGGCCGTGCGCGGGCGCGGCGCCGCCGCCAACGTGTCGTGAGGCGCGCGCCACACTCCCGCGAAGAACGCGCCGCCCGGAACGTGTAGAATACGAATCACCGCCGACAACATCAGTAAAAACTGTACGGCAAGACCGCCCGCCCACGCGCGGGCTAAACTTTTTGAGGGACATCAAGACATGATTAAGACGAACGGATACGCCGCGCCGAACGCGGGCGCCGCGCTCGAACCATTCTCGTTCCAACGGCGCGACGTTGCGCCGCGCGACATACTCATCGACATCGAGTACTGCGGCGTCTGCCACTCGGACATTCACCAGGTGCGCGACGAGTGGGGCGGCTCCATCTACCCGATGGTGCCCGGCCACGAGATCGTCGGCCGCGTCGCGCGCGTCGGCGCGGAGGTCTCGAAGTTCAAGGAGGGCGACCTCGCGGGCGTCGGCTGCTTCGTTGACTCCTGCCGCACGTGCCGCAACTGCCGCGACGGCGAAGAGCAGTACTGCGAGAACCATCTGGCCTCGACCTACAACGGCACCGAGATGGACGAGAAGACGCCGACCTACGGCGGCTACTCGACGAAGATCGTCATCGACGAAGACTACGCGCTGCGCATTCCCGACGCGATTCCGCTCGCGAACGCCGCGCCGCTCCTCTGCGCCGGCATCACGACCTATTCGCCGCTGCGCAGGTTTAAGGTGAGTGAAGGGCAGCGGGTGGGCGTCGTCGGACTGGGGGGCTTGGGCCACATGGGCGTGAAGCTCGCGGCCTCGATGGGCGCGCACGTGACGGTCTTCAGCACCTCTCCCAACAAGGAGCAGGACGCGCGCAGCCTCGGCGCGCACGACTTCGTCGTCACGCGCGAGCCGGGTTGGGCGGACGCGCTCGCGGGCAAGTACGACTTCGTGCTCGACTGCGTCTCGGCGTCGCACGACATCAACCTGTATTTGAACTTACTCCGGCGCGAAGGCGCGCTCGCGCTCGTCGGCGCGCCGGACAAGCCTCTGGAGGTCGCCGCCTTCTCGCTCATCACCAACGGGCGCTCGCTCGCCGGCTCGATGATCGGCGGCATCCGCGAGACGCAGGAGATGCTCGACTACTGCGCCGAGAAGAACATCTCCTCCGACATCGAGCTGATACCGATTCAGAAGATCGAAGAGGCGTACGAACGCACCGTCAAAGGCGACGTGCGCTACCGCTTCGTCATCGACATCGCCTCGTTCAAAGGCTAGAGCCTCCAGTTAAGGGGCAAAGGTGAAGGGGGAAGGGAAGGCTAAAGGCCAGTCCCTTCCCCCTTCATCTTTACCCCTTACCCCTAAGAGGCGACGACGTAACCCTGTAAGTCTGAAACGGCGGCGAGCAGTTCGTTCGGGTTGAAGGGCTTGGCGATGTGGAGTTGGTAGCCGGCGGCGAGCGCGCGGCCACGGTCTTCGTCGCGGGCGTAGGCCGTGAGCGCGGCGGCGGGCGTGCGTCCGCCGCGCTCGGGCGGGAGCGCGCGCACCTGCTTGATGAGGGCGTAGCCGTCCTCGCCCGGCATGCCGATGTCGCTCATCAGGATGTGCGGCCGCCACGTCTTCAGCGTCTCCAACGCCTCGCCCGCCGACGCGCAGGCCGTCACCTCGGCGCCCGACTGCGCGATGACCGTGCTGATGAGACGGCGCGTGTCCTGCTCGTCGTCCACGACGAGCACGCGCACGCCCGACAGCTTCTCGGACTTGTTCAGACTCAAGGCCGCCGTCTCGGTCTGTTGGCACGAGCACGGCGCGGCGGCCGTCTGCGCGAGCGGGAAGGTGACCGAGAAGGTCGAGCCCTGGTCCTCGCCCGCGCTATCGGCGTGCACTGTGCCGCCGTGCAGTTCCGCGAGGTGGCGGACGATGGCTAAGCCCAGCCCGAGCCCGCCGTAGGCGCGCGTCGTCGCGCTGTCGGCCTGCCGGAAGCGGTCGAAGACGTGCGGCAGAAATTCAGCGGGGATGCCGCGCCCCGTGTCGCTCACCGAGAGCTTGACCCGCGCCCCTTCGCCCGCGAGGCGCACGTGGACGCCGCCGCCCTCGGGCGTGAACTTCACCGCGTTCGACAGGAGGTTCCAGGCAATCTGTTGCAGCCGCGCCGAGTCGCCTGAGATGGTCTTCCCGCCCGGCTCGCACTCGTACGTGAGCCGGATGCCCTTCGCGTTGGCCGCTGGCCGCACGACCTCGATGGAGTTCGAGACGACGTTGTTGAGGTTGACTTCGCGCGTCTCAAGTAAAAGTTTGCCGGCGATGATGCGCGAGATGTCGAGCAGGTCGTCGATGAGCCGCGACTGTGTCTTCGCGTTGCGTTCGATGGTCTCCAACGCCTGCGCCTGCACCTCGCCGCGCACCTGCCCCGCGCGCATCAGGTTCGTCCAGCCGATGATGGAGGTGAGCGGCGTGCGCAGTTCGTGGCTTAAGGTTGAAAGAAACTCGTCCTTCAAACGGTTCGCGGCCTCGGCCTCGGCGCGCGCGGCCTTCTCGCGCAGCAGAATCTTCTCGCGCTCGGCCTCGCTCATCTTCAACTCGCGCAGATAGCGCGACAACTCCTCGACGTGCGCCTCGGAGTGCTCGATGTTCTTCAGGTAGGTCAGGTACGTGAAGTAGATGATGGCGATGATGGGCACCGTCGCCAGCACCGCGTAGAAGCCGACCGACTGCACGAGCCGCGCCGTCACCCCTGCGGTCGATGCACCCGCGAGGTATGTCACCGAAGTCCAGAGATAGTAAGTCTTCCACGTCGGCCAGAAGTGCTCGCCGAGCTTCAAGGACTTCTCCAGCGCGATGAGGCCGGTGTTGGCCGCGTACTGCACGAGCGCCATCACGAAGATGGCGACGAGCGCCGACGGCGTGTAGTCGTTGCCCGCGAGGTCGGCCGCGCCGAAGAGCGCCCACAGCGCCGTCGCCGTCAGGAAGGTCGAGAGCGACAGCACGGCCGCGTTGAAGAGAATCGTGATGGGCTTGCGGCTGATGCGCAGGGACGCGTAGACCCCTTCGAGCGCCGAGAGCATGACCGCCGCCGGCCCGCCGTAGAGCAGCAGCGTCAGGAAGACGAGCGTGTCCGAGACCGTGATGCGCCCGCTCACGCGCGGAATGCGCACGGCCCCGTGCGAGCCGACGCAGACCAGCAGGCCGAGCAGTAGGAAGCGCGCGTCGAGCCGGCCCAGCGGCAGCGACGCCGCGGAGAAGGCCACCGCCCCCGAGCCCATCGCGATGACGGCCCACATGAACGGCCGAGCGGGATTTTTTCTGTCCTCCACGGCTCCTCCTGAACTGCTTTTACTGCTTTTCCTCTGGCCGGCGCCGCGCATGCTCGCGCGGGCCTCGTACGGGGAGAGAGGCGTCTGTGAAGTCGTTTAAACGAAACCGGTGAGAACTTTCAACCCTTCGACGAGGCTCAGTAGTCGAGGCAGTCAACGCCGTCGTCGATTGCCGCGTCCATCGCCTCGGTGTCGTCGCCGCCGAGCGTCGCCGACTGCGCCTGTAAGAAGAGATCGCCGGTGATGACGCCGTCGCCCGTGATGACGCCGTCGCCGGTGATGACGCCGTCGCTCAACAGGTCTCCGTCGCGCAGGTGCGTGCCCCCTTCGAGCAGCAGCGCCGACGACGCCAGAAAGACCGTGCCGTCGCCCGTGATGACGCCGACGCTCGTCATGATCTGGTCGCCCGTGATGACGCCGTCCGTGATCATCGTCCGGTCGCCCGTGATGACCCCGTCGCCCGTAATCACACCGTCGCCGGTGATGACGCCGTCGCCGGTAATCACGCCGTCACCAGTGATGACGCCGAGTCCGTATATCTTCTGGTAACGCGTGATGAGGTCGAGGCCCGTCACGTAGTTGTAGTTGAGGATGAGCCCGCGCGACCACGTGAACGTGTGGCCGCCGATGCTCGTCTGCGGCGCGGGCGGCGCGCCCACGAGCAGCGGATCGCCGAGCGGCGTCGAAGAAGAGAGGTCCGTGCGGACGAGCTTCGCCAGCCGCACCGCGCCCTCGACGTTAATCTGGCCCGCGCCCTGCTCGAAGTAGTTGAAGCCCGCGAGCGGCTGCGCAGAGTACATCAAAAGCGCCTTGACGAGGTTCGGCGTCAGCGTCGGGTTGGCCTGAAGCATGAGCGCCGCCGCGCCCGCCGCGACGGGTGTCGCCATCGACGTGCCGTTCAGGTACATCTGCCTGCGGTTATCGACGGGGCTCACGCCCGCGTCCAACTCCGGGTGCTGCGCGAGCAGTTGGTTGCTGACGGCCGCCGCGTCCACGATCTTGTTACCGGGCGCGACCACGTCGGGCTTGATCAGGTTGTCGTAATGGCGCACGCCGTAAGCGTCCGTGCGGTAGCTGCGCGTCGGCCCGCCCGAGCTGTAGGTGGCGACCACGTCGTCGCCGCGCGCGTCCGACCCGAACGTGTTCGCCGCGCCCACCGTCAGCGCCGAAGGCTCGTTGCCCGGCGAGTGTATGTGGCCGTAAGTCTTGTTCCCGGCGGCGTCCTTGCCGTTGTTGCCCGCCGCCGCGACGACGACGATGCCGGCGTCAACCACTCTCCGCACGGCCTGGCACGCGGGGTCGTCGCGGTAAGAGTCCACGGCCGGCATTCCCAGGCTCAGGTTGACGACGCGGATGTTGAAACGCGCGCGGTTGGTCAGGACCCAGTCGAGCGCGCGCAGCAGGTACGTGGTCGTCCCCGCGCCCTGTGAGTTCAGGACGCGCAGGTTGATGACGTTCGCGTTCGGCGCCACGCCCGTGTAGGCCGCGTTCGAGATGCGGCCGTTGCCGGCCGCGATGGAGGCGACGTGCGTCCCGTGGCCGTAAGGGTCGTCGGTGCGACCCTCGCCCGTGAAGTCAACGCTCGCGACGACGCGCAGGCCGTTCGACTTGTCGAGAAAAGCCCTGTGCGTCATGTCGATGCCGGAGTCGAGGACGGCGATGCCGATGCCCGTCCCGTCGAGCCCGGAGGTGTTCGTCCCGGCGGTCGCGCGCACGGCGTCGGCGCCCGAGGTCGCGGAGACGTGGCCGAGCGTGCGCACCTCTTTATTGATGGAGACGTAGGCCACGTCCGAGCGTTGCGCGAGCGCGGCGGCGGCGCCGGCCGGCAGGTTGACGGCGCGGAAGTTGAAGTTATCGAAACGCTTCATCTCACTCCCGCCGTTCAGCCAGAGCGTCGTGTCCAGCTCGGACGACCAGCCGCCGCGCGGGGTGATGATGGCCCGCACGCGCTCTGCGCCGAGCCCGGCCTCGACCTTGCGCCTGAGCGCGGCCGAAGCCTTGTTGTTGCTGGAGACAAGCCCTTGCAGCGACTGCGCGCGCGAGCGCGGAGCCAGCGGCAGAGACGCAGGCACGGCGAGAGTCAGCACGAGGGCGAGCCAGACGGCGGTACGACTCATGTTTATTCCTTGGGACAGCGGCCGTGGCGGGCCTGCCGAAACAAAAAACATCAGCACTTGAGGAGGCCGAGCGGGGGTCGTCTTGGTCTGGGGAACAAGCGACTGGGGCAAAAAACGCTCGCCCAGAATGGGGGTTCTGGTGCCGCGGATTTTAACAAATGGTTCTAAATTGTCAACACAGGGTTGAACATTTTTAACTATCTATTTGACCGTAAAAGTTCGGTACAAGTCTTTGAGAAGATTTGAGTTAGATTGTCTTGGGACAGACTCTGTGTTAAACACTTGGGGACGGAAAACGTATCGTCACATCTCTGCCGCATAATGGGCATGAGGCTTCAACTCGTTTTACAAGGAGGCTTTGATGTCACCCGCAAAACTCGCGCGTGCGCTGGCGCTCGGCTCGCTCCTGTGCGGCGGCGGCTGTCTGGTCGAGCCGTCGCCGAACGCCCCCACGGCGAACACGGGCGCGGGCGAACGCGGGGCGGTCGCGGCGAGCCCGAGCCCGGAGAGCAGTCCGACGCCGACCCTCTCGGCCGAACCGAGTCTGGAGACACCGGGCGGTCCATCCTCGGTCGTGGAGTCGGGCGGTAAGCTTGAGGGCTACGTGCGCGCGGCGGCGGCGGGCCTCGCGCCGGAGCAGCGTGAGGCGCTCGGGCGCGTCAACACGGAGGCGCGGAGGCTTCTGGCGCTGCGCGGCTACCTGCGCTCGGGGGCGGGCGCGGCATCGCGTTGGGCCTGGTCGCGCGAGCACATCGAGAGCTACGAGAAGTCGCCCGAGTACGCAGCTGCGCTGGGGGAGATAGAGAAGGTCCGGCGCGAGTTTGAGGGCGCGAACCCGGGCCACACGCTGCGCGTCAACACGCAGGTGCGGAGCCTCGACGAGCAGTTGAAGAAGTGGAACGAGAACGACTCGGTGGCGCGCGCGAGCGAGGAGTTGCTGGCGCGCGCGCGCGAGGAGTTGGCCGGGGCGTCATACGCGTCGGCGCCCACGGCGGCGGACGTGCAGCGGTTCGAAAGCTTCCTGCGGGGCACGACGACGCGCACGACGCCGACGCTGGCCGTGCCCGGGCTCTCGCCGCACGGCCAGTCGCGCGCCTTCGACTTTCAGGTGATGCGCGGCTCGCAACTGGTCGCGGGCCCTTCGGGCGCGGGGCGTTGGGACAGCGAGGGTTGGACCGAGAAGGTGCGCGCGGCCGTCACGCGCGCGAGCACGAAGTTCGCGGGGCCGCTCGCGTCGCCGCGCGAGCCGTGGCATTACGATTACCGGCCTTAACAGATGATCCGGTCGAAACATTTCAAGGTCGCGGGGCTGATACTTCTCCCGCTCGTCCTGCTGACGGCCGGCGCGCTCAGGTTCCTCCCACACCTGCCGTGCCCGGCGGAGGGCGCGGCCGTCACGCCGGGCCGGCGCGCCTTTCTGAGTTTGAAGAACCGCGTCGGCGCGCCAAAGCCCGAGGAGTTTGACGAACGCGTGACGCTCGAAGCCCTGTTGCGGCCGGGCGAAGACCGCGTGCGCTGGTCGGAGTCGCGCGCGGCGAGGGTCGAGGGTTACGTCGTCGAGGTCGTCGAGGGCGGCGCCGAGGCGGCCAACTGCTTCTCGTACGTCGAGCGCGACATACACATACACGTTGCGCGGCGCCCCGACGCGCCGCGGACGCAGTGGCTTGTTGTGGAGGTCACGCCGCGCGCGAGGCGGTGGGCGGTGGAGTGGGGATGGGACTGGTCGGCGTCTGCGCTGAAGGAGCAGTTGGTGGGGCGGCGCTGCCGCTTCGAGGGCCGGTTGCTCTTCGACCGCGAGCACGCGGACGAGTCGGAGAACACTGCGCCGGGCTCGCGGGGCAACTGGCGCGGGACGGCGTGGGAACTGCATCCGGTCACGTCGATAGAGGTCGTGGAGTGAGTTAAGGGTAGCGGACGACCGCCGGGCCGGACTGCGGCAGTGGGATGCGCTCGGTCTCGCCGGGGACGTGTGCGAAGCGGCCTTCGCGCCAGTCCTCCTTGGCCTGCTCGATGCGCTCGGGCGAGCTTGAGACGAAGTTCCACCAGATGTGTCGCTTGCCTTCGAGCGGCGCGCCGCCCAAGAGCATCAGCCGCGCGGCCACGGCCGACGCGCAACGCAGAAGGACTTCGGCGCCCGGTCTTAAGAGAAGCAGTTGACCGGCCACGTACACGTCGCGCTCGGGGATAACTTCGACGGAGCCTTCGACGACGTAGGCGGCGCGCTCTTCATATTCAACGGGAACGTCGAGCAGGGCGCCGGGCGCGAGCGTGGCGTCGGCGTAGAACATCTCGGAGAGCGTCCGCACGGGCGAGCGCGCGCCGTAGAGCGAGCCGGCGATGAGGCGGACGCGTTTGCCTTCGCCTTCGACGACGGGCAACTCCGACGATTGATGATGAGAGAAGTCGGGTTCGGACTCTTCGTCCTTCAGGGGCAGCGCCACCCAGGACTGTATGCCGAACAGCTCAGACTCTTCGTGTCTTGACTCTGACGGGGTGCGTTCGGAGTGTGCGATGCCGCCGCCGGCGGTCATCCAGTTGACCTCGCCGGGGCGGATGGGTTGGACTTTGCCGAGGCTGTCGCGGTGGAGGAGTTCGCCCGCGAAGAGGTATGTGACGGTGGCGAGCCCGATGTGCGGGTGCGGCGCCACGTCGAGCCCGCGCCCCGCGCCGAGTATCTCCGGCCCCATCTGGTCGAGGAAGATGAAGGGGCCGACCATGCGCCTTTTAACTGAAGGGAGCACGCGCCGGACCTTGAAGCCTTCGACGAGTTCGCGGGCGCGCGTGACGACGACCGCCTCGACGGCGCCGAAGTCTTCGCCCGTGGGGATGGCTGTCGAATCCGAGTCCAAAAGTCGCCTCCGAATCTGCTTGAACGAAGCGTTGGGAAATGTGATGATGCCACCCCGAGCCGGGCGTTGCAATCATCCACCTCGCGCGCGGGCCTTACCAACAGTCGAAGTGAACGCGTGACATCGGACTCAAAAGAGAAGGCGTCGCACGCACGGACGGAGCGGCGGGCGCTGGCGCTCAAGTGGCACCTCGTGCTGCTCGTCGCGGGCGCGCTCCTGCCGCTGGTCGGGTTCGCGGCCGTCGTCGTCTACCGCCTCGCGGAGAGCGAGAGCGCCGCCAACGACCGCCGTCTGCTCAGGTCGGCGCAGGACCTCTCGCACGCGTTCGACCGCGAACTCCAGGCCACGGTTAGAATCTTGAGCGCGCTCGCCGAGTCGGAACAACTCGACGGCGCGGACCTCCGCGCGTTCCACGCCGAGTCGAAGCGCGTGCTCAAGACGCAGCCGGCGTGGCGGGACTTAATCGTGCTGACGCCGGACGGGCAGCAGGTGTCGAACACGAACATGGAGTGGGGCACGCCTTTGCCGACCGTGCTCGAAGCGGAGAGCCTGCGGCGCGCCGTCGAGCAGAAGCGGCCGGCCGTCGGCGCACTCACCGACGGGAAGCTGCGGCCGGGTTTCACCTTCTCGGTGCGCGTGCCGGTGCTGCGCGGCGACGAGGTGCGCTACGTGCTGACGGCCGTCATCACGCCGGACGCGTTGGCGGGCGTGGTGGGGCTGCGCGGCCAGCCGAACGAGGAGTGGGCGCGGGCGGTCGTGGACGCGCAGGGCGTCATCGTCGCGCGCAGCCACGAACAGGAGCAGTTCGTCGGCACGCGCATCAAAGATTCTTTCACGCAACGCCTGCGCGAGTCGGACGAGGGGCTGTTCCGCGACGTGGCGCGGAACGGGACCAACATCTACGTCGCCTACAGCCGCGACCCCGCGTCGGGCTGGACGACCGTCGTCGCCGTGCCCGCCGTCGTGGCCGACTCGCCCGCGCGCAGCAAGACGCTCGCCGTCCTCGGGCTCGGGCTCGCGCTGCTCTGCTTGAGCACGCTCGGCGCCTTCGTCATCTCGCGCCACGTGCGGCGCGGGCTGCTGGCGGCGGCCGACGCGGCCGAGACGATGTCGCGCGGCGAGCAACCGCGGGCGCTGACCTCGAACGTCAAGGAGGTGGCGCAACTCGGTCGCGCGCTGACGCACTCGGCCGCGCTGCTCGCGCAGCACGAACAGGAGCGCGACGAGCAACTGGCGCGCGCCACGGTCGCGCGCGCGGAGGCGGAGTCGGCCCGGCGCGCGCAGGAAGACCTGTTCAGGAACCTGCGCGAGAGCGAGGCGCGACTGCAACTCGTCGCGGACCACGCGCCCGTCCTCATCACCTACTGCGGCGCCGACCGCACGTACAAGTTCGTCAACGAGCCCTACGCCGAGCGCTTCCGTATGCGACCGACGGAGATCGTCGGCCGCTCCATCGAGGAGTTGCTGGGGACGGAGGCTTACGCCACCATCGAGCCTTACGTGGACGCGGTGTTGCGCGGCGAGCGTGTGGAGTTGGAGACGGAGATTCCTTACGAGCAGATCGGCACGCACCACATGTGGTTCGCCTACGCGCCCGAGTTCGACGAAGACGGGCGCGTGACCGGCTTCGTCAGCGCCATCCTCGACGTGACCGAGCGCAAGCGCGCCGAACAGCGTTTGCGCGAGTCGGAGGAGCGCTTCGCCAAGGCGTTCGCGTCGAGCCCGCTCGCGCTGACCATCACGTCTTTGAAGACGGGTCGCCTGCTGGAAGTCAACGAGACCTTCACGCGCCTGTCGGGCTACACGCGCGAAGAGGCGGTCGGGCGCACGACGCTGGAGCTTGGCCTGTGGGCCGAGCCCGCCGACCGCGAGGCGGAACTGGCCGTCGTCGCGCTGCACGGCCGCATACGCGACGTGGAGTACCGCTTCCGCATGAAGGACGGCAGGGAGTTGACGGGAATGCTCTCGGCCGAGCAGATCGAGATCGCGGGCGAGCCCTGCGCGCTGACGGTCATCGAGGACGTGACCGAGCGCAAGCGCGCGGAGGCCGAACGCGACCAGATGTTGAAGCGCGAGAAGACGCTGCGCGCGGAGGCGGAGAAGGCGAACCGCTTGAAGGACGAGTTTCTCGCCACGGTCTCGCACGAGTTGCGCACGCCGCTGACGGCGATCCTCGGTTGGGCGCACATGCTCGAAGTGGGCGACATCGAAGAGAAGACCGCGCGGCACGCCGTCGCCGTCATCCGCCGCAACGCGCTTCAGCAGAAGCAGATCGTCGAAGACATTCTCGACGTGTCGCGCATCATCACGGGCAAGCTGAAGTTGGAGTCGGAGCGCGTCGAGTTGACGCCCGTCGTGCAGGCCGCGCTCGACACCATCGCGCCCGCGGCCGAGGCGAAGGGTTTAAGGCTGCGCTCGGTGCTCGACCCGGAGGCAGCGGTCACGGGCGACGCGTCGCGCATGCAGCAGGTCATCTGGAACCTGCTCGCCAACGCCGTCAAGTTCACGCCCACGGGCGGCGAGGTGCGCGCCAGCGTCGAGCGCCTCCTCACGCACGTCCGCATCGAGGTGAGCGACACGGGGCAGGGCATCCAGCCCGAGTTCCTCCCCTTCGCCTTCGACCGCTTCCGGCAGGAAGACATGGGCACGACGCGGCAGCACGGAGGGCTCGGTTTAGGCTTATCAATCGTGCGCCACTTAGTCGAGGCGCACGGTGGGAGCGTCCGCGCCTACAGCGCGGGCGAGGGGCAGGGCTCGACCTTCACCGTTGACCTGCCGCTGCCCGTCGAGGCCGAGCCGCCCGCGCCGCGCGCGGACGCGCAGGGCTCGCAGGCGCAGACGACGAACAGGCCCGGCGACTCTCAAACTCCGCCCACGGACGTTGAAGGGAAGGAGGAGGCTCTGCCGCCGCTCGTCGGCCTGCGCGTGCTCGTCGTGGACGACGACGCCGACACGCTCGACATGTTGACGCTCTTCCTGCGGCGCGCGGGTGCGGAGGTCGCGCCCGCCCCTGCGGCCGTCGTGGCGCTCGAAGCCCTTGATCGCTTCCGCCCGGACGTGCTCGTGGCCGACATCGGCATGCCCGAGGTGGACGGCTACGAACTCATCCGCCGCGTCCGCGCGCTCGGCGCCGAACGCGGCGGCGCAACGCCCGCCGTCGCCCTCACCGCCTACGCCGGCGAGCCCGACCGCGCCCGCGCCCTCCGCTCCGGCTTCCAGGCGCACCTCCCCAAGCCCGTCGAGCCCGCCGCCCTCATCAACACCGTCACCAACCTCGCCGGCACCGCCGCCCCGAGCGAGTCCTGAACAGACCACGCCCTCATCGACTTTTAAGATTAAGTTGTGATGGTTATGCCGGAGGTCGGACTCGAACCGACATGTCCTTGCGGACGCGAGATTTTGAGTCTCGTGCGTATACCGATTTCGCCACTCCGGCTCGGGAGTGATGATAGGTGTTGGGGCGAGGGCGAGTCAACCGGCAACAGTGAGCGCGGCCCGGCGCGGGGGCGTCTCTAAATTCTTCTGGGTAACCGCTTGTCTAAAATCCCCGCGCGGAGTTAATATGAATTGCCTCTTCGGCGTTGACGCCATGCGTTGGGGCTTGGCGGATGACGGTCTCTCCCACCTCAAAGTTTGCACCCGAAGGTTCCCCGTTTGAGAACGGAGACGTACGTGTATGTCTAAGACTCTGGGCACAAGGGCGCGCATCCTCGTCGCGGATGACGAGCCCGAGATCAGGCACGTCCTGTCCGACCTGCTGAGCCCGCTCTACGATTGCGAGGCGGTGGGGTCGGCCGAAGCGGCGGTCGAGCGGCTCGGCGCCGGCGCCTTCGACCTCGTCATCAGCGACATCATGATGGGCGGCATGAGCGGGCTCGACCTGATCCCGCGCGTGAAAGAGCTTTCGCCCGACACGGTCGTCATCATGATCAGCGGCGTCCAGACGGTCGAGAGCGCCATCAACGCCCTGCGGGCCGGCGCCTTCGACTACGTGATGAAGCCGTTCGACCTGCACCACGTCGAGGCGGCCGTCAGCCGCGCGCTCGAACACCACTTCCTGCGCGTCGAGAAGCGTCGCTACGAGACCTACCTCGAAGAGATGGTGGCGCAGCGGACGGAGGAGCTGGACGGCGCCCTGCGCTCGCTCGGCGAAGCCTACCGCACGACGCTCAAGGCGCTCACGGCCGCGCTGGAGACGCGCGACCTTGAGACGCACGGACACTCCGAGCGCGTCGTCAACTTCAGCCTCCGGCTCGGGCAGGTGCTCGGGCTCGACGCGGAGCAGATGCGGTCGTTGGAGTTCGGCTCGCTCCTGCACGACATCGGCAAGATCGGAGTGCCCGACGCCATCCTGCGCAAACCCGCGAAGCTCACGGAAGAAGAGTGGGTGCGGATGCGCGAGCACCCCCTGCACGGGCAGAAGATTCTGCGCGGGATAGAGTTTCTGGAAGGGGCGGCGCGCGTCGTCGCGCAGCATCACGAGAAGTGGGACGGCAGCGGATATCCTCTGGGCCTGCGGGGCGCGCAGATAGACCTCAACGCGCGCATCTTCGCCGTCGCCGACGCCTTCGATGCCATCACGAGCGACCGCGTCTACCGCGCGGGGCGCTCCTATGACGAGGCGCTCACCGAGCTTGAGACGTACGCCGGCCGCCAGTTCGACCCGCGCGTCGTCGAAGCCTTCCGCCACGTCCCGCGCGAGGAGTGGGACGAGATACGCCGCAACTCTCTCGGCGCCCGCGAGGCCGCCATGACCGCCCGCCGCGTCGAACAGGTCGCGCAGCACCTCTACGCCGGCACGCTGGTCAATTAGTAGGAGAACAGTAGGCAGTAGGCAGATGGCAGTAGGCAGTTAAAGACAGGAAAGCAGGACGAAAGAGATCGGAGGCGGTGAGTTGATGAAACTCGCCGCCTCCGCTTCTTTTCGCCGAGACATATCTCCTTTAGACGAATGTGTCGAAGAAGGCTTCAGGTCTTAACTGCCTACTGCCATCTGCCTACTGCCTACTCTTCCTTCGCCTTGGTCCCTTCCGGTTGGCGCATGGTGCCGACGACGTAGCCGCGGCGTGCGCGCAGGGTCAGGCCCTGGCGGCGGGCGCCGACGTGTATGCGGCGGAACTCGGTGGCGGCGGCTCTGCGCAGCGCGCGTTTGGGGCTGTAGGTGACGACGTACTGCGAGTCTATCTCGCGCGCGACCGAGGCCGCCTCAAGCGACATCCCCTCCTCCGAAGCGGGCTGACGCAGGCGCCCGCCCGTCTCTTCGGTCAGAGACTTCAGACGCGCCTCGCCGCGCGCCATCTCGCGCTCGGCCTCCTTGCGGCGACGGCGCAGCGCCGGGTCGAAGGTGACGCCGGTGTTAACGTCGTGCGGGTTGATGCCGGGGCCGCGCATGCCGGGCGGGCGCGTCGGGTCGATGCCGACGGTCGCCTGGTCCGCGCGCGACTGCGTCGCGCCGGGCTTCTCGGGCGGCGTCTTCCACCAGGGCTGCTTCATCCCCTCGCGCGCGACCTCCGAGTAGCTGACGACGTGCAGCGTCGTCTGCGACGCGATGAGCCGCTTCACCGCGTCGTCATAATCTTTAGAACTCGCCGTGTCGATGCCGTCGGTGATGATGACGAGGTGGCGGTTGCCGATGGGTCTTTCGGAGAGCAGTTCGACAGCGCGCTTGACCCCCTTCGACAGGTTCGAGCCCTCGCCCGAGGCGAGCCCGGACCTGATGGCGCGCACCGTCTGTACCTTGTCGCCCGTCCAGCCTTGCAGCGTGTCCACCTTGCCGTTGAACTGGACGACGGCGAGCGTGTCGCCCTCGCGCAGGTTGCGCACGACAGAGAAGGCTACCTCGCGCGTCGTGTTGGCGCGCACGATGGGGTCGAGGTCCCAGCCCGTTCCCAACAGCAGCACGACGCTCGCGGGCGTGCGGCGCACGCTCTTGACCTGCTGCGGCACGTCGTCCTCGACGACGAGCACGTCGTCCACCGAGAGGCCCACGTCGAAGTTCCCCTTCTCGTCGAAGGCGAAGACGGGGATGCGCACCTCCTCTGTGAAAACGCTCTCGGTCTCCTCCTCCTCGGGCTTCGGCGTCGGGCGCGGCCGCACGCCGCTCTGCGCGGACAGGGGCGCGGCGAGCAGGAGCACGAAGAACGCGCTCGCGGTCAGGTTCGTCAGGCGTGAAAAGACCATTGTGACTCCTCGGCGGAACTAAATTTTGTGACCCGCCGGTTCTGATGCTCCGCGAACCCCCGAGCGTTCGCCCGTACTCAATGCACGCACGGCCCCGACCATCCTCTTCACCCGTTCGGGCTCGACCGTGTTCGACCAGAGGCCGTGCTCTTTAAAGTAAGAACCGATGATGAAGCCGTCGGCCGCGTCGTAAAACTCCGCGACGTTGTCGGGCGTCACGCCCGAGCCGAGCAGCACGGGCAGGCGGCAGTGCGACTTGGCTTCGCGCACGTCGGCGGCGCGCGGCGCCTCGCCCGTGGCCGAGCCCGAGACGATGACCGCGTCGCCGCGCATGAACTCGACGGCCGCGCACGTCTCGCCCAAAGACACGTCCGCCGTGATGGCGTGCGAAGAGTGCTTCTTCTTCACGTCGGCCCAGACGCGCACGCCGTCGGCGCCGATCTTTCTTCTGAAGCGCAGAAGCTCCGCCGCCGAAGACTGTATGAGCCCCTCGTCCGCGACGTGCGCGAACGCGTACGCCTCGGCGCGCACGTAGTCGAGCCCGGCGGCGTGCGCGACCGCGACCGACTCGACGTTGGCGCCCGCGAGAATCTGCACGCCGACCGGCAGTCCTGCTTCCGCCTTCACCGCGCGCGCCACGACCGCCAACGCCGCGACCACCTCCGGCCCGGCCGAGCCGCGCAGGTAAGGCACGTCGTGCATGTTCTCGACCATCAATCCGTCCACGCCGCCGTCGCGATACGCGGCGGCCTCGCGCACGGCCAGTTCCGTCAACTCGTCAACCTTAAGCGACGAAGCGGGCGTGCCCGGCAGCGCGCCGACGTGGATGACGCCGACGATGGGCTTCGATACCTGGAACAGTTCTTCAATCAACGAAGATGACGACCTCAACGTCCGAGTAGCCGAGTTTGAGGTGCGGCGTCCTGCCGAAAATCTCCACGCGCACCTTGAGCAGGCGCTTCGACTGATTGATGCCCTCGATCTTCCCGTTGAAAGCGGCGAACGCGCCCGTCTTGATGCGCACCGTGTCGCCCAGCCTGAACGTCCGTGGCTTGCGCTTACGCTCCGGCAATTCGCGGAGAACTCCTTCCATTTCGTCAGACATCACTTTCCCTTTCGTGCTTGCGCCTGCACGGCGGTGATGGCGATGGCGTCCACGATGTCTTCGGCCTTGCAGCCGCGCGAGAGGTCGTTGGCGGGCTTGTCGAGTCCCTGCAAAATCGGGCCGATGGCGGTCGCGCCCGCGAGCCGCTCGGTCAGTTTGTAGGCGATGTTACCTGCTTGCAGGTCCGGGAAGATGAGCACGTTGGCGCGGCCCGCGACCGTGGAGCCGGGCGCCTTCGACTCGCCGACCTTCGGCACGAGCGCGGCGTCGGCCTGTAGCTCGCCGTCAATCTCAAGCTCTGGTTGACGCGCGCGCACGGTGCGCGTCGCCTCGACGACCTTGTCCACGAGTTGGTGCTTCGCGCTGCCCTTGGTCGAGAAGGAGAGCATGGCGACGCGCGGCTCCGCTTCGAGCAGCGCGCGGCAGGAGTCGGCCGAGGCGATGGCGATCTCGGCCAACTCGGCGGCCGACGGCTCGATGACGACGCCGC
This sequence comes from Pyrinomonadaceae bacterium, assembly GCA_036379655.1. GTDB lineage: Bacteria > Acidobacteriota > Blastocatellia > Pyrinomonadales > Pyrinomonadaceae > QHXN01. The sequence goes on from DASVGG010000123.1 coordinate 41,317, forward strand.
AGTCGGCGTAGATGAGCGCGCCATTCGCGCCGAACGCGGGGTCGGGCAGCACCATCACGAAGAAGCTGCTGACGATCTTGAAGCCCGGCCGGATGCCGATGCAGTGAAGCGCGGCGCGGACGGTGTGCGCGGTCGTGTTGGTCGCGCCCGCCACGGAGCCGTCGGCCTTGCCCTCGCGCACGAGCAGGTTGCCGTAGTAGAGCGGGTCGCGCACGGCGATGCGCGCCTCGTCGGGCATCATGCCCTTCGCCTTGCGCAGCTCGTGGTAGAAGGAGGCGACGCGCTCGAAGTCGGCGGCGCGCGTGTGGTCGAGCACGTTGACTCCGCCGAGGTCCGCGCCGGCCGCGCGCGCGTGAGCGCGCACCTTCTCCTCGTCGCCGAGCACGGTGACGCGCGCGATGCGCTCGCGCGTGACGATGGAAGCGGCGACGACCGTGCGCGGGTCTTCGCCCTCCGGCAGGACGATGTGCCGCGGGTCGGCGGCGGCTCTCTCTCTGATGCGTTGCAGTATCGACATGGAAGCAGTCAGCAGTCGGAAGAATGAATTAACATGGGTGGGCAGGATAGATAGGACTTAATGATTCGTTCATCGGTTCATTGATTCAATGAAGAAATGAACCGACGAACCAACGCATTAATCCCGTGAACCCCGTCCGTCCACGTTCGAACTGTTCTGGTTTTGACGACTGTCAATGTAACACGAAGCGTCGGGGCGTGAGTAGCGTGCGGTCAGCCGTTGAGCGAGTCGTCAAAGAGGCTCTCGGCGGCGGCGGCGAGGTGGCGGACGACCGCGGGGTCGTGCGTCTTGAGGGCGGCGAAGACGCGCTCTTCGGGGACGGCGCGCGCGGCGAAGCCCTCCTCATCGAAGCCGACGAGCGCGACGCGCAGCGCGGGCGAGTCGGCGACGACGAACCACTCGCGCGCGAGGCGCGGCGAGCCGTCCAACTCGATGACACGCATGTTCGGGTGGCGCGGCGGTTTCCAGTCCGGCTCGCCGAAGACGTAGACGCGCTCCGACACGTCGGCGATGCGCATGTAGCGGTCCACGACCGGCTCCATCCGCGAGAGTTTTTCAAAACCCGCGTAGAGTCTTCCGCCACGGTGCGTGCGCAGCAGGACGGCGTTCTCGATGAGCAGGGAGATGTATTCGAGGGCGGGCACTTGCGCGCGGAAGCGGAAGGTCGCGCGCTCGTCGAAGTCGCGCCGCGAGACGTGCGAGACAATGCCGAGGTCTTCGACTGTCTCGCCGGCAAAGCCCACGGCCTGATCGAACATCGAAAACTCGCTCATGGCATGGTGCGGGCGCTTCAAGGGCGGCAGCGCGCCGTGCCTTTTTGTATTAACTCAAATCTTCGCCGTCGTCGCGAATGTTTATTGAATTTGTGGAGGAAGGAGAGTGGGCAGTTAGAAGCTGTATGAGAAGCCACGGAGGGGCGGGATGTTTATAGCAACCGGTGACGATTATTCCGCCAAGCTCCGGAGGAGCGGCATGTCGATGTCGCCCCTGACGGGGCTCGGCGTTAATTAGATATCTCGGGCTATAAACATCCTGCCCCTGACGGGGCTTACTCCCTACTCTTTCAGCGCGGCGAGGAGCTTGTCATGGATGCCGCCGAAGCCGCCGTTGGACATGACGGCGACCACGTCGCCTTCTCTTAAAAGGGGCGCGAGGTGTTCGACTATCGGGTCGGCGCCGTCGAGGCAGAGGGCGGGGCGGTCGCGGCGCGCGGCGATGTCTGCGGTCAGCTCGTCCGTGTCGAGGAGGCGGCCGTAGGCGCTGCCCTTCTCGCGCGCGAAGACCGAGGAGAGGACGACGTAGTCGGCGCGGTCGAAGGCGGAGGCGTAGTCCTGCTGGAAGATGGCGAGGCGCGAGGTGGCCGAGCGCGGCTCGAAGACGGCGACGAGGCGGCGCCCCTTGTACTTTTCGCCGAGCGCGCGCAGCGTCTCGCGGACGGCGGTCGGGTGGTGCGCGAAGTCGTCGATGACGGTGACGCCGCGCTCCTCGCCGCGCACCTGCATGCGCCGCTTGACGCTCTGGAAGGTCTTGAGCGCGTCTTTAATCTTCTCTTGCGGAATGCCCCACGCGTCGGCGGCGATGATGACGGAGAGGCAGTTGAGCACGTTGAAGTCGCCGATGAGCGGCGTCTCGAACTCGCCCCACGGCTCGCCCTCGCGCAGGACGCGGAAGCGCGTGAGCGGCGACGAGGAGTAGTCAACGTCCACCGCGCGCCAGCGCGCGTCCTCGCTCGTGCCGAAGGTCTCCAACTGCGTGTGCAGTCTTCCGCCGAACTCAGCAACGACCTCGCGCACGGCGGGGCTGTCCCATCCGGCGACGAGGCGGCCGTTCGAGGGGACGAGGTTCATCAGGCGGCGGAAGGCGAGTTTGACGGCGTCGAGGTCTTTGTAGATGTCCGCGTGGTCGAACTCGATGTTGCCGACGACGGCGATCTCCGGCAGGTAGTGCATGAACTTCGGCCCCTTGTCGAAGTAGGCCGTGTCGTACTCGTCGCCCTCGATGATGAAGTATTCGCCGTCGGTCACGCGGAAGCTCGCGCCGAAGTTCTGCACGACGCCGCCGACGAGGAACGAAGGGTTGAGGCCGCCGCGCTCCATGACCCACGTCGCGATGCTGGTCGTCGTCGTCTTGCCGTGCGTGCCGGCGACGACGAGCGAGCGGCGGCCGCGGATGAACTCCTCCTTGACGACCTCGGCCTGCGAGCGGTAGACGAGCCGGCGGTTCAGAGTCTCTTCGACCTCCGCGTTGCCGCGCGACATGGCGTTGCCGATGACGACGACGCAGTCGGGCGCGGGCGCGGGCAGGTGCTCCGGCTGATAACCCTGCATGACGGGGATGCCTAAAGATTCGAGCATCGTGGACATCGGCGGATAGACGTTCTCGTCCGAGCCCGTGACCCTGTGGCCGCGCGCCTGCAACATCCCGGCGAGCGACGCCATCGCCGTCCCGCAGATTCCGATCAGGTGATAGTGCATAGGTGAATGAGTGATGAGCGATGAGTGATGAGTGATAAGAGAAGACAAGTCCCGGTGTTTACTCTTGTCACTTATCACTCATCACTCATCACCTGAAACTGGAATTGTGAACGAGAACGTGGAGCCCTTGCCCACTTCGGAGCGGACCTCGATGTGGCCGCCGTGCAGCTCGACGAGCTGGCGCGTGATGTAGAGGCCGAGCCCCGTGCCCTTCTCGCTGCGCGTGGCGCGCGAGCGTGCCTGCGCGTACTTGTCGAAGATGTCGCGCTGGTCCTCTTCGGGGATGCCGACGCCCGTGTCGGCGACCGAGACGCGCACCCGCGCGCCCTCGGGCGCGGCGCTCAAAGAGACGCGGCCGCCGCGCGGCGTGAACTTCAGCGCGTTCGAGACGAGGTTGACGAGCACGCGGCGGAGCTTGGCGCGGTCGGCGCGCAGCGTCGGCAACTCCGTGGGCACGTCCACTTCGAGCGCGATCTCCTTCTCGGCGGCGAGCGGCTGCATCTGCTGGCGCAGATCGTCGATGAGCCCGCGCAGCTCGATGGTCGAGAAGTCGAGCCGCATCGTCCCCGACTCCAACTTCGAGGCGTCGAGCAGGTCGTTGACGAGTTCGATGAGGTTCTGCGTGTTGCGCTCCATCATCGAGACCATGTTCCTCTGCTCGGGCGTCATGTCGCCGAGGCGGCCCGAGGTGAAGAAGTTGATGACGCCGCTGATGACGGTCAGGGGCGAGCGCAGGTCGTGCGTGGTGAGCGCGAGAAACTCCTCCTTCATCGCGGAGACCTCGCGCAGTTGCGCGTTGGCCTGATTCAACTCGCGGTTCGACTCTTCGAGCTTAGTGTTGAGCCGCTCCATCTGCTCGCGCTTCTCCTCCAACTCGCCCAAGACCTGCACGAGGTCGCGGTTCTGCCGCGCCAGCTCTTCGAGCGCCGAGTCGTCCTCCTCCGTGTTGACGAAGTCGCGCAGAAAGTCGGCGCGCGCCCTGACCGCCTCGGCCTCCGTGGGCGGGAGCCACTTGACGACCGAGACGCGCGTGCCCTCGCCCTCCTTCGACTGGATGTCGAACTCGTCCATCAGGCGGCGCGTGCCGATGAGGCCGACGCCTAATCCAGAAGTCGAGCGGTACGTGCCGCGAACGATGGAGCGGAGCTTGGCCTCGTCGATGCCGGGGCCGTCGTCGCGCGCGGTGATTTGTAGACCCGCCGCCGCCGCGCCGCGCGTGGCGAGCGAGAGCGTGATGGCGCCCGAGCGCGCGTACTCGTAGATGTTGCGCGTGAGTTCGGAGACGGCGGTCGTGACCTTGATCTGCGTCGTCGAGTCGAAGCCCATCTCGCGCGCGAGCCGGCGGACGCGCTCGCGCACTTTCACGATGTCGGCCTCGCGCCGTACGTAGATGTCGCCGAGCCGTGTCGAGGTGATGCCCTGCATACTGATTTAGAGTACAGGATTTGAAGTCAGAAGTTCAAAACCCTCCGTGACCTTTGTGCAAACCTTCGTGCCCTTTGTGGTTAAGTTCGACGTGCTTAACCACAAAGGGCACGAAGGTTTGCACAAAGGTCGCAAAGGATTTAACTCAACGGTAGACGAGCACGGTGGCGTCGTCGGAGCTGCGGCCGAAGTCGCGCAGCAGGACTCCGGCAAGGAGTTGGGGGCTTTTGGTAGTCAGGCCGGGGTAGGCGTTGGCGTCCCACGTCGCGCTGATGCCGTCGGAGGCGATGACGAGCGTGGTGCCCTCCTGCCAGCGGTGCGGCCAGACGCGCACCTGCGACAGACGCGCGCCGAGCGTGCCGTTCGAAGGGATGGGGCGCGCGGGGTCCGTCGCGCCGAGCACGCGCACCTCGACGTTGCCGACGCCCGCGTAGGTGAAGCTCTCGCGCGCGTGGTCGAGCACGACGGCGCCCATCACGGCGCCGCGCGTCGAGCGCAGCGCGTCGTGCGTGGCGAGGATCAACTCGTTGAGCGGCTCGCCCTCCCACTGCTCCAACGTGTCGAGCGCGGCCACCGTCGCCTCGCGCGCGCCGCGCCCGTGTCCGAGCCCGTCCACGACCGCGAGCAGCGTCTCGCCGCCGTGCTCCCTGATGAAGTAGGCGTCGCCGTTGGTCTCTTCGCCGGGGCGCGGGCGGCTCCAGGCGCCGACGCGGCGTGTGACGCGGCGCGCGCGCGCGCGCTGTTCCTCGGTCGTCGGGGGCGCGACCCACTTGCGGCCGAGCAGCGCCGTGCCGTAGGTCGCGCGGCGCGCGGTCGTCAGGCGGCGCGTCGTGCCCTTGACGGTCGAGTAGGCGTCGAACTCGTCGAGCAGGCGCCGCATCGCGCCGAAGCCCGTCCCCAGGCTCCCGCCCGAAGAGACGCCGTCGCGCAGCGCGCGTTCGAGGTCGTAGAGCCCCGGCCCCTTGTCGAAGTAGAACAGCTCAAGCCCCTTCTCCTCGCCCAGGGTCTCCGACCAGTGGAGGCAGCCGCCGCTCGTCGCGTAGCGCACGGCGTTGGTGCCGATCTCCTGCACGACGATGTCGAACTCCGCCAGTTGGTCCTCCGAGAACCCCTGCGCGGACGCGAAACGCCGCACGCCGCGCCGCGCCGCGCCGACGTGCGCCTCCTCCTTGATCTCCTGGGTTTGAATGTCTCTCATAAAAAAAGGAGCCGGGTGTTAGTTGACAGATGTTAGTGCTGAAAGTGTCACCAACATCTGACAACTAACACCCGGCGCCCGTTCCTTACAGCCAGCGCGTGACGGTCACGCGCGTGCCGACGCCGACCGTCGATTCGATCTCGAAAACGTCCACGAGGCGCTTGGAGCCGGGGAGCCCTTTCCCGAGTCCCCGTCCCGTCGAGAAGCCGTCGCGCATGGCGGCGTTGATGTCCGGGATGCCGGGGCCGCTGTCCTCGAAGATGAGGCGCAGGCCCGCGCGCGCCTGCGTGGCGTCGAGCGGCTGCGCGATCATGCGGCCGCGACTCGCGTACTTGACGACGTTGCGCGCCAGCTCCGACGTGACGGTGACGAGCCGCGTCTGGTCGATCAGGCGGAAGCCGAGCCCGGCGGCTAAGCTGCGCACCTCGCTGCGCGCGATGATGATGTCGTGCTCGCTCTCAAGGGCGATTGACCTGCTCTGCAAAGGCGCCTGCCCCTCCGCCGAACGGCGAGTCTTCGTCGTCCTCGTCGATGCCGAACTCGCTGCGCAGCAGGCGGATGCCCTCGTCCACGTTGAGCACCGTGTCCACGCCGCGCAGCTCAAGGCCCAGCTCGACGAGCGTGATGGCGACGGCCGGCTGCATCCCGACGACGACCGTCCGCGCGTCCATGATGCGCGCCATCGCCGCGATGTCCGAGAGCACGCGCCCGATGAAGGAGTCCACCATCTCCAGCAAGGAGATGTCGATGAGCACCCCGCGCGCGCCCGTCCGCTCCAGCTCCGAGAGGATGCGCTCCTGGAGGTGGATGACCGTCTGGTCGTCCATGTCCACCTGAATCGGCACGATCAGGACCCGGCCGACCTTCAGGATGGGGATTCGTGTCTGTCCGTCCATGTTTTTCTCGTGAATCGTGAATCGGCAATCGTGAATAGAAAGAACTGTCTTCAACTATTCACCATTTACTATTTACCATTCACGCCTCTTGTTTCTTCTCTCCGCCCATCGTGATGATCTGCTCGGTCTGCTTGACGGTCTTCTGGTGGCCGTCGCCGTTGGAGCCGTTCTGGAGCTTGGCGAGCGTCTTGGTCGGGACGACCGTGCGGCCGATCATTTCGAGCGCGAGCTTGATGCCGTCGGACATCTGCGCGCGGGTCGTGATCTGCGTGAGGTCGATGCCGAGCTGCACCATCGTCTGCGCGATGGCGGGTGAGACGCCCGTCAGGATGCAGCGGGCGCCCATCAGGCGCGCGGCCGTGACGGTCTTGATGAGGTGGTTGGCGACGAGCGTATCCATCGTCCGCACGCCCGTGATGTCGAGGATGGCGATGGTCGAGCCGGTCTCGACGACTTTTTGGAGCAGCGCCTCCATCATCATCTGCGCGCGGCGCGAGTCGAGCGTGCCGATGATGGGGAGCGTCAGAATCTTGTCCCAGACCTTGATGACCGGCGTCGAGAGTTCGAGCATGTCTGCGCGCTGCTGGCGGATGATCTCCTCGCGCGAGCGGATGAAGTTCTCGACCATCACGAGCCCGAGCTTGTCGAGGAGGCGCGTGAAGTAGTTCATCTCGGGGATGAGCGAGGCGGCGTCGCCTTCGAGTTCCTCGGCGAGGAGCGGGCTGACGACGTTGCGCAGCGAGAGGATGTAGGTCGCGTTCTCCATGGGCGTGTAGCCCTTGACGGCGCGCAGGTGCGAAATCTCGTTGAGGTAGTGGCGGAGGTCGTCGAAGGCGGGGTGGTCTGAGTCGGAGCCGCCCGAGTCCTGCACGCCCTGCACGAGCATGTCCAATACTTGTTGCGACTGCTGGCGCAGGTCCTTCTTCGAGATCAGCTCGTCGCGAAACTCGTCGTTCTCCAGTCGCTCCTTGATCCAGAGGTTGAGAATCTCGTCGCGCCGGTTGGCGAGGAGGGTCGCGATGCGCCGCTCGCCCGCCCGCGCCGAATCGTTCTGGTCCGCCATGTAAAGTCCTCGTGTGCGGGCGCCCGCGGCCCCGTTCTTTTGGAAGGCCCCGGCGCGTGCGCGGCGGCCAAAGCCCCCGGCGTGGGAGAGGGGTCGGTCGCGTCGCGCTTCGTTGGAAAGGGGCGTTTTTAAGTCGCGCTTATCTTAGCATTCGGCGGCGCAAAAGCAACAACGCGCCCGGCAGGCCCCAAACCCGCCGGGCGCGTTGTCGCACGAGAACGTCCGCAGCGTGGCGGCGCGCGGCGCGCTCAGGGGTCGATCTTCTGCATCGCGATGATGATCATCGGCGAGTCGCCGGAGGTGCGTGTGTAGGAGACCCAGTAGCCGGCCTTCGGGAAGCGGATGAGCTTGGAGAACGAGCCGTCCTGCTTGGCCTCGGGCTCTTCGCCGAGGACGGCCTTGACGGCGGGGACGGCCTTGGCGCTGAAGTAGGTGATCGAGACGGCCGAGACCTTCTTGGCCGCGTCGTAGTAGACCTGGCAGGACTCTTCTTCGCTGACGGCGAAGACCTCCTGCTTGTCGTCCTTGTCGGTCGGGTTGCCGAGGAGCTTGCGCGCCTCCTCGGCCGACATGCCGATGCGGACGCCCTTGTAGGAGCTGAAGGGCGGCTCTTCCTTCGCCTTGTCGGCGGGCGCGGGCTTCTGCGCGAGCGCCGTCGGGAGGAGCGCGAGCGCGGCCAGCAGCAGGAGCGCGAGTCTGACCGGCGCCTTGGTGCGCGTGCGTGCGTGGAGCATTGGGACAGTCCCTCCTCTGGAAAGGTGTGCGTTGCTGAACTGTAGGAAAAGGACGCGGCCGGACGGGTTCAAGAGACGAGGGCTCCGTCTAAAGCTCTACAACGGCCCAGCCTCGCTTGCCTGTGGCACGGGACGATATTCCAAATCCTCGTACCAAGTCAATCCCATTTCGCACACTTCGCGCGCCCCGCCTCAACGCATGAACTTCCGCCGAATGGCCAGCGCCAGCAGCGCCGCCTGCACCGGCCCGAGGATAGTGCAGAGTAGGACTGTGAGACGCGCGAGCGTGGATAGCGGGCGCGGCTCCGGCTTCTGTAGGGTCATTGACTCTATGGTGTAGACGGCTGACCTGAAGAAGTCGTCAAAAAAGCTTTCCTCATACTTCTCCGGAGAGATGTCCCGACAGTTAGTTTGTGGATTCCTGATGTCCCAGGCGAAGCAGGTCCAGCTATTCTGCTTATCGATGCTCCGCGTGCAATCGGAACAACGCGCGGGCTCCGGGAGTCGGTAGAGGAACGCGAAGCCGAGCCAAATGGCGATGAAGATTAAGAGGGCGCGCGATATGCTCTCGCCGTACCCGCTCGCCCGGCAGTACCACCAGTCCAGCGTCCAGAACGCGAACCCGCGCCACCTCTCCAACCGCCGCGCCTCCATCGCCATGAAGCGGAACTTCGACGCCTCCTCGTAGCGGTGATTCTCTTCCGCGTTGTCGGCGAGGTCGCGACAGGCTATCGCCAGCAGGCGGTGTGCGGAGCGAACATCTACCTCCGCGATGCTTTTAATCTCCGTCCTGACGTTGGTGTGCGGCCAGTCCCAGTCAACGTTACTGAAATCAAACCTGCGCGCGTCCACGTTGACGAACCAGTGAGGGCGGAGTTTGAGTGTGTGAAAAGATAAATGGTCGGGCTTATCGATCTTGGCGAACTGGAGGTTTAAGGACGAGTTGTTGTCAAAAACGTTCTTCTCATCGCTAAAAACGAACTTCTCCACGCCGCCCAAAAATCTGGTGTAGTCCTTAAAAGTGGCGGAAGTGAAGAGTACCCCCGAGGCGAACGTGGTGAACGTGAAATCCGCCTCTTCGCCGAACGAAGCCGACGAGAAGTACGCCGCGCCGCCGAACGTGGCGGAGGCGAATGACGCTGCCCCGCCGAAGGCGGCGGCACTGAAGTTCGCCGTCGTGCCGAACGCGGCCCTCTCGAAGGACGCGCCCTCGGCGAATGTGGCGGCGGAGAAGTACGCCACCGTGGACGCGGAGCGGCCTGGCGTCGCCGGGGCGCCGAACGTGGCGTGTTTGAAGGTAACCCTTTTGCCGAAGGTGGCGTAGTGGAATGAAGCAAAAACCTTGAAGGAGGCCGACCGGAACGATACCCTGCCGAAGGTGGCGAACTTAAAGTCCGCGTGCGTGAACTCGGCATAGGCGAAGGAGGCGTCCGCGTTGAACATGGCCTTGCTGAAGTCGGCCCGTCCGGTAAAGGCGGCGTATTCAAAGTCCGCGGGTTTGTTAAATTTAAAGTTGCTGAAATCCACGTCGTCCGCGAACCAGACTCCACGGAAGTCAAAGTCTCCCCTAGAGCGTTTCCTTTTCAATACTTCGCTGAAGGCCCTGCTCTTATCCTTGCCGGGGTAATGAAGCACGCAATAACGCTTGCCGTCATAGTCCCTGAAGAAGGGTAAGTCTTTGCAGGCCGAACGTGTGTGCGCGGGGGTGTCACAAACGAAGTCGGTGGCGGCCGGGACTCCAGTTCGCGGTGAGGTTGACATGGGCGCTCCTTAGATTTGGAAGCCGCGAACGCGTTCGGGTTTTTTTGGTTTGGCGGGAGGGGCGGCGAGGACGGCGTCGTCCTGTTCGCGGTGTTCGCGTGATTCGGGGGCGTGCCAGCGCGCCCATTCAGTGGGGGCATCGAAGGTCTCGCCGCCGTGCTTGGTGATGCGCTCGCGGACGCGGCACATGACGGGGGTGTTGACGCCGACGCCGGAGATGACGGCCTGGCCCTTGGTGAGCGCGGGGAGTTCGTTTAATAACTGGCGGCCGGCGCCTTCGACCGACTTGGCGACGGTGTCCTGATCGACGGGGTTGACGATGCGCATGATGACCTGCGTCATGCACTGCGAGAGCACGTCCTGGTCGAGTTTGCCGGGGCGCTGCGTGATAAGGCCGATGCCGACGCCGAACTTGCGACCCTCGGAGAGAATCTGTTTGAGGATGTTCGTCGAGACGACCGTCTGGCCGGCGGGCGCGAAGCGGTGCGCCTCTTCGAGGAGCGTGAAGACGGGATAGGGCAGATGGCTGTCGGTGCCCTCCTGCGCCTCGCCGCGAACGGTCGCCATGCGCGCCTTGTTGACGCGCCGCAGGAGCGTCGCGACGACGACCTGCTGCTCGTTCTGCTCGATGTCGGAGAGTTGCAGGACGGTGCAGCGGCCGGGCTTGAACATCTCCGCGAGCGGGATGTGCTCGTGGTCCGAGAAGAGTGAGTTGGGCTTGTCGAAGCGCGAGTCCAGACGCCACAGCAAGCCTTCAATCGAACTCGCGTTGCCCGAGTCGCCACGGTCGCTCCCCTCGTACTTCTGCGCCTTCACCTCGTCGCGCAAATCGTGGTAGCCCCACAACTCGCCGCGTCGCGTGGCCGTGAGTTGACGGAACGCCTGCGAGAGGAAGTGGAGCATCTTCTCCGAAGTGCCCTCGGGCAGGAGGTACTTCACGTCCGCCTCGGTCAGCGAAGAGAAGCGCACCTTGACGCGCTCGTGCGTGTAGACCTTGACCTCGGGCCTGTAGCCGTCGCCCTCGTCGCGGAAGCGCGGGTCGTCTTCGATGGAGCGCATCGTGTCGTACTCGCCGTGCGGGTCTACGATGAGGACGGCGGCGCGGTTGTAAGGGCGCATCAACTCCTCGACCAGCACGCCCGCCGTGTACGACTTGCCCGACCCGGTCGAAGCGAGGATGGCGAGGTGCGTCGAGACCACGTCCTTAATCGAGAGCACGACGGGCACCTCGCCCGCCTCGCGCGTCAAGAGACTCCCGACGTGCGCCGCGCCGACCTGCCCCGCGCGCTTCGGGCTCAGACATTGAGCCAGCGTCTCGGACGAGGCGAGGAAGACCGGGTCGCCCGGGCGCGGGGGGATGCGCGGGTTGACGAAGTCGCCTAAGGACGCATGGAAGTAGCCGATGGTCTCGACCGTTATCTCGTACAACTCGCAGCCCTCGCCGTCCAGGCCGATGAGCGACGAGACAACCGACGGCGGCGTCTCCGGGTCCGAAAGAAAAGTGTCCGGCAGGTTGCGCACCAGTCGCCGCTCGGTGATGTTGCCGATGATGCGCCGCTCCGCCTGCCCGTCGCGCGCCGTGTAATAGACGAACTCGCCGATGCGCGCCCGCGCGTTGTCGGCCGTGATGAACAGATACTCGTGCGGCCGCTCGCCCGGCCCCTTGACGGTCCCGGTGAGGGCGTCTGTCTGGTTCTCTTCTTTCATTGTGTCGGCGCTTCGGTCGATAAGAGTGAACGAAAAACCCGTGGCAAGAGTAAGCGCGATTATAACACGGCGGCGCTTCAGTGGAGCGCGCCCCTTTTGACGACGCCGCCGTAGACATCGGCGAGGGGGTGGACGACGACGAAGGCCGCTGGGTCGTACTCTTCGACGAGCGAGCGGACGCGGCCGATCTCAAGGCGCGTGACGACGCAGTAGAGAATGTCCTGCTCGGCGTCGGTCCAGCCTCGGCGTCCCTTGTAGATGGTGACGCCGCGCGCGAGGTCGCGGATGATCGACTGGCGAATCTCCTCGCACCGCTCCGAGACGATGATGACGGCCGTGTACTGCTCAAGGCCGTGGAGCAGGAAGTCCACCGTCTTCGACGCGGCGAAGTAGGTCAGGATCGAGTAGAGCGCCGACTCGACGCCGAGGAAGAGGGCGGCGGCCGAGAAGATGAAGACGTTGAGGATGAGAATCACGTCGCCGACGCGGAGCAGGCTGCTGCGCTTGCTCACCAGGAGCGCCGCCACCTCCGTGCCGTCGAGGACGGCGCCGCCGCGGATGGCGAGGCCGATGCCGGCGCCGATGAAGAAGCCGCCGAAGACGGCCGTCAGAAGTTTATCCGGCGTCACGTCGGGGAAGTGGACGAGCGCGAGGCAGAGCGCGAGCCCGGCGATGGCCGCCGCGCTCTTCACGGCGAAGCGCGCGCCGACCTGCTTGTAGCCGAGCGCGATGAACGGCAGGTTGATGAGCGGGATGAGGAGCGCGAGCGGCACCCCCAGCACGTCCGACAGAAGCATCGAGACGCCCGTCACGCCGCCGTCGATGAAGCGGCTCGACAGCAGAAACCCCTTGAGCCCGAACGCCGCCGAGAAGATGCCGAGCGTGACGAGCAGGAAGTTGACGGACCCGCGTGTGGCGTTACTCATCCCACGAAGATAAACGGGCCGCGCGCTCCGGGCAAACGGAGGGCTTGGTTCATTTGTTCATCGGGTCATCGGTTCATTTTTCAATGACCCAATGACCCGATGAATCAATTCCAGGTCTTTCTAATCGGGTGCGCCTCGGTGTTGAAGACGACGGTACGGAAGTCGAGTGTCTTCGGCGGGGCGAAGAGAAGGTAGAAGTATTTGAAGGTCTCGGCGAAGAGAAAGCTCTCCATGTTGTCCTCCTTCTCCTTGGTCTCGACGCTCTTGAGCGCGGCGTAGGCGGTGTCGGTCTTGCAGTGGCGGACGAAGTCTTCGAACATCTCGGCGCCCTCGCGCAGGTAGCGCGGGTCGTTGGTGAGTTTGTGGAGGTAGTAGGCCGACTCGATGATCTCTGGGCGCAGGGGATAGCCGGCGCTCGTGACCTTCGACGCGCGGTAGTCGAAGCGTTCGGGCTCGATGCCGTGGGCGCGCCACATCTTCATCGAGGAGGCTTGCAGGCGGCGCGCGCGCTCGGTGTCGCCGGAGAGCGCGAGCACGGCGGGGAAGAAGGCGTCGAGCGCGCCGTACGCGGTCGCGGTGCGGCTGCCCATGCGCATGTCCACGTGGCCGTACCAGAGTTCGCCGTTCACCCCGTCGGCGAGGTGTTTGTTGACGGCCGAGATTGATTCGAGCCACATCCGGCGGCAGTCCTGGTCGCCGAAGAGGAGCCAGCACTTGAGCAGGTATTCGTAGTACGAATCTATCCCGCCGCTGATGTGGCTCGTCCGGCCCACCCACTCGCCGGTCTCGACGTTGATGCGGTTGCCGACCAGACCAAGCTCGGAGCGGCGTTTGTACGTCTCGACAAGCGCGCGCTTCGCCTTGTCGTAGAAGACGGGTCGGCGTGTGAGCTTCGAGAGCGCGCCGAACTCTACGAGGAGCGTGCCGGCCTCGGCCGGGTTCGTCACCTCGCCGCGCACCTTGCCGGTGCGGAGGTTGACGAAGCGGTAAGGGATGCCGGTCTTCGACTCGAACGCGGGCAGGAGACGATTGCCGAGGTCTTCGGCCAGACGTAAGAGCCGCCGGTCGTTCGTCAACTGGTAGGTTGAGATGAGCCCGCCGAGGTGGCGGATGGTGATCTCGAAGTTCTGGACGTAGATGTCCCGGTCGAAGTTGAGATGCTCGACGACGAACTCGCGCGTGCGTTTCTCTTCATCACGAAAGCCCATGAAGAAGAGCGTGTCGAGCGAGTCAACCTGCGTCATGTAGAGCGGCTCGCCGTACCAGTCGCGCGCCGTCTTCGACAGGGGTTTAAGCTCGTCGTGCCCCCACGCGTGACGCTCGTACCCGCGCCACGCGTGCAGGAACTCCGCGCGCACGCGAGCGGCCAACGCGCGCCGGTCCACGCGGCCCGCGCGCGGGGTCTGTGCGAAAGATAAGGAAGGTATGAGCAGGGTCGAGAGCGCGAGCAGCAGCGTCGTCAGCCGGAGCCTCGTCATCTAGAGTTTGTTCCTCACGCGGTCGGCGATCTCGCGGCCGCCCGCCTCAAGCTGTAGCGAGGGGATGGGGCGCGAGCGCACGCGGGGCAGGCGCATGATGCCGCGCGGGTCGGCGAACTCCTTCTGCTCGCTCGGGTAGACGCGCCCCTCGGTCAGTATCTCGGCCGACCAGGGCTTGTAGACGACGTAGTCGATGTGCTCGACCGTCTCGTCCGAGAGGCCGAGCGGCCTGATGCTGTAGCCGAACCAGAGCACGTAGGCGCCCTGCTCGCTCAACGCGCGCGCGACGGCCTCCTTGCGCGTCTGCTTGCCGCCGTTCAGGACGCCGAGCAGGAGCCCGCGCCGTTCGTTCAGCGCCTCGGTGATGGCCTTCACCGTCGTGCTCACGTTCTTGGAGTAGTACTCTTTCCGGCCTTCGCTGATGTCGTGGCCGCAGACGACGAGCGACGTGATGCGCGGCGCGGGCTTGTCCGGCCGCACCGGCTCGGACGTGGGCGGCTTGGGCTTCACCTTGCGGCCCGACTGCGCCGCCGCCGCGTTCGGCGGCAGGAGCGAAGTCAGGGCGCAGGCGAGCAGAAAGACTTTGAGCCACTTTGAAGGGAACGGTTGGGCGAGTCTTGCACGCGGCACAGGGCACCTCCACGAACCTCGCGGGATTTGACGCCCGACATCATAACCCTCGTTCGCGCCGCGTGGTCAAGCCCCTCGGTGAACGGGTGGTCAGGCGAAGAAGCGGCGGAGCGTCTCGACGACGTACTCCTGCTGCGCGCCGGTCAACTCCGGGAACATCGGGAGCGCGAGCGTCTCGCGTGCGGCGCGCTCCGACTCGGGGAAGTCGCCCTGCTTGTATCCTAAGTCGGCGAAGCAGGGTTGCAGGTGAAGCGGCACCGGGTAATAGACCTTCGTGCCGACGCCGTTCGCTTTGAGGTGTTCGAGCAGCGCGTCGCGGCGCCCAACGGGGACGCGCACGATGTACTGGTGGAAGATGTGGCGCGCGCCTTCGTTGACGAACGGAGGCGTGACGAACTCCGCGAGCCCGGCCTCGTCGATTAAGCGCGTGTAGGTTTCGGCGCGCTCGCGTCGCGCGTCCGACCACGCGTCGAGGTGCGGGAGCTTGACGCGGAGCACGGCGGCCTGGAAGGTGTCGAGACGACTGTTGAAACCGACTTCATCATGATGGTACTCGGTCGCGCCGCCGTGGACGCGCAGCCGCCGCAGTCGCTCGGCTACACCAGCGTCGTTCGTCGTCACCAGCCCCGCCTCGCCCGCCGCGCCGAGGTTCTTCGTCGGGTAGAAGCTGAAGCAGTTCGCGTCGCCGACCGCGCCGGCCGCGCGCCCCGTGGCGTCCCGCGCGCCGATGGCCTGCGCGGCGTCTTCGATGACGCGCACGCCGCGTCTTTGAGCGACCGCCATAATCTCGTCCATCGCGGCCATCTGGCCGTAGAGGTGGACGGGGATGACGGCGCGAGTCCGTTCCCGAATTACTTCATCAATCCTGCTCGCATCAATGTTGTACGTGCGCGGCTCGATATCCACGAAGACGGGGCGCGCGCCCGCGCGCACGACCGCGCCCGCCGTGGCGAAGAAGGTGAACGGCGTCGTGACGACCTCCGCGCCCGCGCCCGCGTCCGTAGCCAACAGCGCCAGCAACAACGCGTCCGACCCCGACCCGCACCCGACCGCATAACCGGCGCCGGTGTAACGCGCCAACTCCGACTCCAACAGTCGCACGTCCTCGCCCATGATGAACTGCTGCGAGTCGAGCACGCGCTCCAATGCCGCGCGCAACTCTTCGCGCAGCGCCGCGTGCTGCTGCTTCAGGTCGAGCAAGGGAACCTGCATCTTCGGCGCGGTCGTTGACATCGGTCGTTACTCTTAAAGTTTAATCCAACGCCCGCCGTCGTTGATCGACGCCTGGGCGGCTTCGAGGAGGCGGACGACGCGCAGGCCGGCGCGGCCGTCGGAGGCCGAGGGGCGCGAGTCGCGGATGGAGTCGAGAAACTCCGCGCAGACGTAGTGGAGCGCCTCGGTCGGGTCGAGCTTCGGCACCCACACGTCGCCGGTGCGGTAGCTGACGAGCGTCTTGTACGCCTCCTCCTCGTCGGCCCCGTACTCGTTGCGCGTGACGCCCTTGTCGTAGATGCGCACCTTCTCGGTCGGCTCGATGTCGTCGTAGACGATCATCTGTCGGCTGCCCGCGATGAGCGTGCGGCGAATCTTGACGGGCGAGAGCCAGTTGAAGTGGAAGTTGGCGATGAGCGAGTCGCCGAACCGCAACTGCACGTAGGCGATGTTCTCGATGCCGGGTTCGATGTGCGAACTGCCCGTCGCCATGAGCGCCGTCGGCTCGCGCCCCACCACGTAGTCCATGATGGAGAAGTCGTGCGGCGCGAGGTCCCACACGACGTTGATGTCGCGCTGGAAGAGCCCGAGGTTGACGCGCACCGAGTCGAAGTAGAGCAGGTCGCCCAACTCGCCCGCCGCCACCGACTCTTTAATCTTCCTGACCGCGCCCGTGTAGATGAAGGTGTGGTCCACCATCAGCGTGAGGCCGCGCCGCTCGGCGAGCGCGATCAACTCTTCGGCCTCGCGCGCGCTGGCCGTGAAGGGCTTTTCGACGAGGACGTGCTTGCCCGCTTCGAGCGCGCGGCGCGCAAAGTCGTAGTGCGTGTTGACGGGCGTGGCGATAACGACGGCGTCGAGGCGCGGGTCCGCGAGCAGTTCTTCGTAATCGTGCGAGGGGCGCGCGACGGGGTAGCGCCGCGCGACCTTCGAGAGGTGGCGCGCGTCCTTGTCACAGACCCAGCGCAACACCGCCCCCTCGTTCTCGGCGAAGTTGCGTATCAGGTTCGGCCCCCAGTAGCCGCAGCCGACGACACCGACGGAAATGGTCATAATTAAAATCGGGAGACCCCACGGACTCCCGATACAATAAACGCGCGCGGGCGGGGGTTCAACCGGCGGCGGCCGAAGTCTCCGCGCAGAAGTCGGCGATGGCGTCGGCCGCGTACTTGATCTGGTGCTCCTTCAGCTCCGCGAACATCGGGAGCGAGAGCACGCGGCCCGCCTGCGACTCGGCGTTGGGGAAGTCGCCCTCCTTGTGCCCGAGCGAGGCGTACGCGGGTTGGAGGTGGACGGGCACGGGGTAGTGTATCCCCGTGTGCACGCCCGCCGCCGAGAGGTAGCGTTGCAGCACGTCGCGCGCCTCGGTCTGTATGACGAAGAGGTGGTAGACGTGCTCCGCGTAGTCGGCCTCAAGGGGAAGCGCGAGCGCGCCGGAGGCTTCGAGCGGCGCGAGCAGTTCGCGGTAACGCGCGGCGTGGCGGCGGCGCAGCGCGTTCCAGTCGTCGAGGTGCTTGAGCTTAACGTTTAAGACCGCGCCCTGCATGCCTTCGAGTCGGAAGTTGTAGCCGATTAGCTCGTGCCGGTACTTCTGCTCGGAGCCGTGGTCGCGCAGCATCCGCAGGCGGCGCGCGACCTCCGCGTCGTTGGTGACGACGGCGCCGCCCTCGCCGTACGCGCCGAGGTTCTTGCCCGGGTAGAAGCTGAAGCATCCGGCGCGCCCACGCGCGCCCACGCGCGCGCCCTTGTAACGCGCGCCGTGCGCCTGCGCCGCGTCCTCGATGACAAGAAGGTCGTGACGCTCGGCGACTTCAAACACGGCGTCAAGGTCAGCCGGCTGGCCGTAGAGGTGGACGGGGATGACGGCGCGAGTCCGTTCACTAACAACTTCATCAATCTTGCTCGCGTCGAGGTTGTACGTGACGGGGTCGCAGTCAACGAAGACGGGCGTGGCGCCCGCGGTCGAGACGGCCTCGGCCGTGGCGAAGAAGGTGTTGGCCGGGACGATGACCTCGTCGCCGGGGCCGACGCCGCACGCCTGCAACGCGAGTTGAATCGCCGCCGTGCCGTTCGAGACGCCCACGCACTCGCGCGCGCCGACGTACTCCGCGAACGCGCGCTCGAACGTCTCGACCTCGCGCCCCAAAATAAACGCCGACGTGTCGAGCACGCGCTGAATCGCCTCGTCAACTTCCGTCTTGATGGCGCGGTACTGCGCCTGTAGGTCTACGAAGGGAACTGGCATAAAAGTAAAGAAGTAGGCAGTAGGCAGATGGCAGTAGGCAGTAACAAGATTATTGTCTTACCTGCCTACTGCCATCTGCCTACTGCCTACTATTTTTGGTTCATCCCCCAGCGTTTCGAATGACTCTCGCCGGGTTGCCGGCGACGACGGCCCCGGCGGGGACGCTTCTGGTGACGACCGAGCCGGCGCCGACGACGGCGCGCTCGCCGATCTCAAGGCCGCAGAGGATGGTAGCGTTGCTGCCGATGGAGGCGCCCCGGCGGACGACCGTGTGTTCGAGCGTCCAGTCCTCCTCGGTCTGCGGCGTGCCGTCGGGGCGCGTGGCGCGCGGCAGGCGGTCGTTCGTAAACATCACGCCGTGCCCGACGAAGACCTCGTCTTCGAGCGTCACGCCCTCGCAGATGAAGGTGTGGCTCGAAATCTTGCAGCGCGCCCCCACCGAAGCGCCCTTCTGTATCTCGACGAAGGTGCCGATGCGCGTCTCGTCGCCGACGCGGCAGCCGTAGAGGTTGACGAAGGCGTAGATTTTAACGTCGCGCCCGAGTTCTACGTCGGAAGCGACGCGGCAGAACTCGCCCGCCATCAAACGGCTCCGCCGCCGCGCCCGTTCGGGCCGGCGCCCGCGGCCTCGGCCCCCTCGGGCACGCCCTCCTCGTCGGTCGAGTAGTAGCCCGAGTAGTAGCCCGAGTAGTAGTAGTAATCCGTCCCTTCGAGCTTCACGTTGTTCAAGACGATGCCGAAGAGGTGCGCGCCCACGTCCTGCAACTGCTGCTTGGCGCGGCGCACCACGGCGCGCGACGAGCGGCCGCCGTGGACGACCAGCATCACGCCGTCCACCATCGTCGAGAGAATCGACGCGTCGGTGAACGAGATGGCCGGCGGCGAGTCGATGATGATGTGCGTAAAGTTCTCCGCGAGCACGTAGAGGAGCTTCCGCATCTCGTCCGACCCGAGCAGTTCGGCCGCGTTGGGCGGGATGGGCCCCGACGGGATGACCTTCAGGTTGGGCAGCTTGTCGTAGGTCTGCACCAGTTCCGAGACGTTCGTCTCGCCCGAGAGGTAGTTCGTCACGCCCTTCGTGTTCGGCAGGCCGAAGTGCGCGTGGACGCGCGGGCGGCGCAGGTCGCAGTCGAGCACGAGCACGTCGGCGCCGGTCTGCGCGAGCATCGTGGCGATGTTGACGGCCGTCGTGGTCTTGCCCTCGGAAGGCTGGCTCGAAGTGACGAGCACGGTCTTCGGCGGCTGGCCGGCGGACGAGAGCAGCAGCGACGTGCGCAGGTGGCGGTACGCCTCGGCGACGGGCGAGCGCACGTCGGAGACGAGGGCGAGCGCGGTGGTCGTGCCCGGCTCCGGCTCCGGCGCGTTGCGGCCGAGGAGGCGGCGCGCCTCGCGCGGCGCGGGGATGATCGCCAGCGTCGGCAGGTGCAGGTGGCGGTCAACATCCTCGACCGACTTCAGCGTGTCGTCGAGGTAGTCGAGCAGGAAGGCGAGGCCGACGCCGACGCCGAAGGCGAGCATCATCGCGACGATGATGTTGCGCAGGCGCGGCGGGCCGATGGGCTCGCGCGGGACGCGCGCCTCCTCGACCGTCGAGACGTTGCCGGCCGTGGTGTCGCCCCGCGTCACCTTAATTTCGTTGAGCCGCTGCTGGTAGAGGTTGAGGTTCTGGCGGTCGGTCTCGATGGACTGGTCGAGGTCGGCGAGCTTGGTCTCGGCGATGCTCGTGACGTTGGCCTTGCCGCGCGAGCCGAAGTAGGACGACTTCGCCGAAGCCTCCTCCTTGAGCGCCGCCTCGTAGCTGGTCTTGAGCGCGGCGATGATCTCCTGCGGGGCGCGCTTCAACTCTTCGTTGAGTTGAAGAAGCTGCTTGTCGATCTTCTGGACCTCGGGCCACTCCTCTGTGTAGATGACGCGGAGCGCCTTCTTCTTCTCCTCCAGCTCGCTGATCTTCTCGCGCAGCCGTTGGACGTTCTTGTTCTCCTGCACCTGCGGAATCGACCAGATGGTCGCCGAGTTCTGGGTCTCGATGGCGGCCTTGTAGGCGGCCTCGGCCTGCTTGCGCTTCTGCTCGGCGGTCTGCATCTGCGAGAGGTAGGCGCCCAACTGCGCGGCCGTCAGGTCCTGCCCCGCCTTGGTGCCGAGCGGGATGTCGTTCTCCTTCTTGAAGTTGATCCGCTTGGCCTCGTTGGCCTGGATGTGCGCCTGGAGGTCGATGATGGTGTTGGCGAGAATGTCCTCGGCGTTCTGCGAGCCGGAGGTCTCGGTCCTGATGTCGTTCTCGCGGAAGATGGTCGCCAGCGTGTTGGCGACGTTCGAGGCAATCTGCGGGTCGGTGTGGACGAACCTGATGTTGATGAGGTTGGTGCGGTCGATGGGGTCCACGCTCAGGTTCTCGCGCAGCGCGTCCTCGTAGGGTTCGAGCTTCTGCGCCTGCTCGGGCGTGAGCTGTTCGGCGCTCAGCTCGACCTCTTCGATGACGGGGACGGCCCCGGGGTCCTGCTTGACATCGGCGGCGCCCGGCGCCTTCCCGCCCGAGAAGACGCGGCGTAGGCCGGCGATGATGCCGGTGCCTCGGTGCGCGGGCGTCAGGAAGTTTGGGTTGTTCTGGAGGTCGAGCCGCATGATGACCTGGCGGGCCAGCTTCTGCGTCTTGAGCTTTTGGAGTTGCGTGTTCCAGTAGTTCTGGTCGTTGCCGCGAATGAGGACGGCGTCGCCGCCGCGCGTGGTCGAGCGCACGTCGCGCTGCTTCTGCTCGATCTGAATCTGGGTCTGCGCCTCGTAGATGGAGGGCGTCCGGTACATCTGGATGGCGACGAGCGAGGTGACGACGACGATCAGGCTGAGGATGAGCCACTTGCGCTTCAGCACGACGGCGAGGTACTCGCGCAGGTGCGCCGGCTCGTTGGCCGAGACGGAGGCGGCGGGCGCCACCATGGGCGCCGCGAGGTCGCGCAGCGGTCGGTCGAGCGTCTCCGACGTGAGCGGCAGCAGGCGGTTCTCTTGCGACATCATAATTCCTAAATCTCTCTACAAGGGTTTCAGGGGCTTCGGAGTCCGCAACCCCAACGCAGCGGGTGATTTCCGGCCGCGTAATCATAACAGAGACCCGCGCGGAGGCAAATCGGGGAAGTAGGCAGTAGGCAGATGGCAGTAGGCAGCCGCCCCGCGTTAAGTGCGTTGTGAGGTCTATTAAAAGTTCTCAGTTTTAGTGGCTTTAACTGCCTGCTGCCATCTGCCTACTGCCTACTGTGTTCCGCGAGCGCCTCGCGCCAGTCGCGCAGGGGTCGGAGTCCGAGAGCCTCTGAGATGAGGCAGCGCAGGCGTGAGTTGCGCGGGCGCGGGGCGGGACGGTGGAGCGAGTCGGTCGAGACGGGTTCGATGCGCGCGTCGGCGAGTCCGGCGGCCTCGACCGCCGCGCGCGCGAAGCTCTCGTAGCTGGCGCCCTCTCCGGCGTTGACGACGTGGTAGATGCCGGGCAGGTCCAGTTCGGTCAGTTCGCGCAGGCGCGCGGCGAGGTCGGGCGCGTAGGTCGGCGTGCCGTATGAGTCGGTGATGGCGCGCAGGGTCTCGCCGCGTCGCGCGCGCTCGACGACCGTCGCGAGGAAGTTGCCGCCGCCCGCGCCGAAGACCCAGCCCGTGCGCACGACCGACGTGCGTGCGCTCGCGGCCTGCGCGCGCCGCTCGCCTTCGAGCTTCGCCGCGCCGTAGGCGCTCAGGGGATGCGGGTCGTCGCGCTGCGTGTAGAAGTGCCCCTCGCGGCGCCCGTCGAAGACGTAGTCGGTCGAGACGGTGACGAAGGAGGCGCCGGAGAGACGCGCGGCCGTCGCCAGCGCCTCGACGCCCTGCGAGTTGACGAGGAAGGCGCGCTGCGGGTCGAGCTCGCACCCGTCCACGTCGGTCCACGCGGCGCAGTTGACGGCCGCGTCGGGGCGGAGGCTTTTGAAGGTCTCGCGCACCGCGCGCTCGTCCGTGATGTCGAGCCCCTCGCGGTCGAAGGCCAGAACGTCGTCGCCGCGCTCGCGGCAATGTGCGGTGAGCGCCGAGCCGACCAGTCCGGCCGCGCCGGTGATGATGAGACGCATAAGAGAAGTAGACAGTAGTCAGTAGTCAGTAGACGGTAGAAACCTTTAACAGGCGGGCGGTCTGTACGCAAGTGGCCGTGCCTTGCTGGCTACCGGCTACTGTCTCCTTATTCACCGTACTGCTTCTGGTAGTAATCCCTGTAGGCGCCGCTGCGCGCGCGCTCGACCCAGTCGCGGTTGTCGGCGTACCAGCGGACGGTCTTTTGCAGGCCCGTCTCCCACGTCTCGCGCGGGCGCCAGTTCAGCTGGGTCTCGACCCTGGTGGGGTCGATGGCGTAGCGGCGGTCGTGGCCGGGGCGGTCCTTGACGAACTTGAGGAGCGTGCGCGGCTTGCCGAGGAGGTCGAGGACCGATTCGGCGACTTCGAGGTTGCGGCGCTCGTTGCGCGCGCCGATGTTGTAGACCTCGCCCGCGCGCCCCTTCGACATCACGGCCAGCAACGCGCGGCAGTGGTCTTCGACGTATATCCAGTCGCGCACGTTGCGGCCATCGCCGTAGACGGGAATCGGCTCGTCGTTCGCGGCGTTGGCGAGCATCAGCGGCAGGAACTTCTCCGGGAACTGGCGCGGGCCGTAGTTGTTGCCGCAACGCGTCACCAACACGTCGAGTCCGTGCGTGTGGTGCGCGGCGCGCGCGAGGTGTTCGGCCGCCGCCTTCGAGGCAGAGTAAGGGCTGTTGGGCGCGAACGGCGACTCTTCGGTGAAGAAGGCGTCGTCGCGCTCGGGCAGGCTCCCCATCACCTCGTCGGTCGAGACCTGCACGAAGCGTTCGACGTTACGCTCGCGTGCGGCGTCTAAAAGAACCTGCGTCCCCAGCACGTTGGTGCGGACGAACTCGGCGGCCGAGTGGATGCTGCGGTCAACGTGGCTCTCGGCGGCGAAGTTGACGAGGAAGTCCGTGCCCTCTTCTAAAGAAGCGAGGACGGCCGAGGGGTCGCAGATGTCTCCGCGAACGAAGCGGTGTCGCGGGTCGTCGAGGTCTTTGAGGTTGTCGAGGTTGCCCGCGTAGGTCAGCGCGTCGAAGTTTGTGACGCGCGCGTCCGTCAGCTCTCGCAGGACGAGGCGGACGAAGCAGGAGCCGATGAAGCCCGCGCCGCCCGTCACGAAGATGTTGGTCATGTGCGTTCTGTGTCGAGGCTTGAGAGAGAACCCTTACACTTCGACCACGGGCTCCTCGTAGAATTCCGGCCCGCGCCGCCACTCGGCCGGGCGCGCGCGGTACTCCGCGAAGTCCTGTAGCGCGCCGTCCTTGATGGAGACGACAGGGTCGCCGATGGGCCACGGGATTGCCAACTCGGGGTCGGACCAGAGGATGCCGCCCTCGCCCGCCGGGTTATAGTCCTGGTCAACCTTATAGTAAACGTCGGCGGGCTCGTCGCCGACCACGCAGAAGCCGTGGGCGAAGCCGGGTGGTATCCAGAGCAGCCGCCCGTTCACGTCGCTCAGCTCAAGGTGATGGCTGCGCCCGAAGGTCTTCGAGTGCGGCCTGATGTCCACGGCCACGTCCCAGATGCGGCCGCGCGTCACGCCGACGAGTTTGCCCTGCGGCGGGTTCGACTGGTAGTGCAGCCCGCGCAGGACGCCGGGCGCCGAGCGCGAGTGATTGTCCTGCCGGAAGTCGCAGGGGAGGCCAAGCTCCCTGAACGCGGAGTGCTTGAAACGCTCGGCGAAGAAGCCGCGCTCGTCGCCGCGAATGCTGATCTCGACGAGGATCAGCCCGTCCAACTCAAGACGTGTAACCTTCATAGACAATCGACTGAACCCACCAACGCCGCGACCGACGCGTTTATGCCGTCGCGCGATTATAGCGAAGCCGCGCGCTCGGCGGTAAAGCGGCGACTGCTTTCACGCGCGCGCATAAACTTTGACGCATAAAAGAAGAGGAGGGGCGAGATATTCTCCCGCCCCTCCTCTTTAGTTCGGGCCGAGCCGGCCTACTTGAACTTGAAGTAGGCGTTGTGCTCGGTGTTGTCGATGAGCTTGACGGTGAGCACGCGGCAGGTGCCGGCCCACGACTTCTCGGTCTTCCAGTTGTAGTGGTACTGGTCCGAGCCCGAGTCGTAGGTGAGCGTGCTGCCGCCCGAGGTCTCCGTCGCCTCCACGTCGGCGATGGGCGCGGACGTGCTGCAATTGACCTGCTGCGAGTAGGGCGAGTTGGCCGCCATGATGCCCATCCCCTGATAGCCGTCGAGGCTGAACTTGACGGGAATGGCGCGCCCGGCGTTCATCTGGTTGATCGTCGGCAGGTTGTTGACCGGCGAGAAGAAGCCGGTGAAGTTGAAGCCGACCTGCACCGTGCGCGTCGCCGTCTGCGTGTTGCCCGACGGGTCGGTCGCCGTGTAGGTGATGGTGTAGAGCCCGACGACGGCCGTGTTGACGCTGCCGCTCGCGCTGACCGGCACCGAGCCGGCGCAGCCGTCCGTGGCGGTCGCGCCCGGGTCGGTGAACGTCGTGTTCAGGAAGACGAGCATCGGGTTCGCGCCGTTGATCGTGATGACGGGCTTCGTCGTATCGACAACCCGCACCCTGACCCTGCGCTCGGTGTCGTTGCCCGAAGCGTCCACCGCCCCGTAGACGAGGTCGTAGATGCCGACCGTGTTCACGTCCACCGCGCCCGCGACCGTCACCGCGATGGGCGCCGTGTCGCAGCCGTCGGCCGCCGTCGCGGTCGGGGCCGTGAAGCTGGTGTGGCACTCGACCGTCGTCGCGGGGATGGTCTCGGTGACGACGATGGGGTTGCCGTTCTCGTCCGTGTCGGTGTGCGTGACGGTCTCCGTGCCGTAGCCAGCGGTGCCCGCGAGCGTGATGACCGGGGCCGTCGTGTCAACGACGTGGACGATGCGCGTCGCCGTCGCCGTGGCGCTGTCCTTGGTGGCCGTGTAGGTGATGGTGTAGTCGCCTGGGGCGTTGACGTTGACGGCCGGGACGGTGACGTAGATGGGGTCGCCGTTGCCGTCAACCTGCCCGTTGGGCACCGAGACGGTCGTCGTGACCGGCACGCTGCTGGTGCCGTCGCTCGCGGTCGCGCCCGGGTCGCTGAAGCCGGTCGTGCACTCGACCGTCATCTGGGCCGGGCCGTTGAGCGTGATCGTCACCGCGCGCTTGTCGATGACCGTCACGACGAAGCTGCACGAGGAGCCGTCGCCGCCCGTGATGGTCACGGTCGTGCTGCCGATGGGGAAGAAGGCCGTCCCCGTCTGCTCGTCCTCCGGGTGGCTGGTGGTCAGCGTGCCGCAGCCGGAGGAGGCGGTCGTGTCTGGGTAGTTGACGTTGGCGCCCGCCAGGCCGGGGTCGCTGTCCACGGTGATGTTCGAGGGGCAGGCGAGCGTGCAGTTCGGCGGCGACGGGTTGTCGGAAGTCGCGCTGTCGCCCGAGCCGTTGTCGGCCGAGGCCGTCTCGGTCGTGGTGGTCTCGGCGGTGGCGGTGGTGCTCAGGTCGGTCGCGTTGGGGATGTTGCCGTTCACCTTGTAGGTGACGACGAAGTCGGCCGCCGTGTCCCGCGCCAGCGAGGCGATGGTGCAGACCGAGGGGCCGGTCGTGTCCACGGCCGGGGTCGTGCAGGCGAAGGTCGGGCCACCCGTCTGCTGGAGCGACTGGAAGGTCGTGTTGGCCGGCGGCGTGTCGGTGAACTCGACGTTGGCGGCCGCGTCGGGGCCGGCGTTGTAGACGCGGACGAGCGCCCTGATGTTGGCGCCCGCCGTCGCCTGCGTGTCGGCGAGCGTCTTGACGACCTGGAGGTTGGCGACCGTGTCGTTGGGGTCGTGGACCGTGATGGGCACCGCGAGGCGCGTGCCGAGGTCGATGGCGCTGACGAGGGCGACGCGCCACGTGCCGCGGTTGTCGAAGGTGTCTGTGTCAACGTCGATTGTTTCGTCCGCCGGGATGGTGAACGAGACGCTCGACGCGCCGACCCCGACCTCGGTGCGGATGACGGCGTAGCCCGACGGGTTGACCAACTGCACGAGGCTCGCGCTCGTCACGCCGCTGACCTTGGCGCAGACCACCTCGCCCAGGTTCCAGTCGGACTTGGGTGTCGTGCAGTCGGCGGCGAAGGTCTGGAGCGTGAGCGGCCCCGGGGCCGCCTGGAAGAGCGGCGCGGGCGCGAACAGCGCGGCCCTGCTCGTGGGCGCGGCCGGCGCCGCCTCGGAGGTGCGCGCGACGGATGGTGCCAACGCGTTCGATAGTACCAATTTTTTTGCAGGCGCGGCGAGCGAGCCGGGCAGGACGGCGGCGGCGCTCACGGCGGCGAGAAGTAAAAGCGCGGGCAGGGCATAGCGCGTGTTGCCGTGTCTTCGGCGCGCGCCCCGCGTCGCATTCTTCTTATTCCTTATGGCCGTCTTTGCAGGGCAGGATGCGGCGGGTTGCTGCGGAGGTCTCATAGGGCTTTTCTCCTTGAATATCCGGGTGGATTCCTGGGCTGGAAGTGGCAGAGCGCGGAAGAAAATGTCTTTCGGCGTTGGTACCAACGATGACGAAATTAATGATGTTCGCGGGCGCTCACGGATGGCCGTCTCGCGCAGGTCGGGCGAAGGAGCGACCTTTAATACTTCATCCCGTCTAAATAATCAAGACTTAAATAAAAATATTTCGGGGTGCATTAATTTTTGGATTGACAACGGGACGCATTTAGCATAAATACTCTCCCCGCTTCCAGCGGAAGAGAGCCTGCTCCCAGGAGACCCCGCCTGAACATCTTCGGGCTTGACACATCGGCACAGGCTTTACACTTCAAAGTTTCCACGTCGCTTTCCCAGAGAGATACGCTTGCGACACTGCCAACAAGCGCCACCCTGCTATCCAGCTTCCCAAGACTGAAGGAGACTTAAACCATGAACAAGATTCGTTTCACGCTCAAGGCGTTCGCCTTCCTTGCCTTCACCTTCGCCTTCGCGACCGCCGCCCAGGCGCAGGCGACGAGGACCTGGGTGTCGGGCGTCGGCGACGACGTTAACCCGTGCAGCCGCACCGCGCCCTGCAAGACCTTCGCGGGCGCCATCTCGAAGACGGCCGCCGGCGGCGAGATCGACGCCCTCGACCCGGGCGGGTTCGGCGCGGTGACCATCACCAAGTCGATCACCATCGACGGCACGAAGGGCGCGGGCTTCGGCTCGATCCTGGCGAGCAGCGTCAACGGCGTCAACGTCAACGACTCGGCCACCGGGACGCCGAACACCATCGTCGTCACGCTGCGCAACCTGTCGATCAACGGCGCCGGGACGACCCTCGGCCTCAACGGCATCAACTTCACGTCGGGCAAGGCCGTCAACGTCGAGGACTGCCAGATCTTCAACTTCTCGAACTCCGGCATCAACGTGGCGAAGACCGTGGCGAGCGTCAGCGCCGAGCTTTACGTGAGAGGCACGACCATCTTCAACACCGGCGCGAACGGCATCAAGCTTTCGAGCACGGGCGTGGGCAGCTTCATCTCGGCCAGCATCAACGACGTTGAGATCAAGAAGGCCACCAACGGCGTCCGCCTTGAGGCCAACGCCTTCGCGGAGATTCGCAACTCCGTGGTCCAGTTCTGCCCGACGGGCATCAGCATGACGGGCTCGGGCGCGCAGTTCAGCCTGATCGACTCCGAGATTTCGCACAGCACCACGGCCGGCATCGCGGCCGGGAACGGCACGGGCCGCCTCCAGGGCTCGTCCATCCTGCTGAACCAGGTCGGCATCCAATTCAACGCGGGCGGCGTTGTCCGCACGTTCGGCGACAACAACCTCGACGGCAACGTGACGCCGCTCAGCGGCGGCGCGCTGACGGCCATCGTACCGGCCAAGCAGTAGCGGCGGGGGCGGGCCTTAAGCGTCCCGCCGACCCCGTCTCGGAACAACTACAGACGCCCGAAGGCCCGACCCGGTGTTATGACGACACCGGGTCGGGCCTTCGGCGGTTCGGGCTGAAATTGCGGCCGCGACGCGCCTCCGACGGCCGACGGAGGCGAACTTGACGGGGGCACAGCGGTTATTTAAACTGAAAAACCTATAAGGTGATCGAACATTTTTATACCGCCCCGAAGCCTGTTATCAGGACGTAGCTGCGCCGGAAGTATTCAACTGACCACCCCTTATCAATCGGTGTATTAACCCTTAAATGAAGCAAGTAACAGGCGAAAGCGTGCGGGCGGAGGCATCGACCGCCGCCCTTCAGAATGCCTCACACGCCCCAGAGTCTTTAGCATCCTTGCCGGAGCACTCACACACGCGTCTGCCGGACGAGCCCCTGGTCGTCATCGAGCCGAGTTCCGGGTGGGTCCCCGTCCGCTTCGGCGATTTGTGGACGTACCGCGAGCTGCTCTACTTCCTGATGTGGCGCGACATCAAGGTCCGCTACAAGCAGGCCGCGCTCGGGCTGGCGTGGGTCATCATGCAGCCGCTCTTTACCGCGTTTATCTTCACCGTCTTCATGGGCTGGCTGGGGCGCTTCACGTCCGACCAGGTGCCGTATCCTCTGTTCGTCTACGCGGGGCTGCTGGTGTGGACGTTCTTCTCGAACGCGGTGCTGAACGGCGGCAACAGCATCGTCGGCAACGCCAACCTCATCACGAAGGTCTACTTCCCGAGGGCCATCATCCCGGCGGCGGCCATCGGCGCGCGGCTCGTGGACCTCGGCGTCGCCTTCGTCATCCTCGTCGGGCTGATGATCTATTACGGGGTCGGGGTCACCTGGAACACACTGATGGTGGTCCCGCTGCTGATTCTGGTGACGCTCTTCTCGTTCGGGCTCGGCCTGTTGCTCTCGGCGCTGAACGTCAAGTACCGCGACGTGGGGCTCGCGGTGCCGGTCATCATCCAGCTCTGGATGTTCGTCTCGCCGGTCATCTACTCGTCGAGCATCGTGCCCGCGAAGTGGCAGACGCTGTACGACCTGAACCCTTTGGTCGGGATGCTGGAAGGGTTCCGCGCCGCGCTCTTCAACCTACAGTTCGACTGGACGGCGCTCGCCGTCTCGGCCGTGAGCACGGTCGCGCTGCTCGTCTATTCGGCTTACGTCTTCCGGCGCGTGGAGAGGAGCTTCGCCGACCTCGCTTAGGCCATGAGACCGATTATCAGAGTCTGCGCTTTAAGTAAGCGGTACCAGATCGGCGTCAGCACCGCCCATTACACGACCTTGAAAGAGGCGGCGGTGGGGGCTCTTCAGGCGCCACTGAGGCTCGTGCGGAGGCGGAAGGGCGCCGCCGTGGACGACGAGATTTGGGCGCTGAAGGACGTTAACCTGGAGGTGTCGCCGGGCGAGGTGGTCGGCATCATCGGCCGCAACGGGGCCGGCAAGTCAACGCTGCTCAAGATACTCTCGCGCATCACGGAGCCGACTTCGGGCCGCGTCGAACTCTACGGCCGCGTCGGGAGCCTGCTCGAAGTCGGCACCGGTTTTCACCCAGAGTTGACGGGGCGCGAGAACATCTTCCTCAACGGCGCCTTCCTCGGCATGAGCCGCCGCGAGATAGTCAACAAGTTCGACGAGATCGTCGCCTTCTCCGAGATAGAAAAATTTATCGACACGCCGGTCAAGCGTTATAGCAGCGGCATGTACATGCGTCTGGCCTTCGCGGTGGCGGCGCACCTTGAGCCGGAGATACTGATTGTTGACGAGGTGCTGGCCGTCGGCGACGCGGCGTTCCAGAGCAAGTGCGTGGGCAAGATGGCGGACGTGGCGCGCGAGGGGCGGACCGTGCTCTTCGTCAGCCACAACATGGCCGCGGTGCGCGCGCTCTGCACGCGCGCGGTCGTGATGGGGGGCGGCAAGGTCGCCATCGACGCCGACGTTGAGACCTGCATCAGCGACTACCTCTCCGGCAACGTCGCCTCCGACGCGTTGATCGTGTGGGACGCGGAGACCGCGCCGCAGACGCCCGAGTTTCGTCTCGTCAAAGGTTACGTGTTGAACTCCGACGGGCAGGTGGCTTCGACTTTGGACTACCGCAAGCCCTTCTCCATCGTGGTCGAGTACGAGGTGCTGCGTCCCATCCAGAATTTGCGCGTCGGCTTCTTCATGCAGAACGGCGAGGGCGTGCCCATCTGCGGCTCCAACGACCCGGACGCGTGGCCCGAGAGGGTCAGGGCCGAAGGGCGTTACGTCAGCAGTTGCACCTTCCCCGGCTACACGCTGAACTCCGGCGGCTACTTCATCAACTTCGGCGCGGACCGGCCGCCCTACGGCGACCCGCTCGTCACCACCGCGCCCTGCATCAGCTTCCACGTCGAGGACATGGAGGGACACGGCTCGTTCAACTACAAGATGCCCGGCGTCATCAGGCCGAAGGTGCATTGGGACATCTCACAGCAGAGCGACGCCGGCTCGCGCATCGAGGCGAACGTGGCTTCTTAAGTATGAAGAAACTCGGGTCACTGCTCTCAAGATTGAGGTCGGCGCTCTACGTCTACCAGCGGCTCGACGAGGCGGAGACCAACATTTTGAGGGAGACGACGATCCGCCTGTCGGTCGTCGAGCGGCGCCTGGAGTACATGCAGGAGGCGCTCGGCCGCATCGAGGGCCGGCAGTTGAGCGGCGCCGAGAGCGCGGGGCTCTCCGAGAGCGAGTTCCGCGTCTTCTCGCAGTGGGGCGAGGACGGCATCATCCAGTTCCTCCTGCGCCACGTCGAGATAGAGCGGAAAATCTTCGTCGAGTTCGGGGCGGACGAATACAACAACGAGTCGAACACGCGGTTCCTGCTGACGAACGACAACTGGGCGGGGCTCGTCATCGACGGCGGGCAGGAGCACATCGACCGGCTGAAGCAGAGCCGCGCGTACTGGCTCTACAACCTGAAGGCCGTCCGCGCCTTCATCACGCGCGACAACATCAACCGCCTCCTTGAGGAGAACGGCGTCGTCGGCGAGATCGGGTTGCTCTCTATCGACATCGACGGCAACGACTACTGGGTCTGGAAGGCGGTCGAGGTTGTCAGCCCGGTCGTCGTCGTCGTCGAATACAACTTCCGTTTCGGGAGCGAGCCGGCCGTCACCATCCCCTACGACGAGCAGTTCGACCGCGCGCGGGCGCACCCGTCGAAGATATACTTCGGCGCGTCTTTGAAGGCGCTCTGCCTCCTCGCCGCGAGCAAGGGCTACGCGTTCGTCGGGTGCAACAGCAACGGCGTCAACGCCTTCTTCATTCGCCGCGACAAACTGCCGTCGAGCGTTAAGTTCGTTAAAGAAGTAACCCCGGAGGAGGGCTTCGTCGCGGGCGGGTTCGCGGAGGTGTCCGAGGTGGACGGCGAGGTGAGGAAGAAGAGTCCGCAAGAGGAGATGCAGCTTTTGCGGAGTCTGAACCTGCCGCTGGTGGACGTGAGCGAAGACCTTAAGGGCTGAAGAAGTTCAATGAGTTACACCCTTGAGAACCCGGAGCGGTTCGGCTGGTCGTCGATGGGCGGCGAGTTGATCGTCGAGCGCGTGGCGCACCTCGACAAGTTTCTGGTCGGGAAGAGAATCCTCGAAGCGGGCTGCGGCGGTGGCGGCTACGTGGACTTCCTCGCCCGCAAGGGGCTCGAAGCCGTCGGGGTGGACAGGTTCGAGCACTACATCCGGAACGCGCGGCAGAAAAATTTTCGCGGCGAGTACGTGCAGGCCGACATCACGAACCTGCCCTTCGGCGACAAGACGTTCGACTGCACCTACAGCTTCGACGTGCTTGAGCACGTGGACGACGTGCAGGCGATTCGCGAGATGGCACGCGTGACCACGAGGCGCCTCATCTTCACCGTGCCGCTGGTGGACGACCCCATCAGGAAGTACGGCCTGACGTTCCCCACCTACACGGACCCGACCCACCTGCGCTACTACACTGAGGAGTCCGTCCGCGAACTCTGCGAGCAGGTGAGCCACGCGGGCGTGACGGTGCAGGGCGAGGGCATGCTGCAACTGCGGACGATGGTCGAAGAGAGCATCGAGGCCGAACCCCTGCGCTACAACCGCGAGATTCTCAGGCTCAAGTCCTCGGGCGGGCTCTTGAACAGGATTCTCGCGCGGCTGAGCGACGTGATAGTGACGAGCCTGCTCGACTTCAACGCCATCCCACGGGTCGTCGTCTACCAGGCGTCGTACAAGCGGATTTACCCGGGAGTGGTCGCCGTCGTAGACCTCAAGTGAAGCAAGGGGCCATGACGATCAGGGTCGCGTACGACATCTCACTGCTGGGCCAGTACCTCGACCGCGCCGAGTCGATGTGCGGCATCGCGCGCGTCTACGAAGAGGTGCTCTTCGAGCTGTCGAAGCGCGACGACGTTGACGTGACGGCCGTCAGCATCTGCGGCGAGGGCGACCCGCTGCAAGACTCCATCCAGTCTCACCAATACTTCCGCGCGAACGAAGAGAGGATACGCGCCAGATACGTCCCCTCGTTCAGCAGCCGTCTGGGCCTGACCGGGCTCTACCACAACGCCTTCAGCGCGTGCCCGCCGGAAGAGTTGGCGGGCGGCGCGGGGCGCGGCGTCGGCGCCGCACTCAGGCGCGGCGGGCGCTCGGTGCTCTACCGTCTGAGTTATAAGTACGGCATCGACAGCCTCCGCCGCTCGTTCGACGGCGGCAGCTACGACGTGTTCCACTCGTCATACCTCAGACTGCCGCCGCGAGACCTGACGGGAGAAGTCCCAAGGGTGCTGACCATCTACGACCTCATCCCCGTGCTGGCCCGCGAGTACGTCACGCCCGTCATGACCTCGCTCTTCGAGCAGATACTCGAAAGCCTCGACGTTGAGCGCGACTGGGTGACCTGCATCTCGCAGCACACGAAGGACGAGTTCTGCGAGTACACGGGCATGTCGCCCGAGCGTGCCTTCGTGACGCCGCTCGCGGCCGCGCCGCACTTCCACCCCGTCGAAGACGCTAAACAAATTGAAGAGGTTCGCCGTCGTTACGGTCTGCCCGAAGGGGCTTACTTCCTGAGCCTCGCCGCGCCGCAGCCGCGCAAGAACCTGGCCCATCTGATACGATGCTTCTTCCGCCTGCTCGCCGAGCAAAACCTCCCGGACACGTATCTCGTGCTCGCCGGTTCGACGGCGCAGGGCTGGATGTACGACGAGATTTTCGCCGCCGCCGAAGGCTCCGAGCGGCACCGCTCGCGCGTGGTCTTCACGGGCTACGCGCGGGACGAAGACCTCGCGGCGCTCTACAGCGGCGCGCTGGCCTTCGTCTTCCCGTCGCTGTACGAAGGGTTCGGGCTGCCGCCGCTTGAGGCGATGGCCTGCGGCACGCCCGTCGTCACGTCGAACGTGACGGCGCTGCCGGAGGTGGTCGGCGACGCCGGCATCATGGTCGCGCCGACCGACGCCGACGCGCTGTGCGCGGCGATGCTTTCGTTGGCGAGTGATGAAGGGCTGCGGCGTGAGTTGGGGCGTCGCGGGCTCGAACGCGCCTCGGGCTTCAGTTGGAAGAACTGCGCGGAGCAGACGGTCAGGGCGTACCGCGCCGCGTCCGGCGCGCGCGCGGGTAGGTGACGTTGAAGATCGGTATTTATAATGAGCCTTCCGGCACAGGCATCGGCGGCTCGGAGAGCGTGGCGGCGCTGCTGGCCGAGGCGCTGGCCGTGGGGCACGACGTGGAACTCGTGCACCACATCGAAGGTCTCGTCCCGCGTGTGCTGGCCGACGCCTTCGGCGCGAACCTCGACGGCGTCCGGCTCCGTTACGTGAAGCCGGACTACGACCCGACGCCCTACTTCCGAAATCCTTTGAGGCGTTACAAGGTCGCGCGCGGATGGTTCGCGGAACTGAGCGAGCCGTACGACCTGTTCATCGCCATCGTGCACGCCACGCCGCCGTTCTGCCACGCGGGGCGGGGCGCGCTCTACGTGCTCTTCCCGTTCGACGCGGCGCCGCACGTCAGCCCCCCGGCCGAAGTCCTCTTGAAGCCGATGCTGCGGCGCCGGCTCGAAGACATCTACCAGAGGTGGGCGTGGGGGCGGCGCATGGCGGGCTACCCCGCGAAGGCGGCCATCTCCGACTTCTCGCGCGAGTGGGCGCGGCGTCGCTGGGACGTTGACTGCGAGGTCATCTACCCGCCGGTCGATTGTCGTTTTGAAAGAGTCGAGAAGTCGGACATCATTCTGAGCGTCGGCCGCTTCGCGCTCCCCGGCGAGGGGCACACGAAGCGACAGCCGGAGATGCTCAAATGTTTTCGCGAGATGGGGGCGGCGCGCGGCTGGGAGTACTATTGCGTCGGCGGCCTGCGCGACTCCGCCGAGCACCGCGCTTTCTTCGAGGGCTTACGCGCCGCGACCGTTGGGACGCGTTCGCACGTCGTCGCGAACATCGCGCGCGAGGAGTTGCGGAGTCTCTACGAGCGCGCGAGCATCTTCTGGCACGCCGCTGGGTACGGCGAGGACGAGGAGTCGCGGCCGGAGATGGCCGAGCACTTCGGCATCTCGACGGTCGAGGCGATGGCCGCCGGCTGCGTCCCCGTCGTCATCAACAAGGGTGGTCAGGCCGAGATAGTCGAGCACGGCGTGAGCGGCTTTCTGTGGAACACGCCGGAAGAGTTGAAGGATTACACCGCGCTGCTCATCAACGACGCGGCGCTGCGCGCGAGGATGTCCGAGGCGGCGCGGGCGCGCGCGCGGCTCTATAGCCGAAAGAGTTTCCTCGAAAGGTTCATGAACATGTTGGAGCCGCTGCTTTCGTAACGGCCGGAAAGGGAAGGACTCGTTCTAAGATGAAAGCTTTAATCACCGGGATTACGGGCCAGGACGGCAGCCACCTCGCGGAGCACCTCCTCGGGCTCGGGTACGAGGTGCACGGGCTCGTGCGGCGCGTGGGCCTGGAAGACCCGGGCCGCAGGTTCGGGCGCATCGCTCACTTTCTCGAACGCATCACGCTCCACCCGGCGAGCCTGGAGAGCTACCCCTCCATCTTCAGCGTCATGAGCCGGCACCAGTTCGACGAGTGCTACCACCTCGCCGCGCAGTCGTTCGTCGCCGAGAGCTTCACCGACGGCTTCTCGACGATGAACACGAACATCAACGGCACGCACTACATGCTGGCCGCGCTGCGCGAGCTACAGCCGAAGTGCCGCTTCTACTTCGCCGGCTCCTCCGAGATGTTCGGCAAGGTCCGCGAAGTCCCGCAGAAGGAGACGACGCCGTTTCACCCGCGCTCGCCCTACGGCATCAGCAAGGTCGCCGGGTTCGACCTGACGCGCAACTACCGCGAGGCGTACGGCATGTTCTGTTGCAGCGGCATCCTCTTCAACCACGAAGGGCCTCGGCGCGGTTACGAGTTCGTGACGCGCAAGATCACGAGCACGGTCGCGCAGATTAAGCTCGGGCTCAAGGACGAGCTACGACTCGGCAACCTCGACGCGAAGCGCGACTGGGGCCACGCCGCCGACTACGTCCGCGCGATGCACCTCATGTTGCAGCAGTCAGAGCCCGACGACTACGTGGTCGCCACGGGCGAGACGCATTCGGTGCGCGAGTTCTGCGAACTGGCCTTCGCGGAGGTCGGGCTCGACTACCGCGAGTACGTGAAGGTGGACGAGCGGTTCCAGCGCCCCGCCGAAGTTGACCTGCTCATCGGCGACTCGTCGAAGGCGCGCGAGGCGCTCGGCTGGAGCCCTCAATATACTTTCCCCGAACTCATCAAGGAGATGGTGCGGTCCGACCTTGAGGCGGCGACCGCGGCCGGGGGCGTCTCCGCGACGGCCTCGCGGCAGTGAGATGCACGTCTCAATCGCGATCTGCACCTACAACCACCGCGAAAGCCTCCGCCTGACGCTCGACGCCGTCGGGCGCGCGCGTCTGCCCGAAGGGCTGCGGTGCGAACTGCTCGTCATCGACAACGCTTCGACCGACGGGACGGCGGAGCTTGTTCAAGACTATCGCCTCGACAACGGACTCCCCGTCGTCTACCTCTTCGAGCCGCGACAGGGGCAGTGCTTCGCGCGCAACGCGGCGCTCGCGCGGGCGCGTGGCCGCTTCATCCTCTTCACGGACGACGACGTGCGCCCGCCGCAAGATTGGATCGAAGGCATGTGCGCGCCGCTGCTCGCGGGCACGGCTCACGCGGTCGCGGGCGGGGTGCGCATCGCGCCGCACCTTGAGCGGCCGTGGATGGGGTGGATGCACAGGGCGTGGCTGGCCTCGACGGACAGTCTTAACCCGCAAGAGCCCGAGCACATGGTCGGCGCCAACATGGCCTTCTCGCGCGAGGTGCTTGAGCGTGTGCCCGCCTTCGACACGGAACTCGGCCCCGGCGCGTCGGGCTTCCACGACGAGTCGCTCTTCTCGTTCCAACTCAAGCGGGCGGGCTACCGCATCGTCTCGGCCTTCGGCGTGACGGTCGAGCACCACTTTGACGAGTCGCGACTGCTGCGCGCGAACTTCCTCGACACGGCGGGCAAGATGGGCCGTTCGAGCGCCTACTGGGCGCACCACTGGGAGCACCAGGAGTTGCGCCGGCCGCGCCTCGAACTCGCGCTGGCGCGCCTGCGCCTCGCCAAGTGGCGCGCGCGGAGAAGGCGCGAGACGCTCGGCGCAGAAGGGATGCCCGAGTGGGAGATGGTCCTCGTCAAGCAGGCCCACTTTCACCGGCAGTATCTTTTGGAGCGAGAGCGCCCGCGCAACTACGAGAGGCACGGGCTGGTTAAGCTGAACCGTGACGAGGTGAGCCCTGCGCGGGCTCAGGTGCAAAGGTAATGTCGCCGCGCGTGAGTGTTGTGATGCCCGCCTACAACGCGGGCCGCTACATCGCGGAGTCCGTCGAGTCCGTGCGGGGCCAGACGTTTCAGGACTGGGAGCTGGTCGTCGTTGACGACGGCTCCGAGGACGACACGCGCGCGGTCGTCGAGGCTTACGCCGCGTCCGACGCGCGCGTGCGCTACGTCCGCAGGCCGAACGGAGGGCAGGCCGCCGCGCGCAACACGGGGCTTGCGCGGGCGCGCGGGTCGTTGGTGGCTTTCCTCGACGCGGATGATTTGTGGCTGCCGGAGAAGCTCGAAGCGCAACTCGCGGTGTTGGAGCGGACGGGCGTGGACCTCGTCTACAGCGACGGCTACTTCTTCTCCGACGAAGAGGTCGAGTTGGACGAGCGTTTCGACATCCTCCCCGGCGAGGCGCGCGGCGCGGAGATGTTCCGCACGCTCTTCGCGTCGAACCGCATCGGCACGCTCTCGGTGTTGGTGAAGCGGGGCGCGCTCGACGCCGTCGGCCTCTTCGACGAGGACCGCGCTTATCAGAACTGCGAGGACTACGATCTCTGGCTGCGGCTGGCGAAGTGGGGCGCGGGCTTCTACGGGATGACGGAGCGGCTGATGCGTTACCGCCGCCACGCCGCCGCGACGACCTACGCCGCCAGCCGCCTCCTCGCGCCGATGCTCGCCGTGATACTCAAGCACGCGCCCGACCCCGCGCTCGACCCGTTGCTCGTCCGGCGGAGGGTGCGCGCTCTCTACCGCGACCTCATCTCGGCGCTCGTCACCGAGGGGCGGGTCGAAGAGGCGCGGCGGCGCATGCGCGAGTTCTACGCGTGGGACCGGGGCGCGCCCGTGACGGCGCTTCAACGGCTGCTGTTGCGCCTCTCCCCCGGCCGGTATAACTATATCAGCCGCGAAGTGCTGTACCGCGCCGAGTGGCACCTCCGTGGCCTGCTCGGCAGACCACGCGGCGCTTGAGTCTGTACGTAAGTCCGTCTATGAGTTCGAACACCAAAGGGCCTCTGGTCAGCGTCGTCGTGCCGTCGTACAACTACGGGCACCTCATCCGCGAGACGCTCGCGAGCCTCGCCGCGCAGACCTACGGTGCCTGGGAGTGCGTCGTCGTGGACGACGGCTCGACCGACGACACGCGCGCGGTCGTCGAAGCTTACGCCGCGTCGGACGCGCGCGTGCGCTACGCGCGGCAGGAGAACGCGCGGCAGGCGGCGGCGCGCAACAACGGGATAAGACATTCGTCGGGCGACTACTTCCAGTTCCTCGACGCCGACGACCTGCTTGAGCCGCGCAAGTTCGAGCGGCAGGTCGAATACCTTGAGCGTCACACGGACGTTGACATCGTCTACAGCGGCGTCCGCTACTTCGACTCGGCCGGGGTCGGGCTCGGCGTCTCGCGGCAGTACTCTGTCTGGGACGACGGCGGTCAGTGGATGCCGGAGGTCTCGGGCCGTGGCCGCGTGCTTCTGGAGCGGCTGCTGCGGAACAACATCATGGTCGTCAACGCGCCGCTCGTCCGCCGCCGCGTTATCGAAACCGTCGGCGAGTTCGACGCGGGTCTGACGCCCGTCGAAGACTGGGACTACTGGACGCGCTGCGCGGCGGCGGGCTTCTTCTTCAAGTACGAAGACGCCGACGGCGTGCGTGCGTTGGTGAGGGCGCACGAGTTGAGCGCGAGCCTCGACGGGCGGCGGATGACGCGCGCGACGCTGAAGATGAGGAAGGCTTGGGAGGCGCGGACGCTGACGGAGCCCGTGGACCTCAAACTTAACCGAGACCTCTATGCGGAGTGCGAGGGGCTGCTCGGCGTCGAAGAGTCTCTGCAAGGCAACCGCGCGCGCGCGACGCTCCAACTCCTGAAGGCCGCCGCGCGCGACCGCCGCGCGCGGCCCCGCGCGAAGTGGCTCGCCTGCGCGCTGCTCGCGCCCTTCGCCACGGGCGAGCAGTTGAAGAACGCCGTCACCACCTCCTTCACCGGCTCGCTCTCCGACGTGCTGCGCCGACGCGGCCGTGAAGCAGGGCAGAGGGAACGATGAAGCAGGAACGCTGAACGATGAACTGAAGACAGACGGTTTTCAGTTCATCGTTCATCGTTCATCGTTCAGCGTTCATAGTTTCATGCACGTAGTCATCGTAGACACGACCATGACGACGCCGCCGACGGGCGGCGCGCACACTTTTCTGGTGGACCTCTGCGCGCCGCTGGCCGAGCGCGGCTGGCGCGCGTCGTTCGTGACGCAGCCCGGGCCGGAGCAGGGAATTGTGAAGGGATTGCGCGAGGCGGGCGGCGAGATAAAGGACCGTCTCTGGCCCGCGTCGGCGCTGCCCGAGGAG
The DNA here is from genome assembly GCA_036379655.1 of Pyrinomonadaceae bacterium. Classification (GTDB taxonomy): domain Bacteria; phylum Acidobacteriota; class Blastocatellia; order Pyrinomonadales; family Pyrinomonadaceae; genus QHXN01. The sequence continues at coordinate 80,637 of DASVGG010000123.1, forward strand.
CGCGCCGAAGGACTCGCGGCGTGGGTCAACGAGGTGCGCCCGGACGCTTACGTCATCTCGGCCTCGCCCGACGCGGGCTGGTTGGCGCTGCCGTTGCTCGACCCCGAAATCCCGACGCTCTCCGTCGCGCACAACGACGTGAGCGCCTTCTACGAGCCCTTGAAGCACTACGGCGCGTTCGTGGACTGCGCCGTCAGCGTGAGCCGCGAGATACAGCGCCGGACGATTGAGGAGTGCGGCGTGCCGCCCGCGCGCGCGCGGCGCATCCCTTACGGCGTGCACCCGCTCGGCGAAGAGGAGGCGCGCGCGCAGGCAGAGTCTTCTTTGAAGGGTGGGCCGCTGCGCATCGGATACGTCGGGCGGATCGTGCAGGAGCAGAAGCGCGTGTTGGAGATGGCGCCGCTCGCGTCGGAACTCGCGCGGCGCGGCGTTGACTTCGAGTTGCACGTCGTCGGCGACGGCGAGGCGCGCGCCGCGCTCGAAGCGGAACTCATTCGGCGCGGCGTCGCGGGGCGCGTGAAGTTCTGGGGGTGGCTCGCGTCGGCGGAGGTGAAGCGGCGGCTGTTGGAGTTGGACGTGTTCCTTCTGATGTCGGACTACGAAGGGCTGTCGGTCGCGCTCCTCGAAGCGATGGGACACGCGCTCGCGCCGGTCGTCACGGACATCAGGAGCGGCACGGGCGAGGTCGTCGTGGACGGCCGCAACGGCTTCCTCCTGCCCGTCGGCGACGTGAACGCCTTCGCCGAACGTCTCGAACGTCTGGCGTCAGACCGACGCTTGCTCGCATCGCTCAGGGCCGCCGCGTGGGAGGCGAGTCAGCCGTACACGGTCGGCCGCATGGCCGACGAGTACGTGCGCTGCTTCGCGGAGTCACGCGAGACCAACAGGGTACGTGGCGCGCGCGCGCGCCGTCAGCCGGACTTTCCCGTGATGCCCGCGTGCCGCTCGCCGTACCCTTTCTGGCTGCGTAAGATCAAGCGGCGCGTGCTGGTCGCGGCCGGCCGTGGGCGTTACTAAAAGAACAGATGAAGCTGAGAGACATAAGCGCACTCGTCTATCGCGGGCTCGTCATGGCCCGCCACCCGGAGGCCGTCGGGCTGCGGCGGCGCGGCATCGACTACGACCACTACCGCAACCTGCGCCGGCCGTGGCTGCTCGACGCGGACATCAAGACCATCCTCGACATCGGCGCCAACACCGGCCAGTTCGCGCGGCTCGCGCACGAGGTCTTTCCCGGCGCGGCCATCTATTCGTTTGAGCCTCTGCCCGACTGCTTCGAGGCGTTGAAGACGGCGCTGCCCTCGGGCACGGACTTCCATCCCATCAACTGCGCGCTCGGCCGCGAGGAGGGCACGCTCGAATTCCGCCGCGCGAAGCACACGCCCTCGTCATCATTTTTGAAGATGACGAAGCTGCACGAAGAATCATTCCCCGAAAGCACGGGCGGGCAGGAGGAGCGACCCTTGAGCGTCGCCGTGCGGACGCTCGACGGCGTGGCCGGGGAACTGCCGCTGCGCGAGAACATCCTTCTGAAGATAGACGTGCAGGGCTACGAAGCGAACGTGCTGGCGGGCGGGGCCGAGACGGTCAGGCGGGCCGTGGCGGTCATCATGGAGACCTCTTTCCGCAGGCTCTACGAGGGGCAGCCGCTGTTTGAAGATATTTACGAGACGATGCGCGGCCTCGGCTTCGACTTTCAAGGCAACATGGAGCAGATGGTCAGCCCCGCCGACGGCCGCGTCGTACAGGCCGACAGCATCTTCATCCGCCGCGACGCCGCTTAGGCGTAAGGCAAAAGTGTAGAGATAAAAAGCAGCGCGGCTCTCATCACTCGTTGATGAGGGCCGCGCTGCTTTACGTTAAGACCTTTAACTTCTCAACCGGCGGAGACGTGCGCGCGCTCCTTCGTTGCCGAGACGATCTCTTCCATGATCTTCCGCATGTCGTAGGCGTACTCCCATTCGGGGTAGTCCCGGCGGAAGCGGCGCACGTCAGAAATCCACCAGATGTGGTCGCCGGAGCGCGCCTCGTCGGAGAGCGTGTAGTTCAACTCGCGCCCGCACAACTCTTCGGCCATGCGGATGGCTTCGAGCATCGAGCAGTTGCTGTGGCGCGAGCCGCCCATGTTGTAGACCGCCCCGCCCTCGCGCGGATTCTGGAAGAAGTGCCAGAAGGCGTTCACCAAGTCATACGAGTGTATGTTGTCGCGCACCTGCTTGCCCTTGTAGCCGTAGATGGTATAGGGGCGGCCGGTGACGACGCACTTGACGAGATAGGCGAGGAAGCCGTGCAACTCGGCGCCGGAGTGCGCCGGCCCCGTCAGGCAGCCGCCGCGAAACGTCGCCGTCTTCATCCCGAAGTAGCGCCCGTACTCCTGCGCCAGCACGTCGGCCGCGACCTTCGACGCGCCGAAGAGGCTGTGCTTCGACTGGTCGATGCTCATCGTCTCGTCGATGCCGTGCTCCGCGAACGGGTGCGCGGGCTCGACCTCCCAGCGCGTCTCGGTTTCAACGAGCGGCAGCGCGTTCGGCGTGTCGCCGTAGACCTTGTTGGTCGAGGTGAAGACGAAGACGGCGTCGGGGCAGAACTTGCGCGCGGCTTCGAGCATGACGAGCGTGCCGTTGGCGTTGACGGTGAAGTCCGTGAAGGGCTCGCGCGCGGCCCAGTCGTGCGAGGGCTGCGCGGCGGTGTGGACGACGAGCGAAACGTTAGAACCGAAGTGCTCGAAAATCTTGTTGACCGCTTCGGCGTCGCGCACGTCGGTCGCGTGATGCTCGAAGTCCTTGAGCGCGCCCTGCAACTGGCGCGTGTTCCAGTCGGTCGAGGCGTCTTCGCCGAAGAAGTAGCGGCGCATGTCGTTATCAATGCCGACGACGTGCAGCCCGCGCGCGTCGAGGAACTTGGCCGTCTCGCTCCCGATGAGCCCCGACGAGCCGGTGACGATTGCGACAGACATCAGATAAGCCCTCTCAACTTCAATATAGAAAATATATAGCGACCGGAAAGCATAGCACATGCGTCCGAGCCCACGGCAAACGCCCGCCCCGCGCGTTCGGACGCGCCGTTCCCGCTATGCTATATTACGGCGCTTAAAGTCAGGGGCGGAGAGTTCGCCCGTCAGAACCTTATGAGCAATACCGAACAAGCGGCGCGCGTGAACGAGTACCCGGTCGTCTCCGTCGTCACCCCGACCTACAACCAGGCGGCCTACCTGCGCGAGACCATCGAGAGCGTTCTGGGGCAGGACTACCCGCACGTCGAGCACATCGTCATCGACGACGGCTCGACCGACGACACTCCGCGCGTGCTCGCCGAGTACACGGGGCGCGTCGATTGGGAGCGGCACGCCAACATGGGCCAGACGCCCACCATCAACAAGGGCTGGCAACGCTCGCGCGGCGAGATTGTGACGTGGCTCAACTCGGACGACACGTTCACGCCCGGCGCCGTCTCGAAGGCCGTCGATTATCTGCGCGGCCGTCCCGAAGTCGGCGTCGTCTTCGGCGACACGCTCTTCACGGAGGACGACGGGACGCCGCTTGAGCGGAGCCCGAGGCGCGGCGAGTTCGATTACGTCAAGTTCGTCGTCGAGTGCGAGAACCCCATCGCGCAGCCCTCCGCCTTCATCCGCCGCAAGGTCGTGGACGACGTGGGGCTCCTCGACCCGCACTACTACTACTTCATGGACTGGGACTTCTGGCTCCGCGCGGGCGCGAAGCACAAGATCGAATACACGCCGGATCTGTTCTCGACTTATCGTCTGCACCCCGAGTCGAAGACGGTCGCGCAGGCCGCGCGCGCGGCGCCCGAACTTGAGCGCATGTACCGCAAATACTTCGCGCTCGACTACGTGCCCGCCGAGGTGCGCAAGCAGAGGGCGCGCGCGTGGGCGAACATGCAGTTCACGAGCGGCGGCTACTACGTCAAGGGCGGCGACCCGCGCGGGGCGACGCGCGCGGCCCTGCGCGCCGTGCGCGCATACCCGGCGACGCTCGTCGATTCGGGCATGCTGCACAAGTTCCTCTTCTGCCTCTCCGGCGAGCGCCGCGCCTATCGCGGCGGGCGCGAACTCTACCGCCGCACGCGCGCCGCCTTCAGCGGCGGCAAGGGCGTCAGTGCTTAGCGGCAGAGGTCAAAGAGAATTTCAACTTTGACGTTTGAAATTTCAAATCCTTCCCTGCAAGTCTCCCTGGTCATCCCCGTCCGCAACGAGGAGGAGTCGCTCGCGCGACTCGTCAACTCCATCCGCGCGCAGACGCGGCAGCCCGACGAGGTCATCCTCGTGGACGGCGGCTCGACCGACCGCACGGTCGCGCTCGCGCGCGAGTTGGCCTCGGGCGACGAAAGGTTCCGCGTCGTCGAGGCCGGACAGGCTTCGCCCGGCAGGGGCCGCAACGTCGGCGCGGGCGAGGCGCGTTACCCGTGGATTGCTTTTACGGACGCGGGCATCGGGCTCGACCCCGAGTGGCTGGAACGTTTGGTCGAACAGGTCGAAGAGGAGCCCGAGACGGAAGTCGTCTACGGCAACTACGACCCCTCGGCCGAGACCTTCTTCGAGCGTTGCGCGGCCATCGCTTATGTCGCGCCTAAACGGCCGCACGGCGCGGACGGCGCGTTGACGCGCGGGCACTTCATCGCTTCGTCGTTGATGCGGCGCGAGGTTTGGCGGCGCGCGGGCGGCTTCCCCGACATGCGCGCGGCCGAGGATTTAATCTTCATGGAGCGCGTCGAAGCGCAGGGGGCGCGGACGCGTTGGGCGCCGCGCGCCAACGTCCGCTGGCAGTTGCAGCCCACGCTCGCGCGCACGTTCCAACGCTTCGCGCTCTACTCGAAGCACAACGTCTGGGCCGGGCGCCAACGCTTCTGGCACTACGGCATCGCGCGGCAGTACGCGCTCGCGCTGCCGTTCGTCGTGCTCGCCTTCGTCCACGGCGCGTGGTGGATTTTGGTGCCGGCGCTCGGGCTCGCGGCGCGCGCGGCCAAGAGCATCCTGCGCCATCGCGAGGGGCGCGGGCTCGTGTGGGCGCTCAACCCTTTGCAGTTCGCGTGCGTCCTGCTGGTGCTCCTGACAATTGATTTAGCGACGTTCGTCGGGTGGGCGCGGGCGCTCCTGAAACGCCCGGCGCGCGCCGCCGCCGAGCAGGGCACGGCCGCTTGACGCCCGCTTTCGCTTTCGCACATAGTAAGCCCGCCGCTTGTGGGCTCACCGCCGGTAAAATTTCGAGATAAGGCACGTCGAATAAAGATGAGTAAGACGAGCGCGCCCTGCCCATGCCTGTCCGTCGTCATCCCCGCGTACAACGAGGAGGCGACGCTCGCCGACGTGGTGCGCAAGGTGCTGCGGCTGGAACATCTGCTTGAAGTCGTCGTCGTTGACGACTGCTCCAACGACGGCACGGGCGCGATCGCGCGCGCGCTGGCGGCGGAGGACGCGCGCGTGCGCGTCGCGCGCCACGAGCGCAACCGGGGCAAGACCGAGGCGCTCAAGACCGGTTTCGCGCAGACCACGGGCGAGATCGTCATCGTGCAGGACGCGGACCTCGAATACGACCCCGTCGAGATTCCCGAAGTCATCCGGCCGATTCTTCAGGGACGCGCCGACGTGGTCTACGGCTCGCGCTTCCTCGTCCGTCGCGCGGCGCGCGTGCTCTACTTCTATCACTTCCTCGCCAACAAGGGTTTGACCTTCTTCTCGAACCTGCTGACGAACATCAACCTGACGGATGTCGAGACCGGCTACAAGGCTTTTCGCGGCGACATCATCCGGCAGATGCGCATCACGTCGTCGGGCTTCGGCTTCGAGGTCGAGGTGACGGCGAAGATGTCGAAGCTGCGGTGCGCCATCTACGAGGTGCCCATCAGCTACTACGGCCGCACCTACGACGAGGGGAAGAAGATCGGGTTTACCGACGGCGTGCAGGCGCTGTGGCTCATCGTCCGCTTCAACCTCTTCTGCGGCGCCGCCGCCTCGTTCCACCGGCTGCCAAACTTAAGCGAGCACGGCGTGCACGCGCCGGCCGAGACGGCTGGGGCCGTCGGCGCGGGCGGGGCCTGGACGGAGTCGTGAGCAGCGTGTCGGAAATCTCCTACGAGGGCACCGACCTTGAGTCGATGTCCTTCGCCCTCAACTATCACCGCTGGATACTCGAACTCTTCGCCCCCTACATGGGCTCAAGGCTCGTCGAGGTCGGCGCCGGGCAGGGCTCCTTCTCCGAACTCATCCTCGAACGCGACCCCGAGTCGCTCACCCTCGTCGAGCCCTCGCGCGAGATGTTCGCCATCCTCGAAGGCCGCGCGCGCGAGTGGGCCGCGCGCCGCGACGTGGAGACGCGCAACGACGTGTTCGCGGCCGTGGCCGAAGAGGTCGCGGCGCATCGTCGCCCCGACTCGATCATCTACGTCAACGTCCTCGAACACGTCCCAGACGACGAGGCGGAACTGCGCGCCGTAAACCGCACGCTCCCGACTGGCGGGCGCGTCTTCATCTTCGTGCCGGCGTTCCAGTGGCTTTACGGCGGCTTCGACCGGAGGGTCGCGCACGTCCGCCGCTACACGCGGCCGGAGCTTGAGGCGAAGTGCGCGGCCGCAGGGTTCAGGGTCTTGAAGTCGGTCTACTTCGACTTCGCGGGCGTCGCGCCGTGGTGGGTCAAGTACCGCCTGCTCAAGTCGGACTCGATGGAGCCGAGGCTCGTCAAGCTCTACGACCGCTGCTTCGTGCCCTTCGTCAAGGTCGCCGAAAGACTCGTCCCGCCGCCGCTCGGCAAGAACATCCTGCTCGTGGCCGAGAAGGTCTGAGGGCGGCGGCTCCGGCCTTTAACACGGACTGTCTTAGATGCTCTTCTTCGTCGGCGTTTGGCTGCCGCTGCTGTTGGTCTGCTGGCTGTGCGGGGCGGCCGTGCTGGAGCGCGCGGCCGGCGGACGCGCCTTCGCGCGCGCGGGCGACCGCCTCGTCCTCTCGCTCTGGCTCGGCCTCGTCATACTCGCGCAACTGCTCCTCACGGTCTCGCACTTCTCACCGCTCACGCCGCTGTGCGGCGCATTGGTGGCGGTCGTCATCTCCGTTCTCGCACTCCTCTCGCGCGGCGTGCGTGAGGAGGCCGCGCGGCTGAAGGGTTGGCTGAAGCCACGGCCCTTGCTCGGACTGCTCGCGCTCGCGTTGGGCGTCGCCGCGTGCGCGGCGCAGCCCGTCACGTTCTTCGACACGGGGCTCTATCACTTTCAGCACATCAGGTGGCTGTCCGATTACGGGGCCGTGCGGGGGCTCGGGCTCGTGCACGACCGGTTCGCCTTCACGCCCGCGTGGTTCGCGCTGGCGGCGCCGTTCGACGCAGGCCCCTTCGAGACGCGCGCGGCGGCCGTCGCGTGCGGCTTCGCGCTGCTCGTCGCCGCTCTGCACGCGCTCGTCTGCGCGCGCCGTTGCGCGGCGGGCGAGGGGCGCGGGTCGGATTGGCTGGCGGCGCTCTCCTACGCGCTGGTGCTGCCGCCGGTCCTCTTCCTGCGGATGCCGCCTTCGGCGAGCCCTGACATGCCGGTCTTCTTTCTGGTGGTCACGGTCGCCTGGTGCGTCTGCGTGTTGGAGGAGGCGCGGGCGGGGATTGATGACGGGGCTTCGTCGGAGGCGCGTCTGGTTCCATTGCTGCTGGCCGCTGGCGCCGTGGGGGTGAAGCTGAACGCTCTGCCGCTGCTGGTCGTGGCGTGTGTCTACTACGTCTGGCGCGGTGGGCTGAACGCGCGGCGCGTGTTGCTGAGCGGCGCGATGGTCGCGCTCCTTCTGCTGCCGACGGTCGCGCACAGGTTCTTCGTGTCGGGCTGTCCGCTCTACCCGTCTAAGGTGCTGTGCGTTGATGTGCCGTGGTCGGTCGGCGTGCGGCAGGCCGAGCACCTCACGAGGGTCATCAGGGACTGGGCGCGTTGGGAGGGGACGGGGCTGACGCCTGCGGACGGTTGGGGCTGGGTCGTGCCCTGGGCGACGAAGGGGTTCACGTTCAAGAACTCGTTCGTCATCCCCTTCTGCCTGCTCGTCGCGGGCCTCGGCGCGTTCGTCCGCGCGAGGACGCGGCTGCGCGCGGCGGGCACGTACGCGTTGCTGGCGGGGTGCGCGGGGCTGCTCGTCTTCCTTCTGCTGCGCGGCGGTGAGTTGTTGATGGTCGTGTCGGCGGCGGCGGCGGTTGTCGCGGCGCTGACCCGCAGGGGCGGGGAGTTCGCGGGTCGCGCGTGGGTGCTGGCGGCGGGGCTCGCGGGCACGGCGTTGACGCTCTACGCGGGGCCGGCGCTCAGGTTCGGGTTGGGCTACACGGCGATCCTCTTCGGCGCGCTGCTGGTGCCGGCGGTGATCGGGTTGAACGGGAGCGTCAACTCCGGCGTCGATGAAGGCTTCTGGCGGCGGCGCGCGACGCTCGCGTCGATGTTGACGGTCTGCGGCCTCTTCTTCTTCGTGATGGCCCTCACCGTCGAAGCGGGCGCGCGCGTCGAGGGCGGTCCGGGATGGCTGTTGCTGCCGCCACGGATGCAGGGAGCGTTGACGACGACGCACGAGGTCAACGGTCTTAAATACCTCGTCCCCGCGTCCGGCGAGCAGTGCTGGGCGGCGGAACTGCCCTGCGCCCCGCGCGAACTGCCGGGCGACGTGACGCTGCGCGACCCCGCGCGCGGGCCGCGGGCCGGGTTCGTTCGCACGGCGACGGCTCCGAATAGGTAGCCGCTCTTAAAGAAGTTTCGGTCGGGGCGTTTGTCTGCCCACACCGAGTTCTGTACTCTTGATTTACGAATGCCGACACGCACGCTCTATCTCTGTTACTTCGGTCTGCGCGAGCCGCTCGTGCAGACACAAGTGCTGCCGTACCTGCGCAAGCTCGCCGAGGCAGGTTTGCAAGTAAGCCTGCTCACCTTCGAGCCCAAACTGAAAGAACGCTGGACGCGCGAAGAGCTTGAGGCCGAGCGCGCGCGTCTCGAAGACGAAGGGATTCGCTGGCACTGGCGCGCTTATCACAAGAGCCCTTCCTTGCCCGCGACGCTCTACGACGTGGGAGTCGGGGCGCGCCTGGCTGCGAAGCTCGTGAGGCGCGGCGAGGCCGACGTGTTGCACGCGCGGGGCCACGTCCCCGCGCTCATGGCGGCGCTCGCCAAGCGGCGCGCGGGCGGACGCATCCTCTTCGACATACGCGGCTTCATGCCCGAAGAGTACACGGACGCCGGGGTCTGGCCCGAGGGCGGGACTTTATATAAAGGCGTTAAGCGCGTCGAGCGTTTCCTCTTCAACTCGGCCGACGCCTTCGTCGTGCTCACCGAAAAGGCGCGCGAGATACTCTTCCCCGGCCGCGCCGAGAGTGACGAAAAGGGAAGGCCCGTCGAAGTCATACCCTGCTGCGTTGACTTCAAACGCTTTCGCTCGGCGGACGAAACGCCGCGCGAAGAGTTGCGCCGCGAACTCGGGCTCGAAGGCCGCCGCGTCGTCGTCTACGTCGGCTCGTTCGGCGGCTGGTACATGGCCGAGGAGACTGCGCGCTTCATGGCGCTGGCCTACAAGCAAGACCCGAAGACGTTCGCGCTCGTCCTCACGCAGACGCCGCCCGAACCGATTGCCGCGCGGCTGCGCGAACTGGGCGTGCCCGAAGACTCCTTCCGCGTCGGACGCGCCGCGCCGTCGGACGTGCCGAAGCATTTGAAAGCGTCGGACGTGGCCGTCTCCTTCATCCGCGCCTGCTACTCGAAGCTCTCGTCCTCGCCGACGAAGATCGCCGAGTACCTCGCGGCGGGCCTGCCCGTCGTCACCAACGCGGGCGTCGGCGACGTGGACGAGGTCATCGAGGGCGACCGCGTCGGCGTCGTGCTCAACGACTTCGACGACGAGAGTTTCACGCGCGCGCTCAAAGAGGTGGAGGCGTTGCGCGCCGAAGGCGACTTAGCACAACGCGCGCGGGCGAGCGCCGAGCGCCGCTTCGACATCGAGCGCGTCGGCGGCGCGAGATACCGTCGCGTCTACGCGCGGCTCGCCGCTGCGGGCGCGCGCACGGCCGAGACGAACGGCGCGGCTGTGGCGCGGAGCCGCGAAGCGAGATAAGCTTTCAGCGATGGAAGTCCTGACACTGATACCGAACCGGTACGGCTTCGCGCCCGGGCAGCGCGGCAGCATCGAGCTGTGGGAGAAGGTGCTCGCGCCCGAAGGCATCCGCCTTCACTGGGCGCCGTTCGAGACCGAGCGGCTGCGCGAAATCATCTACACGCCCGGCCGCCGGTTCGAGAAGGCCGCCGAGATGGCGCGCGGCTACGTCGAGCGTTTGAAGCTGCTGAAACGTCTGGACGACTACGACGCCGTCTTCGTCTACCGCGAGGCGGCGCTCCTAGGCCCCGCGTTCCTTGAGAAGAGAATTGCGCGCCGTAAGCCCATCATCTATCAACTGGACGACCCGCTCTACGTCCCATACCGCAGCCCTTCCAACGGCTACCTCTCTTACTTAAAATTCTTCGGGAAGATCGCGGACATCATCCGCCTGAGCAAGGTCGTCATCGTCAACTCCTCGCACATACGCGAGTTCGCCGCGCGGCACAACCGGAACATCTGGCAGGTGCCTTCGATAGTTGACACCGACCGCTACGTCTACAAGCCCGAGCCCGAGAACCTCGAACGCGTCACCGTCGGCTGGAGCGGGAGCCCGACCACGGTCGGCAACATCCGCGTCGTCGCGAACGCGCTGCGCGAGTTGCAGACGAAGGTGACGTGCGGCGTTCACCTCATCGGCGGGACGGAGTTCGACCTGCCGGGCGTCGAGTACACGGCGCAGAAGTGGAGCGCGGAGACGGAGGTCGAAGACCTGCGGCGGATGCAGGTCGGCATGATTCCCGTGCCCGTCAACGAGTGGAACAAGCGCAAGTTCTTCATGAAGACGGCGCAGTACATGGCCCTCGGCATCCCGCCCGTCTGCACGCCGATGGGCTCGAACCCGGAGGTCATCGAGCACGGCCGGACGGGCTTTCTGGCCGACACGGACGCCGAATGGGTCGAGCACCTCTCGCTGCTCGTCTCGGACGGCGACCTGCGGCGCGAGATGGCCGCGCGCGCCGCGCGCGTCGCACGCGAACGCTTCAGCCTCGAAGCCAACGCGCCGAAGGTCGTCGAAGCCTTCCGCGCCGCCCTCAACTGAGTCAATCCTCAATCGAGACAACCGATGCCTCAACGCCGAACCAGTAAAATACGCCTCGCGACCCTCGCCGTGATAGCCGGACTCCCGGGCTTCCTGGCGCGTCCGCTCTACCGCTGGCTCTTCCGCTACCGCATCGGGCGGCGCGTCCGGTTGGGCTTTACCCTCATCGACGCGGCCGAGTGCGAGATCGCGGACGACGTGCGCGTCGGGCACCTCAACTTCTTCGTCGGGGTCGGAAAGCTGACGGTCGGCGACCACGCGCACGTCGGGCACCTCAACGTCATCCGAGGCGGCGACGAAGTCTCCATCGGGCGTTACGCGGAGATACTCCGCATGAACGAGATCAACTCGATCCCGAACCCGGACGTTGTCAACACCACCGACCCGCGTTTCCACCTGGGCGACGGCGCGGTCGTGACCGCCGGCCACAAGATAGACTTTACCGACCGCGTCTCCATCGGCCGCCGCTCCATCCTCGGCGGGCGCAACTCAAGCCTCTGGACGCACAACCGGCAGCGGACGCGACCCATCGAAATCGGCGAGCAGACCTACGTCGGGTCCGAGATTCGCGTCGCGCCGGGGGGCGTGATACCATCCCGCTGCATCGTCGGCATCGGCTCGGTCGTGACGGGCCGCATCGAGGGCGAATACCAGCTCATCGCGGGCGTCCCCGCGCGCGCGCGCAAGGCGCTTTCGGAGGAGGACCGCTTCCTCGTCGAGCACAAGACGCGCCCCGACCTGCCGGACGATTTGTAAGGACCGTTCCCCGTCGCCGCCGCCCCGAGATGCCCGAGCGGGCGCACGCGGCGTCTCCCCGAGGCCCTAAAGTCAATGAACGCACTTCTGGTTCTCCTGGCGCTCGCGCTGGCCGTGGGCGTCGCACTGACGTTCCCCGCGGAAGGCCCTTCGGCCGTCGTCCTCTGCGCCGCGATGGCGGCCGCCGTGGGCTTCGTCGTCAGCCGCCACCAGACGCACGCGCGCTTCCTCTTACAGGTCTTCGGCGGGGCGGTGCTCATCCGCGTCGCCATCGGCGCGCTCATCTACTACTTCCGCCTGCAAGAGTTCTTCGGCGGCGACGCCTTCACCTACGACTACCACGGCACACTCTACAGGGCGTTCTGGACGGGCGAGCTGAGCTACGGCTACTACGACCGCCTGCTCGGGGTCTACGTCTATCGCAACTGGGGCATGGGCTACCTGGTGGGCGCCATCTACTATCTGCTTGGGCGGAACATGCTGGCCGTGCAGTTCTTCAACGCGGTCGTCGGCGGCGCCACGGCCCCCGTCATCTTCCTCTGCGCGCGCCACATCTTCCAGAACGTGCGGGTGGCGAAGGTCGCGACGCTCTTCGTCGCCTTCTTCCCGAGCCTCGTGCTGTGGTCGTCGCAAGGGTTGAAGGACGGGCCGATTGTTTTCCTGCTCGCGCTGACGATGCTGGCGACGCTCAAGCTCGGCGAGCGTTTCAGCGCGAAGTACGTCGCCGTGATGCTCTTCGCGCTCTACGGGCTTCTGAGCTTCAGGTTCTACATCTTCTACATGACGGCGGCGGCCGTGTGCGGCGCCTTCGTCATCGGGATGCGGCCGCAGACGACGCGCAACCTGCTGCGTCAGTTCGCCATCGTCCTCGCGATAGGCGTCGGGCTGACGTACCTCGGCGTGCTCCGCACGGCCGGCAACCAGTTCGACACCTACGCCGACCTCGAAGCCGTGCAGCGCAGCCGCGCCGACCTCGTCCGCTCGGCCAACACCGGATTCGGCGAAGACGTGGACGTGTCCACGGCCACGGGCGCGTTGAGCGTCGTCCCGCTCGGGCTGGCCTACCTGCTGCTGGCGCCGTTCCCGTGGCAACTCGCGAGTTTGAGACAGTCGATTACGCTGCCCGAGATGATCGTGTGGTGGGTGTCGTTCCCGCTGCTACTGATGGGCGTCTGGTTCACGCTCAAGTATCGTTTAAGACAGGCGCTCCCCATCCTGCTGTTCACGACGATGTTGACGCTGGCCTATTCCATCTTTCAAGGGAACGTCGGGACGGCGTACCGGCAGCGTTCGCAGATACTGGTCTTCTACTTCATCTTCGTCGCCGTCGGCGCCGTGCTCTTCAAGGAGCGGCGGGAGGAGAAGCGGCGGCAACTCCTGCTGGCGCGGCAGGCGGCGGCCGACGCCATCCGGGTCGGGCGCGGGCCGGTGCGCCCGCCGCTGGCGCCGCTCGACATGAGCCGCCCGAAGACGCGGCAGGGGGCCGCGGCCGACGCGCTGACGCTGGACGCGGGGCGCTAGGGGCGGGGGCGAGGCCGCTTGCGGCGAGCGCGGCTTTGCTGAATACTACCGGAAAGATTTAGGAACAAGGCTGGGGTTTTATGAACGCTTTACTCGCCGCACTGTCATTGGCGCTCGCGGGGGCGGTCGCGCTCACGCTCCCGGGCGGCGGCGCGGCCGTGCTGCTCTGCGCCGCGTGCGCGTTCGTGATCGGGATGCTGCTGTCGTACCAGGAGGGCGAGAACCGCTCGTTCCTCGTCAAGGTCTTCATCGGCGGCCTGCTGGTGCGGATGGCGGTCGGCGCCCTCATCAACGGCTTCGCGCTTCAGGAGTTCTTCGGCGGCGACGCGTTCACCTACGACTACTACGGCATGGCGGTGCTCGACGCCTTCCGCTACAAGAAGGGCGTGCTCGGCGACGACGTGCAGATATGGGTCTCGGGCAGCGGTTGGGGCATGCTCTACATCGTCGCGGCCATCTACGCGGTGGTCGGGCGGAACATGCTGGCCGTGCAGTTCTTCAACGCGGTCGTCGGGGCGGCGACCGCGCCCATTATCTTCCTCTGCGCGCGCCACATCTTCCAGAACATGCGCGTCGCCAAGCTCGCGGCGCTGTTCGTCGCCTTCTACCCGAGCCTCGTGCTGTGGTCGTCGCAGGGGTTGAAGGACGGGCCGATTGTTTTCATCCTCGCGCTGACGATGCTGGCGACGCTCAAACTCGGCGAGCGTTTGAGCGTGAAGTACATGTTGGTGCTCGGGCTCTCGCTGTTCAGCGTCCTGACGCTGCGTTTCTACATCTTCTACATGCTGGCGGCGGCGGCGGCCGGGGCGTTTCTCATCGGGATGCGGCCGCAGACTTCGCAGAGCCTCGTGCGGCAGATCGCCGTCGTGCTCGTGTTGGGACTGGGGCTGACCTACTTCGGCGTGGTGCGGATGGCTGGCGCCACGTTCGAGCAGTACGGCACCCTCGAAGCCGTGCAGCGCAGCCGTTCCGACCTCGTCCGCTCGGCCAACACGGGATTCGGCGGCGACGTGGACGTGTCCACGGCCACGGGCGCGTTGAGCGCGATGCCGCTCGGTCTGGCCTACTTGCTGTTCGCGCCGTTTCCGTGGCAGCTCGCGAGTTTGAGACAGTCGATTACGCTGCCCGAGATGGTCGCGTGGTGGGCGGCCTTCCCCCTGCTGCTGATGGGCATCTGGTACACGCTGAAGCATCGTTTAAGACAGGCGTTGCCGATACTTCTGTTCACGACGATGCTGACGCTGGCCTATTCCATCTTCCAGGGCAACGTGGGGACGGCGTACCGGCAGCGTTCGCAGATACTGGTCTTCTACTTCATCTTCGTCGCCGTCGGCGCCGTGCTCCTGAAGGAACGGCAGGAGGCGTCGCTGCGCGATCAGCGCGTGCGGCGGCAGGCGGCGGCCGACGCCATCCGGGGACGGCGCCTCTACACGCACTGGAAGTCGCGGAAGGGTGAGGAGCTGGACCGCATCGCCGAGGACATCGCCGGCCGCATCGACTTCTGACGCGCTTGCGGCGCGCGCCGCTTTGCTCAATACTACTCGACTGGTTCGGATGACCCCGCACAGGATATGAACGCCCTTCTTGCCGCACTCACGGTCGCGCTCGCGGCCGCGGTCGCGCTCGCCATCCCGGGCGGCGCGGCGGCGCTGCTCTTGTGCGCGCCGCTCGCGCTCTTCGCGGGGCTGTTGCTGTCGCGCGGCGGCGGCGAGCAGAGCCCGTTCCTGCTGAAGGTCTTCGTCGGCGGCCTGCTCATTCGGATGACGGTGGGAGTCATCATCAACGGCTTCGAGTTACAGGTCTTCTTCGGCGGCGACGCGCTCACCTACGACTGGCTCGGCGGCGCGCTGCTTGAGACGTGGCGCAGCGACATCCCCGTCCTGCCCGAGTTGAAGCAGTGGGCGCTGGCGGGCGGCTGGGGCATGGTCTACCTCGTGGCGGGCATCTACGCGGTACTCGGGCGGAACATGCTGGCCGTGCAGTTCTTCAACGCGGTCGTCGGGGCGGCGACCGCGCCGGTCGTCTTCCTCTGCGCGCGCCACATCTTCCAGAACGTGCGGGTGGCGAAGGTCGCGGCGCTGTCCGTCGCCTTCTACCCGAGCCTCGTATTGTGGTCGTCGCAAGGGTTGAAGGACGGGCCGATTGTCTTCCTGCTGGCGGTCTCGATGCTGGCGACGCTCAAGCTCGGCGAGCGTATGAGCGTGCGCTACATCTTCGTGCTGCTGCTCGCGATGTTCGCGATCCTCAGCATGCGGTTCTACATCTTCTACATGCTGGCGGCGGCCGTGTGCGGCGCCTTCATCATCGGGATGCGGCCGCAGACGACGCGCAGCCTCGTGCGGCACCTCGCCGTCGTGCTCGTGTTGGGAATAGGGCTGACGTACCTCGGCGTGCTCCGCACGGCGGGCGCGCAGTACGAGCTGTTCGGGAGTCTGGAGGGCGTGCAGCGTAGCCGCTCCGACCTCGCGCGCTCGGCCAACACCGGCTTCGGGGCCGACGTGGACGTGTCCACGGCCACGGGCGCGTTGAGCGTCGTGCCGCTGGGGATGGCCTACCTGCTGTTCGCGCCGTTCCCGTGGCAGCTCGCGAGTTTGAGACAGTCGATTACGCTGCCCGAGATGGTCGCGTGGTGGGCGGCCTTCCCGCTGCTCGTCCTCGGCGTCTGGTTCACTTTGAGTTATCGACTGAGGCAGGCGCTCCCCATCCTGCTGTTCACGACGATGTTGACGCTGGCCTACTCCATCTTCCAGGGCAACGTGGGGACGGCGTACCGGCAGCGTTCGCAGATACTGGTCTTCTACTTCATCTTCGTCGCCGTCGGCGCCGTGCTCCTGAAGGAACGGCAGGAGGAAGGGAAGCGTGCGCTGCTCGCGGAGAAGCAGTCGCGGGCGGAGGCGGCGCGGGCGGTCTCGGGGCACCGCCGCTACGCGCGCTGGAACTCGGAGCGCGGACAGGAACTCGAACAGGTCGCGCAGGACATCGCGGGGAGGATTAACTTTTAATGTGTGGCATCGTCGGCATGGTCAACCTCGACGGGCGCGCGGCCGAAGCCGCGCTGCTCGCGCGCATGAACGAGGCCATCTTCCACCGTGGGCCGGACGAGGACGGCACCTACCTCAAGGCGCACGTCGGCCTCGCCATGCGCCGCCTCGCCATCATCGACCTCAAGGGCGGCCAGCAGCCCATCTCGAACGAAGAGGGCACGGCCTGGATCGTCTACAACGGCGAGGTCTACAACTACCGCGACGTTAAGAAGGAACTCGAAGCACGCGGCCACCGCTTCCACACCGACTGCGACACCGAGGTCGTCCTTCATGCTTATTTGGAGTACGGCGAGGACGCGCCGAAGCACCTGCGCGGCATGTTCGCCTTCGCCATCTGGGACGAGCGCAAACAGCAACTCTTCGCCGCGCGCGACCGCGTCGGCAAGAAGCCTTTGCTCTACGCGAAGACGCGCGACTCATTCGTCTTCGGCTCGGAGTTCTCTGCGCTGCTGCTGCACCCCTCGGTCAGTCGCGAGATAGACCGCGCGGCGCTCGACGACTACCTCACCTTCATGTGCGTGCCCGCGCCGCAGACGGCTTACCGCGACATACGCAAGTTGGAGCCCGGCCACTCGCTCACGCTGACGAAGGACGGCGAGATAAAGACCCGTCGCTACTGGGAGCCCGACTTCTCGAAGAAGGTCAAGCTCTCCGAAGAAGAAGCAGGCGAGCGCGCTTTGGAACTGCTGCGCGAGGCCGTGCGCGTGCGCCTGATGTCGGAGGTGCCGCTCGGCGCCTTCCTCTCGGGCGGGATTGATTCGAGCGCGGTCGTCGCGCTGATGGCCGAAGAGAGTTCCACGCCCGTCAAGACCTTCTCCATCGGTTTCGAGGAGCAGGACTTCTCCGAACTCCACCACGCGCGCCGCGTCGCCGAGCGCGTCGGCGCGGAGCACCACGAGTTCGTCGTCCGCCCCGACGCGATGGAGGTTTTGCCCACGCTCGTCGAGCACTACGGCGAGCCCTACGCCGACTCGTCCGCCATCCCGACCTACTACGTCTCGCGCGAGACGCGCAAGCACGTCACCGTCGCGCTCAACGGCGACGGCGGCGACGAGTGCTTCGCCGGTTATGAGCGTTATGCGGCGATGCGCCTGTCGGAGCGTTACCGGAAACTGCCGGGCGTGCTGCGCGAGCGCGTCATCCGTCAGGCGTTGGAACTGCTCCCCATCTCCGAGGTGAAGCCGTCGCGCGCGCGCAAGGTGCGTCGCTTCCTGCGCGCGGCTTCGTTGCCGCCCGTCGAACGCTACCTGCACTGGGTCAGCATCACGCAGCGCGACACGAAGGACGAACTCTACAGCGACGAATTTCGCGAAGAGGTCGGCCACCGCGACGCGGCCAGTTGGCTCCGGCCCTGGTTCAAGCGCGCCAACGGCGCGGGCGTGGTGGACGCGGCGCTGCTGGCCGACACGATGACGTATCTGCCGAACGACCTGCTCGTCAAGGTGGACATCGCGTCGATGGCGAACTCCTTGGAGGCGCGCTCGCCGTTCCTCGATCATCACGTCATCGAGTTCGCCGCGAGCCTTCCCGAAAACCTGAAGCTGCGCGGGCTGACGACGAAGTACATCCTGAAGAAGACGCTGCAAAAGCTCCTGCCGTCGGAGAACCTGACGCGGGGCAAGATGGGCTTCGGCGTCCCCATCGGCCACTGGTTCCGTGGCCAGATGCAGCCGTTTCTGCGCGAGAACCTGCTCTCGGAGCGCGCAGGGCGTCGCGGCCTCTTCCGCCCGGCGGCCGTCCGCCAGATGGTCGAGCTGCACACACGCGGCGAGCGCGACTACACGCACCAGCTCTGGACGCTCCTGATGCTCGAACTCTGGTTCCAGCGGTTCATCGACTGAGGTCAGCGTCCAAAAAAACGAAGGAAGAGCGGAGGGAAGTTTCGTTTGAAAGGCATCGTACTGGCCGGGGGCCTCGGGTCGCGTCTGCGCCCGCTGACGGCCGTCACGAATAAACACCTGCTGCCCGTCTATGACCGGCCGATGGTCTACTACCCCATCCAGACGCTCGTCAACGCGGGCATCCGCGACATCATGATCGTCACGGGCGGCAACTCGGCCGGCGACTTCCTCCGGCTCCTCAAGAACGGGAAGGACTTCGGCCTGCATCACCTCAACTACACGTATCAGGAGGGCGAGGGCGGCATCGCCGCCGCGCTCGACCTCTGCGAGGCGTTCGCCGACGGCGAGCCAATCTGCGTCGTCCTCGGCGACAACATCATCGAGCGCAACATCTGCAAGGCGGTGCGCACGTACCGGCACCAGGGCGGCGGCGCCAAGATTCTTCTGAAGAAGGTGCAAGACCCGCAACGCTTCGGCGTGCCCGAACTCGACGGCCGCCGCGTCGTGCGCATCGAGGAGAAGCCCTCGCTCCCCAAGTCCGACTACGCCGTCATCGGCGTCTACATGTACGACGCCGACGTGTTCCGCATCATCAAGACCCTGAAGCCCTCGGGCCGAGGCGAGCTTGAAATCACGGACGTGAACAACGCCTACATCGACCGCGGCGAGATGACCTGGGACGAGCTCGAAGGCTGGTGGACCGACGCCGGCACCTTCGAATCGCTCCTGCGCGCCTCCAACCTCGTCGCCGAGACCGGCGCGAACCGGATGGAAGACTAGCGTTCCGCCTCATGAAGATCGTTCGCATCATCGCGCGGCTGAACGTGGGGGGGCCGGCGCGGCACGTGGCGTGGCTGGAGGCGGGGTTGCGCGGGCGGGGCGTGGAGTCTCTGCTGGTGGCGGGCGTGGTGCCGCCGGGCGAGGACGACATGGGCTACTTCGCCGAAAGTCTCGGCGTGAGGCCGCACGTCATCCCCGAGATGAGCCGCGAGGTCTCGCCGAAAGACCTCATCACGGTCTGGAAGCTCTACCGCCTCTTCCTGCGCGAGCGCCCCGAGTTGGTGCACACGCACACGGCGAAGGCGGGCACGGTCGGGCGCGCGGCCGGGATGCTCTACAAGTGGCTTGTGCCTTCGGCGCTCTGGGGCAGGCCGCGCGCGTGCCGCTTCGTCCACACGTACCACGGCCACATCTTCCACAGCTACTACGGCCGCTGGAAGACGCGCTTCTTCCTCGCCGTCGAGCAGGCCCTGGCGCGGCTCGCCACCGACCGCATCGTCGTCATCAGCCCGCAGCAGCTCGAAGAGATTCACGGCCGCTTCCGCGTCGGCAGGCGCGGTCAGTTCGAGGTCATCCCGCTCGGGCTCGACACGCGCGCGTTCGACGACTGGACGGCGCGGCGACACTTGTTAAGACAGGAGTGGGGCGCGTCAGACTCCGACGTGCTTGTCGGCATCGTCGGGCGCCTGACCGAGGTCAAGAACCACATGCTCTTCCTCGAAGCCGCCGCGCTCTTCAAGAAGCGGCGCGCGTACGAGGCCGAAACGGAGGGTCTGAAGCAGGACGGCGCGGGTCGCGTGAGGTTCGTTATAGTCGGCGACGGACATTTGCGCGCCGAGTTGGAGGCGCACGCGTGGGCGCTCGGGCTCGCGGATGATGTAGAATTCGCGGGGCTCAGGGACGACCCCGAAAACTTCTACCCGGCGCTCGACGTGGTGGCGCTCACCTCGCGCAACGAGGGGACGCCCCTGACGCTCATCGAGGCGATGGCGAACGCGCGCCCCTGCGTGGCGACGGCCGTCGGCGGCGTCGTCGATCTGCTCGGCGGCGTCGCGCAGGAAGAGTTGCGACGCCCGCACCCGTGGCAGGTCTGCGAGCGCGGCATACAGGTCCGGCCCGGCGACCCGGAGGCTTTCGCCGAAGCACTCGCGCACGTCGTCAACGACGCGGCGCTGCGCCACGCGCTCGGCGAGCGCGGACGCGAGTACGTCGGGCATCATTATTCGGTCGAGCGTTTGGTCGCCGACGTGCAGCGGCTCTACGGGCGGCTGGCGGGCGCCGACTCGGCCGCGGCGCCTTCGTCGGCGCTGCTCAAGTTCTGAAGGAGGGAAAGAAAAGTTTGCGAGTTCTCATTACGGGCGGTGCCGGCTTCATCGGTTCGCACCTGTCCGACCTGTACATCGCGCGCGGCGACGAGGTCTTCTGTATCGACGACCTCTCGACGGGCTCTTTCGACAACATCGCGCACCTCAAGGGCAACCCCAAGTTTCGCTACACCATTGACTCGGTGCACAACCAGCCGGTGATGGCCGAACTCATCGACCAGTGCGACGTGGTCTTCCACCTCGCGGCGGCCGTCGGCGTCAAGCTCATCGTCGAGAGCCCCGTCCGCACCATCGAGACGAACGTGCGCGGGACGGAGGTCGTGCTCGCGCAGGCGAACAAGAAGAAGAAGAAGGTGCTCGTCGCCTCCACGTCCGAGGTCTACGGGCTCTCGTCCGAAGTGCCTTTCCGCGAGGACGGCAACCTCGTCATGGGCGCGACGACGAAGGGGCGTTGGTCGTACGCCTGCTCGAAGGCCATCGACGAGTTCCTGGCGTTGGCCTACTGGCGCGAGAAGAAGCTGCCGACGGTCGTCGTCCGCCTCTTCAACACCGTCGGGCCGCGCCAGACGGGGCAGTACGGGATGGTCATCCCGACCTTCGTCAAGCAGGCCCTCTCGGGCCGCCCGCTGACCGTCTACGGCGATGGCAGCCAGACGCGCTGCTTCGGCTACGTCGGCGACGTGGTCGGCGCGCTCGTCGCGCTGATGGACAAGGACGAGGCGGTCGGCGAGGTCTTCAACATCGGCTCTTCGGAAGAGGTCTCCATCATGCAGCTCGCCGAGCGCGTGAAGCAGTTGACGGGGTCGAAGAGCGAGATCGTGACCGTGCCCTACGACGAGGCGTACGAGGAGGGCTTCGAGGACATGCCGCGCCGCGTGCCCGACACGTCGAAGGTCGCGGCGCTCACCGGCTTCAGTCCCACCGTCACGCTCGACGAGATTTTGCAGTCCGTCATCGAGTACTACTCGGGTCGGCAGAACGGCGCGGCCGCGTGACGGGGCGGTGCGGGCGGCTTGATTTCTCGGCGCACTTTTAATAGGTTCTAAGGTTCTAAAGCACGCCCGAAGTCTCGTTTCCCGGAACCGACGTAGTAATGCCTTTGAGCAGTAGCCAACTCTTGCCCGCCGCGGCGTCGCTCGCCCTCTCGCTCGCGCTCACGCCGCTGGTGCGCGCGTTCGCGCGCCGCTACGGGGTCATCGCGCGGCCGCGCAGCGACCGCCACAGCAAGCGGCCGACGGCGATGATGGGCGGCGTCGCCATCTACCTCGCGGTGCTGCTCGCGTACCTCTTCCTCGTCCCGCACACGCGCGAGGGCTGGGTCGTGATGGGCGCGAGCACGGCGCTCTTCGTCGTCGGGTTGGTGGACGACTTCCTCAACATCAAGCCTTATCAAAAACTGATCGGGCAGGTCTTGGGCGCGAGCGCGGTCGTCTACTTCGGGCTGCTGCTGCCGTGGGGCTGGGGCGCGTCGGTGGCGATGGCCGTGACGATTTTCTGGCTCATCGGCATCACGAACGCCATCAACCTGCTCGACAACATGGACGGCCTCGCGGCGGGCATCTCGGCGGTGGCGGCCGTCTTCATCGCCGCGAGCTTCGCCGCCAACGGGCAGGTGACCGAGGCCGTGATGCTGACGGTCTTCGCGGCGGCGCTCGTCGGCTTCCTCGTCTACAACTCGAACCCGGCGACGATCTTCATGGGCGACTGCGGGTCGATGTTCGTCGGCTTCTTCCTCGCGAGTTCCGCGCTGCTCTCGGCCTCGGGCGACCGTGGCCGGAGCTTCATCGTCGTCATCGCCGTCCCCGTCCTCATCCTCTTCATCCCCATCTTCGACACGACGCTCGTCACGGTCGTGCGCAAGCTCTCGGGGCGCGCGGCGTCGCAGGGCGGGCGCGACCACGCGTCGCACCGTCTGGTCGCCTTGGGCCTGTCGGAGCGGCGCGCGGTCTGGATGCTCTACGCCTTCGCGGGCGCGTCGGGGCTGCTGGCGATGTTCGTCCGCCGCTTCGAGTACCACACGGGCATTGCGATGGTGCTCGGGTTCGCGGTGGTGCTGACGCTCATCGGCGTCTACCTCGCGGGCGTCAAGGTCTACGACGAGGCGGAGGTGCAGGCCGCGCGCGAGAAGCCGCTCGTCTCGTTCCTCGTCGATCTGTCTTACAAGCGGCGCATCTTCGAGGTATTGCTCGATGTGCTGCTCGTCATCCTCGCTTACTATTTCTCGTACGTCCTGATCTTCGGTTCCGACCTCGGCTCGGAGGTGTGGCTGCTCTTCCTCTCGACGGTGCCAGTGCTCATCTTCGTGAAGATGACGGCGCTGCTGGCGGCGGGCGTCTACCGTGGCCTCTGGCGCTACATCAGTCTCGACAACCTGATCGTCTACGCGAAGGCGGTCGCCGCCGGGTCGGCCGTGAGCGTGCTGGTGCTGCTCTTCGCCTTCCGCTTCCAGGGCTTCTCGCGCGCGGTCTTCGTCCTCGACGCGATGATCTTCTTCATGATGCTGGCCGGGAGCCGCGTCGCGTTCCGCCTCTTCCGCCAACTGCTGCCGGCGCCGGCCGCGGGCGGAAGGCGGGTGCTCATCTACGGCGCGGGCGACGCGGGCGAACTGCTGCTGCGCGAGATGCGGAACAACCTTGAGCTACAGTACACGCCCGTCGGCTTCGTGGACGACGACCCGTTCAAGAAGGGGAAGATGATTCACGGCCTGCGCGTCTTCGGTGGCAACGGACACCTGCGCCGCATCTGCCAGGAGCAACACGTCGAGGAGGTGCTCATCTCCACCTCGCGCATCGACGACGACCGCGTCGCCGAAATCCGCCGCGACTGCGAGGACGCGCAGGTCACGCTCCGCCGGATGAAGATCGAGATAGAGTTAGTCGGACATGAGTTTTAATGGCTTTCAGCTTCAATCCCTTTGAGACCTTCGTGCATACCTTCGTGACCTTTGTGGTTAAGTCGGATGTGCTTAACCACAAAGGTCACAGAGGTATTCACAGAGGGCACGAAGGAATTATTCATTGATGGTGGAGCAAGTAGTTTTCATCAACGTCCGTCCCTTCCTGGCGCGCGCCCCACTGGCGCTGTTGGGGCTGCTCGCGCTCTATTGCGGGTGGATCGGCGTGCGTTGGGGCATCGGGGCCACGATGGCGGAGACGGCGCCGGCCTCTTACGCGAAAGACCCGACGGCGGCCTTCGAGTCGGCCGAGGCCGCGGCGCGGCTCGCGCCCCGCGACCCGTTCACGCACCTGATGCTGGCGCGACTTCATCAAGTCAGCTTCGACCCCGAGGGCGTGCCGCGCGCGCTCAGCGAGTACGAGCAGGCGGCCGCGCTCGCGCCCAACGACTTTCTCATCTGGATGGAGGCGGGGCGCGCGCGCGCGGCGCTCGGCGACGCGGAGGGCGGGGTCGCTGCGTTGCGGCGCGCGGCTGAACTCGCGCCCAACTACACGCAGCCGCGCTGGCACCTCGGCAACGCGTTGCTGCGCGCGGGCCACACCGAAGAGGCTTTCGCCGAGCTGCGCCGCGCGGCCGACGCGGACCCGATGCTGCGCCCGCAGGTCTTCAACCTCGCGTGGCAGGTCTACGGCCCGAACCTCGCGCGCGTCGTGGACGCGGTCGGCAAGACCGTCGAGTCGCGCGCGCAACTGGTCGGCGTGTTGGCGGGTCGCGGCAACCTCGAAGACGCGCAGGGCGTCTGGGACGGGCTCGGCCCCGACGGGCGGCGCGGGCAGCAGGGCGCGGCCGACGCGCTCGCGCGCGCACTCTACGTGAAGGGGCAGTACCGGCGCGCGCACGCGGTTCTGTCGGAGGGCGGGTTCGAAGGTTTGAAGTCGGAGCAGTTCTACGACGGCGGGTTCGAGACGGAGATCGCGCCGGGCGGCCGCTCGCTCTTCGGCTGGAACGTGACGCAGCAGGCCGGCAGCCAGGTCGCCATCGACGCGCGCGGCGCGCGGGGCGGCCGGCGCGCGCTGCGCGTCGCCTTCGGCGCGTCGGGGCAGGTTGACTTCCGCAACGTCACGCAGGTGGTCGCCGTCGAGCCCGGCGCGCACTACCGCCTGAGTTACTTCATCAAGACCGACGAATTGAGGAGCACGGCGACGCTCTCGGTGACGGTCACGGAGGGGGACACGACGCTCGCGGCGTCGGCGCCCGCGCCGCAGGGGACGCAGGACTGGCAACCGGTCTCGTTCGAGTTCACGGCGGGGCCGAAGACGGAGGCCGTGCTTGTCCGCATCGTCCGCGTCCCGTGCGCGGACGGCGTCTGCCCCATCTACGGAAAAATCTGGTATGACGATTTCAACCTCGAACGCGCAGGCGGGCGAACAGTTGCGCGCTGACCTCGCGGCGCCCGCGTCGGCGCCGGTGCCGCCGGACGCGGGCCCCGTCACGTCCGCGCGCGAGTTGCCGCACACGGTCTGGAGCCGCTTCATCATCCTCCTGCTCTGCCTCGCGGTCGTGACGACGACGCTCGCCTTCGGCACCGTCCACGCGTGGTCGCTCGCGGCGTTCCAATTGAGCGCGGCGCTCGTCTTCGCCCTCTGGATGGCGGACGCGTGGCGCACGCGCGTCTTGAGGCTGAGCCTCAACCCTTTACAACTTCCACTCATCGGGCTCTTCGTCGTCGGGGCCGTGCAACTCGGCGCCGCGCTCACGTTCGACCCGCAGGCGACGCGCGTCTCGCTCATACAACTCGCGGGGCTCCTCGTCTACTTCGCGGCGGCGCTCGCCTTCATCGACAGCCCCGGAAGGCTGAAGCTGATGACGAGGCTCGTCGTCATCTTCGGCTTCCTGCTCGGCGTCTACGGGCTGATGCAGCACTTCGTCAACCCGCGCACAATCTTCTGGGTGAGGGAGCCGAAGCAGGCCGAGCCGTTCGGCCCCTACGTCAACCGCCACCACTTCGCGGGCTACATGGAGCTGGTGCTGGCGATGCCCCTGGGGCTCATGTTCGCGGGCGCGGTGGCGCGCGAGCGGATGCTGCTCTACGCCTTCGCGTCGGCGATGATGGCAATCGCGCTGGTGATGACGAACTCGCGCGGCGGCCTCATCAGCATGGTCTGCGAGATTCTGTTCCTCGCGGCCGTCTCGTCTTTGGCGCGCGGGCGCAGGCGCGCGGGCGAGAAGCGCGACCGAGGCGAGCGCATCCGCGCCGCCGCCGCGCGACTCGGGCTCGGGTTCGCGATGGTCGTCGCCGTCTTCATCGGCGTGCTCTACTTCGGCGGCGACGGCGCCCTCTCGCGCATGCTCGGCACCGTCAACAGCGCCGACCCGACGACGGGGCGCGCGCACTTCTGGAGCGGCGCGGTCCAGATCATCCGCGACCACCCGTTGCTCGGGACGGGGCTCGGCTCCTTCGGCGCGGCCTACACGCGCTACGACACGGGCAACGGCGCGTACCGACTTGAGCAGGCGCACAACGACTACTTGCAGATCTTCTCCGACGCGGGCGTCGTCGGCGGCCTGCTCGCGATTGTCTTCGTCCTGCTGCTCTTCCGCGCGGCCTTAAAGCGCATGCAGTCGCGCGACCGCTTCCGGCGCGGGGTCGCGCTCGGCGCGCTCGCGGGCTGCGCGGGCGTGCTCGTCCACAGCTTCTTCGACTTCACTCTGCACACGACGGCCAACGCGCTCATGTTCCTTCTGCTGGCCGCGCTGGCGACGGCCGACGGCCGCGTCGAGGACGAGGACGACGAGACGCGCCAACGCCGACGCCGTCGTCCACGCCGACGCGGCCACGAGGGCGCCGACGCGGCGCCGGAAAAAGAGGGCGCGGCCGCCCTGTAATCGCTGTTACAATGCCGGGACGACGACAAACCCCGGCGTAAAAAATTCCAGGCGGGAGAAAAGATGCGGATTCTTGTGACCGGCGGCGCGGGCTTCATCGGCTCGCACCTTTGCGAAAGGCTCCTCGCGGAGGGGCACGATGTCATCTGCCTCGACAACTTCTTCACGGGGCGGCGCGAGAACGTCTATCACCTGATGGACTCGAAGCGTTTCGACCTCGTGCGCCACGACATCATCGAGCCCGTCCTGCTCGAAGTCGATCAGATTTATAACCTCGCCTGCCCGGCCTCGCCCGTCCACTACCAGTACAACCCGGTGAAGACGGTCAAGACCAACGTCATGGGCACCATCAACATGCTCGGCCTCGCCAAGCGCGTCCGCGCGCGCATCCTTCAGGCCTCCACGTCCGAAGTCTACGGCGACCCCGAGGTCCATCCTCAAACCGAAGACTACTGGGGCAGCGTCAACTGCATCGGCGTCCGTTCGTGTTACGACGAAGGCAAGCGTCTGGCCGAGACATTGATGATGGACTACCACCGGCAGAACCGTGTTGACACACGCATCATTCGCATCTTCAACACGTACGGGCCGCGAATGTTGGAGCACGACGGGCGCGTGGTGTCGAACTTCATCGTGCAGGCGTTGCGGGGCGAGGAGTTGACCCTCTACGGGACGGGCGAGCAGACGCGTAGTTTCTGTTACGTTGACGATTTAGTCGAGGGCATGATTCGCCTGATGAACGTCGAGGAGGGCGCGGCCGAGGGCGTGGACGTGCACCAGCCGGTCAACGTCGGCAACCCGGGCGAGTTCACGATGAAGCAACTCGCCGACGAGGTGGGGCGCGCGGCGGGCGTCGAGGTCCGGGTCAGCTACCGCCCGCTCCCGCAGGACGACCCGCGCCAGCGCCAGCCCGACATCACGCGCGCCCGCAGGCTCCTCGGTTGGGAGCCCACGGTGCCGCTCAAGGAAGGGCTCAAGCGGACGGTCGAATACTTCGCCGAAAGAATCGGAAAGCCGTAAACCGTGAAGCGTGAACCGTGACAAGTAAGAACGGGCTTTAGTCTTGTCACGGTTCACGGTTCACGGTTCACGAATCTTATGGCTCACACACAACACACGCAGGTGCCGGCGAGCGTGCCGGGAATGTGTCTGGAGGCGTTGGGGCGGCACGCGAAGGCGGACGCGCTGAGCCTGAAGGTGAAGGGGCAGTGGCTCTACATCCCGGGCGAGGCGATCATCCAGCGCGTGCGCGCGGTCGCCCTGGGGCTCTCGGCGCTCGGGGTGAAGCGGGGCGACCGCGTCGCCCTGCTCTCCGAGAACCGGCCCGACTGGTCGGTCGCCGACATCGCCATCCTCAGCCTCGGGGCCGTCAACGTCCCCATCTACACGACGCAGGCGCCCGAGCAGGTGCGCTACATCCTCGAAGACTCGGGCGCGCGCGTTCTCTTCGTCTCGGGGAAAAAGGTCTTCCGCCACGCGCGCCCCGGCGTCGAGCCGGTCGAGACCCTGGAGCGCGTCGTCTTCTTCGACACCGACGCGGCCGAAGGCTTCGAGGGCGCGCTCTCGCTCTTCGAGCTTGAGCAGACCGGCGCGCAGCTCGACGAGGCCGAGCCCGAAGTCTTCAGCCGCGCCTTAAACGCCGTCGGCGCGGAAGACCTCGCGACGATCATCTACACTTCGGGGACGACGGGCGAGCCGAAGGGCGTCATGCTGACGCACGGCGCCTTCGTCTCGAACGTGATGGCGGTGTCGAGTTCGCTGCCGATTCTCTCGACCGACGTGGCGCTGTCGGTGCTGCCGCTCTCGCACATCTTCGAGCGCGTGGTCTTCTACGTCTTCTGCTGGAACGGCGTCTCGGTCGCCTACGCGCCGTCGTTCGACGTGGTCGGCGAGTACCTGCGCGAGGTGCGCCCGACCATCATGACGGCCGTGCCCCGCCTCTTCGAGAAGGTCTTCCACAAGATCGTCAAGAAGGGGACGGCCGAGGGCGGCTGGAAGGCGAAGCTCTTCAACTGGTCGCTGCACGTCGGCCAGCGTTACGCGGAGCTGAAGGACAAGGGCGAGACGGTGCCGCCCCTCCTGGAGATTCAGCAGGAGGTCGCGTCGCGCCTCGTCTTCAAGAAGTGGCGCGAGGGCGTGGGCGGGCGGTTGCGCTTCTTCGTCTCGGGCGGGGCGCCGCTGTCGCCCGCGCTCTCTTACGCCTTCCTCGGCGCGGGCGTCGTCATCCTGCAAGGCTACGGGATGACCGAGACCTGCGTCGTCTCGGTCAACCGCCCCGAGGATAACCGCGTCGGGTCGGTCGGTCCGCCGTTCCCCGGCATCGAGCTGAAGACCGAGTCGGACGGCGAGATACTCGTGCGCGGGCCGAACCTGATGAACGGCTACTACGGCCACGAGGCGGAGACGGCCGCCGTCTTCACCGAGGACGGCTGGTTCAGGACGGGCGACGTGGGGACGGTGGACGAGGGCGGCCGCCTCCACATCACCGACCGGAAGAAGGAGTTGTTCAAACTCTCGAACGGCAAGTACGTGGCGCCGCAACTGGTCGAGAGTTTGATTAAGCAGAGCCAGTACGTGAGCCAGGTCGTCGTCGTCGGCGCCGGGCGTAAGCAGCCGGCCGCGCTCATCGTGCCCGACTGGGAGGCGCTCGCCTCCGCGCTCCCCACGCCGCAGGCGGAGGACCACACGCTGCGCGTCGCCTGGAGCCGAAGCCCCGCCGCCGTCAAACTGGTTCAGACCGAGGTCGCGGAACTGACGCGCCCGCTCCACGACTACGAGCGCGTCCGCCGCGTCGCGCTCCTCCCCGACGACTTCTCCATCGACGGCGGCGAACTCACCCCCACCCTCAAGGTCAAACGCCGCGTCATCGACGAGAAGTACAGCAGCCTCATCGAGGAACTGTACGACGGGGGGGCAGGGTGAGCAGTGAGCGGTAAGCAGTAGGGAGAAAGAAGAAGGCAGTCGAGGACGGTCAGTCCCGACTGCCTTCAGCCTTTGAGGCGGAGGTTTTTAACTGCTCACCGCTTACTGCTCACTGCTCACGGTCTCGGGCGTCAGGCGCTCGATCTCCATGAGCGAGACGGCGAAGCGGGCGCGGTTGTGGGAGGGCTCGGCGAAGATGTCCTCCGCGAGGCGGCGCAAGGGGGCCGGCATCGCGGAGGCGGCGAAGGGGAGAGCGTCCGCCGGCGGCGCGTGGCGGGAGAGTAGATGCACCACCGCGCCGCAAAAGTCGCAAGAGACGACGTGCTCCGCGACGCGCCCCACGCCGCACCGGCCGCCCGCCGAGAAGGTCAGCAGCAACTCGGTGTCCGGGCAGGTCCGAAGCTTGCGGAACCACGCTGTCGTTGAAGAAGGCATGAGTGCTCCTCGTAATCTGTCGTTTAATGACCACCCTTCGGCCGGGGGGTTCCGCCGGGCTGGTCGCACGAGTGAAACGCCGACGTGTGCGGGGCGCGAGGCGAGCCGTGCGACACCGTCGGACGTAGCGGCGGGGGCCTCTCTTCGGGCGCTTCTCTCTTGCACGGAACTTAAAGTACCAATCCAGACACTCTTCCAAACTTTCCTTACGGCGGGAGTCTCTCCGGCGTCCCGTTTCTCCCTTCTTTTTCAACGCCTTGGACGATTTGTAAAAAGGTGTTGCTCAAGTAGAGTGATTGCTGTTACTATCTGAAAGTGTTCGGGGCGACTGTCCTGAACCCCCTTCACGGTGGCCGCGCCCATTCCCCTTTGCGGCCGAACCGGCGGGCTTCCCTGCAAGGTCAATCATTCAAACCCAGAGAGCCAGCGGAGCGCAGATGTCCCTCGCGGATAATTTCGTCTCGTCTCCGGCCGCGGAAGTTCAACGGCCGGGGGAATTGCGAGACGCCCCGGCGTTAACCCCGCGCCCTTCGACCCTCCTCAGCGGACGCATCTTCGAAACTCCGGCCTTGCTCCCAACCGCCCAGAACCGGTAACATGGCTGCCACATCTGCCGACCAAGATCACCACTTGAACGACCCCATGACGAGCGGAACGCAAGAGACATACCCGACCCCGCAAGGGCACGGGCGCGCCCAGGCGCAGGAGCGCCAGCCGCGCCACGCCGGCGCGTGGGTCGAGACGCTGCGGCGCTCGGACGTGTCGCGGCTCTGGACCGAGCTGCAACGGCTCGTCATCAATCACCCGCTGGTGCGCGCCTCCTACAGCGCCGGCCTCCTCGTCGAGGAGGGCGACCGCGGCAGTGCCTACCTCGACCTGACGCAGGAACTCTTCGTCACGCTCCTCTCGAAGTCGCGCTTCCAGCACTACCTCGACTCCGAGATGACCGACCAGGAGATCGAGTGCGAGGTCAGCCAGATCGAGCTGACGAACCTGCTGACGGCGGAACTGCGCAAGCGCCACCCCGAATCCTATCGACTCGCGCGCCGCATCTCGACCATCATCCAGTCTTCGGCCAACTTCCGCCGCGTCGATTCGGGCGCGGGCGAGGACGAGCCGCACCGCCGTCTGGTTGACCGCGTCTACGGCCTGCGCGAGTGGCGCGCGGACAAGTCGCGGCGGGCGCAGCCCGAACTCGAAGAGCGCGTCCAGATGATTCCCGTCCGCCAGCGCGACACGCGCATGGTCGGCTGCACGGGCGACGCGCAGATCATCATCAGCAACTCGGACCTCGAAGACTTGATCGTTTCAGTCCTGGAAGCCTGCGACTCGCCGGTTGACGTGCGTTCCTTGCGCAGTCTCGTCATGTCGCGCCTGCCCGTGATGGACATCTACCTGGTGCCCATCGGCGGCGGCGACGACGAGGAGGGGCGCGGCTTCGAGCCCGTGGACGGGCGCGAGAACCCGGAGCAGTCTCTGCTGCGGCGCGAGTCCGAGGACGAGGCGGCCAACTTCGTCGATGAGTTCCTGCGCGGCCTGCACGCGGCCGTGCGCGGCAAGTCGAAGCAGTACGACCGCATGCTCGGGGTGCTGTGGTATTGTTACCTGAGCCCGGCGCACATCACGCAGTTGGAGGCGGCCGCGCGCCTGAACGTCTCCGACTCGCTCGTCTCCGACTACCGCCGCCGCATCGAGCAGCAACTCCGCGCCCTCTCCCTCAACGGGATCGAGGAGGCGCGCCGTTTCGAGACCGCGCTGCGCGAACGGGTGCGGGCGCTGGCCGCCGTCGAGGAGAGCGTGACGGTCTAAGCGCAGGCCGCGATTTTTGTTGAACCCGTCGCGCCCCGGCCCCTTAGAGGGTCGGCGGCGCTTCGCGTATGGCGCGCACGGAGTCGGGATTGCCCCCCGTCTCCGTGCGGCCGTGTTACCGACGCCCCGGGGCTTCGGCCGAGAGCCAACGTTTGCCGCCGACCTCCACCAAAGAGCCGCTCGACTACGAGCCCGTCGTCCCCCTCGGCCGCGGGCACGACCGCCGCGACTTCGAAGACGAGGCGGAAGGCTTGCGGCCGTTCCAAAACTCGGGCGACTGGTCGGAAGAGTCGGCCGCCGCCGCGCGTCCGGTTGCTGAGTCAAGCAAGGGCCGCGTCGCGCCTTCAAGCGAGACCGGGGCGCGCGCGGTGCTGCGCAAGGCGCACGGGCTCACGTACGCGGGGCTGCTGCTCTTCACGTTCGTCCTCTTCTACCGTCCCTACGAGTACGTCCCGCTGCCGATGACGCTGGCCTTCTGGCTGGCGATCACGACGTTCGTCCTCTACTTCCCGGCGCAACTCGGCGCGGAAGGGAACCTGACGGCGCGGCCGCGCGAGGTCAACCTCGTGCTGCTTCTCTGCCTCGCCGGACTCGTCTCGATACCCTTCGCGAAGGAGAGCATGGCCGACGCGTGGGGCTCCTTCAGCAACATCTTCATCC
Organism: Pyrinomonadaceae bacterium; assembly: GCA_036379655.1. GTDB lineage: Bacteria > Acidobacteriota > Blastocatellia > Pyrinomonadales > Pyrinomonadaceae > QHXN01. Next base: position 112,652 of record DASVGG010000123.1, read on the forward strand.
GCGCCGTTCTCATCTTCCTCGTCATCGTCAACGTCGTGCGCACGGAGCGGCGGCTGCGCTGGCTGATGGCGCTCGCCATCGGCTCGGGGGTGGTGATGGCGGGCGGGGCCTTGAGCGACTACGCCTCCGGGCGCCTGACGGTCGAGGGCTACCGCGTCGAGGGGCGCATCGGCGGCATCTTCGAGAACCCGAACGAGATGGCGCTCCACCTCGTCACGATGCTGCCCATCGCGGCGGCGCTCGCGTTCGGCGCGCGCGGCCTGTTGAAGAAGGCGCTGTACGGCGCGGCGGTGTTGGTGATGACGGCGGGAGTGGTCGTGACCTTCTCGCGCGGCGGCTTCCTCGCGATGGCGACGGGGATGATGGTCCTGGCGTGGCTGCTCGGGCGCAAGAATCGTTTCATGGTCGTCGCGGCGGCGGTCGTCTTGACGGTGCTGCTGCTCATCGTCGCGCCGGGCGGTTACGGCGCGCGCATCCTCTCGATCTACGACCGGCGGCTCGACGCGTTCGGCTCGGCCGACGCGCGGCAGCAGTTGTTGATGACCTCCATCCTCGTCGCGCTGCGGAACCCGCTCTTCGGCGTCGGGATGGGCAACTTCGTCCACGTCTCGCCGCGCAGCCTTGAGGCGCACAACGCCTACACGCAGGTCGCGTCCGAGATGGGGGCGTTCGGCTTCGCCGTCTACTGTCTCTACGTCGTGACGCCGCTCCGGCGCATGCTCGCCGTCGCGCGCGAGAGCTTCGAGGCGCGGCGCACGTCGCCGCTCTACTACCTCGCCGTCGGGCTCGCCGCGAGCCTGGCCGCGTACATGGTGGCGAGCTTCTTCGGCTCGTTCGCGTACTACTGGAACGTCTACTACCTCGTCGGCTACGCCGTCTGCCTGCGCCGCCTGTACGAAGACCGGCAGGCGAAGGCGGCGGCCGCCGCCGCGTCGAATTCGTGATGTTAGAGACGGCTGCGAAAACTCTCTTCTGGCTGTCGGCCGTGGCGCTCGCTTACGCGTACGTCGGCTACCCCCTGCTCGTGTGGCTGGTCGCGCGGCTGCGGCCGCGTGACGTGCGGCGCGCGGAGTTTGAGCCCGTCGTCAGCGTCGTCATCACGGCTTATAACGAGGAGCGCGACCTCGCCTCGAAACTTGAGAACACGCTCGCGCTCGACTACCCGCGTGAGAAACTCGAAATCATCGTCGCCTCCGACTGCTCTTCCGACCGCACGGACGAGATCGCGCGCTCCTACGCGGCGCGCGGCGTGCGGCTGCACCGGCAGGCCGAGCGGCTGGGCAAGACCGCCGCGCAGAACGCGGCCGTCGAACTCGCGCGCGGCGAGGTCGTGCTCTTCTCCGACGCGACTACGCTCTATCAACGCGACGTGCTGCGCGCGATGCTGCCGAACTTCGCCGACGCGTCGGTCGGCTGCGTCGCCGGCAAGTTGATTTACGTTGACCCCGCGTCCACCTCGGTCGGGCAGGGCGCGAAGTCTTACTGGGGCTACGAGACTTTTCTGAAGACGCACGAGAGCCGCGCCTGCTCGCTCATCGGCGCGTCGGGGTGCCTGTACGCCGTCAGGCGCTCGGCGTACGTGCCGCTCTACCACGAGGCTTGCAGCGACTTCATCATCGCGACGAAGATGGTCGAGCAGGGCTTGCGCGCCGTCTACGAGCCCGCGGCGGTCTGCACGGAGGAGACGAACCGGCAGGCCGACAAGGAACTGCGGATGCGCGTGCGCGTCATCGCGCAGACCTACACGGACCTCTGGCGCCACCGGCGCCTGCTGAACCCGCTGCGCGGCGGCTTCTACGCGATAGAGCTTCTGTCGCATAAGGTCATGCGTTACCTCGTACCGCTCTTCCTGATGTTGACCCTCGTTTCGTCGGCCGCGCTCGCGCCGCGCTCGCTCTTCTTCGCGGTCGCGTTCGCGGGGCAGGCGGCGTTCTATGTGGCGGCGCTCGCGGGGTGGTTATTAGAGCGCGGGGGCGCGCGCGTGCGTCTGCTCTCGCTGCCGCACTACTTCGTGCTGGCGAACCTCGCGGCCGTCATCGCCTTCTACAAGTTCGCGCGCGGCGAGCGTTACGCGCGTTGGGAGCCGATACGCGAGCCGGCCGCGCCGGCCTAATAATGCGTAGTTTGAGGTAAGGATAAACAGACTAAGGAGACAACTCATGCTCACCACCCTCAAGCAACGGGCGCGGAAGTCGAAGTCGGCGGTCGTCGCTTACAAGCTGTTCGACAGTTGGCGCCGCTACCGCCGCCACAACAGCGGCGACATCCTCGACACGGGCGGCGCCACGCACATCGGCCGCCCCCTGGAGGCGAGCATCGCGCGCGTCTTCTCGCAGTTCGACGAGTACACGGGGTACAGCGGGCTCACGCCCGACTGGTTCGCGGGGCGGCGCACGCTCGAACTCGGCCACGGCGACAACGTCGGCGTCGCGCTCCTCCTCCTCGCGGCCGGCGCGCGCACGGCCGTCTGCCTCGACCGTTTCTACAGCGCGCGCGACGAGGAGCAGCAGCGGCAGATCTACCTCGGCGTGCGCGCGCGTCTGCAAACGGACGAGGAGCGGCGACGCTTCGACGAGGCCATCGACCTGAGCACGGGCGTCAAGACGAACCCCGAGCGCCTGCCCGAAATCTACGGCTCGGGCGTCGAAGACTCGGAAGAGCTGCGCAAGGGTGAGCCGTTCGACCTCATCTACTCGCTCGGCGTCTTGCAGGACATCTACGACCCCGAGCCGACCATCAAGGCCATCGACCGCCTGCTCGTCCCCGGCGGCTACTCGATGCACAAGATCGACCTCGGCGACCAGGGCGTCTTCACCGGCGGCGGGATGAACCCTTTGACCTTCCGCACCATCGGCGAGAAGGTCTACCGCATGATGGCGGCGGGCGAGGCTGTCACCAACCGCAAGACCGTGAACTACTACCGCGACATGATGCGGGACATGGGGTACGACGCGAAGTTCTTCGTCACGGACATCATCGGCAGCGACCGTCGCGGCCGTCTGCGCACGCACCGCGAGCGGCCGCTGGCCGGCGTCGATTACACGGACGAGACGCTGGCGCTCGTGCGCAAGATACGGCCGCGCCTCATCAAGCCTTACAGGGACTTGCCCGACGAAGACCTCATCGTCTCGGGCACGTTCATGGTCGCGCGCAAGCCCGCCGCCGGGGAAGGGGTTTAAGAGAGCATGTGCGGCATCGCTGGATTCGTGGGCGAGACAGGGTTCGGGGCCGTCGAGCGGCGCGAGGTGCTGGGGCGCATGCTGCGCTCCATCACGCACCGTGGCCCCGACGAAGACGGCGCGCTCGTCGAAGGCCCAGCCGCCATCGGCATGCGCCGCCTCTCGATCATCGACCTCGCGGGCGGCCACCAGCCGCTCTCGGGCTGCGACCCGCGCCTCCAGATAGTCTTCAACGGCGAGGTCTACAACTTCCGCGAGTTGAAGAAAGACCTTGAGGCACGCGGCCACGCCTTCAAGACCAACTCCGACACCGAGGCCATCGTCCACGCCTACGAGGAGTACGGCCCGTCTTGCGTCGAGCGCCTGCGCGGCATGTTCTGTTTCGCCTTGTGGGACGCGCGTGACAACTCCCTCTTCATCGCGCGCGACCGCGCCGGGAAGAAGCCGCTCTACTACGCGCGCACGTCGCGCGGCGCGCTCGTCTTCGGCTCCGAGTTGAAGTGCCTGCTCGCGCACCCAGAGGTCGGGCGCGAGCCGAGCCCCGAGGCGATGGACGCCTACCTGACGTGGGGCTACGTGCCCGACCCGCACTCCGTCTTCAAGGGCGTCGAGAAACTCCCGCCCGGCCATCACATGACCTTCCGTGAAGGCGGGCTGAAGATAGAAAGTTACTGGGACTTCCCGCAGGAGTCGGGCGGCTCGCGTCGCGAGGAGGACTATCTCGAAGAGTTGCGCGCGCTCCTCGACGAGGCGGTGCGCGTCCGGCTCGTTGCCGACGTGCCGCTCGGCGCCTTTCTCTCGGGCGGCGTCGATTCGAGCGCGGTCGTCGGGCTGATGGCGCGCAACAGCGAACGCCCCGTCAAGACCTTCTCCATCGGCTTCAACGAAGACAGCTACGACGAGTTGAAGTACGCGCGCGTCGCCGCGCGACACTTCAACACGGATCACCACGAGTTCGTCGTCACGCCCGACATCTGCTCGGTCGTGGACGAACTGGCGTGGCACTTCGACGAGCCCTTCGCGGACCCGTCCGCCATCCCGACCTACGTCGTCTCGAAGCTCGCGCGCGAGCACGTCAAGGTCGTGCTCTCGGGCGACGGCGGCGACGAACTCTTCGCCGGCTACACGCGCTACGTCATCGACTCGCGCCGTGGCGGCTTCGAGCGGCTGCCGCGCTTCGTGCGCGAGGGGCTGATGCAGCCGGCCGCGCGCCTGATGCCGCACGGCGCCCTGGGCCGCAACTTCATCCACGACGTGGCCTACGACGGGCTGGAACGCTACCTCGAATCCGTCTCGGTCTTCACGCGCCTGTCGAAGTCGGAGCTGTACACGAAGGAGTTCCGTCGGCTCGCGGGCGACGATTCGCAGTCGTCCGCAGTTTTCCGCGACGTGGCCGAGGCCGCGCCTTCGAGTGACGCGCTCGACCGCCTGCTCTACCTCGACAGCAAGACCTACCTGCCCGGCGACATCCTGACCAAGGTTGACCGCATGAGCATGGCCGCGAGCCTTGAGGCGCGCACGCCGCTCCTCGACCACAAGCTCATCGAATTCGTCGGGCGCATCCCTTCGTCCCTGAAGATGAAGGGACTCGTCACCAAGCACATCTTCAAACAGGCCGTGCGCGGGCTCGTCCCCGCTGAAATTCTCGACCGCCCGAAGCAGGGCTTCGGCGTCCCCATCGAACAGTGGATCAACCGTCAGCTCCGCGACCGCGTCCACGCGACGCTCACCGAGTCGCGCACGCAACAGCGCGGCATCGTCAACCCGTCCTACGTCACGCTCCTCTTGGACGAGCACGAAAGCGGCCGGCGCGACCACTCGGCGCGGCTGTGGGCGCTCTTCATGCTTGAGCTGTGGCACCGCCTGTTCGTGGACGACGGCGGCGCGGCGGCGCTCGCGCGCTCGGCGGAGGCGGGGGCCGTCGCGGTGTGAGCGCGCGCGTCCTCCACCTCATCAACAGCTTCGAGCAGGGCGGCACCGAGCGCCAGACCTTGCAGCTCGCGCGCCTGCTCAAAGAGGGCGGCAAGTATGATGTCGGTCTCGCCTGCCTCAACCCGCACGGCATCCTTCGCGCGGAGGCCGAGTCGCTCGACTTAGGTCACATCGAACATTACAAGCTGACGAGCTTCCGCGACGCGAACTTCGTCCGGCAGGTGCGGAGGCTCGCGCGACGCTTGCGCTCGGACCGCATCACTGTCGTCCACGCGCACGACTTCTACACGAACGTCTTCGGGATGGCGGCGGCGCGTCTGGCGGGCGTGCCGGCGCGCGTCGCGTCGAAGCGCGACATCGCGGGTTTCCGTACGCCCGCGCAGAACTTCGTCGAACGCTGCGCCTTCCGCCTCGCACGCCGCGTCGTCGTCAACTCCGAGGCCGTGCGCGCCTTCCTCGTCAGCGGCGGCGTGCCCACGAAGAAGGTCGTCACGCTCTACAACGGCCTCGACCCCGCGCGCGTCGAGCCGCCAGTTGATTTTGATGAAGACGAAACGCGCGCCGCGCTCGGACTCCCTCAAACTCGTCCGCTCGTCACCATCATCGCCAACCTGCAACACGAAGTTAAAGACCATCGCACGTTCCTGCGAGCCGCGCGGCGCGTGAAGGAGAGCGTGCCGGGCGCGGCCTTCGTCCTCGCGGGCGAGGGCGACTTGACGGAGCCTTTGCGCGCCTACGCCGCTGAACTCGGGCTCGCGGATGACGTGTTCTTCATCGGTCGTTGCGCGCGCGTGGCGGAGTTGCTCGCCGTCTCGGACGTGTGCGTGCTCAGCTCCGTGGCCGAGGGTTTTTCAAACTCGATTCTCGAATACATGGCGGCATCGCGCCCCGTCGTCGTGACGGACGTGGGCGGCGCGCGCGAGGCGGTTGAAGAAGGAGAGACAGGCTTCATCGTCGCGCCCGGCGACGACGAAGCGATGGGCGAGCGCGTCGCGCTGCTGCTCTCCGAGCCCGCGCGCGCGCGCCGCATGGGCGAGCGCGGCCGTCGCGTCGTCGAAGAGCGTTTCTCCTGCGCCGCGCAGCTCGCGGGCGTCGAACGTTTGTATGAAGAACTGCTCGCGGGGTAGGAATCGAAGATAGAGATTTGAAATTTCGAATCTCACATCTGAAATTTTATGTCCTGGCGCTGGCGGCGTGGGTGCTCGGGGCGTGGGCGGCGGCCGGGTGGCTCGTCGTGCGCGAGGAGTTGCCGCGCGCCGACGCGCTGGCCGTGCTCGCGGGCTCGGCCACCTACGTCGAGCGAGCCCAACGCGCGGCCGAACTCTATCGCGAGGGGCGCGCGCCGCGCGTCGTCCTGACGAACGACGGGCAGAGCGGCGGCTACTCGGCGGCCGACGACCGCAACCCTCTCTTCGTCGAGCGCGCGGCGCGCGAGCTGCGCGCGGCGGGCGTCCCCGACGAAGTTATAGAGGTCGTGCCCGGCACCGTCTCAAGCACCTACGAAGAGGCCACACGTCTGCGCGCGCACGCGGAGGCGCGCGGCTACGGCTCGCTCCTCGTCGTCACCTCCGCCTACCAGTCGCGCCGCGCGCTGTGGACGTTCAGACGAGTCTGCGACGGCAGCACCCTCCGCGTCGGCGTCGAACCCGTCGAGCCCGGCCGCCAGACGCCGCGCGCGTTCTGGTGGTGGCTCCACCCGCTCGGCTGGCGCCTCGTCCCCGGCGAATACGTGAAGCTCGTCTACTACCGCCTCAACTACTAACGGAAAGGCCCGGCGCTCCACGCGGAGCGCCGGGCCTTCCAGTCTTAAAAATTCCAACCCGAAAGTTACGCCTTCGACCGGCGGCGCCTTCTCTTCAACGCGGCCGCGCCGGCGAGGCCCGTCCCGAGCAGAGCGAGCGTGGCCGGCTCGGGCGTGCTCGCGTCGGCGAAGGTGAAGCGGAGGCTGGCTACCTCGAACTGCTGGGTCGTGCGGCTGAAGAACATCTCGATGAGGACGTTGCCGGAGCCGAAGACCTGCGCGCTGAAGACGTTCGGGGTGATGACGTTCGTGTTGAAGTCGTAGGAGGAGAAGCCGACCGTGCCGGTCATCGTGAAGGTCGTCGAGAGCGTGAAGGTGAAGGCCGGGTCCATCGGCGCGTCCATCGGGATGGTGATGCTGTTCGTCGTGAAGAGCATCGAAGTGTTGGTGAACCTCCCGATGTAGCTCTGCCCGTTGACATCAAGGTTCGCGGTCGGGAGGTCTTTGGAGAGCGTGGCGTTCGTGCTGATGGTGAAGGTGTCGCCGCGCGAGCAGGGGAAGGCGCACGACTTCGAGACCGGCCGGCTCCCACCGTCGCCCTCGCCCGCGCGCGCCCTGAAGTTGCTCCCCTGGAGGTCCGCGTTCCACGAGACGTAACGCGGGACGTTGCGGAAGGGGCTGACCACGTTGTAGGTGCCGCTGGTGATGGCGATGGTGTCGGCGCGCGCCTCGCGGGCCGCGCACGCGACGAGGAGCAGCAGGCAGAGCGTGAAGAGAAGTTTTCGGAGCGTCATCGTTAAAGGACCTTCCTTGTGATTCCGACGGGGCATCTTCGGACGGCGGGCTCGGCCGTGTCAACAGTTTTATATGTCTAATCGCGCGTCGTCTCCGGCAGTCTACCTGAGCGCGCGCCAGGCGCGGCCGAGCGCGGCGCCGAGCGGCGTGCGGCAGACGACCGACGGCAGGTAGTAGGGAAGCCGCCAGCCGCCCTCGACCGCGTGGCGGTTGACGAGCGCGCGCGCCGCGCGCCAGTCGCCCCAGTAGCCGAGCACGCACGCCGTCTTCAACGCGCGCGCCGCCAGCACGCGCGAGAGTAGCGGACGAAGGTGTTCGGGACAAGCCTCCTCAATCTCCGACGCGTCGAGCAGGAAGGGTTCGACGGGGCGCGCGCCCTTCAGGTTCTTGCTCAGGCCCGCCGCCTCGACGTGCAGACGCGCCAGCGGCCGGAGGTCGAAGTAGACCGGCTCGTTCAGCAGGACCTTCAGCCAGAGGTGCGCGTCCTCCGCGTAGACGCAGCGGTCGCGCTCGTAGAATCCGCCGAAGCGGCGCAGCACCTCGGCGCGCGCCAGCGTCGTGCACGGCGACATGAAGGCGAGCGCCGCGACGGCGAGCGCGGGCGTCGTGTCGTGATGAAGTGTGAAGACGCCATCCTTCAACCCGCGCGCGCGCCACATCGCCTCGCGCGACGCGCCCGAAGGGAACTCGTAGTAGTTGAAGGTGACGGCGGCCGCGCTTGAAGCGTCGAGAATCTTAACGCCTTCGGAGAGGAACTCGGGGAGCCATTCGTCGTCCGCGTCGAGGAAGGCCGCGAACTCACCGCGCGCCTCTTTGAGCCCGCGATTGCGCGCCGCGCCGGGGCCGGCGTTGGGTTGACTGATGAGACGCACGCGCGCGCCCGCGTGCGTCTCGCGCACGAAGGCTTCAACCACTTTCCCGCTGTCGTCGGTCGAGCCGTCGTCAACGACGATGACTTCGTAGTCGTCGAACGTCTGCGCCGCGATTGATTCGAGCGCGCGGCGGACGTAGGGCTCTTTGTTGTAGAGCGGGATGACGACGGAGACGCGCAAAGTCTCTTCAACTCCCGACCGCGTGCGCCGATGTCTCGACGCGCGCCAAAGCGTCCGGCACAAGCTCGCCGTAAATTCCCACGAGCGCGCGCGCGTAAGCCTCCGGCGAGAAGTGCGCGAGCACGTGCTCCCGCGCCCTCGCGGCCAACGCACGCGCGGTTTGCGCGTCGGAGAGCAGTCGCCCGAACGCCTCGGCCAGAGCATCGGGGGCATGCGCGGGGACGAGCAGCGCCGTCTCTTCGTTTGAAGCGATCTCGGGGACGCCGCCGACGCGCGTCGCCGCGACGGGCACGCCCGCCGCCATCGCTTCGAGCAGCACGTTCGGCGAGCCCTCGCTATGCGAAGGCAACGCCAACGCGTCGGCCAGCGCGTAGAATGGGCGCACGTCCGACGCGTGCCCCGCGAAGACGATTCGCTCAAAGACCCCGAGACGCCGCGCCTCTTCTTCGACCGCCGCGCGCTCCGGCCCTTCGCCGAGGATGACGAGCTTGAAGTCAACGTCCGGCCCCGTCTCTCTCAGTCGCGCGACCGCGCGCACGAGGTCCGCGTGCCCCTTCTCGCGCGACAGACGGCCGACGGCGAGCAAGACCTTCTCATCCTCTTTCAGCCCCAGTCTCGCGCGCACCGCCAAGACCTCTTCGGCGGGCGGGGGCGCGGGCGCGACGACCGAGTTATGCAGGACGCGAATCCGCTTTGAATCAACCCCCGTGCGCGCGAGTTGTTCGGCGAAGGGGCCGCAGACGGTGACGACGCGCGCGGCCGAGGGGAGCGACCAGCGGTTGAGCTGGTTGTAGGCGCGCATCTTGAGGTCGGTCGTCGTGTAGCCGTGGTGGTACGCGACCCAGGGGAGACGTTTGCCGAGTCCGGAGAGCTTGGCGAAGAAGTGCGACTTGACCATGTGCGTCTGGAGCACGTCGGGCGCGCGGCGCTCGACGACGCGGCGCAACTCACCAACGACGCGCGTGTCGAAGCGAAAGCGTTCGCGCAGCACTTCCGTCTCAAGCCCCGCGTCACGCGCGGCTTTGACGAAGTCGTTGGGCGCGGCGTTGTCGTTCGCGCCCGCGCGCTCGAAGGTGACGACGGTCGTCTCGACGCGCGGCAGCCCTTCGCCGAGCGGCTCGTCGGCGCGGGCGCGGCGGCAGAAGGCAAGCAGGTTCTTGGCCGGGCCGGTGACGGTCGTCGCCTCGATGACGGCGAGCAGTTTGACGGTCTGTCTCATCGGGTCGGGGCGTTAAGTTATTCGGGCTTGCGCAGGAAGAGGATGTTGCCGTAGGCGAGGCCCGGCGCGCGCACCGAGCCGAACCAGAAGTTGTTGAAGCCGTGGACGAGCCGCTTGAGCGCGGGCGCCGAGACCATCGCGTACCCTTCGGAGAACTGACCCGCGACGCGCTTCGAGAGTTTGAGGCCGTGCGACTCAAACTCTTTGATTAACCATCCGACGTTCGCCTGCCGCGTGACGAGCGCGCCCGCGCCGCGCTCCTTCCAGTACTCGACGCCGGCCGGCGTCTCCTTCACGTCCGCGTGCTCGCGCCCGAGCAGGCGCTTCACGGTGCGCAGGGACACGGCCTCTAAAGAATGCATGTTGCCTTCGCTCACGACGAGCGCGCCGCCGGGCCGCAGCACGCGCGCCAGTTCCGCGACGGCGCGCGCCACGTCGGGCACGTGCATCAGCACGCCCCAGCAGAGCACGTAGTCGAAGCTCGCGTCGGGGAAGGAGAGGCGCGTCAGGTCTTCGCGTTGAAGGGTGATGCGTTCGTCGAGCCCCGTCTGCTTCAGGTGCGCGCGCGCCATCTCAAGCGCGCTCTCGGAGAAGTCAACCGCGCGGACGTTGTAGCCGCGACGCGCGAGCCGGACGGTGTGCGCGCAACTGCCGCAGCCCGCGTCGAGGAAGGTCGCGCCCGCAGGGGCTCGGAGTTCGGAGGCGATGAGGTCGAAGGCGCGCTCGAAGAATATCTCGTTGTCGGGCGTGCGATAGCCGCCCGCCCACTGCTTGTGCACGTCGGGTTGCGCCAGCAGGTTTTCGACCAGCCTTGAGTCGGAGTCGGTCATCAAGTTCTCCTCAGTTGAGTCGCGCGGGGCGGGTGGGATGATGGCGGCGGCCCACGCTCACGGCCGGGCTTCCGCTTCAGGATTATATAGGTTTGAGAAAGGGGCTGACAACAACTTCTCGGCCCGGACGCGTGGGGTCCGCGTCTCTGGGTCTGAAAGTGAAATCATCGAAAATGGCCGGAAAATCGCGCTTTTTTGAGATAGACGGGCGGTTCAAAAAGGTCGTTGACAAAAGCGCGAAGGATTTCGTAAGGTAGAAGTCGGGTCGCTCGCACGAGTCGGCCGCCGTTCTTTAAATTGATTGCACACGATAAGGGCAAACCTGTCGCGAGGCAGGGACGCAAAGCCGTGAGTCTCCGCGTTGAACCGCTCGGTTCCGCGCCGGAGATGGTCTGGTTGCCGAAGGCAATCGGTAGAGCCGTCGCCGGCGAACCGGTGGCCGCCGCACAGTCCGCCCGGATTGTGCGCGCGCCGCGCGTCCACTTCACGAAGCCTTCGGGCAGACGCACCGATTCGTCACGCGACGTGACCGCCGCGCGCGTTTCGCCCCTTTAAAGGTGCTCTTGAAGGTGCTTCCGACGCACGGCAGTCAATCCAACTCTCCGACCAGTCCTTAAGTTCACCCGGACCGAAACACACGTCCTAAACGTCAGGCCCGACGTACGCCGCGAGCGTGCGCGCGTAAGTCTTTCTCCGCGCGTGCACGACGCGCGGCGCGCTTGCCGCGTGTGTCCCTCGTCTGTCCGAAAGCGCCGCGCGCCCCTCCCCGGGGCGTTTCCCAAACGATCAAAGGCACCCCCGTAGCGATGCGGGTCCGCAAAGCCAGGAGTCTCGCCGAACGCGCGAGATCGTCCGGTTGCCGAAGTGGGGTTTCAGTATGTTCCAATCAGGCGGGCGTAAGCGTCTTCCCTCTCTCTCCCTCTTAACACAGGCCCTCGTCGCATTCATCATCATCGTCACGCCGGGCCTCGCGCGGACGGTCAGGGCGCAGGCCGCGCCGGGAATCAAGACCGACAAGAAGGTCTACGCGGAGCCGTCGCTGCCCGCGTTGCCTGCGGCGGGAGGGAAGTATACCGACGCCGTCTTCGGCACGCAGATCATGCGCGTCACCGATGCCGCTGACTGTGCCGCGCCGGGGTGCGGGACGTGGTACTCGCACTGGCCGACCTTCAACGCGGACAACACGCTGCTCCTCATCCGCAACGGCATCAACGGCAACGCCCTCATCAAGCGTTTCGACCCTGTGAACTTCCAACTGCTCGGGACGGTGCGGGCGCAGTTGCCGGCGCTGCCGGGCGGTGTGACGTTGGAGTGGCAGGGCGCGACGTGGTCCGCGACCGACCCGGACCTCGTCTACGTTCACGTCAACGGCTACAGCAAGGATTATGCTTCGACGGGGATGAAGCTGTACGCCTACCGCGTCTCGACGAACAAGTACACGCTCGTTAAAGACCTCGCGCCGGAGGTGGCGCCGGGGCAGCCCGATTTCCTCTTCGAGATGCACGTGGACGCGCAGGACGACGTGTTCACCTTCATGCAGAAGCGCAACGGCACGGGCGGCGAGCCCATCGCGTTCGTCGTGTGGAGCCGGAAGCAGGACCGCGTGCTGGCGCACGTCGCGAACGACTTCAACGTCAACGCGTGTTACCCGGACAAGTCTGGGCGCTACGTCGCCTTCATGCTCAACGGCACGACGGTGGGGCAGCCGCGCGTGCGCGTCCTCGACCTCCAGACGGGCGCGTGGGACACGCTGCTCTGGGTCGGCTCGGACGACCCGCCCATCCACGGCGACATCGGGACGGGGAAGATGGTCGGGCGCAGCCCCTGGACGGGCGGCGTCTCGGCGCGCTCCGTCACCTCGCTGCACCAGCCTTTCTACCTCTTCGACATGAAGGACGAGAAGGGCGTGACGGACTGGTCCAACGACCAGCACATGACGCTCTACGCCGAGAATGAGGACTGGGTGCTGGTCGGCACCTACGACGACCCCGGAGAGCCGTCGGGCGAGACGGGCGCGTTCGAGGACGAGGTGATGCAGGTGGCCACAGACGGGTCCGGTCGTGTGAGGAGGCTGCTGCACACTAGAAGTCGCGTG
>DASVGG010000124.1:0-16460 GCA_036379655.1 Pyrinomonadaceae bacterium
CGAGGGTGCGGAAGCCTTCTGCCGCATCCGCTCCTACCTGTCTTCGGCCAGGAAGCAGGGGCACTCGCCGCTCACGGCGCTGGAGCAAGCCTTCGCGGGCAAGCCCCTCCCGCTCAACACCTTACGAACCTGAATAGTTACTCCTATGGTAGATTTGTGAATAAGAAAGGGCTGAAAACCGCCCTCGCGACCGCTCAGGCGGATTTACAAGTAGTCCTGCGGGGTGCCTGCCTTCACCGATTCGGGGGGCGATGGTATGGAGCCTTCCGGTTCGTCTGTCATGCCCTTCTCGCCTCCGCGTCGAGTCGTGAACGACGCCTCGCGGCCTCCCTTGAGAGATGCGCCCTTCGGACGGCAGGCGCTTACAGGTGGCTCGGGAGGCCGATGCGGTGCAAAAGGCTTGTGAAGCGGGGGTCGGCCCTCACCCCGTCGAAGATGGGTAGCGTTGCAAGCGCCGGCATGTAGTAGGACTTTTCTTCGAACGCCCTTTCGAGCCGGTCGATGGTCTCGTCCGCGTCACCGAGCCCCGCGTAGACGAGCGCGGACATGTGGTGCGGCACGTATCGGTGCTGGGATAGCTCGTGCAGCTCCGCGAGCACCTCGTAAGCCTGCGCCCTCCTCCCCACGGCCCCGTAGACGTAGCCGAGGTTCGCCATCCCCTCGATGCTGTTCGCCACCAGGTCGCGCGCCCGGACCGCCGCCTCGACGGCCTCGTCCGCGCGCCCCAGCCTGACCAGCGCGAGGCCGCTGATGATGTAAGCGTCGCTGAGGTTCGGGTTCAGGGCGAGCGTCTCGTAGCACATCTCCAGGGCGCTCTCGTACCTGCGCGCGTAGTAAAGAATGCGCCCCAACTTGAAGTTGAGGAGGCCCGGCAGCGGGTCGGTCAGTTGCGCGAGTTTCAACTCTTCGAGCGCCTCCTGCCACCTGCCGGAGCGGCTGAGGTAGGTCGAGTACCAGCGGTGCGTGTGCGCGGAGTTCGGGTTCAGGCTGAGCGAGAGACGGAACTCGGTCTCGGCGCCGTCGAAGTCCCAGTCAAAGAACTCCTTCACGACGGCCATCGTCGTGTGAGCGTCGGCCAGCCCGTCGTCGATCGTCAGAGCCTTGAGAATCAGCTCTTTCGCGGTGGGGTAGCCGGCGGCGGGCGGGATTTCATCCCACTGCACGAGGTCGCTGTGGCAGTCCGCCAGGCCCGTGTAGGCGTGCGCGTAACCCTTGTCGAGGGCGACGGCCGCCTCGAAATAGCGCATGGCCTTCCTGAACTCACGCCGGCCGTGGAAGTAACGCCCTTTCAGGTAGAGGTGATAAGCCTCCCAGTCTTCCGTCTCACTCCGGCCGAGGCGCTCGCTCTCGCCGGGGTCGAGTTTGATGAGCAGCTTCTCCGAGATGGCGCGCGCGATCTCCTCCTGCAAATCGTAGGTGCCCGAGAGCCTGCGCCGGTACTGCCCGCCCCAGACCAGCGACCCGTCACGCACGTCCACCAACTCCGCGGCGACCTCGACGCCGTCGCCGGCCCGCCGCAACTCGCCCAACAGCACCGCGCGCACCCCGAGGCTCGCGCCCACGCCGCGCGGGTCCGCGCTCTTGCCCTTGTAACGGAAGACGGTGCTGCGGGCCATGACGCGCAGGTGCGGTAAGCCCGAGAGCGTGTTGATGACGCCCTCCGTGATGCCGTCCGCGAGGTAGTCAAGCTCCGGGTCGCCGGTCGCGTTCAGGAGCGGCAGCACCGCCAGCGAACGGAGCGCGGAGGCGTCCCCCTGCTCCGCCGCGGCCGGCGCGACGACCTCTTCGGAGACCTTCCGCACCTGCGAGACGAAACGGTAACCGAACTTGGGCACCGTCTCGATGTACTGCCCGCGCCCGCCGTGCGTCTCGCCGAGGGCTTTCCTGAGCGCGCTGATGCTGACCGTCAGGTTGTTCTCCTCGACCACGCGGTCGGCCCAGACCTGCGCGATGATCTCGCCCTTCGTGACGAGCCCGCCGCCTCGGCTCACGAGCAGCAGCAGGAGGTCGAAGAGCTTGGCCGTCAAAGTGACGGCCGAGCCCCCCTTCTCCAGCCGCCTCACGGCCGCGTCGAGGCGGAAAGGTCCGAACTCATACACCCCCGTGTCCATCGCTTCGTTAGCCATATTCATCCGATTTCGCGGGCCACCACCCGGTTAGGAATTTTTTAGCAATAACTTTAGCACTACTTAAGGATTTCTTACCGGCATCTTTGTACACTTACCGAATCCTCAACCCAGCGCCCCGGCGGGTGGCTCTGGCAACGGAGCCACCCGCCCGGAGCGACACAAATAATGGTTGCGCGCTGGGCGAAACTCACAACGACCTCTTCCCTGACGGAGACGCGAATGGTAACCAATCACGCACACGGCGCCGGGCGACGCGCGACGCGCCCCGCCACCCTCGGACTCTTTCTGCTCATCCTCGCCGGTATCCTCGTCGGGCTCGCGCCCCAGTCGGCCCGCGCCGCGACGTTCAATCCGCACACGTCACATGAACTATACCGGGACGGCTTCGTACACTGATAGAGCAAGCTCAAACGAGGTCGGCGGCAACTACGTCGAGGCCGGGATGGTGAAAGCCTTCGTCACCTCGGACGGGTAACGGAGGAGATTAGGTCAGTCTTAACGGATGGGGTCGGGGGATGTGTCGCTTGGCAATTCGGCGGCGCCGGTTTGAAAAAACTCGCGCCTGACGAACTCGACATACCCGCCCTCGGGGAAGGGGCTTGTGATCGGCCGGATCGCAAGCCCCTCCTTGATTTAGGGCCGTTTTGCCGCCATTTAACCCCTCAAAGCCGCGAAGGGTGTAGACAATCCACTCCCCAGGCGTGTAGAGTGTCTACATGCCTAAGAAGACTCAATACCAGAACAGGATCGAACTGCTTCAAGGGACGCTCGACCTGCTCGTCCTCCAGACGTTGCGTTGGGGGCCGCAGCACGGCTACGGCATCAGTCAGGCCATCAGGGTCAACTCGGGCGACATGCTGCGTGTCGATACAGGCTCGCTCTACCCGGCGCTGCATCGCCTTGAGCGGCAGGGCTGGGTAGACTCCGAGTGGGCGGTCTCGGACAACAACCAGCGGGTCAAGGTCTACAAGCTCACGGCACAGGGTCGCAAGCAGTTAGCGTCCGAACGCTCCCGCTGGGAGCAGTTGTCGGAGGCCATCGCCCGCGCGCTGAACCCGCAGGGGAAGGAGGGCGAGGCGTGAGTCTACGTGGGCGTCGGCGCGACGAGGAGTTGGAGGAGGAGATACGGGAGCACCTGCGGATGGCCGTCCGTGACCGCGTGGAGCGCGGCGAGACGCCCGAGCAGGCGGAGGCGGCCGCGCGGAGGGAGTTCGGCAACGAGGCGCTGGTCAAAGAGGTCACGCGCGAGATGTGGGGTTGGGTGTGGCTGCGCCAACTCGGACAGGACTTGAGGTACGGGCTGCGCACGATGCGGCGCGAGCCGGGCTTCGCCGCCGTGGCGGTCCTCACGTTGGCGCTAGGCATTGGCGCGAACACGGCCATCTTCAGCGTCATCAACGCCGTGCTCCTGCGGCCGCTCCCATACCGCGACCCGGCGCGGCTCGTGACCGTGCTGCACGACGGTTGGAAGCCGGTGGCGCCCGCGAACTTCCTCGACTGGCGCGAGCAGAGCAGCTCGTTCGAGTCGATGGCGGCGGCGCAGTTGTGGAGTTTGACATTGACGGGGCTCGACCGTCCCGAACAACTCGATTTGCTGCAAACGAGCGCCGAGATGTTCCAGGTGCTCGGGGTGGACGCGGCGCTGGGCCGCACGTACGGGGCCGGCGAAGACCAGCCGGGGCGCGACCACGTCATAGTTCTGAGCCACGGCTTCTGGCAGCGGCGCTTCGGCGGCGCGCGCGACGTGGTCGGCCGGCAGGTCACGCTCGACGGCGAGCCGTACACGGTCGTCGGCGTCATGCCGCCCGACTTTCAGTTCGCGCCCTTCTGGGCCACGCACGCGGAGGCGTGGCTGCCGCTCAACCTCGGCAAAAGGGTGAGCGACAGGCGCGGTCAGAGTCTGCGCGTCTTCGCGCGGCTGAAGCCGGGTGTGACGTTAACGCAGTCGCAGGCCGAGATGGAGACCATCAACCAACGGCTCGCGGAGCAGTACCCGAGGGAGAACGAAGGGCTGACCGTCGCGGTTGACCCTCTGCACGAGAAGGTGGTCGGGAAGTCGCGCCCCGCGCTGCTCATCATCCTCGGGGCGGTCGGGTTCGTGCTCCTCATCGCCTGCGCCAACGTCACCAACCTGATGCTTGCGAAGTCCGCGCTGCGCCAGAGGGAGATTGCCGTGCGCATCGCGTTGGGGGCGGGGCGTTGGCGCGTCGTCAGGCAGTTGCTTACGGAGAGCCTGCTGCTCTCGGTGGCGGGCGGCGCGGCCGGGCTCCTTTTGGCCTACTGGAGTAACGCGGCGCTTGCCTCGCTCGGCCCCGACACGCTCCCGCGCGTCCGCACGGCGAGCCTCGACGCGGGCGTCCTCCTGTTCACGCTCGGGCTCTCCGTCTGCGTGGGCCTCCTGTTCGGGCTCGCGCCCGCGCTGCGTTCGACGAAGAGCGACCTGACTGAATCGCTCAAGAGCAGGGCGCAAGGCTCTGCTCGTGGTCGGAGGCATGAGCTGGTTCGACAGTTCCTCGTCGTTGGAGAGGTCGCGATGACGCTCATGCTGCTGGTCGGCGGCGGGCTCATGATGCGCAGTTTCCTGCGGCTCACGTCGGTCGATCCGGGGTTCGACCCTCACGGCGTGACGACGGCGACGGTGCGGCTCGCGGGGCCGCGCTACGCGACTGACGAGCAGCGCGCGGCCTTCTTCCAACGACTGACGACGCAGCTCGGCTCGGTGCCGGGCGTCAAGTCTGCAAGCGCCATCAACCACCTCCCGCTCGGGGGCGACGTGTGGACGTTCGGCTTCACGGTCGAGGGCCGCCCCGCGCCGCTCGACGGCGAACGGCCGAGCGCGGTCTACCGCGTGGTGCGCCCCGACTACTTCCGCGCGGTCGGCGCGTCGTTGCTGAAGGGGCGCGATTTTACGGAGCGCGACGACGCCTCCGCGCCCGGCGTCATCATCGTCAACGAGGCGCTCGCGCGCCGGCAGTGGCCGGGCGAAGAGCCGTTAGGGAAGAGGATTACTCTCAACGGCGAGCGCCCGAAGTCGCGCGAGGTGGTCGGCGTCGTGCGGGACTTGAAGCAGGGCGAGTGGGCGTCCGCGCCGCAGCCGGAGATGTACCTGCCGCACCTACAGGACGCCTCGCCGCGAAGCATGACGCTCGTGGTCCGCGCCGCGCCCGGGGCGCCGGAGATAGGGCCGGAGGTGCGGCGCGCGGTGTGGGAGATAGACAGAGACCTGCCGGTCTCCCAGGTCAGAAGCATGGACGAAGTGGTCGCCGCGTCCGTGGGCCAGCAACGCTTCAACACGCTCCTCATCGGGCTCTTCGCGGCGACGGCGCTGATGCTGGCGACGGTCGGCGTCTACGGCGTGATGAGTCACGCGGTGGCGCAGCGCACGCACGAGATCGGCGTGCGGATGGCGCTCGGCGCGCGCGGGCGTCACGTGCTCGGGATGATAATCAGGCAGGGGCTCGTGCTGACACTCATCGGGCTCGCCGTCGGGGTGGCGGGTGCGCTGGCGCTGATGCGCGTGATGAACAGTCTGCTTTACGAAGTCTCCGCGACGGACCCGCTCGTCTTCGGCGGGGTGGCGGCGACGCTGACGCTCACGGCGCTTTTTGCCTGCTACGTCCCCGCGCGACGCGCGATGAAGGTTGACCCGGTCATCGCGCTCCGCCACGACTGAGGACACCGCCTCACAACGCGGTCGGAAAAAAGGCGTCTTTCAGCTTATATATGCCTTGAACGCATCTTCGAAAGGTGCTTCAATTCCCCGGCCCGCCTTCTCCGGCCGGGCGAAGGCTGATAACTGATGGACAAGTTCCGCATCGTCATCTTCACGAGCATGGAGCCCGCCGCCGTGCGCCCCTTCCTCCGGCGTCTGGACGCGGACCTCCCCGAGGTCGAAGTCTGCGGCGTCCTCTACGAACCCGCGCGGGGCGCGCTCCCGCTCGGCCGTCGGCTCAAGCGCGTGAAGAAGTACCTGCGCGACCCGGACTTCATACGCTTCGCCGCGCACAAGGCGGCGGCGCGCGCGGGGCGGGCCGGCGGGCGCGTCCTGACGCGGCTGCTCCACGCGGCGCACGCCACGCAGGGGAGCCCGAACCCTCCGGCCGCCACGGTCGAAGAGTTCGCCGCCGAGTGCGAGGGGCGCGGCCTCCGTTTCCACATCGCGCGGGACATACACGACGAGGCCAGCCTCGCGTTCGTGTCATCTCTCAGGCCCGACCTCGGCGTCGTCTACGGCACGCGCATCCTCAAGCCGCAACTCTTCACTCTGCCGCACCTCGGCTCCATCAACATACACAAGCACAAGGTGCCCGACTATCGCGGCTCGGGCGCGCCCGGTCTGTGGGAACTGCGCGACGACCGCCCGGAGCAGACCGTCACCGTCCATCGCGTCACGAAAGAGGTAGACGCGGGCGCCGTGCTCTGCGAACGCAGCTTCCCCATCGGCCCGCTCGACACGCTGACGAGCATCGGACTGAAGGCCGACATGATCGGCGACGAATGCCTCGTCGAAGCCATCCGCGCCGAGAGCCTCGGCCGCCCCGCCGAGAGGCCGCAGCCGCGCGCGGGCACGGTCTACAAAGGCTTTCAGCCGCACCAGGTCTGGGCCGTCGAGCGGACGATACAGCGGAAGCGCCCTGCGTTCCGGCCCGAGCGCGGGCGCCCTCTGTCCAAACTGGCCGCGCGCACGCTCGCCTACCCCGCCCTCTACTTCCGGAACCGCCGCCGCGCGCGCGAGAAGAGCTTCCCCGTCGTGATTCTCTACCATCACCTCATCGCCGACCGCGAGTGCCTGCTCGGGATGCCCACGGAGAACTTCGTCCGGCAGGTCAGGTTCCTCAAGGAGCACTACCGCGTCGCCTCTCTGCCCGAGGCGCTGGCGATGCTTGAGAAGGGCGAGGTCGAACAGCCGACCGTCGTCCTCACCTTCGACGACGGCTACGCCGAGAACTTCCTTACCCTGCGCGCCGTGGCCGAAGCGGAGGACGTGCCCGTCGCCTACTTCGTCTGCACGCGCCACGTCGAGGAGCGCACCGGGTTCCAGCACGACCTCGACCGGGGCGAGGTCGGCTTCCCCGCACACGACTGGGAGCAGGTGCGCTACTTCGACCGGCACAACGTCATCATCGGCAGCCACACGCGCACGCACTTCGACTGCGGCGCGACCGACGAGCCGCGCCTGCGCGACGAGATCGTCGGCTCGCTCGAAGACCTGCGGCGCCAACTCGGCCACGACGTGCCCTACTTCGCCTTCCCCAAGGGCTGCCCGCACAACATGTCGCAGCCCGCGCGCGACATCGCCGCCGCGACCTACCCCTACGTCTTCTCGGCCCACGGCGGCGTCAACCACGCCCCGCTCACGCCCGGCGCGCAACTCAAACGCATCCCCCTGCCCCAATCCCTCCTCGAACTGGAACTCTCGCTCCAATCCGTCCTTGAGTTCGACACGTAAGACGGCGCCGTCAAACTTAACGGTTCGGCACAACGGCAGTTAGCTGGCTTCTGTCTACCAAACCTTCTTGTTCAGAGGCCACCCCGCAGGTAAACTTTTCCCGTGAGATTTGAGTGGGATGAGGAAAAGAACAGAGAGAACATCCGCAAGCATCTGTTAGATTTTGCCGATGCCTGGGAAATCTTTGATGCCCCTATGCTGGCGAATCTCGATGTCAGAGAAGATTATGGGGAGGCTCGCTGGATAGGTGTCGGCTTCCTGAAGAATTTCGTCGCGGTTATCGTCTACACCGAAAGTGATGATGTGGTCCGCGTCATCTCTCTGCGAAAGGCTTTGAAACATGAGCGCACAAGATTTGAAGAAGCCCTCGGGAACGAATTGGGCGAAGGTGAGTGAAATGACCGACGAAGAGATTGACACATCCGATATCCCACCGTTGGACGAGACCTTCTTCGACGGCGCCCGTCTGCGGCTGCCCGCGAAGACGGTTTCAGTCACGTTAGACGTTGATGCGGACGTGCTTGAATGGTTCAAGGCGCAGGGTGAAGATTTCCAGGCTCGCGTAAACGCCGCGTTGAAGATTTACGCCGAGGCGCATAAACAACCTCATCGCTGACCCACGCCGCCAGCTAACAACGGCATGCACCCGGCCGCCAACACGACGCCTCTCATCTACCTCAACGGCGCGGGACGGCGCGTGATGCCGGGCGTTAGATTGCCAACGCTTGAGTAGCCGCGAATACAATGATGTAAGGGTGGACGTATTCTTCTTCCCTGTGGTTGTATGCCGTGGCAAAGGGGGACGTGAGATGAGGAGGACGGGTCGCGAAAGTCTACGCTTGGCGTTGGCGTTGGGGCTGTTGACGCAAACGGTGGTCGTGGGCCGGCAGGAGGCCGGGCGCATCCCTTCCGGGCCTTTGAAGTTCGGCGTCTTCACCGCGCGGTTCGAGCCTGGCGGCACGTTCAAGGTCGAGGGCGACCGCTGGCCCACGCTCGCCGGACAGTGGAAGTTGAAGGGCGACGAGGTCGAGTTGCTTCTGACCTCGGACGCGCCGAAGGGATGCGACGGGCCGGGGCGCTACAGGGTTCGCGCGGACGGCGGCGGCATCGGCTTCGACCTCGTCGCGGACGAATGCGGAGTGCGGCGGATGATCCTGGACCGCAGCACCTGGTCGCCCGCCGGTGAGGTGAAAGTCAAACCCCAACGACGCATCGTGAGGACTGCGTTCGCGCGCGCGCCCGCGCGTGTGGAGGCGGGAGCGCCGACGGGCGCGTGGCCTTCGTTTCGCGGGCGGCAGGCTTCGGGCGTGGCCGACGGTCAGAACCTCCCCGAACGTTGGGACGCGGCGAAGGGCGAGAACATCCTCTGGCGCACGCCCATCCCCGGCCTCGCGCATTCAAGCCCCGTCGTCTGGGGCGACAAGATTTTCGTCACGACCTCCGTCAGCAGTGACGCCAACGCCTCTTTCCGGCCCGGCCTCTACGGCGACGGCGACGCTTCCAAAGACACCTCCGAGCAACGCTGGGTCATCTACGCGCTCGACAAGCGGACCGGCAAAGTCCTCTGGGAGCGGACGGCGCGTCAGGGCGCGCCCGTGGACAAGCGTCACATCAAGTCAACCTACGCCAACTCGACGCCGGCCACGGACGGCCGCGTCGTCGTCGCGTGGTTCGGTTCGCAGGGCGTCTACGCCTTCGACATGAGCGGGCGCCCGCTCTGGAGAGTAGACCTCGGGCGGCTCAACCTCGGCGCATACGACATCCCGACGTACGAGTGGGGGCCGGCCAGCTCGCCCGTCATCTGGGACGGCCTCGTCATCCTCCAGTGCGACACGCAGGACGATTCGTTCCTCCTCGCGCTCGACGCCAAGACCGGCAAGACCGTCTGGAAGTCGGAGCGCGACGAGATTCCCTCTTGGGGGACGCCAACCGTCGCCGTGACCTCGAAGGGGCCGGAGCTGGTCGCGAACGCGTCGAACTTCATAAGGGGTTACGACCCACGGACGGGGCGTGAGTTGTGGCGGCTCGGGCGCAGCTCGAAGATCACGGCGCCGACGCCCGTCTTCGCGGACGAGCTGTTCGTCGTCGTCAGCGGGCGCGGGCCGGAGCGCCCCATCTTCGTCGTGCGCAGCGGCGCGAAGGGCGACATCACGCCGCCCGAGGGGAAGGACAAGAGCGAGGCGGTCGTGTGGAGCCGCACGGGGCGCGGGTCGTACATGCCGACGCCGCTCGTCTACCAGGGACTGCTCTACGTGCTCGCGAACAACGGCGTGCTCGACGCATACGATTTTAAGACCGGTGAGGAGGTTTACCGCCAACGCCTGCCGACGGTCGGCAGCGGCTTCAGCGCGTCGCCCGTGGCCGCAGACGGCAGGCTCTACCTCTCGAACGAGGACGGCGAAGTGCTCGTCGTCGCGGCCGGAAGAAAGTTCGAGCACCTCTCGACGAACTCGATGGGCGAACTGCTGATGGCGACCCCCGCGCTCTCGGACGGCGTCATGTACGTCCGCTCGTCGAAGAGCCTCTTCGCCGTCGGGCGCAAGCGTTGAGGGAAGACCGTCGGCGCCGGGAGCGCGGGCATGATGCCCGCGCTCCCGGGTTGCTTACTTCTTCTGCCGCACGTCGTAGGCGTAGATGGTGTCCTGGTCGCGGAGGAAGAGGTGGCCGCCCGCGACGATGGGGTGCGACCAGGTCGGCAGCGAGTCCTGCGGGATGCGGAAGCGGCCGTGCTCGCGGTAGCCGTCGGGCGTCGCCTCGGCCAAGCCCACGACGCCGTCCTCGCTCAGAAGGTAGATGAGCCCGTCGGCGTAGACGAGCGAGCCCTTGCCGACGCTGCGGTCCTTCCAGGCAATCTTGCCCGTGTCGAAGCTCATCGCCGTGAGGATGCCGCCCGAGAAGCCGTAGAGGTGTTCGCCGACGAGCACGGAACTGCTGTGGTGGTTCCGCATCTCGCGCGTGAAGTAGACCTCGGAGGCCGTCATGCCCTTCGCGTCCGCCTTGATCTCCACGAGCCCGCCGCCGTTGCCGTAGTCGGACGAAATCCAGACGCGGTTGCCGCGCGCGACCGGCGTCGCCGCGTTGGCCGTGCCGTTCGCGGCCTTCGGGTAGTCCCACAACAACGTCCCCGTCTCAAGGTCGAGCCCGAGCCCGCGCGTCGAGGTGAAGAAGACGACCTGCGTCTTGCCATTGATGTTAACGGGGATGCCCGACGAGTAGCCGGCCGGGTCGCTCTGGCTCTTCCAGATGAGCGTGCCGTCCTTCTTGTTGAGCGCGACGATGCTCGCGCCGGGGCCGCCCGCGTTGACCAGCAGCTTCTCGCCGATGACGAGCGGCGATTCGCTGATGCCCCAGGTGATGTTTCGGCCGCCGAACTTCTGGAGCACGTTCTGCGTCCAGACGACCTTGCCGCTCGCGGCGTCGAGCGCGGCGAGGTCGCCGTTGCCGCCGAGGACATACAGGCGGTCGCCGTCAACCGTCGGCGTGCCGCGCGGGCCGTCGCCACGGTCGTTGCGGAACGCCTGACCGTACGGCGTCGCCCAGACCTCCTTGCCGGTCTTGAAGTCGAACGCGACGACGAACTCGCGGTCGCCGCGCAAACCCAAAGTGTAGAGCCGCCCCTTCGAGGCCGCGAGCGAAGAGTAGCCGCGCCCCGCGCCCGTCGTCTTCCACGCGAGCGGCGGCCCCGCCTCGGGCCACTGCTTGAGCAGCCCCGTCTCCTTCGAGATGCCGTCGCGGTTCGGACCGCGCCACTGCGGCCACTCGCCGGGGGCTTGCGCCGCCGCGCGGGTCGCGCCACACGCCAACAGGAAGAGCGCCGCCAACGCCGACGGCAGAACGCGCGTGCTTCTCATCACCGGTCGTCTCCTTAACTGTGAACGCCCGACTGATAATCGGGTCTGACTACTCGCGTGCGGCGAGCATGGCCGCTCTGGGGTGTGGGGTATAATGCCGCCCGCGACGCGTGTCTGTAAATCGTTTTGTGACGAGCGGCGCTCACGCGTCCAATCCGAGTGAGCTTTGTCCAAAACTCTTCCACACTTCATGCGTAGAGGGTTGTGCAACCGCCGCCCGTGCGGTTAATCTGCGAAACCGACATGACAGCAACGGCAGAAACCATCGAGACGAAAATGGGTAAGGCGCGCGCCGCGCTCGACGCGTGGGTGCGCGAGGTCGTGGCGTGGCACTTCGACCCGGAGACGGGCAGCCCCTTCTGGCTTGAGCGCGCGAAGACCCTCGGCTTCGACCCGCGCGAAGTGATTCAGACTTACGACGACCTTGACCGCCTCGCGCCCTTCGAGGACGAGTGGCTGCGCGGCGGACCCGTGCGCCGCTGGGTGCCGAAGGGCTTAGCCGACCGCCCCGTCTACGTCTTCGAGACGGGCGGCTCGACGGGCGTCCCGAAGTCTCGCATCAACATCGACGACTTCCGCACCGACTACGAGATGTTCAGCCTGACGCTCCCCGACGAATATTTTCCGAAGGGCGCGGACTGGCTCTCGCTCGGGCCGACGGGGCCGCGCCGCCTGCGCCTCGCCGTCGAACACCTCGCGCAGCACCGAGGCGGCATCTGCTTCGCCGTGGACCTCGACCCGCGCTGGGTCATCAAGCTCCTCAAGGCCGGCAAGCCGCGCGAGGCCGAAGCCTACAAGCAGCACGTCGTCGAGCAGGGCTTAACGCTGCTGCGCGCGCACGAAGGCATCCGCTGTCTCTTCACCACGCCGAAGCTGTTGGAGGCGCTCTGCGAGAAAGTGTCGTTGAAGAAGATGGGCATCACCGGCGTCTTCTGCGGCGGGACGGAGATGACGCCGCAGTTCCACCGCTTCGCCGTCGAGGAGTTGATGGAGGGCGGCTACTTCGCGCCGACCTACGGCAACACGCTGATGGGGCTCGCCGTCCACAAGCCGCGCGCGGAGGGCGACCCGTTCGACATCATCTACTATCCGCCCGCGCCGCGCGCGTTGGTCGAGGTCGTTGACCCCAACGACCCCACGCGCCTCGTCGGCTACGGCGAGACGGGGCGCGTGCGCCTGACGACGCTGACGAAAGAGTTCTTCATGCCGCGCTTCCTCGAACGCGACGAGGCGGAGCGCGAGCCGCCCTGCGACGCCTATCCCTGGGACGGCGTCCGCAACGTCCGCCCCTTCTCTAAACTTCAGACGAACGTCGTCGAAGGCGTCTACTGACTACCCGCTTATGCTGCACATTCCCATTCAACGTTGGGGCGAGCCGTACCGGAGTCTTGAGGTCGCGCGCGCGGTTCACTACCGGACGCGCGAGCCGTTCGTCGAGGTGAGTCAGGCGAACGTCGGGCTCATCCGGCGCGACCTGCGCGGGCAGGCCGAGGCGCGTGCGGCGCTCGCGAAGTTCACCGTCGAAGAGTTGCTCGCGGCGTGCGCGCGCGCGGCGCGGCACTTCGCGGAGGACGAATTGCCTTTGGGCGAGACGGCGCAGACGCCCTCAGACTACGTGCGGCAGGTGACGGCGACGACGGGGATGCCGCACGTGCTCGTGCGCCGCAACCTTGAGAAGATTCGCGGCGTGCTCGACACGATGGAAGCCGTGCTGCGCGGCCTGACGCGCGGCCTCGACCTGAAAGTCTTAGACGAAGGCTACGGCGACCAAGACGGTCAGGTGTTGAGCTTCTACCCGGTCACGAACGCTCTCGGCGTCGTGCTGCCGAGCAACTCGCCGGCCGTGCACGCGCTCTGGACGCCCGCCGTCGCGTTGAAGACGCCGCTCGTGTTGAAGCCGGGCGCGGCGGAGCCGTGGACGCCTTACCGTTTGATTGAAGCGTTCGCGCGTGCGGGCGTCCCGCGCGAGGCGTTCGGCTACTACCCGACCGACCACGCGGGCGCGGGCGTCATTCTTGAACAGTGTGGGCGCGGGATGATGTTCGGCGACGCCTCCACGGTCGGCGCGTGGAAGGACGACCCGCGCGTGGAACTGCACGGCCCAGGCTACAGCAAAATCGTCATCGGCGAAGACTGCGCCGACGACTGGGAGCGGCACATCGACGTGATTGCACGCTCGGTGGCCGAGAACGGCGGGCGCTCCTGCGTCAACGCGTCCGGCGTGTGGGTCACGCGCCACGCCGAAGAGATCGCAGAGGCGCTGGCCGCGAGACTCGCGCGGATTATGCCGCGCGCCGAGGACGACCCCGACGCTCTGCTCGCGCCCTTCGCGGACCCTTCGGTCGCCGAGCGCATTAACGGGATGGTCGAAGGCGCCATGCGCGAGCCCGGCGCGCGCGACGTGACGGCCGCTCTGCGCGGGGGCGAACGACTCGCGCGCCGCGAAGGTTGCGCGTACCTTCTGCCCACGGTCGTCCACTGCGAGACGGCGGAACACCCGCTCGCCAACCGCGAGTTCCTGTTTCCGTTCACGAGCGTCGTCGAGGTCAAACAGGAAGAGATACCCGAGGCGCTCGGCCCGAGCCTCGTCGTCACGGCCATCACGGAGGACGCTGATTTAGTCCGACGCCTCGCGCAATCGCCGCTCGTCGGCCGCCTCAACGTCGGGGCGGTGCCGACCAGCGTCGTCCGCTGGGACCAGCCGCACGAGGGCAACCTCTTCGAGCACCTCTACGCGCGCCGCGCCTTCCACCGCGCGGTCGCCGGGTGAGACATGCGCATTCTCTACATCACGGCCGGGGCGGCGCAGATGTACTGCGGGAGTTGTCTGCGCGACAACGCGTTGGCGTCGGAGTTGTTGGCGCGGGGGCACGACGTGGTGCTCGTGCCGCTCTACACGCCGACGCTGACGGACGAGCCCAACGTCAGCCGCGAGCGCGTCTTCTTCGGCGGCATCAGCGTCTACCTCGAACAGCAGTCGTCGCTGTTCCGCCACACGCCGCGCCTGCTCGACCGTCTGTGGGACTCGAAGCTCGCGCTCAAGCTCGCCTCGCGCAGTTCCATCCAGACGAGCCCGAAGATGCTCGGCGAGCTGACCGTCTCGATGCTGAAGGGCGAAGAAGGAAACCAGCGCAAGGAACTCGCGAAGCTGATCGACTGGCTCAAGACCGAGCCGCCGTTCGACATCATCAGCCTCCCCTACACGCTCCTCATCAGTCTGGCGAAGCCGCTCCGCGAGGCGCTCGGCCGCCCCGTCTGCTGCACGCTCCAGGGCGAAGACCTCTTCCTCGAAGGACTGCCCGAGCCGTACCGCTCCGAGTCTCTGCGGCTCATCCGCGAGAGCGTCCCCTTCGTCGAACGCTTCCTCGCCGTCAGCCGATACTACGAAGAGTTCATGCCCCGCTACCTCTCCATCCCGCCGGAGAAGATGAGGCACGTGCCGCTCGGCATCAACCTGCGCGACTTCGAGCCGCGTGAGCCGAGACCGGAGCGAACTCCTTTCACGGTCGGCTACTTCGCGCGCGTCGCGCCGGAGAAGGGGCTGCACCTGCTGGCGGATGCTTACGTGAAGATGCGCGAGCGTTTGAACGTTGGTGAGGCGCGTCTGGAGGTCGCGGGCTACCTCGGCGAAGAGCACCGAAAGTATTTCGAAGGCGTCGAGCGCCGTCTGCGCGACGCGGGGCTCGCCGCTGAGTTCAACTACCGAGGCGCGCCCGACCGCGCGGGCAAGGTCGAGTTCCTGCGCGGCCTCGACGTGCTCTCGGTGCCCGCGACCTACGACGAGCCGAAGGGCATCTTCCTGCTCGAAGCGATGGCGTGCGGCGTGCCCGTCGTCCAGCCGCGCCGGGGCGCGTTCACGGAGGTCGTCGAGCAGACCGGGGGCGGCCTGCTCGTCGAACCGGACGACGCCGAAGCCCTCGCCGCCGGGCTGCTCCGCGTCAGGGAGGACGCGACGCTCGCCTCCGAGTTGAGCGCGAACGCCTACGCGAACGTGCGCCGCCACTACACGGTCGCGCGGATGGCCGACCGCGCGCTCGAAGTCTACGAGGAATTGTTGTCGGGAAGAGTTGAAAGCAGAGACACGGAGACGGTGAGGATTTGAAATAGAGTGCTTGTAGTCGAGAACCTGTCGAAGGAGTACAGGACGCCGGGCGGGGCGCTGCCGATCCTTTCGGGCGTGTCGCTCAGTCTGAAGCGCGGCGACGCGGCGGCCGTCATGGGGCCTTCGGGGAGCGGGAAGAGCACGCTGCTCTACATCATCGGCGCGCTTGAGCCGCCCACCTCGGGCGCGGTCACGCTCGACGGCCAGAACCCCTTCGCGCTCGGCGAAAGCGCACTCGCCACGTTCCGCAACCGCGAGGTCGGCTTCCTCTTTCAGGACCATTGCCTGCTGCCGCAATGCTCCGTGCTTGAGAACGTCCTGACGCCGACGCTCGTCGCGCGCGGGGGCGAAGACTACAACGCACGCGCGCATTCGCTGCTCGAACAGGTGGGACTGGCCGAGCGCATACATCACCGACCGGCGGAGCTGTCGGGCGGCGAGAAGCAGCGCGCGGCCCTGGCGCGCGCTTTGATGATGCGGCCGACCCTCCTGCTCTGCGACGAGCCGACGGGCAACCTCGACCAGAAGGCGGCCGAGCGCGTCGCCACGCTCCTCTTCGAACTCCACCGCGCGCAGGAGACCGTTCTCATCGTCGTCACGCACAGCCCCGACCTCGCCGCGCGCTTCCCACTGAAGTACAGGCTGACCGAGCAAAGACTGGTTGAAACTTAGATGTTGGGGAAGAACCGGTTTTTAACCAACACCTAAAACCCAACACCCCTCCTTATGCTGAAACTCGTCCTGCGTAATCTCAGTTACTACCGGCGCACGAACGCGGCGGTGGTGTTGGGCGTGGGCGTGGCGGTGGCGGTGCTGGCGGGGGCGCTGCTGGTCGGCGAGTCCGTGAGGGCGAGCCTGCGTGGGCTGTTCCTGCGGAGGCTCGGGCAGACGACGCACGTGGCGAGCGCGCCGAACTTCTTCCGCGAGCG
>DASVGG010000125.1:0-15944 GCA_036379655.1 Pyrinomonadaceae bacterium
GTGCTGTGAACTGACGGAGCGGACGCCGGTCAGCGAAGAGGCTTACGCGGGCTATGACCCTGAGAAGGAGTAGTTCCAGGAGCGGGATTTCAAGAAGGAGCTTCAACTCAGAAAATTGAAACGATGTCTGTGATGTTCACATGTAAGGGATTACCGATGTTCTTAGTGAAGCACTGGCTCTTCCGGTAGAAACACTTATCCGTGCCGGAATGTACTCTTGGCTTGCGCGTTCACGTGCAAGCCTCAGTCGCCTTAGTGAGCGGCATGTGTAACGCGGAAGTAATACTCCCCGGCATCTTTCGACTGCCCGTCCCGCGAAGTGCCGCGTAAGGTAAGCAGGTAGTCCCCGTCGGGGAGTAGTCGGGCGAGCACCTTGCAGATAACCACCTGCCCTTTCTCGCCCGACGCGCTGGGTAAACGGCGGACGGTGAACATCTCGGACCCTTCCACCGTCCGCAGCGTTGCTTCCAAAGATAGATAATCGCCGCCCAGAAACCCAAGCTCAAACCGCACTACCTCTGTGCCTTTGTCAAGCAAGACAACCGGTGGCTCTCCCTGCCCCCTGAGCAAAATGGGGGACAGGGACACATGTTTGATGGACGGTGGAGGCGGGGCCGGGCGCTGCCCAGCGGCCCCGCCTCCGTTCCGCGGGTCGTTGAGCAGCGCCAATTCCTCTTCGAGGGCCGCACGTTCCCCGCGTTCGTCGGGCCGTGGGCCTAAGACGAGGGTGGCCAGCAAGACAGACGCTATTACCGCCAACGCGGCGGCCGCCGCGTAAATCGTCCTACTTTTTTTCTGTGAGAAGGCGTTGAGCCACCGCGCCGCGAAAGCGTCGCGGCCCACGGGGCGCGGGAGCGGCGGCAGTTCCCCGGCCACGCCCGACGCGTAAACATTGAACGCCCTGACGGCCTCTAACTTCTTGACCTGCTCGGGCGTGGCGAGTAGCCGCTCGGCAAACTTCCGCCGCTCGTCATCCGGTAAAGCACCCACGACGTAATCGTCAAACAGCTCATCCTCGACGAGCAAGACCCTCTTCCTAAATTTGAAGTCCGTGAGAACTTTCTCCTCCAGCCGCTCTCGCCGCTTTTCGTCGAGGTCGCCCAGCAGGTAACGCCTTATTAAATTCTGCTCCCGGCCGCTCGATTTCATCAGAATACCTCTGGCGTGTGTCTATCATGACTCTTTAATCATGTCAGTTAGCCGGATTTATTTCACACCTCCCATCTCCGCGACGCACTTCCGTATGCATTCACCCAGGCTGGTGCGGAGCCTTTTAATCTTCACCCTCAGCGCATTCGGGGACTTGCCCATCTGCCGCGCTAACTCCTGGCGGTAGTTCTTGGGCTTTTTTTCGCCGCTGTAGTAGCGCAGAAATAACTCGCGCTCCCACGGCAGTAACTGCGCGATGCAGGCGTGCATACACCTGTAACTGACTTCGGGGTCGTCGCGCCCCTCTTCCTGCCCCACCTGGCTCGCCGGCGCCACGGGAGAGATGGTCGGCGTCAGCATGATGGAGCGTCCCGCCTTCTTCTTCCACTCCCACCGCAGGTACTTCGCCACGCCATAAAAATAGAGCGCCGGGTCGCCGACGTACGTATCCTTTATTTCCGCGAGCTTCCGGGCCACGCGGTTGATAGTCTCGTCCGCCAAATCTTCGGCGTCGCTGCACCCGTTCCAGGCGAAGATTTTGATAAGTCCGAGGCGCACCTCTTCATATTTCCTCCCAGACCGCTCGCGGTCGGGGTTGAGCCAGGAGAGTAACCTCTCAAACTCTTCTTCGGTCAAGGGGACTCGTTCTTTCATCTAGGATGCGTGATCCCGAGCGCCGGCTTAAACTGGTGACGAAGCTTCCACGCCGCGCGCCCGCCGCCGCCTACGCCACCCCTGAATAACGTAAGCGCCGGCCGCGGAGAGGCCGAGGACGACCAGTAGAATACCGACGCCGAAGATAATACGCCTTTTCGAGCCGGCGGGAACCTCCGGCCCTTCGCCCTGAAGGACGAAGGCCGCCCAGTAGTACGGGTGCTTCCATCGCTCCTGCCTCCACATGGCCTCCTTCGCCGCCCTCAGGGCGGCCGGCGGCGGGAGTCCGTCCTGGAGAAGCGCCTTATAAAAATGGCCCATCAACTCGGCGGTAGCGCGGTCGTCAACCTTCCACAGGCTGGCGACGACGCTCTGCGAGCCGGCGTACAGGAACCCTCGGGTCAGCCCGACAAAGCCCTCGCCCTCCACGTCTTCGCCGAGGCCGGTGTCGCACGCGCTGAGGACCACCAGGTCGGCTGAGAGCCTGAGGTTGTATATGTCGTGCAGTTGTAGAAAGCCGTTCTCCTTCCGTCCGTTCCTATCGACCATCGAGAGGAGGATGCCCGAAAGCTCGGGGTGCTTGTCGTTGACGATGCCGTGCGTGGCGAAGTGGACAATACGATACTGTCCGAGGTCGGCGCTCATGACCGTCTCCCGGCTTGCATCGAACCCGGTCGCCATGAGGCCCTCGCCGTGCGAGGTGACGGCGAAGATCGTCTGGGCCTCACGCAGCGAATAGGGCAGGCGGGAGAAGACAGCCCGGCCCCGGGTGCGCGCGGCGCTTTGCTGCCCGACATCGTCGGCCCCGGGCGGAGCGTCCACGGCGGCCACGCCCCGCGCCCCGACGCGCGGGTCGTCCTGGTCGAAGACCGGGTCAGCGAGGACGGCGATGGTGCGCCGCGCCGGCGCGCGTCCGGCGTACGCCCGCTGCATCGTCACCATCGCCGTGGCCGACGGCAAATTTACAATCTCATGGTCCAGGAACAGTGGGGCGAGGCCGGCCCCGTCGGCACGTGAGGGGACGGGCAGGGCGTCGAAGGGGATGTATTGTAGCGCACCTTCGAGGACGACGAGCAGCCGCTTCGCCCTGAGTCGGTCTGTCACCTTCCCCAACAGCGTCTCGCCCAGTTCGGACGCGAGCCGCCCGTACTGCCGATCCGCCTCTTCGACGCGCCGCTGGTAATCCTGGAGCGATTCCCCGTCCACGGGCTGACGCGCCGACAGCAGCGCGTATAAGTCGCGGCCCATCTTCTCGACCCGCGCGCTCTTACCCAGCTCGACTGTCTGAACCGAGGTCGGGGAGACCGCCCACAGGTAGCTCTTCTCGTTCCCGCGCGTGTACTTCAGCAGCAGCGCATCTCCGCCGCGCAATTCCGCTTGAATCTCGGCCAGGCCGAGGACGGGCGGCTGCGTTAGCGTCGCATAGTTGGGGCTCTGCTCCCTGATCCGGGAGAGCACCTCTTCGTACTCGGTCGTCAGACGGCGAAGGTCCCCTTCGACCTCGGCGGCCTCCACGCCGCTGTCACGGCTGAGCAGCCGCATCTGGTATTCGGCCTTCGAGCCGAGTGACCGTTGGAGCGTCCGTTCGCGTTCGAGCAGGCCGGGGTCAACCCCCTGTCGGATGTCAACCCGGCCCTCGTTGAGCAACTCAAGAAGTGACCGGGCGCGGGCGCGCTCGCTAATCTGGAACGCGGCGTCGGAGAAGCCTTTGTCCGGTTGCCGGGCGTGGGCCTGCATCAGGATGTCGATGTAAAAACGGTAGCGCTCCTGTACGGAGGCGAAGTAGGAGGTGCGCAGAGTCTGGCTGGTGACTTTAGCGCGGAGCGACTCGCTGATTCGGACGGACTCCTCCATCCGCGCGAGCGCCCCGTCGAGACGGTCGAGGTCGCGTTCGCAGCGCGCGAGGTGGTAGAGGATGGTGGCCTCGCCGCCACGGTCGCCTGCCGCGAGGCTGAAGGGCAGGGCCTCTTCGAAATTGGCGCGCGCCTGCTCTTTGTCGCCCGCAAGGTAGTTCGTATAGCCGATACTGTTGAGTGCCAGGGCCTGTCCGCGCCGGTCGCCAATGCTCCGGTAGTACTGCAAGACCTGTTTGAACTGGGCAAGGGCGCGCGCCCCCTGCCCGCCGGAGCCGTAGATCGCGCCGACGCCGAGCAGGCCGTACGCCTCCACGCGGCCCCTGCCGGTGCTCCGGCTCAGCGCGATGCTCCGGTGGTAAAAATCTAAAGCTCGCTCGACATCCCCCTGCGAGTGATAAAGCCGGCCGATGTAGTAAAGGGTCACGGCCTCGGAGCCGTGGTTACCGTTCTCTTCCAAGAGTCGCAACGCGAGGTTATAGTGGTCGAGCGCCGTGAGCGGATCGTTGAGGTCTTCGAAAGCCCGGCCAATGCTGTTGAGCGTCACGGCCTCACCGGAGCGGTCGCCGATGGCGCGGAAGAACTCCCGCGCCCGCTTGTGCGAATCGAGCGCGATCTGCTTCTCGCCCAGGAATGAGAAGACCGTGCCGATTGCAGTCTCCGAGAGGGCCTCGCCCCGGCGGTCGCCGATGGCGCGGTAGAGCGAGAGCGCCTGCCGGAAGCTGTCCAACGCCTTCGGCAGGTCGCCCGAATCGGCGTACGTGTAACCGAGGTTGCGCTGCGCCAGCGCCCGCCCGGCGCGGTCGCCCGCGACGCCCCACATCCCCAAGGCCTTGTTAAATTGGCCCAGAGACGCCTTGAGGTCTCCGCGCGCGTAGTAGACCTCGCCGAGGTAGTTGTTGGCCTGCGCCTCGGCCCGCGCCGAGCCGTGCGTCGCGCCCCCGGCCGCCAGCGCAAGTGTACGGCTGAAGTACCCGAAGGCTTTGTCGGTCTCGCCCGTATAGACGTAGACGTAACCGACGTTGTTGAGCGATTGAAGCTCGGCCTCACGATCATGCAAGCCCTGCCTCATGTCCAAGGCACTTTTGAAGAAGCCCAACGCCCGCGTGTACTCGTCGAGTATGAAGTGAATTTCGCCGGCCCCGTCCAGCGCCGCCGCAGCCTCGCCGGGTAGGGCCGCAGACTTCAGGAGGCGGTAAGCGTTCAGGTATTCCGTGATGGCTTTGCGCAGCGAGGGGCCTTGCCACTCAGCGCGCAGCTTTTCGGCGGCCGCCAGAGACACGACCGCCGCCACGGCCTTCCGGTCATGCGTCGTCGCGGTTCGCGGTCCCTCGACGTGCAGCTCATAACGGCCGTCGAAAGACTCGTCCTCCAGCGAGCGCACCTCCAGGCGATACGGGCCGGAAGAGTCGGCGACGAAGGAGAAGCTGAGCGGCACCGCCGTCCGGCCGGGCAGCTCAAGCGTCGTCTGTCCCGACGGGTCTGAAATCTTGACGGCGAGGTTCAGGTCATCTTTAACGACTGTCAGGCGCAGGAATTGGCCCGCAAGGAGGTGGATCGTGTACTCGTGCCGGGTCGCACCATCCAGTTCACGCGCGCCCGACGAGCCGGGCGCGAGTTCGCGCGGCGCGTCGGCCTCCCGGGCAGAGTCAGGCCCAGCGGTCGTCGCCGTGGCTTGAAAGGCGAACTGGGAGGCGGCGCAGAGGGCGAAACAGATGGCTTGAACGCAGAGCAACCCCCACGACTTGAGCCGGTAGTCCAAGGGAGAGCTTCGCCAGAGTAGGGGCATGTCTTACGGGGCTGATTGTCAAGTCGTGCTCTACTGAAGTACCGGCGAACGGTTCGAAAGGGTGATACTTTTGACGGCTTCCCCGGGGGCAGAAAGACCTACGCACAAGGCCGCCGACGGGTACCCTCGTACGGAGGGTTCATCCTCTTCGCAAGGAGCGTGACGCTCCGATTATTTAACACGTACCAATTATAGGTGCAACAGTGCGGTGGGGCGTGTGTGCGGCGGGATTTCCGAGGTTTGGAGCAGTGTCTGTGAGCCCCGTGAGTGGGGGCGAGCCGCGGCCTCGCGAGCGCGGCCGTCCGCGCCGCGCGGAAGAGAAAAAGGATGGCCTACACAGGCCATCCTTTGGGTCTGACTGAGCGGCGTCCGCTTCCAATCAAGTAAGCAATGCCGGGCCGCACGACTGATGACAACCCGGGACGGTCGCCACTCTTTCGGTAGCTACTCGGGCTGTTGCGGGTCGCCGTCTGGCTCGTCCCTGCTCACGCCCTTCGTCTCCACGTCGCCTCCGGACCGGGTGGCCGGCCCTTCATCGGAGGGCTCGTCCCTGCTCGCGCCTTTTGTCTCCACGTCGCCTCCAGACCGCAGACCTGAGTTCCGCGCTGCCTCGTCTTCGTGTTCTCTGTCGCCCATATCGTCAACTCCTTTACCGAAGGATTCACCGTTCTGCTATCAGATACAACAATGCCCGTGCACTGTAAAGGCGTGTCTTCCCCGCGCGCGAGGCTTCTCCGGCCTTCAAACACCTATGTCAACGCGGCTCGGAAATTACATTTTGTAAGAGCCCGTGGATTTTCCGGTCCATGCCCGCGTGAAACACTTGGCCCGTCCGTGACATAAGGGTGTGAACGTGAAAGCAGTATTCGTCAAGCCGTAACCCTGCGCGCGAGGATTCGCGGCGTGAGCGCCCGGCGGGCGTGGAGACAAACAATGTCAGGCAAGAGCCCAAAACTATATGCCGTGCTAATCGGGATTGACTGCTACCTCCGAGGCAAGCTCCCCGACGGTAGTTATTACCGCAGCCTGAACGGCTGCGTCAACGACATCACACGGACGGAGCGGTTCCTGCGAGACCGCCTCGGACTGACTGATGAGCAGATTTTCAAGCTGACGGCCTCGAACACGCAGGAAGGGCTGCCGGCCGAGCCGCCGGAGCAGTGGCCGACGTACGAAAACATCATCGCCCTCTTCGAGCGCGTGACGAGCGCGGCCGCCCCCGGCGATCAGATTTACGTCCATTACTCGGGCCACGGCGGGCGAACGAAGACGATGTTCCCGGAGTTGAAGGGCAAGACGGGCCTGGACGAGGCGCTGGTCCCGACGGACATTTGCAGGCCGGAGGCGAGGTACCTGCGTGATGTCGAGCTCACCCACCTGCTGAAAACGATGGTGGACGCACGGCTCGTCGTCACGGTTGTGCTCGACAGCTGCCACTCCGGCAGCGCGACGCGCGGCGACGGCGGTGCGACCCTGCGCAGAATGACCGTGCGCGGGGCGAGCGAGGTCGATATCACGCCGCGCTCGACGGAGAGCCTGGTCGCGTCGAAGGCGGAGTTGCTGGCCTCTTGGCGGGGCCTGCTGCCCGAGATGCCATCTGCTATCAAGCCGGGCGGCGGTTGGGTGCCGGAACCCGCGGGTTACGTCCTGCTCGCGGCCTGCCGCTCTTTCGAAGGGGCGCACGAGTACGCCTTCGACGGCGGCGCGAAGAGCGGCGCGCTCACGTATTGGCTGCTCGACTCGCTCAGGCAGACGGGGCCTCAGCTCACCTACCGCATGCTTCATAACCGCATCGTCGCCAAGGTTCATGCCATGTTCAGCCAGCAGACGCCGCAGCTACAGGGCGAGGCGGACCGAGTCGTGTTCGGGAGCGAGCGCCTGCGGCCCCAGCCCTCCGTCAACGTGCTGGAGGCGGACCCGGAGCAGCAGAGAGTTCGGTTGAGCACGGGTGTGGCGCAGGGGGTCGGCGTAGGGGCTAGATTCGCCGTCTACGCCCCCGGCGCGGCCGACTATACGAAGGTCGAGGAGCGGCTGGCGGTCGTGGAGGTCGAAACGCCGGGGACGACCAGTTCCTGGGCCGCCGTCAGCGGGGGGCGTGACGCCGCCGGCATCGAGGCGGGCGCGCAGGCGGTCCTGCTCGATGTCGGCGCCTTCAACCCGAAGGGGCGGGTGACGTTCGTGCGTAACGAGGAGCTGCCGTCGGGGGTGGACCAAGACGCCGCGCTCGGTCAGGTCGAAAGCCTGCTGGCGCGGGAGCGGGACGGCTGGCTGCTGCGGGCCGGGCTGGGCGAAGCCTCGGACTTTCAGGTCGTCGTCAACGCCGCCGCCGAGTACGAGTTGTGGGACCCGCTCGGGAACGTCATCCCGCGTCTTGGGCCGGGGCTGAAGGTCGCGGACCCCGCCTCGCCGTCCAAGTTGCTTAGCAGGCTTATACACCTCACGAAGTATCGCAACGTCCGGCTTATCGATAACGACGAACTCTCTTCGGGCCTCGCGCAGGCGCTCATCTGCGAGGCGAGCAGAAAGGCGACGACCCCGGCCCCCGGCGAGCAGGCGCGGCCCCTCGACGCGCCGGGCCACACGCCGACGCTCAGGCCGGGCGAGTGGCTGTTCCTGCGCCTGAAGAACAATTCGAACCGCGCGCTCAACATCACCATCCTTGACCTGCGACCCAACTGGAGCATCAAGCAGCTCTTCCCGGCCTTCCAGGACTTCGAGCCATTCGAGCCCGGCCAGGAACAGGTGCTCACGCTGCGGGCCGCCCTCCCGGCCTCCTACGACGACGGGACGGACGTGTTTAAGGTCTTCGCCACGGTCGAGCCCACCAGTTTTCGCTGGCTGGAGCTTCCGCCGCTGGACGCGCCGCCGGGGCCGGGGGCGGCCTTGAGGGCGCCCGTAAACAGCCTCGAAGAACTGCTCGCGATGTACGCTGCCGGCGAGGCGACGGCGCGCGACGCCGAGCTCGTATGCGCCTTCACCGACTGGGCGACGGCGGCGGTGGAGATGACCGTGCGCCGGGTTTGAGTTACGCCGCACGGGGCTGCTGTTGGCGCGCCCACGTCTGTAACTTTCCGCCAACGCCTTCATAAAAGGTTAAAGGCTCCTGTCCCCGCGCCTAACTGGCCGGAGACGCAAACACGCGGCCGGGCCTTCTCTCAGCAGTGTCGCAAGCGGAGCCGATTCGGGCAGATTGTTCCGCGCCCGTTCGGCGCATCGTTCACCACGGAACCCAACCGCACCCGGCCTAAAGTCGGGCAGATGTGAGGTGGTAAATCATGAAAAACGTTCTCAGGGTACTCAGCGCCCTTGGTCTCGCTTGTGCGATCCTGTTCACCTCGTTCCCGCACATGGCCTCCGCTCAGGGGCGTGCGTTTCCCCGCGCGCGTGCATTGGGCGGCGGCTCCTCCGCCACGGGAGAGACCATCCCGGTCGTGTTCGACTTCGACGAAGACTCCTTCTGCGAGTTCAGCCAACGAGAAAAGCGCGACCAGCTTCGACACTGGCTGCTCCTCACGGCGCTCTCCGCCGCCGACGTGCCGCCCGAGCGCATCGGCGAGCTGACGTTCGACCGCCCGGTCATCGGCTGCCGCTACCTGCGCCCCTTGGGCAACCTGGAGTACGGCGAGACGCGCTCCACACAGATTAACGAGACGGACGTGGTCGCACTCGTCCCGGCCGGCAAGAGCGCGGCGGAGCAGGCCGACCTCATCGCGCAGGTCGCCGACGAGCGCCGTAAGGACTCCGGCAACACGCCCGGCCGGCTGCTTGTCTTCGAGTACAAGATCGACCTGCCGAACCGCGTGGCCTCGCTCACCCGCCGCGGGTACGTCAGCGCGCGGGAGATATTCTCGCCCGCCTACGGCTACACGGAAGCGACCATCAACACCCTCGCGGAGTTCACGCAGTTCATGGGCGCGATTGACGAGATCACGACCGCGCGCCAGAACGCTGGCGGCGGCGTCACCCTCGGCGGGAGGAAATACAAGGCCACCACGCACCGCGGCCTGCGGGTCGAGGACGTGGCCGCGCTCTGGCAGTCCGAGGCCAAAATCGCCGAGCGCGAACAGTCGCGTGACGACCTGACGCGCCGGATCGACGAGTTTTACAAGCGACGGGACAAGGCGTGGCAAGCCTTTGAAGCCCGGTGGTCACCTTACATGGGCCAGCTCGTCTCGAAAGCCACCTTGCAGCAGTACGGACAGGAGAAGGCGCAGCTCGAAGCCAGGTTGAAGAGGGAGGAGGGACAGCTTGCCGCGGCCGTTGCCCGGGAGAAGCGGGCGCCACGGATGGTCAGCGGCAGCGGCTTCTCGCTCGACCCGTCCTACAAATTCGACGAGTTGCTGCGCTTCTTCGACGCGACCCTCGCGCCCACGCTGCGGAAGATGAGCCGCGAAAAGGGGAGCGGCTTCACCCTCGCCCAGGTCAACCAGGCGAGGCAGGGGCTCGTCACGCGCGATGCCGGCCCGCTGATGAGGCTGCTCGGCCGGCTCGTGGCTTCGGGCGACGAGTGGCTCGCCAACCTCTTTAACTCCGTCGTCAGGGAGGGCTACACCTTCCAGCAGGCGCGCTACGACGGCGACCTCCAGGGCACGGAAGTCGGCATGGTCCTCTTCTACACCGACCTGTTGGCGAAGCTCTGGGCCATGGATTACCACCACGAGAGCTCGCCTTCTTCGGTCGTTAAAGGGTTCCGGGCGCTGACGGAGACTATCGTCTCCCCCGTGTTCGAGAACGAACTCAAAGAGTTGACCAAGACGCGGCTCTGGTTCGGCCCGCAGGATAAGGGCTACCAGGTGTCGGCGGACGGGCAGGGGCTGCTCCTGGGGTCTAGGGTGACGCGCGTTTACTCCGCCTCCTCCAGCACTTTCAACCCCGGCGTCGAGTCGGCCGCAGCCACCAATTCGGGCGCTTTCCTCGACTGGTGGGACGACCACTACGAGGAGATCGCCCGCTACGAGCCCGAGTATCAAAGGCTCGACGAGGTCATGAAGTGGAGCCTCCTCATCGGCTGGCTCAACGACGTGGGCAAGGGCAACCAGCTCGGCTTCCTCGCCGGCGTCCCCGTCAAGCGCACGAACTGGTTCCCCGATTGGGTGCGCCAACACCCCGAGCTCAAGTTCCAGCAGTGGGACGAGATCAACTTCTTCGCGCGCGGCTTCAACGGCTCAAGCACTGAGGCGATGCCGCTCCTTTTCTCCAAACCCTTCTACCAGTACGGCGCGCCCAAGACTCTCAGCGGCGGCGTGTCACTCGCCCGCAAGGGGCTCGTCCGCGAGCGCATCGCGCAGGTGCGCGACGTTAATGTGAAGACGGAGTTCCGCCGCCCGTCCATCGTCGGCTCCCGGCCCAAGGCCGACGGGAAACCCCTCTCCCTGGAGACGAAAGAGGGCATCACCTACAGCTTCGCGGAGTCAGGTCCCGGCCATCAGGCTGTCACCATCACGGCGAAGCCGGACGTGAGGCTGCGCAGCACGTCCGGCGAACTTGGCAACGTGCCGCTGCGCCAGACTGTCCGCTCCGAGCCCGCCGGGTTTAAGGTCGAGGTCGGGGCGGGCGAAGTGCCCGTCGGCAGCCTCAACGTCGAACGCTCGCAGGGTGCCTTCAGGGTCGGCTGGCGGGGCCGCGACGCGGAAGTCGGGCAGGCGATGGCGCGGCGCCTGAGCCGCCACCCCAGGCCCGCCGAAATGCTCGCCCTCGACCCGCGCGTCGAGGCCGCCTATCAGCTCGGCGACGGGGGGCCGTTCCTCGTCAAGATGAAGGACTCCGAGCGTTGGATGAAGGTCGAAGCGGGCGGAGGGGGCAACACGCCGCCGCCGGGCGGGCCCCCGAAGGTCGCCATCGGCGCCCCCGACCCGGACGGGGAGTCGCGCACTTTCCTCCTCGGCTGGATCGATAAGAATGAAGCGCAGCGGCAATTGAGCGCGGGAGGACGCGGCCTCAAGATTCAGCCCGTCGAGCGGGACGTGGTCGGCGTGAAGGGCGTCGCGGAGGGGATGAAAGTTCAGACCCACGCAGGCAACCCGCCGGCCGACGCGGTGCCCGTGACCATCAAGAGCCAGGGGCAAGTCATCAACGCGAAAGTTGACCCGGCCACCAAGACGCTCTACGTCGGCCGGAACGGCCTGCCGCCGGCGCTGGAGGGTAACCCGGCCTGGGTCGCCGAACAGCTCAAGCCGGCCGACGTGCAGAGGATCAGCGAGAAGGCCAAAATCTCTCGCGCCGCCTTCGAGTACGACACGGCCGACCCCCCCCAGGGCAACAGCCTCGTCGAAGAGGCGTCGTACGCCTCGCGCCTCATCGAGTCCGGGCACTACCGCGAGGCGGAACGCCAACTGTCCACGCTCATCGGCGCGAACGGAAGCGAGCCGAGACTGAAAGTGCTGAGGGCCATTTCGCGCCTGAAGCAGGGCATGGCCACGACCGCGACCGATGAGCTGGGCGCGCTGGCCCGCGCGACGGGTGATAACCGTACCGCCTTCCTCGACGAAGTGAACAGCCGGCTGCGCGACTACTTCGGGCCGGACCTCACCTTCGCGCGGAACGGCACGAGCTACGAGCTGCGGCACGGCGTCAAAGTTCAGGATGCGGTGCCCGTGTCCGCGAGCGACGCGATCACGCACGAAGTCGATGTTTATGTCCTGGACTCTTTGTCCGTCGCGGACGCCGACTGGTCGCCCGCGAACTTGACCAACACGATCAACCAGCTCATCACCGGCGGGCTGGGCCGCGGCTCGCGCCTGCCGCCCGGCGGCGCCGACAACTTCAGGCCGTCGGCCGTCTACGACAACGGCGGCGTCAGCGGCGGCGGCGGCAGGCGGTACGTCCTGAAAGGCCACATCCGCTATGACACTCCGACTGCCAGACAGCCGATTCGCGTCCGCGCCCACCGGCCGGTCTTCGCCTGTGTGGACGACGACGACGATGACGACGAGACGGAGTGTGAGGAGCTGGTCAGGGGCCGGACGATCCTCCTGATTTCGGAGGGCCAGGGCGCCCCCGTATCGCAGTAGGAAACGGATGAGTCTCGACACCTTCGAGGAGGTTCAGGCGGCGTTCTCTGCGGCCGAAGGGCTGCGACTGAGCGGGAGGTACGCCGACGCGCTCGACGGCTACGTCGGCATCCTCGAAGCGCGCTTGGGGCAGATGCTGGTCGGCGGCGGTCTTTCGGAGTTGACCGCCGCCGACCTCACCATCATCGAGCGGATGGCCGACCTGGCTGCGCTGCTGGGCCACCTCGACGCGGCCGATGACCTGCTCGACGCCATGACTTCCCAAATGGAGCAGGTCGGGAACTACGTCGGCGCGGACTATGCCACGCTCAAGCATGTCCACCTCTCGCTCGGGCGCGGCAGGTTGAGGGAGGCCAACCGGCTGCTCCGCGCCATGAGCGCGAGGATCGGCGAGATTGACGAGATAGACTTCACGCCTCCCGGCCTTATCCGCTGGGAGGCGCAAAGGAAAAGAAGTTGGCCGGGGGCGACGGATGCCGACTGCGCCATCCTGCTCTCGCGCCTGTACCACGTGATGGGCTGGCTGCTGGCCGGACTCGGGCAGTACGCCAGCGCCCTGTGCGCTTTCGAACAAGGTCTCAAGCACACGGGCGACGGTGCCCATCCGCACGCCCGCCGCATGGCATTGCCGTTGAGGCTCGCCGCCGCCGCGGCGCTGCTCGAAAAAGGTGAGTTGGGAGAGGCGCGCGGCGAGCTGGAGCGCCTCGGGCCGAAGCTGGACGCGCGCGCGAACCCCGGCCTCTACGTCCGCTGGCTGGAGCTGAAGGGTAAGCACTCGATGCTGTGCGGCGACTACGGGGACGCGCATGAACAGTTCAAAAGGATTCTGGTTATCTGCCACGCGCAATGCTTCGAGCGGCCGGGGCTTACTGCCGCGCTCAACCTCTCGCACGTCCTAATCCTCCTGAACCACACCGGCCTCGCCAGAGAGCTGCTCCTGGCGACGGCGAAGAGGGCCGAGCAGCTCGGCGAAGCTTCGGCCGCCCAGCATTCCTACTTTCTGTTAAAACTCGCCGCGGCGAGGAGTCGTTCCTCGTCAGACGACGTACCGGCCGGCCGGCGCGGCGACACCCGGCCGGAGGCGGTGCCGACAGGCGGGCGGGAAGGTCTGCCACCGTCCGACCCGCTCGACGTTCCGCAGTCGGCCAACTATCTCTCATTCTTTGAAGACCACGCCCTCGCCTTCCAGTGGCACCTCGGCCTCGGCGACGCGAACCGGGCGGCGCAAATCTACTCTGACATTAGGCATATCTTCGACGCGTCCGACTCGGCGCTGATCCGGCTGCGTCTGCGCGTCATGGGGGGCGTCCTGTCGTACTTCACGGGCGACCTGACACAGGCCGAGCGCAGGCTGGCCGAGTGCCGCGTCGAGTTGAGCGAGTCGGGGCTGATTCCGGAGCGGTGGCAGGCGCAGCGCGTGCTCGGCTGGTGCCGGGCGAGGCTCGGCCGCCCCGACGCCCTCAGGAGAGAACTGGAGCGGGAGAACGCCGAACTCCTCGCGCGGATGACCGCGACGCTGCCCCTGGAGCACAGGGCTGTGTTCCTGCTCAATAAGTGGACGGCCGACGAGGAGTACATCGCGGGTGAGCTAGACCAGTTGAGTGTGCTGAAGGCGGCGGCGGCGGCGGCTCCGTGGCTCAC
Source organism: Pyrinomonadaceae bacterium (assembly GCA_036379655.1). Classification (GTDB taxonomy): domain Bacteria; phylum Acidobacteriota; class Blastocatellia; order Pyrinomonadales; family Pyrinomonadaceae; genus QHXN01. The sequence continues at coordinate 14,097 of DASVGG010000125.1, forward strand.
GCGGCCGCTCCGCCGCTGGGAGATGATGAAGCGGCTGTACGCCTTGTTGAGACACATAGACCGTTACAAGGACGCGCTCGCCAAGCAGGAACGGGTCGGCGACGTGCCGGGCGAACAGGCCGCGGACGACGAAACACTCTGGAGCCGCCTGTGGGCGCACCCGCGCAAGCGCGCGACCTTCTCCTTCCTCGTCCTGCCCGACCGTCTCCTGGTCGCACAGATGCGTTGGCTCCACCTGGACTTTGAGGTGCTGAAGGTTTCGCGCATCAAGGTGCGCGAGCTAGCGCGTCAGTGGCACACGCTCGTGGGCAGGGCTCGCACGCGGAGCCGCGGCGAGTCCGCGGAGGGTGCCGCGCCCGGCGAAGTGGACCCCGACTACTTCGCCTCTGTGGTCGGAGTCAAGCGCGACTTCTTCCTCGCGGACGCGGAGGCGGAGCCTCCCGACAGGGCCATGAAGATTCTGCGGGAGATGTCGGAGACGCTGGGCATCGGCACTCTCCTGGGCGCGCTGCCGAGGCGCGTGCGCGCCCTCACCCTCGTCCCCGACGATAGCCTTCACGGTTTTCCCTTCGCGGCGCTCATCCACAAAGATGAATTCCTCGTCAAACACTACGCCCTCTCGCTCTCCTTCGAGTCCGGCGCGACGCGGCGACCGGCACGGGGCCGCGACGTTGGACGCGCGCTCGTCGTGGGCGTGTCTAAGAGAGGCGTCGCCGCCGACGGGAAAATCTTTCCGCGGCTGGCGGGAGTGAGCGAGGAGGTGAATAGTCTGAAAGGTTGGTTGTCGCAGCGGCCACTGCCGACGACGATACTGGAGGACGAAGAGGCGACGCGGGAGGCTGTGCTCAAGCAACTGCCCGGCGCGACCTTCGTCCACATGGCGTGTCACGGAATCTTCGAGCCCGACCAGCCCGATGCTTCCGGCCTGGTGCTCGTCCCTTCGTCCGGCCGGGCGGAGATTCTGTCGCTGCGAGAACTCTCCGCGCTGGATCTGGCGGGGTTACGGCACATGGGTCTATCTTTCTGCTGGTCTGCTGATAACTTCATCCTACCGGGCCGTTGGATCATCAGTTTGCCGGAAACCCTCTGGCGTGCCGGCGTGCAGAGTGTTCTGGGGCACCTTTGGAGGGTGAACGACCGTTTGGCTGTTGCTTTCGCACGGCGCTTTTATGAAAACGCTCTCACACATAACCTGGACGAGGCCCTACGCCGCACGCAGTTGAGTTGCCTGGCTAAAAAACTGCTGCCCGACGAACACGCCCTCGATACCTCAAGCCCTGTTCATTGGGCTGGCTATAACCTTTACGGGGACTCCAGACGTTTGAGCCTCAAATAGCTGTCAGTTGTCCCAAGGTTTCGGATGGGATCAATGGTTCCATCGCAAAGAGTTGTTCGGGGGAAATAAGGTTTCGAAGAGCACCCTGTCTATGCGACTCCTCTGGAGAGGCTCTGGACGATACTGCCACGCCGCTGAGTCGTCGAGCACATCTTCGCGGGGAACGGGCGCTACCGCCGGATGAGTAATATCTGACCGAGAGCAGCGAAACTTTTATTTATCCGGCGATGACCCGGCTGATACAGCTCTCTCTCTTACTGTCACCCTCAATGAACACGGAAAGATCACCCTTCATGATTCACGATGACCCAACTCGGTATTCGGTGACTGATATTTAAAGGGTATCTTTACCTGGTATGATCGCAACGAACTGACCTTCACCCGGTTTAGTGGACACCGTGGTTAAGCTGCCTGTGGCAGCGTCCGCGCGGCGGCGTGCCGCGCTTCATATTCCGTCGGGCTGAGGTAGCCGAGCGCCGAGTGCCGCCGCTCTCGGTTGTAGAACACTTCGA